>JAZSOH010000021.1:0-148546 GCA_045536815.1 Acutalibacteraceae bacterium | reverse complement strand
GGCAATATGGAATTGGAGCCTTTAATCGCAATTCCGATTTTTGTTCACGACTTTCTTTGTATTCATCCTTTTAACGACGGCAACGGAAGAATGAGCCGTTTGCTTACCACTTTACTTCTATATCGAAGCGGATTTTATGTGGGTAAATATATTTCCTTAGAGGCAAAGATTGCTAAGAATAAGGATTTGTATTACGATGCACTCGGATCTTCTCAGCATGGATGGCACGAAGGTACGGAGGATACCGTTCCATTTATTAAATATTTGCTTGGAACTATCCTCTCAGCATACAAAGACTTTGGAGATAGATTTGCTCTTGTTGAAGAGAAGCTTCCTGCCCTTGAGATGGTTCGAAAAGCCGCTATGAATAAGATAGGGCGCTTTAATAAGCAGGATATACGTGAATTGTGTCCGACGCTTAGCCTTAGTTCCGTAGAAGGAGCTCTTCGTAAAATGGTAGCCTCCGGCGAACTGAAACGTGAAGGTAAAGGCAAATCAACCTGTTATATTCGATTGAAATAGATGACAGTTTTGGAGGAATAAAAAATGACGGAAATAGAAAAAATAGAATACGCAAAATCATTTATCGATAAGTTGGCTAACGGAATAAATCCGCTTGATGATACAATTATTAAGGAAGATGATATTGTCAACAATATTCGGCTGTCACGGTGCTTCTTTTTTGTCTCGGATATCTTGCGACAGGTCATCGAGAATGGCGGTACAAATAAAAAGAAAAACGGTAAACTGCGCTTTGAATTATCAACAGAAGAATTAGCAAAATTCCCATATTCGAATTCACCGATTGCTATAAGTGAAATTGCAAAAAGGTTAAATTCCCTTATAAATGATGAATCTATGAGAAAAATTTCTCATAGAGATTTAACAAATTGGTTGCTGTCTATCGATATGCTTTTTGAACATTCTTCATTCGATGGAAAGACTTCAAAACGACCTACAGAGCAAGGAAGCGATATCGGAATTTCCACAGAAGTCAGGACGGGACAAAGAGGTGAATATACAGTTGTTGTATACAATAAAGAAGCGCAAACCTTTATTGTAGATAACCTTGAAGCGATTATAACGCTGAAATACAACAAATGATCATTTGATATAGCAAAAGCGAGGGGATTTTTCCCTCGCTTTACTCATTATTGCCATATCGCTCTCGAAGCAGATCGCGAAATCTTTCCTTTGGGTAAAAATAGGTTGTTTTTCCGTCAATTTTTTGTGTTACTAACCAATTTGTATTGACTTCTTCGTTTATTTGGCGAGTTTTTAATATACCGTTTTCTATATAATCGTAGAAACGATATCCGTCAAATGCAAAATCGGATTGTGTTCGGTTAAGTGTCGAAATAGCGCTTTTGTCCGTAAGCTTATCAAAGCAGACAAACGGCGTACTCAAAAAATAGCGTTCAAGCAGTTCGCATGTCTTTTCGTCGTCGGAATATATATCATATAAATAACCGCAAATATAGTCGCCAATGATAGATAAGTCTTTTACCTTGATATCGCAAAGAAATAGGGTGAATTTACTTGCAAAATGCGATAGTTGTATGCATTTTCGCCTATCGAAGTAAAACAACTTTGCTCCCCACTCAAGCATACGGTCGCCTCGTTCTTTTTCAATAATAGACTTTATTGTCTTTGCATTATTAGCACATTCTTCTGGCATATTCAGTTTATATCTGTCTCGAAGAAGCTTCGTTGTATAAATAATCATATATTCACCGCCTTTTATTTATTATAACATATTTACTTTTAAAAGTAAATTCAAGCAGTATAAATCTCCACTACTTACAAATACTAACATCACAATTTGAAAATTATATAACGTAGGGGCGATTCACGAATCGCCCGCGGGCCATTCGTGAATGACCCATACAAATATGACAAGGAGATTTATATATGAAAGCAACAGGAATAGTTCGTAGAATAGAGGAATGCGTTATTATAACCTCTAAAAACAGTTGCTAAATCATAGATTTAGACTTTTTTGGAGAACATAGATACTCGTTTCACTCGTATGAGATAACACAAAAGTGCGATAAACCTTTATAAATACTGGGCTTTTGGGCGATTTTTTAAGAAAAATTTTTGACAAAAAACAGTATTTTTTGACCTATACATAGCAAAAGCGAGGTGAAATTCACCTCGCTTTTGCTATTAGATCCTATCACCGTAAGGTAATGCATTTATATAATTGTCCATAAATTTCCAATCGGGAACATAACCGCTTTTGCTATACTTTTTTGTATCATCAATAAACGGTAAACCATCTGTATTGTACAGAATAGGAAGTTTAATTACATCGGACATATATTTGTCTGTGACAAGGCCTCTGCCATAACTATATTTATACTGTAATTGATTGAGTACTGTTTGTATAAATAAGTAAGTAGCCTTTGTCGGATGTTCCTTAAGTATTAAACCTTTACATTTGTCTCCTATAGCGCAAGAATCTTCCCAAAAATTTACACATCCAGCCGTACCCACACGAGCAACTGTTAAACACATTTCATCTATAATAACATATCCTTGTTGCTCGCAATAGCTACGATTGATGCAACCAATAGAGCCGTTTTTAGATTCACCGCCTTGAACACAAAAAATATTTCCTGGGTTTTCTTCTATTTCCTCTGTTGTTAACCCTTTACCGTTTATAACTTTTAGGATAGATTTAACTTCAAAACTTTGCCATTTGCTCAAATTAAGTTCTATAGTGTTTTGTTTATTGTTTGTTTTTAGAGTTTTATAATTAAGTGATTTAATATAATTTTCCATCCATATCCAATTGGGCACATATCCTTTTTCAGAATATTTTTTTGAATCGTCAATGAATGGCGTACCATCTTCGTTATGTTCAATAGGCAGTTTGATAGTATCGTTCATGTATTTACTTTCTGTAACTTTTCTTCCATAAGCATACTTGAAACGGTTTGCGGATAATATTGTTTGTAAAAAAGTATATACTTCATTTGATGCAACTTCCTCGTCAAGTAACAATATCTTTGCAGAGTCTCCTACAACGCAACCATCAACTTGAAAAGAAACAAAACCTGCCGAGCCGCTTCTTGCAACTGTTAAGCAGGGCTTATAGGAAAGAGTATAGTTCATTGCTTCACAATAGTTACGATCAATTTTACCGAGAACACCGTTATTTTCTTCGCCGCTTTGAACTACTGTTAAATCACCCGTGTTTTCTTCAATTTCTTCTTTTGTTATACCTTTACCGTTGTGTATAGAGAATATGGAAGAGACCTTAAATTCTTTCCATTTTTTAACATCAAGATTCATAAATTTTACCCTCCTTCATTAAGTAAGAGAGATAATTGTTTAATGTTTGTTGAAAATCTGCTTCCGTAAGTTTGCTATAATCTGTTTTCATATACGCCTCGCAAAGCCATTCGGATTTTCCATCAACAACAGCTGTAGCGGATTTTCCATCCATAGCTTTTTTGTTGTTAAACAAGTATAGCCACTCGTCCTCAATAACTTTCCATTTTGAATTGTTGTTTTCATCAAACTGCTCAATTCTACCGAGATTCTTTTTCTTTTTGAATCCATCGTCTTTGCAATATCCGAAAAATGTTTCGTTTATGGTGCCGTCTGCTTTTTTATGAGGCTTGCCCAATGTAAACAACATACAACAAGCAGATGCAGATGCGCCTGGATAGAAAATTTCATTAGGAAGCGTAAACACCGCCTCAAGTGTATTATTTTTTAACATTTGACTCTTTTCGGTCTCAATGATTGAACTTGTGCCAATAGCAGCAGATACAGGAAGCAAAACGGCAAGTTTGACAGCCTTTAATGGTTCATTGTTTTTTTCGCGTTCTTTATTCATTTCTGCGATAACATCAGATAGATAATGAATGAAAACTAAACCCTTTGTGGGATCTTCCTTGCCATCTTTTGCTTTTCCCCATTCCTTTTTGTATTTTTCAGGTATGCCAATCGGCTTAGCATTATAAGGCGGATTCATTAAAACGATGTCGGGGTTAGCAGTTTTAATAAATTGTTTGCAATCAAAGCAACTTCCAAACTTAATATTAGAATTGCCATCGCCATGTATCAACATATTAGTTGTGGAAAGTCCATACGCTTTTTCTTCAACCTCTATACCATAAATGTGTTCTTTTTTTACGATGTCCTGTAATGCTTTTGCTTCATCTTCCGTCGTATTTCGATTACAATCAGCCAATTCTTTAACCATAGCTTGAACCAAGAACGAGGCACTGCCACAGGTTATGTCAAGCACACGCTTTGTTCTATCAACATCTGTCAATCTACACATAAACTCTGTTATGTGATCGGGTGTAAACGCCTGATTTTTATCAGCTTTACCAGTATATTTATTAAAAGCGATGAAGAAGAGATTTAAGATGTCCTGCCCTTCAGAACTGTTGGTGTCGATATACTGATAAATATCCATAAGGATAGTGTCTAAAATTTTTATCCAATTTGCGGGATCAAGCTTTTTAACTTTTTGGTCGTTAAGGACATTTTTTTGTAGTAATTCGATTTTTTTGTTTTTGTTTTCTGAACCATCAAGCAAATCGTCTAATGTAGATTCTATAGCGGCACGAATTTGTTTGCCGTCCATCATAGACCAATGAGCATCTAATTTTTTCTTTAATGTTTCGTCGATTTTGGTTGCTCCAAATTTTTCTACTAATTTCTTGAGATAAAGAAGGGTTGTTCCCACAAACTGACTGCGGAGTCTTTCATCAATGTCCATTTTATGAAGAAGTTCGTTTAAATCATAAGTATTCTTTAAAACCTTCTCTCTATCGTTTTGTTTACTTGCATCAAACAAACCAACATAATGTTCCATTTTATCGAGAACAGTTTCGTTAGTTAAAATATACTCGTCATCGATAGCAGATTTCCATACCTTGATTTCGTCATTGTTTGTATTCGCAAGAATAGCAATAATTTTCTTTCCGTTATGCAAAGCAAATTCTTCTTCTACATATTCTGCAAGTTGATCTTCATCATTTTTTGTGAAGGATTGTTTTGTTTCTATAAGTACAGCGACATCGTCTAATTCAAAACGAATATCAAGTTTAAAATGTGAAAAACTGTGTCCAAGGGCTTTTTCTAATTTGGCTCTTGAACCTGCTTCTTGTACATAACTATATTCTCCACCTTCAATATTTGCGGTGTGATATTCTTTTCCAATACGAAGTATCATTTCTGTGCGAGTCATTTTATTGTTCCTCCCCGAATAATTCATCTAAGGTTGTATTTAATGTTTTGCAAATTCTTTTGCATAGGTCAAGCGAGGGATTACCCCCACCTTTTTCTATGCTGACTATTGTTTGTCGGGAGACTCCAACGGCTTTGGCAAGCCCGTCTTGTGTTAAACCGCATAAATCACGCGCAGATTTAAATTTTCGCTTTTTGTCCACCGTTGACATCTCCTTTCAATAATTCTGTTTTTATTCTATCAAAAACTTTAGCTTATGTCAAATATATTTTACAAAATGTAAAATATATTTGACATAGCAAAATGTAAAAGACTAAGTATAAATTCCCTTCAATCACAAATAATAGTATCACGATTTGAAATTAAAGGAGATTTATATATGAAAGCAACAGGGGCGCAAGGCGGCGCCTTGCGAGTGAATAGTGAATAATGAATAGTGAATAATTTCGGTGTCGGCTTTGCCGACGATATAAAATGTGCCGAAGGCACACCTTAATTATTCATTCTTCATCATTCATTTTTCATTATTCATTAATTTAAAGAAAGAGGAGTTAATATATTTATGAAAGCAACAGGAATAGTTCGTAGAATAGACGACCTTGGCCGTGTGGTTATACCGAAAGAAATCAGAAGGACAATGCGAATCCGCGAAGGAGACCCGCTTGAGATTTTTACCGACCGTGAAGGTGAGGTTATTTTTAAAAAATATTCGCCGATGGGTGAGCTCACTACTCTTGCCGAGGTTTACTGTGACGTTTTGGCGAAAAACACCGGCCGTCCCGTTATTGTTTGCGACCGAGACCACTGCATTGCAGCGGCGGGGCTACCCAAAAGAGAGGTTTTAGAGCGCAGGCTTACCTCTTCTTTAGAGGAGCTTGCCGAAAACCGCAAAAATTTTATTTTAAACGAGCAATCGAGCGGTTTTAACGCTCTTGAGGGAAACGACCTTATTGTTTCGGTTGCTTCCCCTATAATTTCTTCTGGCGACCTTACAGGAATTGTAACAGTTTTAGCTAAAGAGGGAGAAAATATGCTACCCTCGGAAAGTGAAATTAAGCTAACACAGGTTGCCGCAGGGGTTTTAGGCAAAAATCTTGAAGAATAGCCGAGTTTTTAAAATAAAGTGTCTAAAAAATTAAACGCTTCGGGGAATTTCCTTTCCCAAAGCGTTTTTCTTTTTATTCAGCTGCTGCTAAATCTTCATCTAAATCGAAATCGTCATCCTCACAGTCACACTCGATATAATCGGTTTTATTTTTCTTTGCAAGGTAACGGTTAACTATAACAGCAACGCCGGCAGCCATGGCTACAACAGCTACAAGTGCGGTAAGAATCCACGCAAAATGTCTAAATTTCATAATAAAATACCTCCAAAAGTATTATTATAGTTCCCTTTGTTATAAGGATATTATACATTCCTCCCCAAAATTTGTCAACCAATAAAGTTCTTACAAATTTTGGAACTTACTTTTCCTCTACCTCTGAAGCTTCTTCCTCCAAAGCCTCATCATCGGGGATATCGTCCTCGGGGTCGTAAACCTCTTCCTCACCTACATCGCCCGAATCGGCGTCGGGAGCTTCAGGAGTATCGGTAACCTCGTTTTCATCGTGAGGCGTTGTTGTAACAGTTAAAAGTTTTTCTTCGTTTTCGGCCTTCATTCTCATAACCCTTACACCCTTTGCAGGTCTGGAGTATATGCTAAGCTCGTCAAGAGAAATTCTTATAATAACACCGCTTGAAGAAATCATAATAAGGTCTTCTGACTCGCCCGGAACAACAACTGCCGCTACGTCGCCGTATTTTGCGGTACGATAATTGATAATTCCCTTACCGCCACGCGACTGAAGTCGATAATCAGAAATACTGCTTATTCTGCCATAGCCTGTTTCGGTAACTGTCAAAACCTTATCGTCTTCGCTGTTTGAAACAACCATTCCAACAACGTAATCGTCCTCGGCAAGTTTTATTGAACGAACGCCCCTCGCGGTTCTACCCATAGCGCGAACGTCATTCTCACTAAACTTAATTGCCTTACCTTTTTTGGTTGCAACCAAAAGATTAGAGCTTCCGTTTGTGAGGTGAACAAAGCAAAGCTCGTCTCCTTCATCGATAGAAAGTGCAATAAGGCCGGTTTTACGAATATTCTTAAAGGCTTCAAGAGAAGTACGCTTAATGATACCGTTTTTGGTACCCATACAAACATACATACCCTCTTCCATAGCGGGAATCGGAAGAATTGTCATAATCTTCTCATCTGCCGCAAGGGGAAGTAGATTTATAATATTCATACCCTTTGCGGTACGGCTTCCCTCAGGAATTTCGTAGGCCTTCATTCTATAAACCTTACCCAAATTACTGAACATCATAACCCAGTCGTGCGAGAAGCAGGTAAACATATCAGAAACGACGTCGTCTTCCCTTGTGGTCATACCCTTAATGCCTCTTCCGCCGCGGTGCTGAGTCTCATACTCGTCAGCCGCGATACGTTTAATATAACCGTTATGAGTTTTAGTAAGAACACACTGTTCTTTCGGGATAAGGTCTTCAATATCAACCTCGCCGGCAACGTCAGAAATCTCGGTTCTTCTTTCGTCGGCATACTTATCGCGAAGATTAAGGGCGTCTGTTTTAACAATTTCAAGAATTTTTTCTCTACTGCCCAAAATTTCTTCACAATTTTTAATAAACTCAAGCTTTTCGCTTAGTTCATCTAAAATCTTTTGTTTTTCCATACCGGCAAGTCTACCGAGCTGCATTTGCACGATAGCATCGGTTTGGATATCGTCAAGGCCGAAACGTTCAGACAGGGTTTCTTTACTTTCGGCTATTGTTTTACTGCCGCGGATTATTGCGATAACCTCATCAATAAAGTCAAGCGCAACCTTAAGACCCTCTAAAATATGTGCCCTTTCTTCCGCTTTTTTCTTGTCAAAAACAGTGCGGCGGTAAATTATATCGTACTGGAAGTCGATACAATTTTGAAGCATCTCTTTAAGGGTTAAAACCTGCGGCTTTCCACCAACAATGGCAAGTAAAATTGCGCCAAAGGTGGTTTGAAGCGATGTATTAGCATAAAGCTTATTTAAAACTACCTGTGGTGAAGCGTCCTTTTTAATATCAACAACAATTTTTATACCGCCATCGCGCTTTGAGGAGTAGTCAACAACGTCGTCAATACCCTCAATTTTCTTATCGGCAGCCAAATCATAAATATGCTTAACAAGGTCTTTTTTACGAACCTTATAAGGAATTTCGGTAATAACAATACGGAACTTGCCGTTTTTCTGTTCCTCTATTTCGGCCTTACCGCGAACAATTATTTTTCCCCTACCCGTTGCATAAGCGGCACGAATTCCTGCGCGGCCCATAATAATACCGCCTGTTGGGAAATCGGGACCCTTTATATACTGACAAAGGTCAGAAAGGTCGGCATCGGGGTTGTCGATAAGGTGGCACATTCCATCAATAACCTCGCCCAAGTTATGAGGAGGAATTTCGGTAGCCATACCAACCGCAATACCCGAAGAGCCATTTACAAGAAGCTGCGGAAAACGAACCGGCAAAACCTCAGGCTCTTTTAAACGGTCATCATAGTTGGGTGCAAAATCAACAGTATCCTTCTTTATATCGTCAAGCATACTGTAGGAAAGCTTGTTCATTTTGCTTTCGGTATATCTATAAGCGGCGGCGGGATAGCCGTCAATATTACCGAAGTTACCGTGACCGTCAATTAAAGGATAGCGTAGAGAAAAATCCTGCGCCATTCTAACCATCGCATCATAAACACTGGCGTCACCGTGTGGATGATAACGACCAAGCACCGCACCAACGGTATCGGCGCATTTTCTGTACGATTTGTCAGGAGTAAGTCCATTTTCGTACATAGTATAAAGAATTCTTCTATGAACGGGTTTAAGTCCGTCTCTAACATCAGGGAGAGCACGGCCTACCAAAACCGACATAGAGTACTGAAGCATACTGTTTCTTACTTCATCAACAATTTCAACAGGAACTATATTAGTGTTTTCACTTTCGGGCCAATATACTGCCTCTTGTTTAGCCATTTTTCTCCCTCCCTTAAATATCTAAGTCTGTAGCAAACACAGCGTTTTGCTCTATAAACTGTCTTCTAGGCTCAACCTCTTCACCCATTAGCATTGTAAAGGTGGCGTCAGCCAAAATTGCATCTTCTATTGTAACGCGAAGCATTGTTCTTCTTTCGGGGTCAAGGGTTGTCTCCCAAAGCTGTTCGGGATTCATTTCACCAAGACCTTTATATCGCTGAACATCAACGTTATCGCCAAGCTCGGCCACAAGCCTTGCTTTTTCTTCATCGGTAAACACGTCAAAATGCTGTTTGCCCTTTTGAATTCTATAAAGGGGCGGCTGTGCAAGATAAACGTGGCCTGTGTTTATAAGCTCAGGCATATATCTGAAGAAGAATGTAAGCAAAAGAGTACGAATATGCGAACCGTCAACGTCAGCATCGGCCATAATAACAATTTTATCATAGCGAAGCTTTTCAATATCGAAATTATCGGCAATACCTGTTCCAAGTGCTATAATAACGGGGGTAAGTTTATCGTTACCGTAAACCCTGTCTGCCCTTGCCTTTTCAACGTTAAGCATTTTACCCCAAAGCGGGAGTATTGCCTGATAGGTACTGTTTCTTCCCTCAACTGCGCTACCACCTGCAGAATCACCCTCGACAATGAAAAGCTCTGTCTTTGTTGGGTCGTCTGAAATACAGTCGGTAAGCTTTTCGGGCATTCTTGTTCTGCCGCCAAGCGCCGACTTGCTTCTCGAAGCCTGAAGTGCCTTTTGTGCCGCCTCTCTGGCATTGGAAGAAGCGATAGATTTTTCCATAACTATTTTTGCGGCGGAAGGATTTTCCTCTAAATACTGGCCTAGCTTTTCTTTTACTACCTTACCAACAAGCTTGCCGATAGAGGTGTTACCAAGCTTTGCTTTAGTCTGGCTTTCAAACTGCGCGTCAACAAGCTTAACGCTTACAACGGCTATCATACCCTCGCAAATATCTACTGTTGAAAGCTTTGTATCGCTCTCTTTTAAAATTTTAAAGCGAAGACCATAATCGTTAACCGTTCTTGTAAGGGCGGTTTTAAAGCCTGTTTCGTGGGTACCGCCATCTACAGTATGAATTGTGTTGGCAAAGCTTATTATGTTACTGCTATAGCTATTTGTCCAAAGAAGAGCAATTTCTGCAGAAGAATCTTTTTCCTTGCCTTCTAAATAAATAACGTCATCAATTATTCTTTCTTTGCCGGTTTTTTCAAGCAAATATTCAACATAAGAACGAATGCCACCCTCAAAATGAAGGTCGTCTTGTCTTTCGTCAAAACCGCTTCGTTTATCACTTAAAACTACCCTTATACCTGCGTTAAGAAAAGCCTGTTCTCTAAGCCTGTAAAGAAGTGTATCATAATCGTAGGTTGTGGTGTCGGTGAAAATATCGGGATCGGGCTTAAAGCGAACGGTTGTACCTGTTTCGGTTGTATCGCCTATAACCTCAAGCTCGGTTGCGATATTTCCCTTTTCAAAACGCTGTTTATGAATATTTTTACCGTCTTTAACCGTTACCTCAAGCCATGAAGAAAGCGCGTTAACAACACTGGCACCAACGCCGTGAAGACCGCCCGAAACCTTATATCCGCTTCCGCCAAATTTACCGCCGGCGTGCAAAATTGTAAATACAACAGTTACTGCGGGAATTCCCTTTTGCGGATTTATACCAACGGGGATACCACGGCCATTATCCGAAATTTCAATAACACCGTCATCTAAAAGGTCGACAGTGATTTTATCGCAGTAACCTGCAAGAGTTTCGTCGATGGCATTGTCTACAATTTCGTAAACAAGGTGGTGAAGGCCCCTTTCTCCTGTTGAGCCGATGTACATACCGGGCCTTTTACGAACGGCTTCAAGTCCCTCTAAAACCTGTATGGAACTTTCGTCATAATTTTCGGTTACCGGTGTGTTGATATCGCTATTCATACTTTTTTCTCCATTTCTTTAGATTAAAAGTTAATTTAAAATAGTTTAAAGACCAATAAAACTTCCTTTTCTTTTTAAAAGAGTACTCGAAGAAAGCTGAGAAATATAAACCTTACTTTTTTTAGACCTTTGTTTATTTACCAAAACAAAGGTTTTTGGAAGCTCAAAAGCAACAGTTATTACCTCTTTTTGCTTTTCTTTTTTGTTTAAAAATTCTCTTGTACTTTTAGAAACGGTAGAGGTGTCCATATCAAAAATTCCAACTATATCTTTTTCTCTTACTACCGTTTCCTGACCTAAATGCAGGTACATAAAATTCTCCTAAATTTCGTGAAGTTTTCCGCCCGACATTTTAAAAACCTTTCCGTTTTTAAGGCCTAAAATATTGGCGGGGTCGCAACAGGTTATAAAAACCTGCCATTTTTTTATATGATTTAAAATAAAATCCTGCCTTTTGGTGTCAAGCTCACTCATAACGTCGTCTAAAAGAGCAATAGGCTCTTCTCCCGTTAAATTTTTAAGTGCCCTTGCCTCAGAAAGCTTAAGTGAAAGTGCAACGCTTCTCTTTTGCCCTTGAGAACCAAATGCTTTTACTAAATTTCCATTTAAGCTTAGTAAAATATCATCTCTATGAGGGCCTACCGACGTGCTTTGTGTAAATATATCTTCCCTTCGGTTTTCTTTATATTTTTTAAGCACTTCTTCGGCAGACATCTGACCATTTATTTCGGAAATATATTTGATTTCTAAATTTTCTCTTCCACCGGAAATTCCGTCATATATTTCGGGGGCAATTTTTGCAAGTCCTTCAATGTATTTTTCTCTATACTTAATAATTTTTATAGAAAGATTTGCAAGAGAAACTTCAAAATCTTCTAAAATATGTTCAAGCTCTGTATGATATCTTATGTCCCTTAAAATTGAGTTTCTTTGCAGTACCGCCTTTAAATATTCTCTTAAAAGCTCGTTATAAATTGGATATATTTGACCTATTGCGGTATCTAAAAACCTTCTTCTAACCTTTGGCCCGTCATTTACAAGATTTAAATCCTGTGGAGAAAAGGTAAGACAATAAAAATTACCCGCAAGCTTAGAGGGGGAAGAAAGTTTTTTTCCTAAAAGTTCTGCCCTTCTTTTTGTGTCTATGATAATTTTTGCATCCATTTTTCTTCCGTTTAAGGAAAAATTTGCGGTATTAACCGCTTTTTCCTCGCCGAAAGCTACCATTTCTTTGTCTTTTGCTCCCCTAAAGCTTTTAGCTCCGCAAAAAAGCCAAATTGCCTCTAATAAATTTGTTTTTCCCTCGGCATTGTTTCCAAAAATAACATTCATATTTTCGGTGGGAGAAAAGTCCAGTCCCGAAAGATTTCGAAACCCGTTTGAAGTAATATTTTCAAGTATCATTTTACTATTAAATACTCTTTTCCTTCAAATTCTACCATATCGTTTTCTCTAAGCTTTTTACCCCTTTGGGTACAAACCTCACCGTTTACCTTAACTTCACCTTCGGTTATTACTATTTTTGCATGTCCACCGGTTGAAACTAGGGCGGCAAGTTTCAAAAACGAATCAAGCTTTATATATTCTGTTACTATTTTTATCTCTTTCATTATTTCAAAATCATAGGAAGTACAAGATAAATATATTCATCGCCCGAGACAGGAGTAATTACTGCGGCGGCGGTTGAACCATTAAATCTTATATAAACCTCTTCACTTTCTGTAGCCTTAAGCGCATCAATAAGATATCTGCTATTGAAACCAATTGTAAAATCATTACCTTTAAGGTCAATATTAAGATAATCTTTTGCTCTACCAATATCAGAGGAACAGGTAAATGTAACCTTATCCTGTTCAAAACTGCAGCGAATGGGACTTTTTGTTTGGTCGCTTACAATAACAAGCGAAATTCTTTCAATAATTTCAATAATTTCATTTACATTTACCTTAATTTCCTGTGTGAAGCTTTCAGGAATAGAACGAGAATATTCAATATATTTACCTTCTAAAAGACGAGAGGTCATAACATAACCGTCAATATCAAAACTGATATTACGTGTTCCAACCCTAATAATAATGTCTTCTTCTTTTTCACCAATAATTTTAACCGCTTCTGAAATAGCCCTTGCAGAAACAATAAACTCAATATTTGTATCATTATTTATCATTTCTTTTCTGATTGCGAGACGGTTACCATCAATAGCAACTGCTTTAAGCTCTTTACCTTTTACCTCAAAATTTATACCTGTAAGAACAGGGCGAGTACCCTCTATTTGAGAAGCCGCAAAAACTGTTTGTCTTACAATACTTTTAAGCTGTTCACTTGAAAGGGTTAAGGTTTTATATTCTGCTACATTCGGCATTTCAGGAAAATCTTCACTCTTCATTCCCATAATATCAAAAGAAGAAACACCAGAAGAAATATGGCAAACACTTCTTTGGTCAACCACAATTTCAATATTTTCGCCCTTAACCTTACGAATAATTTCAAAAAGAATTTTGGCGCTTATTACAATATCTCCCTCTTCTTCGCAAATAATAGGAAGCTCTTTTCTCATACTAATTTCCATATTATATGCCATAAGGGTAAGTTTATTTTTCTCAGCAGAAAGTAAAATTCCCTCTAAAATTTGAAGAGAAGAACGTGGAGTAACTGCTCTTTGCAAATTTGCAACTGCATCAGATAAAAGTTCGCGATTAACAATAATTTTCATTTTTTTCATTCCCATCCTAAAATTTAAAAATAATTTTTTTCGAAGAAAAAACAAAAAATAACATAATATATATTTTAGTTATAATAATAAGGGCGGTGCAAATGTTTAATAACTCTCAAAACCATTTTAAACAAAGGAAAAAATAAGAAAAATTATCAAACAATAAGCATTGGATAAAAATTTGATAAATCTAATAACTTTGAGATATCAACAGGGGTGTGGATAACCCTTATGTTAAGTTTTATAACTTTGTGGATAAAAAACTTAAGTGTTCATTAAATTTTTGATTATATCTTCAACAAGTTCTTTATCAAAAGGATTACTGCTTAGGTGATTTTCAATTTTTTGAACGTTATGTAAAACGGTTGTATGGTCTTTACCAAAACTATCACCAATTGCTTTATATGAAAGCTCGGTAGTTTCCCTTGCGATATACATAGCAACCTGCCTTGCAAAAGCAACCTGAGCAGTTTTTCTTTTAGAAATAATATCCTTTTCTGAAACAGAAAATGTTTTAGAAACCTCGCTTACTATTTCTTCAATTTTAACAGGTTCAGGAGTATTGTCATTCATAATATCCCTTATAAGATTTTGAACAACTGAAACAGTTAAAGATTTATTTTGAAGTGTAACATGAGCATGAATTTTCTTTATTACACCCTCAATTTGCCTTGTGTTCATTTTAACGTGTTCGGCAATAAAGAAAACAATGTTATCTTCTAAATTCAAATCAAGTAAAGAAGCTTTTGTTTTAATAATACCTACCCTTGTTTCAAAATCAGGAGGAGACATATCTGCCATAACGCCGCTGGAAAGCCTTGTTCTGATTCTGTCAGTAAGGGTTTTAATTTCATTTATAGGTCTATCGCAGGTAACAACAATTTGTTTATTTGCCTGAGACAAGGCATCGAAAGTATTATAAAACTCTTCCATAGTAGATTCTTTACCGGCGATAAAGTGGATATCGTCCATTAAAAGAACATCGGTAGTTCTAAAACGGTTTCTAAAGTCGTGAATAGTGTCAAGACCAATTTTACCGTCTTGAATTGCGGTGATTAGCATATTTGTAAATTCTTCACCGCGAATATACTCAATTTTCTTTTCCGGAAATTTTTTAGAAATTTTATTTTTAATTGCAAACAAAAGATGGGTTTTACCAACACCCGAAGCACCATAAATAACAAGAGGATTATAAATATTTGAAGGGTTGTCCGCAACCGCCATCGAAGTAGCGTGTGCAAAACGGTTAGAAGAACCTACAATAAAGTTTTCAAAGGTAAAATGAGATTCGTAGCTTTCTTCACCAGCAGAAGCTGTTTCTGTTTTAGTTATAACAGAGCCATCTTCATCTGAAAGTAAAAGCTCAAAAGTAACAGGAATTCCAATAACCTGTAAAAAAGATTCTTCTATAATAGATTTAAAGTTTGAAAGAACAAGGCCTTGCTTCCAGTCTGAATAAATAGAGGCGGTAAATTTACCGTCTTTAAGCTCCATAGGAACAATATCATCAAGCCAAAGGCCACGCGCAACGGGGGTAATAGTTTTTTGGTTAGTACAATTATCGCAAACCGCATCCCAAATATCTTTTATGGATTCAAATTGCATAATTTTTATTACCTTTCCGGTGAAATTTTTCACCTTATTTTTTAAAATATTTTACTCGACATTTTCACTCCTTTATTCTACCATAAAAGAGGTAAAAAATCAACAACTTTTACCACATTTTCAGTGGAAAACTCTAATAAAAAATACAGCTTTAAAAGATAGTGACAAAAAATAAAAAATAATGTATAATACTCTTATAAAACTACTTAATTTTTTGTTTTTGGAGATTAAAAAATGACCGAAAAACTAACAAATTTTTTAAAAGAAAATACCTTACTTGATTTTGGTTTTTGCCCCTTTTCTATGGTAGAAAAAAGTCTTTTAAATTGTCGAAAGAAAAACAAAATTCCGGTATGTGCAAAAACAGTAATTTGCTTTTTATTTCCCTATAAATGTAACACAGAAAAACCAAGTAATATTTCTAGGTATGCTGCCGTTACTGATTATCATATAATAGCCCAAAAAAAGCTTGACGAACTTTGCTTAAAACTTTCAAATAAATTTAAAGGTTTTAGCTTTGAAGCGTTTACTGATAATTCTCCCATACCTGAGGTTAAAGCGGCCGCACTTTCGGGTTTGGGGGTAATAGGAAAAAACAAACTTCTTATAAGCAAAAAATGGGGAAGCTTTGTTTTTCTGGGTGAAATTATAACCGATATGGAAATAAAATTCCCCCCAGTAAAAATAGAAAACTGTATAGGGTGTGGAAAGTGTATAGAAATTTGTCCCACAAAGTTTTTAAAAGACGAAAAAAATCAGTGCCTTTCTAATATTACACAAATGAAAAAGGTGGAAAAAGAGGAAGTAGAAAAAATTAAAAATGGCGGCTTAGTTTTTGGTTGCGATAAATGTCAGGAAGTTTGTCCCTTAAATAAAGATAAACCCCTTACTAACATAAAAGAATTTTTAGAAAGTTATAGAGAAAAGTACGAACTAGGTGAAGATAACAAAAACCGCGCCTATAATTGGCGCGGTGAAGAAATAATAAAAAGAAATTATAAAATTATAAATGACGAAAACTAAAGTTTTTCTTTTAAAAGGTTTTCAAAATCAAAGCAAAGCTGATTAGGGTTGTTTTTGAGAATTAGTTTATAGAGAAAAAGGTTATCCTTCTCCTCTCTTTCAATTTCTGAAAAAATTCCAAAGGCTTCAAGATTTTTTGAAAGCCTTTCCATACTGTTCATAATTATTGTATCGTTTTTAAGAAAGGCCGCCTTGCGCGGCTTTTCTTTTTTTTCTGAAAGCTCCTTTAAAAATATAAAGCTTTCTTTTTCACTTAGCTCTTTCGCAATAATACTATTCATTACATCTTCTTTTTTTTCGGGATCAAGAGCTGTAAACTCCGATAAAAAGTTTAAGCTGAAATTTTTTAAAAGAAAAAATTCCTTTTCTTTTTTAGAAAGAGAAAGGGGAAGCAGTAAAAGATTTAAAAAGCGTGGAGAAAATTTAAAAATATCGCAAAGCTCTTTTACTGTGTAATTACCTTTTTGTAACAAAAATTTAAAAAGCTCGGCTTTTTTAAACATATCCTTTACATCTTCGGTTAAAAGATAAAAAATTACCGCTTCGGGCAGGGTGTGAGAAAAAATTATAGCAGGTATTTTTTTTGCGCCGAGATATTTAAGCGCAAAGAAGTCTTTAAGCCCCGAAAAAACAAAATACCTTTCTTTATCCTTTATGTCTTTTCTTATACAAATAGGCAAACAAACCCCGAATTTTTTTATTTTTGCGGCGGCAGTTAGAATTTGCTCTTCGGAAAAAGGATTTTTTGGGATAAAAACATCAGGTATAATATTTTTTAAATCTACGTTTATTATTTTGTTTTTTTGATAGTAGCTTTTTACTTCCATTTTGCGCCGCCTTTATATTTTTTTACAAGAAAAGTGTAACACTACTTCCTTTAAAAAACAAACAAAAGACGTCTACAAAAAATCGCATAAATAAAGAAAAACAACCCTTTTATAAGGGTTGTTTTGTTATTTTTGCAGAAGCTCTTGGGTATTTTGTCGGTGTTTGCGATATTTTTTTAATCTTTATTATGCTATGAAGAGTTCCGTCGGGCAAAAGCTCTTTGTAAAGTTCGGGCTCCCCGCCACCCAAAACTGAAACTGCCCTTTTTGCAAGGTTTATTTCTTCTTCGGGTTCGGGCCCTTTCATAGAAATAAATTCTCCCGAAACCTTTACAAAGGGAAGTGTATATTCACAAAGCACGGGAAGGTTTGAAACCGCCCTTGCCGTAGCATAGTCGAAAGCTTCTCTAAGTTCAGGTGTTTTTGAGGCAAGCTCTGCCCTTATATGCAAATTTTCGGTATAAAGACCAATCTCTTTTTGAAGCTCTTTTAAAAATATAAATCTTTTTGCGTGTCCGTCTAAAAGGTATATATCGCTCTCGGGCCTTAATATTTTAAGCACCATACCAGGAAAACCCGCGCCAGAGCCGATATCAATAAGCTTTGTGCCTTTTTTAAGGTCGATATGCTTTAAAATAGAAAGACAGTCGCAAAAATGCTTAATAACTACCTCTTTTGGCTCGGTAATAGCGGTGAGATTTATTTTTTCGTTCCAAAAAAGAAGCATTTCGCCATAAATTTTAAAATGCTCTTTCGCACTTTCGGGAACAAAAATATTTTCCTTTTCGGCATAGTTTAGTAGTGGAGTTAGGTTAAAATCTGACATATAACCAACCTTTTCTTTATTTTTCCTTTGATTTAAGCCAAATAAGTAAAACCGAAATATCGGCGGGAGAGACACCTGAAATGCCCATCGCCTGACCAATACTTAGGGGTTTTATTTTGCTTAGCTTTTCTTTCGCTTCAAGCCTAAGCCCGTCAATTTCGTCAAAAGGTGTATCGGGGGAAAGGGCTTTTTCTTCAAGGCGATGCATATCGTTTACCGCCGCCAGCTGCCTTTTTATATATCCCTCATATTTAATTTCAGTTTCAACCTTATCGCAAATATTTTCGGGTAAAAGGGGCCTTTCTTTATCAAATGGCGCTAAAGCTTCATAAGAAAGCTGCGGCCTTTTAATAAGCTCTGAAAGCTTAATTCCTGTAGTAAGGGGTGCGGTTCCAAGGCTTTCAAAAAGCGCGTTAATTTCTTTACTTGGCGCTATGGTAACGCTATTTACCCTTTCAATTTCTTTTTCTTTAAGTGAAATATCTTTTTCGAATTTTGCAAAACGCTCTGCGCTGATAAGCCCAATTTTCGCCCCAAGCGGAGTAAGTCTTTCGTCGGCGTTGTTTTGCCTTAAAATAAGGCGATATTCCGAGCGAGAGGTCATCATTCTATACGGGTCCTGACAGCCTTTTGTAACAAGGTCATCAATGAGGGTACCTATATAAGAGCCGGAGCGCGGTAGGGTTATAGGCTCTTTACCTAAAACTCGGTGGGCAGCGTTTATACCTGCAACAAGACCCTGCGCTGCCGCCTCTTCATACCCGCTAGAGCCGTTAAACTGACCTGCGCCGAAAAGTCCCTTATGCTCCTTTGTTTCAAGGGTTGGGAAAAGCGCGGTTGGGTCAATGCAGTCATACTCTATAGCATAAGCGTTACGCATAACCTTGACATTTTCAAGGCCCTTAATGGTCTTATAAAATTCTATCTGTACCTCTTCGGGAAGAGAAGAAGACATACCCTGAAGGTACATTTCTTCGGTATTTTTTCCGCAAGGCTCAATGAAAAGCTGGTGCCTTTCTTTATCGGCGAAGCGGACAATTTTGTCCTCTAGGCTAGGGCAATATCTGGGACCAACACCCTCAATAACCCCTGAATAAAGGGGAGAACGGTGTAGATTTTTTAAAATTACTTCTTTGGTTTTTTCGTTTGTATAGCTTATGTGGCAAACAACCGAGTTTTCGGGCGCTTTTTCGGTTTCAAAGCTAAAGGGAACTGTTTTTTCGTCGCCTTTTTGTTCTTCAAGCTCAGAAAAGTCTATGCTGCTTTTAAGCACTCTTGCAGGGGTGCCGGTTTTAAAGCGGCGAAGAGGTAGATTTAGCTTTGAAAGACTTTTTGATAGGGATAATGCGGCAAAGGTGCCGTCGGGACCACCCTCAAAATTTACCTCGCCTACAAAGATTTTTCCTTTTAAAAATGTACCTGTAGCAAGAACAACTGTCTTTGAATGATAAACGGCGCCGAGGTTTGTTATAACCTCGAAGGTACCGTCATTAAGCTTTTTTAAAGAAACTATTTCGGCTTGCTTTACAAACAAATTTTCGGTTGTTTCAAGCTTTTGTTTCATATAAGCCGAGTAATCTCTTCTATCAATTTGGGCTCTTAGCGAATGTACTGCGGGACCCTTTCCCCTATTAAGCATACGGCTTTGAAGGGTTGTGGCGTCGGCGGCCTTACCCATTTCGCCGCCAAGGGCATCAATTTCTCTAACCAGATGGCCCTTTGCAGTTCCACCAATAGAAGGATTACAGGGCAAATTTCCAACCCAGTCTAAATTTATTGTAAAACAAACAGTTTTTGCGCCAAGTCTTGCCGCGGCAAGCGAGGCTTCTATTCCTGCATGTCCTGCGCCGATAACGGCAACATCAATACTATCTGCAAAATAGGTTGTCAAAAAACCACCTCCTGACTATGTGATGGGCACCAAATGTGCTAGAAAAAAGAATTATTAAGAAAACACAATAACCGACTCTTCAAATTTAAAGCCGAGAAAATCGGTTATTTTCCTACACAGAAATTTTTAAATACTTCGTTTGCAACCTCTATTGTGATTTTTTTGCCGTCAAGCTCTAAAAGAGCAGAGATGGCTTCGTCAATTATAATTCCAACCGCATCAAGAGTTACACCGCTTTCGAGTGCAGAAATTGCCTCATCTACGGCATTTTTTGCGGCTATAACTCTGCTATACTGTCTTTCGTTGCTTAAAATTTCTAGGTGTTCATCTAAATTGCTTAGCTTTAAAACCTCGCCTATTTTTTGTATAAGCTCTTCTTCGCCAAAGCCGAATTTTGCAGAAACTCTAACAAAAGGCAGACCTAAGGCTTCAAAAAAGCCGCTGTCTTTTGCCTCAAGGTCGTTTTTATTTAAAACCAAAAGGCAGGGCTTTGTTTTAATTTTTTCCAAAAGCTCTTTATCATCATCGGTTGGGGGAACAGATGTGTCAAAAACTGCGAGGCAAAGGTCGGCGGTTTCAAGCCTTTTTAAAGCCGCATCTATGCCTATTTTTTCAACCTCGTCACCCGACTCGCGAATTCCCGCAGTGTCGGCCAAAATAAGTGTGAAATCGCCCACTGTAACGGTTTGCTCAATAATATCTCTTGTAGTGCCGGGGATAGCGGTAACAATACTTCTTTTTTCCTTAGAAAGAAGATTCATAAGGGTTGATTTACCTGCATTTGGGCTACCAACGATAGCGGTATTTATGCCCCCGAAAAGATATTTTCCCCTATCGTAGCTTTTTGAAAGGGTGTAAAGCAAAGAAGAAATCTCTTTTAGCGAAGAAATAAAGGTTTCCTCGCTTATTAAAAGGGTTTCGTCCTCGGGGAAATCAGAAAAAACTGAAACCTCACTTGCAAGGAAAAGAAGCTTATCGGTTATTTTTTCGATATATTTTGAAAGAGCACCGTCTTTGTTTCTTGCGGCGAACATAAGGGCTTGGTTGCCTGTTGCCGAAATCATTTGCATAACCGACTCGGCTTGGGTTAAGCTTATTTTCCCATTTTCAAAGGCGCGTTTTGTGAATTCGCCACCCTCGGCGGCGCGGGCACCCGCAGAAATTGCGGCGCGAAGCACTTTTCTTATTAAAAAGCTTCCCCCGTGAACCGAAATTTCAACGGTGTTTTCACCTGTATAGCTTTTTGGGGCACGAAAAATAAGGGCAATACCGTCGTCTAAAAGGGTATCGCCGTCAAAAATATGACCATAAGCGGCGGTATAACCTGCTTTATCTTTAAGCTTTTCGCCGCTTTTGGTGCGAAATATTTTATCTGCAATAGTGAAAGCCTCTTCACCCGAAAGGCGAATGGAGGAAATTCCCCCTTCGCCGCTCGGTGTGATAATAGCAACAATTGTATCTAAGGTCATTAGAAAACTCCCTTATATAAAGGTAAAAGTTTATTTTTTCTCGATTTTATCTACTCGCATATAAGGAACAAGCGCAGCAGGAATGGTAACGCTTCCGTCGGCATTTTGATAGTTTTCTAAAATTGCCGCAACGGTACGGCCAACCGCAACGCCCGAACCGTTAAGTGTGTGGGCGAACCTTGTCTTGTCCTTTACATCCTTTTTGAAACGTATAGAGCCGCGACGTGCCTGATAATCTTCAAAGTTGGAGCAGCTTGAAATTTCAACATATCTGCCATAAGAGGGCATCCAAACCTCTACGTCGTAGGTTTTGGCGCTTGAAAAACCAAGGTCGCCTGTGCAAAGGCAAACAACCCTGTAAGGAAGACCTAAGCCTTCCAAAACGCGCTCGGCATCTTTGGTTAAAGACTCAAGCTCTTCATAAGAATTTTCGGGGTCGGCAAACTTAACAAGCTCAACCTTATTGAACTGATGTTGACGGATAAGACCTCTTGTATCTCTACCCGCGCTACCTGCTTCTGCCCTAAAGCATGCAGAATAAGCGGCATATTTTAAGGGGAATAGGTTTCCGTCTAAAATCTCGTCGCGGTGCATATTGGTAACAGGCACCTCGGCGGTAGGAATAAGAAAATAATCGTTTGTAAGCTTAAAGGCGTCTTCCTCAAATTTGGGAAGCTGACCTGTAGCGGTCATAGAGGCGCGGTTTGCCATAAAGGGTGGCAAAATTTCGGTGTAGCCCGCATCAGAGTGGGTGTCAAGAAAATAACTGATAATAGCGCGTTCAAGTCTTGCGCCAAGGCCTTTATAGAAATGAAAACGTGTGCCGGTAACCTTTGCCGCAGTTTCGGGGTCTAAAATGCCAAGGTCGGCGCCAATATCCCAGTGAGCTTTGGGCTCGAAGTCAAACTTCTTGGGCTCGCCGTTTCTGCGCACCTCGGGATTGCAAGAATCGTCAGTTCCAACAGGAACGCTTTCGTGCGGAATGTTAGGGATATTAAGGATAAGATTTTTTTGTTTTTCTTCTAAAGCGGAAAGCTCGGACGAAATATTTTTAATATTCTCCGAAATCTCTTTCATTTTCGCCATAATTTCACTACAGTCTTTGCCTTCCTTTTTAAATAAAGGAATTTGCTTAGAAGCCTTGTTTTGCTCTGCCTTCATAGCCTCAGTTTTCGAGGTTAAATCACGGCGTTTATCATAAACTTCGATAAGCTCGTCAATAAGACTGTCGAGATTTCCACCTCTGTTTTTAACTGCAGTTTTAACAAGTTCGGGGTTTTCTTTAATAAATTTAACGTCTAACATATTTTTATCTCCTTTAAAAGTGAAAGCTTACTTATCCCAATTTTTTCCTACAAGACGATTTGCAATATCCTTAAGCTCGTCTTTATTATAAAACTCAATAGTAATTGTGCCCTTGCCGTTTTTACCCGCCTTTACTACGGCTTTGCGGTGGGTTTCGGCTTTAAGAGCGAGTTCAACCTCGCTATAAAAACTGTCTACCTTCGGGGTGGCTTTTTTGGGCTTTGCGGCAGCGGCAGACTTGGACAATGCTTCAATTTCTCTCACCGAAGCGCCCGAGAGAGCCGCCAAAAAGGCTTTTTCCCTAGCCTCTTCGTCAGAAAAAGAGAGAAGAGCTCTGGCGTGTCCCGAAGAGATTTTTTCTTCCTCCAAAGCCTTTAAATAAGTATCTTTTAAAGCTAAAAGCCTTAAAGTATTAGTGATTGCCGAACGTGATTTACCAACCCTTTCGGCCACCGCTTCTTGAGTTAGCGAAAACTCTTCCATAAGTCTTGCGTAGCCTTTTGCCTCTTCAACGGCATTCAAATCTTTTCTTTGCAGATTTTCAATAAGGGCAAGTTCGGCGGCTTCTTTATCGCCAAGCTCTTTTATAACGACGGGAACCGATGTTAGCCCCGCCATACGAGAGGCGCGCCATCTACGTTCGCCCGCGACGATTTGGTATGTACCGCCCGCCAAAGGCCTTACAACAATAGGCTGTAAAAGTCCGTGCAGCTTTATGCTTTCAGAAAGCTCTATGAGAGACTCTTCATCAAAAAAACTACGCGGTTGATTTTTGTTGGGCTCAATTTCCGAAAGGCGAAGCGTAGTCGCAAGGTTATCGTCGGTGGAATTGTCCCCAAAAAGAAAGTCAAGACCGGTTCCTAAACCTTTTTTAGTAGCCATTTTTCATATCCTTTCACTGTGGCCATAGAAAATAGCCGTATTTTAAAGTAAATTACCTGTTTTTCTTTATAAACTCTTCCGCCAAGGCATTGTAACACGCGGCCCCTTTTGAGCGGCGGTCGTAATACTGTATAGGAAGCCCAAAGCTAGGCGCTTCGGAAAGACGAACAGAGCGGGTAATAACCGAGGAATAAAGCTTTTTGCCAAAAAACTTTTTAATTTCGTTTACAACCTGTTGTGTGAGGTTGAGCCTGCCATCGTACATAGTTAACAAAACCCCCTCAATTTCGAGGGTGGGGTTAAAACTGCGTTTTACCTGACGCATAGTCGCCATAAGCTGAGAAAGACCCTCAAGCGCGAAGAATTCACACTGAAGAGGAACTAAAAATGTGTCGGCTGCGGTTAGCGAATTAAGGGTTATAAGGCCTAAAGAAGGCGGACAGTCAATTAAAATGAAGTCGTAATCGGCCCTAATAAAGGAAAGGGCGGTTTTAAGACGGTTTGCCCTTTCTTCCATAGTGCTAAGCTCAATTTCGGCACCCGCAAGATTCATAGAGGACGGAACAAGGTCAACGCCCTTAAATTTTGTATGTAAGATAACCTCTTCGGCTGTGCACTTTCCTGTTATAAGCTCGTAAGAGGAAAAAATCCCCTCTTTTTTGCTAACACCAAAGCCGCTTGTTGAGTTACCCTGAGGGTCGGCATCAACCAAAAGCACCTTTTTATCTAAAATGCCAAGCGCGGCAGTAAGGTTGACGGCGGTTGTTGTTTTACCAACACCACCCTTTTGGTTAACAATAGCAACTATTTTACCCAAAAGAATTCTCCTTTTCAAAGATATAGAAAAAATAAACTCATATTACACAAGATATAGTATGTTATGCTGCAAAGTGTATAAATAAAGGGAAAATCGGCGGTTTTTTAACAAAACCGCCACAAAAATATTATACCATAAAAGGAGAAAAAGTAAATAGAATTTCACAAATTTTTAAAAATGTTTCACGTGAAACATAGCGGTCTTCGTCAGTTAAAACTTTTGGAACTTGGTTTAGAAATTAAAGAAGCGATAAAGCCTGAAATAATGGCCGCAGTAATTCCCGCCGCAGTTGCGGTGAGGCCGCCCGAAAGTGCCCCTAAAATTCCGTACTGCGAAACGGCTTTTCTAACCCCCATAGCAAGAGAATATCCAAAACCCGTTAGCGGAACGGTGGCACCTGCACCCGCAAAATCAACCAAGGGCCCATAAAGGCCGACGGCGGTTAGAAAAACGCCCGAAACGACATAAGCAACAAGAATTCTTGCGGGGGTAAGCTTTGTATAGTCGATTAAAATTTGTCCTATAAGGCACAAAAATCCGCCGACCAAAAAGGCGTATAAGCAGTTTAAAAAAGTGTCCATAAAAAATCCCTTCCTTTTCGGTAGTATGCCCAAAAAGAAAGGGGTTATTAAAAATATATAGGGAAGAAAAAGTATATTATCAGTCAAAAGCAAAGCCGTGATAGGGGTTTTGCGCATCGAAAGGAATTTCACTTATCACACTGAAACAGTCGTCTTTTAAAGCTATGCCATCTGCCGAAAAGCCTTTTGGCAAACGGATTTCGGCGCGTTTAAGCCCTGTCTTAGCCAAAAGTGTTTGAACAATGTTTATGATGCCGTCGGCAGAAGAAGTCTCGCAAAGACACTCTTTACAAAGAAGCAAATCGTCTCGAAGCTCATAAACCACAAAGCTACCCTTTTTATCGGTTGCAACCTTGCATTCACTCGCCGCGGCGCAAAAAAGCTCTTTACCAAAGGAAACGAAGACGTCTGTAAGGGAATTAAGCAACCCTTTTCTTTCTTCGTGCCACTGTGATAGAGGAATGAAGGAAAGCTCTTGGCTCATAAAGCTATCTGAGGCTTCTAAAAATAAAGAGGAAAATTTAAAAAAGGATTTAAAACCATAGTTTTCATAAAATTTAAAAAGGCTTTTATTGGCGGGTTTTAAAATTATCCCCATTTTGCCTTTTTCTTTTGCAAAGGCTTTTGCCTTTTCTAAAAGGCGCCCCATTATCCCTTTTCCTCTAAAATCAGGGTGGGTACAGGCGGCATAGAGATAAAAGTAGGGCAAATCGCACTTTTCACCTTTAAGTGAACAGTCCATCAAATATAACATCGAAATGGTTTTGCCAGCAGCCTTTTCCTCTAATAGATGGGCGTGAGAGAAAACGTTTTCAAACAAAAAATCAGCGTCTTCGGGTGTGTCGTCTGTAAAACAAAGCAGATAAAGCTCTTTAAGGCTTTTTATATCACTCATTTGCTATCTCCTTTGGGGAAAGATAAAATTTTTCAAACAAAAACTTCGGCTTATAGGAAAGCTTTGCCTTTCTAAGTCCCTCAATGCCCATATCGTCTTCGCGGTTTATAAACAAAATGCCGTCGTCAAGACTTTTTGCAAAAGCGTTGTTTATAACGGGGTAAGCGTCTCTAAATTCGGGCAAAGCCTTTTCAACCTGAACGTCAAAAACGGTGTCATTTATCTTCGCACCAAAACAAAAGGCAACGATTTTTCCCTCTACTCGTATAATTCCGCCCGAAATAGAAAGCTCGTCCATAAAGGGCAAAAGCCTAGCCATAGTCCTGTTTTCCGACAAAATACTTTTCTTATCTTCGGCATTATCGGCATTTTCTGCCCATTTTTCAGCAACCTGCAAAACTTCATTTAGATTTTCCTTTGAAAGAGGCTCAAAATCCCAGTCATACCTTCTCGAAAAAGAGGCAATATGGTTTCGTTTTGAGTGAAATTTTTTGCCCGAAAGATTTTTAAGGTCGTCTGCGCTATAAATATATTCAAAATCTTCCCTCGACGGGGTAATATCATATTCATCGCCGAAAAGGAGTTTGAATTTTTCGAAATTCTCTCCCATTCCCGCCAAAAAGCATAGCGGAAAACCCTGCTCTTTTGTATATGACTTTAAAAGCTCTACATTTTCTTTAAGATTTTCGCCTAAAGGCAGCAAAAAAACAGGGGGCCTTTTCTCCGCCTCAAACATGAGGAAGAGGCTCTCCCCCATAACTGCAAGCTTTTGGTGATAAAAGGGCTCCCAAAGCAAAATGGTTGCAGGCGAATATTCACAACCGAAAAGGTCTTTTGAGTACCTTTTATAAAGAGCGGAATATTCGCCTATATTATATAATGTAGGTTTGAAAAAATTAAGTTTACTTTTTTCTTTCAAAAAAACTACGTCCCTTAAGTTGAAACGAGATTCGAACCTTGTTTTAAAATGCTCGATTTTCGCTCACTTTTTATTAAAATACTGGTTGTCTATGCTTAATAATTAAATTTTTGCCTTTTTAAACTATTTTATTCCTTGCCTTTTTCTAAAAGGGTACGAATGTCTTTTAAAATATCCTCTGCGGTTTCGGCTTTAACTTCTTCCACTACTTCTTCTACTGCCTCTTCTTCCTTTTTGGCGAGCTTGTTCAAAAAGCCTTCTTTAAAAGAAAGAATAAGCTTTAGCATAAGGAAAATGCAAAGGGCAATAATGAAAAACTCTAAAACCTCTTGAATAAACATACCATAGCCTAAAGCGGTTTCCTCGGTTAAAAGCTTGCCTGCCTCGTCAAAGGTTGCGGGTTTTATAACCCATTTCCAGTCGGAAACGTTTATACCATTTAAAAGTAAACTGATAAGTGGCATAACAACGCTTGACACAAGAGAATTTACAATGTCTTTGAATGCAGTACCAACAACAACTGCAACTGCCATATCAATTACATTGCCTTGTGCGATAAACTCTTTGAATTCTTTAATAAACTTTTTCATAAAAACGCTCCTTTTAAATTATTTTAAAATAAATTCTTTATAATTGCCAAGGAAATTAAAGTCGGGAAGCTCTTCTTTAAGGTCTAAAAGAAGAGAAAGGGTTTTGTCGTCTTTAGAGTCGCCCAAAAAGTCGAGATAAAAGGTTGTTTCAAAATCCCCCCTGCTTCCTGCACTTGATTCAAGCTTTGTAAGGTTAAGGCCGTGCAAAGAAAAGCGGGTAAGAATTTTTTGAAGAGAACCCGGGGTGTGCGGCAAAGAAAAAACAAGACTGATTTTTTCTCTGTCCTCGGTTATAATTGGGGTTTTCGAAATTACAATAAAACGAGTTTTGTTGCCCTCAAAGGACTGAATATCTCTTTTTAAAACCTTTAAGCCGCAAATTTTTCCACAGTAGGCAGAGCCGATGGCGGCAATAGAAAGGTCCTTTTTCTTTGCAACCATTTTAACGGCATCAGCAGTGCTTAAATACTCTTTAGAGTCTAGTTTTTTTGCCCTTAAAAAGTCCTCGCACTGACTAAGCGCTTGGTGGTGCGAAAAAACTGTCTTTATATCAGAAAGCTTTGCGTCTTTTTGCCCTAAAAGGTTATGTCTTACGGGCATAGTAACAGAGCTTACTATAAAGGTTTGGTATTTTAGAATCAGGTCGTAAACCTCACGCACCGAGCCTGCCGATGAATTTTCGACCGGAACAATACCGAAATTAACCTCGTCTTCAACTACTGCCTTGAAAACCTTTTCAAAGCTATCAAAAAATTTCGGTGAAACGTTTTTTTCGCCAAATCCGCCAATAAGAGCCAAGTGGGTAAATGCGCCTAAATCACCGTAACATGCGACCTCGCCGCAAACATTTAGCGTGTTTTCGGTATCGTCATTAAAAAGCGGAGCCTTTTCGTTTTTTAATGAGTTTTGTTGAACTTCTCGGCTACATGCCATTAAAAAACGATAGATTTCGGCAATGTAATCTCCGTGTTTACCGCTTTTTTTAACCTTGTTTAGAATTTCCTCTTCTCTTTTTGGGTGGTAAACCGAGAGCCCCTCTTTTCGCTTTGTTTCGGCAACCTCTAAAGAAAGGTCCATTCTTTTATTTAAAAGGCGGGCTAATTTGTTATCGATTTTATCGATTTTTGTTCTAAGCTTTATTAGACTCAAAAAAGCGCCTCCTCATTTATTAAATTTGCAATAGCTATGGCTGTAACCGCCTCAATAGCCGGCAAAGCGCGAGGCACAATGCAAGGGTCGTGGCGGCCCTTAATCTCTAAAGTGGTGTTTTTGCCTTCTAAAAGGTCGACGGTCTCCTGCTTTTTGGAAATAGAGGGGGTAGGCTTAATAGCGGCTCTAAAAATAAGTGGCATACCATTTGTAATACCGCCCAAAATTCCGCCCGAAAAATTGGTTTTATGACGAATTTCGCCGTCCTTTATGTAAATTTGGTCGTTGGCCTCGCTTCCCCTCATTTGAGAAAGCAGAGAACCTGCGCCAAACTCAAGAGCCTTAACTGCGGGAACACCAAAAACGGCCTTCGCAATAATGTTTTCTGCCCCGTCAAACATAGGTGAGCCATAACCTGCCGCAAGGCCTGTAACGGCAATTTCAACCGAGCCGCCAATACTGTCGCCATCCTTTGCAGCGAGGGAAACTTCGTTTCTCATTTTTTCTTCTGCCGTAGGGTCTAAAACCGCAAAAGAGCGGCCCGAAAGAGATAAAAGCTCCTCCTTGCTTACATTTACAGGGTCAAATCTCTGGTCAAAGGCAGAGCCAATGTTTAAAATGTGGCCGCCAATAACGATTCCCTTTGTTTTAAGATATTGTTTTAAAATTGCGCCCGCAATAACAAGGGGCGCGGTAAGTCTTCCTGAAAAATGTCCGCCGCCCGAAATATCGTTATATCCCGCAAAATGTACAAAGGCGGCATAGTCGCTATGAGAGGGACGCGGCTTAAAGCTAAGCTCATCATAATCGCTACTTTTTTGTGAGGTGTTTTCGATTATGGCCGCAAGCGGAGCGCCTGTAGTAACACCGTTTTTAATTCCTGAAAGAAAAATCGGTTTGTCAGGCTCTTTTCTTTTGGTTGCTGTGGGGTCATTACCCGGCGCCCTGCGAGAAAGCTCCCTTTCGATTTCTTCAAAATCAAGGGTAAGCCCTGCGGGTGGCGAGTCCATAACCATACCAATAGCTTTGCCGTGACTTTCGCCAAAAACAGAAACCTTTATTCTATCGCCTATTTGTGATGACACGAAAAATTCCCTCCTAATGCTTTAAAATCTTCAAAAAAGCTCGGGTAAGATTTGTTTATCGAAAAACAGTCTGTAATCTCGGTTTCTTCCTTTGAAAATGCGGCTAAAACCGAAAAAGCCATTACTATACGGTGGTCGTTTACACCTAAAACAGTTCCTTTTGAAAGGGTTGATTTACCAAAAATTTCCATTCCGTCGGGAAGCTCGTTTACCTTTACGCCAAGAGCTTTAAGGCCAGAGGCCACCGCCTTTATTCTGTCGCTTTCTTTAAGGCGAAGCCTTTCGGCGCCAAAAATACGAACCTTTCCGTCAAAAAGTGCCGCCGCAACGGCAAGGGAAGGAACCATATCCGGTATTTGAGATGCGTCAATCTCCAGATTTTTTTCCAAAGCGACGCCTTTTTTAACCAAAACGCTATTTTCTTTTATCACAATATCGGCGCCAAGCTTTCTAAAAAGCTCCAGGCCTTCTTTGTCGCCCTGTTTTGAATTAAGGTTTAACCCTTTAATTTCAATTTCGCCGCCAACTGCACCCGCGGCCAAAAAGAAACAGGCCTGAGACCAGTCACCTTCAATTTGATAATTTCCGCTTTTCAAATCACCCTTTAAGGTATAAACACCGTTTTCTTCGGTTGTTTCTACTCCAAAGGTCTTTAAAATGTCTATGGTAAGGTCAACGTACCCCTTGGATAAAAGCTTTGTTGTGAGCCTTGGCTTTCCGCCGGTTAAAACCGACGCAAACAAAAGCCCGGTAAGATACTGCGAACTAATATCGCCCGAAATATTATATTCTCCCTTTTCAAGCCTACCGTTTATGGTGAGTGGTAAATGGTCGCCGCTACACTCTACACCCATATTTTTAAGAATGTCGGTTAGCGGTGTAATAGGCCTTTCGGGGAGTCTGCCTTCGCCGATAAAGGTTGCATTTACTGAAAGTGCCGCCGCAACGGGAATCATAAACCTAAGGGTCGAACCCGATTCAAAACAGTTTAAGGTAACCTTTTTACCGGCTATAGCTTTTTTATCTATTCCTTCTATGTAAAAGGCGCCGTCTTTTTCTAAAACCTTTGCGCCAAGCGCCGTAACGCAGTTTAAGGTGGCGTCAATGTCGGACGAATGACATGCAGGAGAGATAACCGAAACCTTGTCACAAAGGGCGGCTAAAATTATGTTTCTGTGCGCTGCACTTTTTGAGGGCGGTACAGTAACGCTTCCTTGAAGGGCAGAGGGCAAAATGGTAACTTTCCCCATATTATATCACCCCGTCTGCCAAAAATGGCAAAAGGTCATCGAAGCCTATCTCTTTATAAAAAGCGCTTCCTATTTCTTTAATTAAAACAAGCTTAACTCCGCCGTTTACCGATTTTTTATCATTTTTAGAAATTTCTACAAGGGAGCTGAGAGAAATATCGGTATCAGTTTCAAGCCCATATTTTTTAAGACAGCTTGTAAGCCTTTTATAACTGCCTTTTTCGGTAATACCTGCTTTTTCTCCGGCAAGGGTTACAAGGCTCATACCAACTGCAACCGCCTCGCCGTGTGTCATACCGCAAAAATTCTCAAATTTTTCTATAGCGTGACCAAGGGTATGTCCAAAGTTTAGTAGAATTCGTTCACCCTTTTCGGTAAAATCTCTTTCCACTACCCCCGCCTTCATTAAAATACTTTGGTAAATAACCTCGTTTAAATCAATAGTTTCGGGGGTGGCTTTTTCGAAAAGTTCGAAAAGGCCTGGCACTAAAATAGCGCCCGATTTAATCGCTTCACTAAAGCCGTCACGCATATATTTTTCGGGCAAGGTGCTAAGCACATTGGGGTCTATTAAAACACTGATAGGCGAATGAAACGCACCGCAAAGATTTTTGCCGAAAGCAAGGTCGCAGCCTGTTTTCCCGCCAACCGAGGAATCAACCTGTGCTAAAAGGGTGGTTGGAATTTGAACAAAATCAATCCCTCTTAGATAAATTGCCGAGGCAAAACCCACAAGGTCACCCGTAACGCCACCGCCAAGGGCAACGGCAATATCCCCTCGAGTTAGCCTTTGAAGGCATAGAAATTCTAAAATTTTAGTAACCGTATCAAGTGTTTTCGAAGATTCCCCCGCTAAAAAAGAGAAAGAGCAAACTTCAAAACCCGCATCTTTAAAGGAATCTATAACGGTTTTAAGATATAAGGGCGCAACGTTACTGTCGGTAATAATAGCCGCCTTTTTTGCCTTAGTAATTGGGCGAACAGCATTGCCGACAGAAGTTATAAGTCCCTTTTTAATTGTTATTTCGTAGGGCTTACCGCCGTTTTTTACCGAAATAACCTTTTGCATTTTAAATCACCTTAATTTTGATATAAAATTATTTCAATGCCGCACAAAGAGCTTCTTTGGCCGCAAAAATACGTTTTGCTACGAAGTCAAATTTCTCAGGAGTAATTGACTGTGCGCCGTCAGAAAGGGCGTGTGGCGGGTCGTTATGAACCTCAATAATAAGAGCATCGGTGCCTACACCCAACGCGGCAACGGAAAGGGGTTCGATAAGCCAGGGAATTCCTGCCGCGTGGCTTGGGTCAACAATAACGGGAAGGTGCGAAAGCTTTTTGAAAATTGCAACAGCCGAAAGGTCTAAGGTGTTTCTTGTGTAGGTTTCGTAGGTGCGAATTCCCCTCTCACAAAGAATAACCTGTTCGTTTCCCTCGCTCATAATATATTCGGCGCTCATAAGGGTTTCTTCAATGGTGTTGGCAAGGCCGCGTTTTAATAAAATAGGTTTATTAAGCTTGCCAAGACGTTTTAAAAGCTCAAAGTTTTGCATATTTCTTGCGCCGACCTGAATAATGTCAACATCACCAAAAAGGTCTATGTGCTCGGCCGACATAATTTCAGTAACAATGGGAAGGTCTGTTTCTTTTTTGGCCTTTAAAAGAAGCTCTATACCGGCTTTGTGAAGACCTTGGAAGGCGTATGGAGAGGTACGGGGCTTGAAAGCACCGCCGCGAAGCATAGTAGCGCCGCTTTTCTTAACGCTTTTAGCAATTTCAACAATTTGCTCCTCGCTTTCAACCGAGCAAGGACCGGCAATAATATTAAGACTCCCGTCACCTATTTTAAGGCCGTTTTCAAGAGTTATTACAGTGTTTTCTGTATGGAAAGCGCGGTTTACCTTTTTGTAAGGCTCTTGCACACGCTTAACCGATTCAACCATTTCAAAAGCGCTGATAGAATCTATATCAACCTTATGTGTATCACCCAAAAGGCCTAAAACGGTCGAAAGTTCGCCGTGCCAGGCATTAACGGTAACCCCGTATTTTTGGTTTAAAATTTGACTTAGTTTTTCTGCTTCGGCTTTTGTGGTGCCATTTTTAAGTACAACAATCATTTATAAGACTCCTCGCTAAAATATGTGTCTAAAATTTGGTTAACAGTTTCGTTTATGCTAAGATTTCCGTCAACGGTAAAGTCGGCGGCGTGTGAATATATCGGCTCCCTTTTTTCCAGCAAAGAAACAGTGTTTTCTTTTGCATTTTCCAATAAAAGAGGACGGGTTTTGTCGCCCGAAAGCCTGTTTATAACAGTGTTTGCATCTACCTTCAGATAGAAAAAAACACCGTTTTTCTTTAGCACTTCAACATTTTTTGGGTTTAAAACTGTTCCTCCACCAAGGGAGAGAACAAGGTTTTTGCGCCTTGCCAGGCGCTTTGTAAATCGCTCTTCTAATTTTCTAAAATGGGCCTCGCCCTTCGTTTTAAAAATTTCTGCTACAGTTTTTTTGCATTTTCTTTCAATATATTTATCTAAATCTATAAAATCCTTGCAAATAAGCTCTGAAAGAGCGGTGCCAACGGTGGTTTTTCCCGAGCCCATAAAACCGCAAAGAATAATATTTTTACTGTTTTTCAAAAACTCGCCTCATTTCCTCGTTAGCCGCTTCCACTAATTTTAAAATATCGGTGTTTTTAAAGGTTGCACCATACCAATGCTCGTGAGCCTTCGCGGCCTGTAAAACAAGCATTTCCATACCGCCGCCGCAGGGGATAGAAAGCTCTTTTGCATATTTGATTAAAAGAGTTTCTTTGGGGTTATATACGGCGTCGAAAATAAACCTTGCACCCGAAAGCGCAGTTTTTTCAAGCGGAGAAGCATCGACGTTTGGATACATTCCTATAGGGGTACAGTTAACCACAAGGTCAAACCCACCCGAGATTTCTTTTATATTTAAAATACTAACTTTTTTGCCGAAAAGATTTTTGATTTTTTGGGCAATTTCTAAGGCCTTGTTTGAAGAAATGTCGCGAACGGCTAAAGAAACCTCGGTGCCACATTTTGCAAGAGCAATAGCTATCGTTCTTGCGGCGCCACCACAACCGCAAATTAAAGCGGTTTTAAAGCTTTCGTTTTTGTAAAGCTTTAAAGCCCCTAAAAAACCGTCGGCATCCGTGTTGTGCCCAAAAAGGTTACCGTTTTTTACCGAGACAGTATTAACTGCGCCGTAAAGCAAAGCACTTTCCCCTAAACCGTCTAAAAAAGGTATAATTTCTTGCTTAAAAGGGATAGTAACGTTGAAGCCGTTTAAACTTTTAAGCTCAAAAATACGTGAGGTAAAGTCTTTTTGGGGTATTTCGGTAGCCGAGTAAGAGGCGTCTGTTTTAGAAAGAGAAAAAAGTTCTTTGTGAATAAAGGGCGACATAGTATGAGATAAAGGAAAACCAATAACTGAAAATTTTCTTTCCAAAAAATCACCCCGCATTAAAAAATTTATAAAAGCAGTTGACAAAACTCAAAAAATATCATATTATCTATATGTAAACGAAAGTTTATATGAAATAAATATACCATAAAAATTTGTGCGTGTCTATAGTTATAATAACTATTTTTTAGCGTACTAAAGGCAAAACATTCCCATTTAGGAGGAGAAAATATGGTTTTCGAAAAAATAAGAGAAATTATAGCAACTCAGTTTGATGTTGAGGCAGAAACAATCACAATGGAAACAACCGTTGCTGACGACCTTGGTGCAGACAGCCTTGACGTTGTTGAGGTTTTGATGAGCGTTGAGGATGAGTTTGATGTTGAGATTCCTGACGAGGCTATTGAAGACATCAAATCGGTTGGCGACCTTGTAAACTATATCGAAAACAACCAATAAAGCTCTTACTATATTCCTTTAAGTAGGGTTTGCACCCGTTTTTTTCGGGTGCTTTTTTATTTTCGCAAAATAAATTTATAGGACTGAATTAAATGCGCGATTCTCATAAAAGCGATGCAAAAGAAAACAAAAATTTGCACGAAGGCCATCGCCAAAGAATAAGGCAAAAATTTCTCGAAAACGGTTGGAGCGATAGTACACCGCCTCACGAAATACTAGAGCTTTTGCTTTGCTATTCTGTTCCAAGAAAGGATACTAATGAACTGGCACACCTTCTTCTTGAAAGGTTCGGCTCGGTTGCGGGAGTGCTCGATGCGGCTAAGGAGGAGCTTGCCGAGATCCCCGGGATAACAGAAAATACATATTGCCTTTTTAAGCTTATAATGCCCCTCGCGAAGAGGTATTTGAATGATAGAACTAATGTGGAAAACTGTATCAATAATAGGGTTGAAGCGGTAAAATTTCTTAAAAGGCAGTTTTTGGGACTGGATAAGGAAACGGTTATGCTGCTTTGCCTTGATAATAAGGGCAGAATTTTAGGCTGTCCTGCACTTTCGGTAGGCGATGAGTTTGCGGTTTCGGTAAGCGCCAGAGTTGTAATGGAAGCGGTAATTAAAACCAAAGCAACCGCAGTTATGCTTGCACATAACCATCCAAAAGGCTTTGCCTTTCCCTCCCCTGCAGATGTTAGGGTTACAAGTGAAATTGCTACGGCGCTAAGGCATATAAGCGTGCGGTTTTTAGACCATATAATAGTTGCCGATGATGACTGTGTGTCAATGCAGTCGTCAAAGGAGTATAGCTTTATCTTCGGCGCAAAATAAATAGACTTTTAGGGGCAAAAAGCCCTTAAAAGTCTAAAAGCGATATTGACAAGAGATTTTTCTTGCGGTATAATGTTGTAGCATGAAAAAAGGTTGATATTGCACAGCATTTAAAATTTATCGCCGAGAGAGGCATTTTAAATTTCGGGCACCGCAAGAGTTCAGCTGCGTAGCAGCGCGGAGCCATAAAACAGAAAAAATTTACAATAAGCAAAATTTAATAATTTATCGAGGTGTGGCTCAGTTTGGTAGAGCGCTGCGTTCGGGACGCAGAGGCCGCAGGTTCGAATCCTGTCACCTCGACCAAAAAAGATAGAACCGTCCGAAAGGATGGTTCTATCTTTTTTTATTGTGACTACGAAAAGGATGAGAACCTGCGCAGGTTCGTCGAAGCAGCCGCAAAACCGCGATAGGTTTTGCGGACTGTGAAGTCGGGAGCACGAAGGTTTTGGCGCAACCGCTCGGAGCGGTCGACAAAAGAGAGAGAGAGAACCGTACCCTGTCACCTCGACCAAAATCGGAAATCCGCTGATGAAAATCGGCGGATTTTTGATTTTGTATTCTTCATTTTTCATTATTAGGTGTTCATCATTCATTAAAACGGCTTTCCGTAATGAATAATGAATGATGAAATCGCTTCGCTGATGAATAATGAAAAAAGAAAATGCCGATTTCGGCATGTTCTTTTTTATAAACACTTTTATGCTTTTTCACATTCTCCAGTCGAATTTTTACTGATTCAAAATTATTAAACAAACAAATAACATCACTCCTTTCTTATTTGTTTTAATCATAAAAAAATCATATTTACTGTCGAAAAATTTTATGTTATAATAATTAAAAATACATATGGTTTAAGTATTATATACAAATAATTTCAATCTCTTTTCCTACAAAAACAAAGGAGTCAATTAAAATGGGAATAATGGACATATTTCACGCTTCAAAAATCAAAAAAGAAAATGAAAGATTATTGACAGAGTTAGAAGATGCAAAAAAGCTTCTCACTCCCGAAATGATGGATGCTTGTAATTTGGAAAACCATATTAGAGAATTACATAGTAAAGAGAATACGATAAATGAAAACATTAACAAGGCTAATGCTGAGCTTGACGAAATTAAGTCAAAAATTGACACCAAGCAGAAGATGCTTGTTGACGTAGAAGAACAGCTCTTATATCAAGATTTCGCTTTATATAAGCCCAAATATGAAATGATCAACTCCGAGGCATACAAGGAGAGATTGAACAGAATTCGAGAAACCCAAAAAGCGTTAATCAAAAACGCTCAAGCCGTCACCGGAAATATGAATTGGACGGTAAACGGAAGCAAATCCGAAGGCAAAAAAATGGTGAAAGATATGCAAAAACTGTTGCTTCGTGCCTTCAATAGCGAGTGTGACGAAGTTATTAGCCGTGTTACATACGCCAATATTGAGCTTTCTGAAAGAAGACTACATACTTCTTTTGAAGCCATTTCAAAACTCGGACGAATTATGAGCGTAGCAATCACTCATCAATACTTAAAAGCCAAAATTGAGGAACTATATCTTGCTTTTGAATACAAACAAAAGAAGCAGGAGGAAAAGGAAGAACAGAAAGAGCTTCGTGCCCAACTTCGTGAAGAAGCAAAACTTCAAAAAGAAATTGAGGAAGCTCGCAAAAAGATCCAAAAAGAACAAAAACACTATCAAAATGCTTTAGATTCTATAAATAAGCAATTACTTACTGCTACTGACGAGCAAAAAGCAGACTTGGAGAAGAAAAAGGCAGAGATCGAAGCACAACTCGAAGAAATTGACAAGAACATAAAGGATATTGATTATAGAGAGGCTAATGCAAAAGCAGGATACGTATATATTATTTCTAACATTGGTGCATTTGGAGAGAATATATATAAAATCGGCATGACAAGAAGACTAGATCCGCAGGAACGAATAGACGAATTGAGCGACGCTTCTGTTCCGTTCAACTTTGATATTCACGCTATGATTTTCTCGGATAATGCTCCTGCTTTGGAAAATGCTCTACACAAAGCATTTGAAAACAAAAAGCTCAACATGGTTAATCAGCGCAGAGAGTTTTTCAATGTAACACTTGATGAAATAAAAGCAGTGGTTATGAAAAATTTTGACAAGTCAGTGGAGTTCATTGAAGTGCCAGAAGCAGAGCAGTATAGAACATCGTTGAAAATGAAAGGCTCTAACTAGTTGCCGTTTACAATAATTTATGTTTCAGCTTAATCATAGCAATCAAGAGCTTTGTACCGTTTATGACTGCGTAAAACCCAGTATTTATGCGGGTTTACGCTTGATTACTATAACGCTACTCCGACCAAAATCGGAAATCCGCTGATGAAAATCGGCGGATTTTTGATTTTGTATTCTTCATTTTTCATTATTAGGTATTCATCATTCATTAAAACGGCTTTCCGTAATGAATAATGAATGATGAAATCGCGCGGCTAATGAATAATGAATAATTTAAAAATTAGACCGATTAGTATTTTGATTTGATACACATAATTGACTTTGGAGTTAGTTAAGTGTTTTTTATTTGCTATTGGTAAAACAAACACAGTAATCAAGGGATATGTACTGTTTTTGACTGTGCAAAATCCTTTATTTATGCTGGTTTGCGCTTGATTACTACAACGTCACATCGACCATATTGAGTATTCATAAGGGATTTACCTGTGAATACTCAATTTTTTATATCTTTATTCAAAGTATGTAACCCACTATGATACTTTCAGTTTAGCCGCAAAGATGTCAAGTGGGTTTAAATTATATGCTAAAACACATTTATAAAGACATTCAGTTTCTAGCCCTAATTACAACCGATTACATTATAAAAACGACCGAACAGATAAAAATCAACACTTCTTCTTTTTAATTTGCTATTATGGTACTGCAAATAAAAAGGGGGATAACACAAATGCAAGATATAAAGACAATAGAGCTTGTCAAACGGTACAAAAATCTGACTGCTGTGGACAAACTCAATTTAGAAATTTATCAGGGCGAGCTGTTTTCTTTGTTAGGGGTTAACGGTGCGGGAAAAACTACAACAATAAAGATGCTGACCTGCATAACAAAACCTACGAATGGCGATGCTTTAATTGGCGGATACAGTGTAATTAAGGAGCCTGAAAAGGTGAAGCAGTTGATTGGGGTATCTCCGCAAGAAACCGCAGTAGCGCCAAACCTTTCCGTTAAAGAAAACCTTGAACTGATATGCGGTATTCACAACTTTTCCAAAGGAAAAACAAAAGCAAGAATCAAAGAGCTTTCAGAACAATTTACTTTAGAGTCTGTTTTGAACAGAAAAGCCGGCAAGTTATCAGGCGGTTATAAGCGTCGTGTCAGTATTGCTATGGCTCTAATCAGTGAACCTAAAATTTTGTTTTTGGATGAACCCACTCTTGGCTTGGATGTTATTGCAAGACATGAGCTTTGGGATATGATTAACTCTTTGAAAGGTAAATCGACCATTATCCTGACAACACATTATATGGAAGAAGCCGAAGCGCTTTCTGATCGAATTGGTATTATGAAAGATGGTAATCTTCTTGCGGTGGGAACTATAGAAGAATTAAAAGAAAAAACAGGAGCAACTGATTTTGAATCAGCCTTCCTTTCTATTGTGAAGGAGGATGTGATATGAAAATGATGACTTTTGCCAAAAGAAATATGAAGGAGATTTTACGTGACCCCATCAATCTTGGTTTTGGTTTAGGGTTTCCTTTGGTTTTACTGCTTCTTCTGAGCACTATACAGGCAAATGTACCGGTGAACCTGTTTGAAATCGATACACTTACTCCTGGAATTACCGTGTTCGGTTTGTCCTTTATGACACTTTTTTCCGCAACGCTGATTGCAAAAGATCGTGAAAGCGCTTTGTTACAGAGATTATACACAACTCCGCTTACAAGCTTTGACTTTATACTTGGCTATATGCTGCCATTTTTGCCTATTGCTATCGGGCAGACGGTTATCTGTTATCTTTTTGCAATACCTTTGGGGTTGACTGTCAGCGCAAATATTATCTATGCTATAATCGGTATAATACCTATGGCGATATTTAACATCGCATTAGGTCTTTTATGCGGTAGTATTTTAGGCGTAAAACAAGTCGGAGGTATTTGCGGCGCATTGCTTACCAATCTCTCTGCATGGCTTTCAGGAGTATGGTTTGATTTAAAACTTGTGGGAGGCTTTTTTGAAAAAATAGCAGGAGCTTTGCCGTTTGTTCACGCAGTGGAAATGGAAAAAGCTTTGTTCAGCAAAAATTATGAACTTGCATTTCGTCATATTTTGCCCATTTTTCTTTACAGCGTATTTATTACTGCGACCAGTGTGTTTTGTTTCCTAAAACAAATGAAAAAACAATAAGAAGCAATTAAAAAGTTTTGATAAACTCTATTATGCGGGGCAACTTTTACAGTAGTGTTTTGTATTTTCTACTCTGTTTACGTAAGGCAGGAAATGTGAAATATTAGTTTGAATTCAGTTTTACTTATATTTTGAGGGAATCACTTATAAACTCTCATACCTGTCAAGAGCCTTGACACGCAATTCGCGTAGTTGAGGTTCTTTTTTTATAGTTTCCAATTCGCGTCCTAGGGCGCTTACTCATAAGTGAATACAATTTACACCTTCGGGTTTTCACCTCATTTTTATAAGAAATCATACACAAATTATATCAGCAAAAAATATAATAATAAAGGAGGTGCAAAATGAACTCGGTTGTATTTATGGCGCTGATTGCAACACTTGGCACGTGGTTTGTAACCGCTCTCGGTGCTGCAACAGTAGTATTTTTTAAGGCCCCGAATCTAAAGATACTTAACCTTATGCTTGGATTCGCCTCCGGTGTTATGATTGCGGCGAGCTTTTGGTCGCTTCTGCAGCCCGCCATAGAGCGCGCGGAGGCAACGTCAAGTCTGCCTGCCTACTTCGTAGCAACAGGAGGCTTTCTGTTCGGTGCATTATTCATATGGGCAAGCGATAAAATCATATCGCTCACAAGGCAAAAATTAACAAATACGCAAGAAAGCAAAAATACGCGTTTGGGCAGAATAATAATGCTAATTTTGTCTATTACGCTTCATAATATACCAGAAGGGTTGGCGGTTGGCGTCGCCTTTGGCGTTCTACAAAATGGTGCTTATGATTTTGAAAAACTTATGGGTGCTATTACCATCGCCATCGGAATCGGATTGCAAAATTTTCCCGAGGGGGCAGCGGTTTCCATTCCTCTTAGAAGAGAGGGATTCTCAAGAAAGAGGAGCTTTTTTTACGGTCAGGCTTCTGGCATGGTTGAGCCTATTGCAGGCATAATAGGCGCATTATTAGTCGTTTACGTGGAAGCTATTCTTCCATACGCACTCGCGTTTGCTGCAGGAGCAATGATTTTGGTTGCGGTACACGAGCTGATACCCGAATGTCAGAAAAACCAAGAGGCGCACCCTTATTTTGCGACTACGGGAATAGTCCTCGGCTTTGCGGTTATGATGCTTCTTGACGTTATGTTAGGATAATTAAACAAAAAAGAGCTTTGCTTTTCCTATCAGGATTTGTCAAAGTTCTTTTTTGCTTTTCATAAGGCCTCTGCCAGCTATCTTTTCTTATATAAAGTCCTGTCGCACTGTTTTTGATTTTTCCTTATTTACTTTCTCACTGAAAATATGTTATAATGTAATAGTAAATTTATTTTCACAAAAGGATGGGATTTTAATGAATAGCACTGACAAAAAATACGAAGCGCTTTTTACCCCTTGGAAAATAGGAAATGTTGAAATCAAAAACCGTATTGTAATGTGCCCTATGGGTGGTACATCTCTTTTCGGTTGGTTTGAGCTTGGCGGTTGCCATTTTGACAAGGAAGCTGCAAAGCTTTTTCTTGAAAGGGCAAACAACAATGTTGGACTTATTATCCCAGGTATTGCCCCTCTCCGTGATACTTTTTGGGGAAAATGGCTTTGGCAAAACCCGAAAATGTTTGAAGAGCTAAAAGAGTTTATGGACGAAATACATAAAACAGGAGCAAAACTTTTTGTTCAGCTTACTGCTGGCATGGGTCGTTCTTGGGCGATAACCGAGCTTGTTGCTCCGCTTCACAAAAACAAAATCACTCGCGCTATAATTAAGCCTATTATTGACACCTCTCACGAGCTTGCCTCCCCTAGCGAACAGCCTTCGCGTTGGGCGCACGATATTATTTGCCCCGAAATGACGGTAGAGCAAATTCACGAGATTATAGAGGCCTTTGCTAAAACCGCAAAGCTTTGTAAGGATGCGGGGGTTGACGGTGTAGAGGTTCATGCCGTTCACGAAGGCTACCTTTTAGACCAGTTTGCTATTGAATTTTTTAACAAGCGTACCGACGAGTATGGCGGAAGCTTTGAAAACCGCTACCGCTTTGCCGCCGAGGTTGTAAAGGCTATTAAAGAAAACTGTGGTGAGGACTTCCCTGTTTCTCTTCGTTACTCGGTTGAGTCGAAAATGAAGGGCTTTTGCTATGGCGCTATGCCGGGTGAGGACTACACCGAGGTTGGCAGAAATATGGAGGAATCTGAAAGAGCGGCTAAGTACCTGCAGGATGCGGGTTACGATATGCTAAACGCCGACAATGGTACATATGATTCTTGGTATTGGGCACATCCGCCTATGTATATGCCCGAAAACTGTAACCTTGAAGATGTAGCCCATATAAAGAAGTTTGTTGACATACCTGTTGTTTGCGCAGGAAGAATGGACGCTTCGGTTGGCGCTAAAGCGGTTGAGGAAGGTAAAATTGATGCCGTTGGCGTTGCAAGACAGTTTTTGGTTGACCCCGAGTGGGTTACAAAGCTTATTGAGGACAGAGTAGAGGATATTAAACCTTGTATTTGTTGCCACGCGGGTTGCTTTAACTTCTCTTCTTCTAAAGGCCACGCTAATACTCAAGACCTTACCGACACAATGGGACTTTCCCGTTGCGCCCTTAATCCAAAAACAATGCAGTCTAAAAAATATCAGATTAAGCCGGCCAAAAAGGTTAAAAAGGTTGCTGTTGTCGGCGGTGGAATAGGCGGTATGGAAGCCGCAATTTTACTCGCTAAAAGGGGCCACGAGGTTACCCTTTATGAAAAAACTGACAGGCTTGGCGGTGTGTTTATTGCCGCGGCGGCTCCCTCTTTTAAGGAAAAAGACCGCGCGCTAATTGCTTGGTATATTCGCGAAACAATGAAACAACCTATAAAGCTGAAACTCAGTACCGAGGTTAAGTCTTTAGACGAGCTTGATGCAGACGAGATTATTGTTGCAACAGGTGCGGTGGCTAAAAATGTTCCCATTAAGGGCGCTGAAAAGGCTATCGAAGCTACCGACTTCTTGCTTGGCAAAAAAGAGGTGGGCGAAAACGTAGTCGTTATCGGCGGCGGTCTTACCGGTTGTGAAATTGCTTATGAGCTTTACCTTGCGGGCAAAAAACCTGCTATTGTTGAAATGCAGGATGACCTTATAACAACAAAGGGCATTTGCCTTGCAAACACAAGCTATTTAAGAGATTTCTTTAAGACAAACAATGTTCCGACATATCTTGAGTCTTCCGTTACCGAAATTGGCGACGGCTTTGTTACCGTAAAGGATAAAGAAGGCAACACCTCTTCTGTTTTGGCAGACAGCGTTATTCTTTCGGTAGGCTATGACCCTGCACCGCTGTTTAAAAAGGCAAAAAATGTTCACGTTATCGGTGATGCAAACGAGGTTGGAAATCTTCGTACGGTTATTTGGGGCGCTTGGGATACTTGTATGAAAATTTAATTTTCAGTGAAAAGTGAATAGATAAGGAGTTTTATTATGAAACTTACAAAAAAACAACAGGCAATTTATGATGGAGAACAGGGCGAAACACTTGCAAAGGTTATGAAAACCCTTGTAATGTACGGCGATGCTTTTGAGGCTAAAAAGCTTGTTCCAATAACCTCAAAATATAATCATCTTGTAACCTCTTTTGGTCTTAAGGTTATGTCCCCTGTTTACGACCTTATGCAAAAGCTTTTGGATTCAGGGGTCTTCTCTGAGCAAAAATTTTCGGTTGACCCAAGACCTTTGGATAAAAACGTTCCTGCAAACTTCCTACAAAACTTTGTGTTTAAAAACTTTATGTACACAAAGCAGGATTTCTATGAAAAACAGTTAAAAGAATTGGGCCTTATGGACGAAAATGCCTTTACCTGTACCTGTTATATGGACGAGGTGGGCAATACTCCCAAAATGGGTGATGTGCTTTCGTGGGCAGAGTCAAGCGCCGTTGTTTATGCAAACTCGGTTTTGGGCGCAAGATGTAATCGTAATTCAGGAATAATTGATATTATGGGCTCTATAGTAGGCTACGTTCCGTATTTTGGTCTTCTTACCGACGAGGGAAGAAAGGCAAGCTGGGTTATAAAGGTAGAAACAACCAAAAAACCTGAGGCACAGCTTCTCGGTTCGGCTATCGGTATGAAGGTTATGGAGGATGTTCCCTTTGTTAAGGGTCTTGATAAATGGATAGGCACCGAGCTTACCGATTCGGCAAAGGCATATCTTAAAGATTTTGGTGCCGCAACAGCCTCTAACGGCGCAGTTGGTCTTTATCATATAGAAAATCTTACCCCCGAAGCAAAGGAAATGGGCGAAGAGCTTATTTTGAAGGGTGCAAAGGAATATATCATCGACGATGCCGAGCTTGAAAGAGTTCAGAAAAACTACCCTGTAGTTTGGAAAAATCCCGATGCAAAACCAAAGCTTTGCTTTGTTGGTTGCCCTCACCTATCATTAGAGCAGCTTAAAAAATGGACCCTTGATATTGAGGCAAAGCTGAACGAAAATAAACTTGCGAAAATCACACTTCCAACAGTTTTAACTGCAGCGCCAAAGGTTCTTGAAGAGTTTGAGAAAACCGAGTATGCCGCAAGACTTAAGGCAACCGGAGTTATAACCTCTTACATTTGTCCTTTAATGTATATGAATAATCCGCTTTGCAAAAAAATGCCCGTTATAACCTCTTCAAACAAGCTTCGCACATATACAAGCGCTAAATACTATAGAGACGAAGAGATTTTAGACATCATTACAAAGGGAGGTAAAAAATAATGAGAGAGTTTGAAGGAAGAGTTATTACCCCCGGTGAAGTAACGGCAAAGGCGGTTGTAACAAAACAGGGCTTTAACACCCTTGCCTCCTTTCAAATGGCACTTCAGTTTGGCGATAAAGAGGTAAAGTGCGGCGACCAAAATAATGAAGAAATTCATGGTATGCCACTTATTGGCAAGGCTCTTTGCCTTCCCCAAACCATAGGCTCCACAACGGGCGGCCTTGTTCTTTACTGCGCTTGCGCGATGGAGAAAAATCCCGCTTGTATGCTTTTTGCAAACCATATTGATTCACTCGCTGCGGCAGGTGCCGTTTTGGCGGATGTTTGGGTAGAAAACTGCTCAATGCCGGTTATCGACGGCCTTGGCGAAGAGTTTTTAGACTACGTTAAAAGCGGAATGGAAATTACCGTTAAGAAAGACGGAACAGTTATAGTAGAATAATTTTTAAAAACCGCCTAAAAAGGCGGTTTTTTTATTGACAAAAAATCAAAAGGTGCTATAATAAACTTGCAAATTAAAGTAAATATTATTTTCTAATATTTAAAGGAGAATTTTTATGAAAACAGGCTTTGCTAAACATTGTATTAACCCACCGCTTGGTTATCCTATTGTAGGCTATTATCACGAGCGTCTTGCGAAAGGAATTTTAGATGACCTTTATGTTCGTGCAGTTGCGTTTGACGACGGCGAGACAAAGTCTGTTATAATAACTTTGGATTTGTGCATTTTACCCATATCCTATTATGCAGAGCTTCGTGAAATGGTTGCAGAGGAATGCGGATTAGAGCCGGACGCAGTAGTTATAAACCTTTCCCATACCCATACCGGTCCCGTTATTGGTAAGGATTTTGCTTCGGGCAAGGAAATTGGAACGGAATATCAAAACTTTTTAACCTATACTATTCGCGATGCAGCACTTTATGCCTTCGAGGACCTTAAGGACTCTAGATTTTTTGTTGCATATAATAAGGCAGAGGGCGTTTCGTTTGTTCGCCGTTATAGAATGAAAGACGGCAGTGTTCAAACAAACCCCGGACCTAAAAATCCTGATATTGACCACGTTTTAGCAGAAGCGGATTCTACCGTTAGGGTTTTAAAGATTAAAAGAGAGGGCGCTAAGGATATTTGCCTTGTAAACTTCGCAACCCATCCCGATTCGGTTGGCGGTGACTATATTTCTGCCGACTGGCCGGGCACTGTTTGTGATACGGTCGAAAAGGCTTTTGCCAATGTTAATTGCGTATTTTTACAGGGTCCGCAGGGCGATACAAACCATATCAACCCACACCCCTCAAAGGGCGAAGAGGCCACATATTTTATTGATTTCGACAACGTACCTCGTAGTAAAGCTCATTCCGAGCTTCGCGGCCATCAGGTTGCGGGTGCGGTTATTTCGGTTTACGATTTGGCTGAGGAAATTCCTACCGGAAAAATTGGTTACATCTCTAAAATGGTTACAATTCCTTCGCATAAAGAGAATGATAGACTCGAAGAAGCAACCAAAATTCAAGAGCTTTATAAAGCGGGCAGAACAGAAGAGCTTCCCTACAAGGGTATGGAACTCACAACCGTTTTGGCCGAGTCTAAACGCATAGTAAACCTTGCAAACGGACCTGACAGTTTTACATATAGGTTTTCTTCAATGAACATTGGCGATTTTGCTATTGCAGGTTTCGCGGGCGAACCCTTTACCGAAATTGGCAAAAGGGTGTTTAAAGAATCTCCTTTTGAGCACACCTTCCTTTGCTGTCTTACCGATAGCGGCGTATATTTCCCAACAACCAAGGCGTTTTCAGAGGGAGGCTATGAAGCCAGAGGCTCTTCTATTGCACCCGGCGCAGACGATATTATAGTTGAAAATATGTGTGGAATGTTAAAGGAACTAAAAACAAAATAAATTCTGCAGGTAAAATGCTTTTGATAAAAAAATTAACGGGAGCCGAAAATTTTCGGCTCCCGTATTATAATTTAATGTCTTTTTATTTTAAAACAATCTTTTCTATTGCTTTTTTTGACCGTTACACTTTCCGCCGCACTGTTTTGAGTAGGGGCAGCCAATACAGTGCTCACCTCTTTTTTTGGCGCGCACAAGATAAAAAACAATAAGCCCTACAATAATTAGTAAAAGTAAAATAATAATATAATTTTCCATAACTATTTATTTAAAGAATATTCTAATTTAAGTTTTTTGTTTGTATTAGCAATTAGCAACGCTACTGTTACTATGAATATGACAACAACAGCGGCGCCGCCTAGGGCTCCTACAAGGTTAAGCGAAGCGGGAGCTGAAATAAGTGTGCCTATAGTGTATACAAGGTAGGCTACAGTATAACCAACGCCAAGCTGGAAGCCAATACCTCCCCATACCCATTTTGTGCTCTTCATCTCGGCATTCATAGCGCCGATAGCGGCAAAGCAAGGAGGAGTGTAAAGGTTGAACATTAAGTAAGCAAGTGCGGCAATAGAGGTTATTGCTACACTTTCACCCGTAGGGGCAAGACCGACCATGTTAGCAGAAGTAAGCTTCGTGGCGGCATAGCAAACAGCAAGGGTGCCAACTACATTTTCTTTTGCAATAAAGCCTGTGACCGACGCGGCGGCAAGTTGCCAGGAGAAAACGCCCACTATAGGAAAAATAAAGTATGCAAAAACATTTGCAATAGTAGCTAGTATAGAGGCGTCTGCCGTTTCGGCAACAGTAAAGCTCCAGGTGAATGTTTGCATAATCTGAACCGCCATATTGCAAAGAAGAATAATGGTAGCGGCCTTAACAATGTAAGACCAACCACGGTTGCACATAGCCTTAAAGGCGCCCCAAAGAGAAGGAAATTTATATTCGGGAAGCTCAATAATAAAGAAGGATTTCTTTTTACTATTGCCTGTTATTTTGTTTATAATCAAAGCGCCTACGAAGATAAGAAGTATACCTGAAAGGTACATAAGGGTACTAACCCAACCCGCTTTGTTAAAGAATGCGCCGGCAAAAAGCGAAATCACGGGGATTTTAGCGCCACAAGGCATAAAGGGAGCAAGCATAGCGGTTGCTCTTCTTTCTCGCTCGTTTTTAATTGTGCGGCTTGCCATAATTCCGGGAACGGCGCAACCAACGGTTATAACAAAGGGAATAACCGATTTGCCCGAAAGACCAACCTTTTTGAAAATTGGGTCTAAAACCACTGCAACACGGGACATATAACCGCAGTCTTCCAAAAGGGCGATAAGAAAATACATAACCATAACAAGCGGCAAAAAGCCAACAACTGCAATAACACCGCCAATAACACCGTCAACCAAAATGGCAGAAAGAAGCGGACTTGCGTTTGAGAGAAGGTCGCCTACCCAGCCTTGAAAGGCTTCAAGCCATAAAACAAGCCAGTCGGCAATAGGTGTTCCAACCCAAACCTGTGAAATTTGGAAAACAAGGAACATAACAACCGCAAAAATCGGAATGCCAAGCCATTTGTTAGTAAGAACCGCATCAATTTTATCACCAAAGTTTTTGTCCTTCGTAAATACCTTTCGGCTTTCAACCTCGGCTACAACCTTATTTACAAAGTCGAAGCGTTTTTTGTCGGCCAAAAGAACTGCGGCTTTATCGGTAAGGTCAACGTCTTTTTGAACATAAGGCGCTATTTGACCTTTGCCTACACGCTCTACGGCGGCGTCAACAACCGCTTTAAGCCCTTCGTTTGAGGTTGAAACTGTTTCTATTACAGGGCAACCAAGAAGCTTACTTAAAAGGTCGCAGTTAATTTTTGTTTCCTTTTTTTCGTTAATGTCGCTTTTGTTTAATGCAATAACGGTGGGAACACCAAGCTCTAAAAGTTGTGTAGTAAAGAAAAGACTTCGGCTAAGATTTGTTCCGTCAACTATGTTTATAATAACGTCGGGATTTTCATCATTAACATATGTACTTGTGATACTTTCCTCGCTTGTAAAGGGGGACATTGAATAAGCACCGGGAAGGTCAACGGCTAAAAGTTTGTTTTCGCCTGAATATACCTTTTTAATCTGGTGCTCTTTTTTTGCCACAGTAACACCCGCCCAGTTGCCGACCTTCTCGTTTCGGCCGGTAAGAGCGTTGTACATTGTGGTTTTACCCGAGTTTGGGTTGCCTGCAAGCGCAACTTTCATAAAAAACTCCTTATCATTATAATATCAATTTAATAATATCAATTTATTTTGAAGGCGGTTAGCCGCCGCTAACCGAACCTTTGTAAAAAAGCCGAAGCGTTTCGGCAGTTTTTAAATTTCTATAGCTTTAGCAAGTTGGTTGTCAATACTATATCTGCCATCCTTAATAGAAACCACCATACTGTTTTTAAGGCGAGAAACAACTGTAATTTTCTCACCACTGTAGCAACCGAGAGAAAACAAAAAAGCGTCAAGCTCTTCATCGTCGGTAACAATATTTTTAATAATATATTCCTGCCCTTCGGCTGCTTCAAGTAAAGTCATTTCCGCCCTCGCAAAGTGATAATTTTAATCGGTTCGCAGTGGCTAACCGATAGGTTCAAAAAAGCGGTTAGCCGCCGCTAACCTTAAAACAGTATAATTGATTTCCCCCCTTTTGTCAAGAGCTTTTAGAAAATTTTTACAAAAAATTTTGGCCCTCAGCCAAAGCATTTTCCTTGAAAAAGAATATTAGGTATGGTATACTAAAGGGGCAAAATAGTACTGTCCCTTTAAAAAGGAAGTGGAAGCAAGTGAAGGATTTTAAAAGACAAATTATGGATGGCGAAGCCCTAGAACGCAGTCTTAGGCGAATTTCTCACGAAATAGTTGAAAAAAACAAGGGTTGCGAGAATCTTGTTTTGGTGGGAATTAAAAGCAGGGGAATTCCTCTCGCCGAAAAAATAAGCCGTAATATTGAAAAAATAGAGGGTATAAAGCCGCCCGTTGCAACGGTTGATATCCACCACTATCGCGACGACCTAAAGGCCGAAGCCACCCCCGAAGCAAAGAAACCCGAGCTTCCCTTTTCGGTTACCGATAAAACGGTTATTTTGGTAGATGACGTGCTATATACGGGAAGAACGGTTCGCGCCGCTATTGAAGCAATTTTTTCTATTGGAAGGCCAAGGGCAATAAGACTTGCAATTTTAATCGACAGGGGCCATAGACAGCTACCCTTCAGGGCGGATTATATAGGTAAAAATATCCCTACCTCTAATGAAGAAAGGGTTAAGGTTTTGGTAACCCCCTTCGATAGCGAAAGCGGTGTATATTTAGTATAAAAAATCAGAGGCACTAAAAAGCCTTTGATTTTTTGTTTAATTTCATCTAAAGCCACACTAAAAAGTATTTATATCGGCGACATAATTAACTTATAAATATTTTCTTCACTGAAACACCTCTTGCAAGAGCATAATCGATAGTGTTTTTTGTTCCTCCTTTCTCTCCGCTAAAAATTGCTATAACTTGCGCAGAATGGTCTACCAGCCATTCATTTCTAAACTTAAAACAATTTTTGTGATATTTCGGCGCTAAGAAACGGACAAGGTCCGCCTGCTTTATAACATAAGAGTATCTTTTCTGCCAAGAAAGAGACCAACTTTTTTCAAAATTATAATATGGAACTGCCGCAATTAACTTCAAGGGAAGCTTTTTTGTGTTCCGAATATCTATAATAATCTCGGCGGCCCAAATATCAACGCCTCTTGCCATACCTGTTATAAAAACATCAAATCCATCTTCAATGGCATTATAAATTTCTTGTTTAATCATTTTCACCACGAAAGATTCTGATTGCCTAATTTTTTCTGGGCGGTGTCCAGTAAAAGAACATCGCTTTTTTCTTTTCTCTTCCTCGCTCATAAATTTATCCTTTTATATTATAAAAATCATAACTGACACTTTTTGACATTTACTAAGTGTCATATTGATTCGTATTATAGCATATAATCTCTTTGTTGACAAGCACAAAATGTCAAAAAGAGGTGTTTATATGTTCATAAATAAAACAGTTGATGGACGCAATAATGTTTGCGGAAAGAATATTGCAAAGCTTCGCTTAGAAATGGGCATTTCACAAAGGGCGCTTGCTGACAGAATGCAACTAGTAGGCATTGACCTAGATAAAAACGCTATTCAGCGTATAGAATGTGGCAAAAGGTTTATTACGGATATAGAAGTAATCGCTTTTGCTAGAGTGTTTAATATATCTTTTGAAAAACTTTTATTATAATTAAAAAACGGAAGGTATGTACCTTCCGTTTTTGTTACCCCTTCACCGCGCCTGCTACTACACCTTTTATAATATACTTTTGGCACAATAGATAGAAAACAACAATGGGGATAATTGCAAGAATAAGCATTGCCATTAAAGCACCCATATCGCGAGAGCCATAACCGCCTTGCAGATACTGAACGGCTATGGGAATAGTTTTATAGTCGTTTCCTATTACAAGGTAGGGTAGTAAATAGTCGTTCCAAATCCACATAGCATTTAAAATTGCAACCGTTATGGCGGTGGGACGAAGAATAGGGAAAATAATAAAAAAGAACATTTTTATAGGGCCGCAACCGTCAACGGTGGCGGCTTCTTCTATTTCAAGGGGAATAGACTTAACAAATCCCGAATAGATAAAAACCGAAAGCCCTGCGCCAAAGCCCAAATAAATTAAAATAATGCCCAAAGGGTTATCAAATTTTAAAATGTTTGCTATTTTTGACATAGTGAACATTATCATTTGAAAGGGTACAATTATACTAAAAACAAATCCATAATATAAAATGTTAGAAAATTTTGTTTTCACCCTCACTAAATACCAAGCAGTCATTGATGTAAAAAGAACAATGGCGAAAACAGAGAAAACGGTAATAAAAAGGGAATAGAAAACCGCACTTAGAAAGTTAGTTTTTTCTATACCGTTTATATAGTTAGTAAGACCCGAAAAGGTCTCGGCTGTGGGCAAGGAAAAAGGGGCTTCGCTTATAAAAAACTGTCCTTTAAAGGAGTTAATTAAAACAATGAAAATTGGGGTCAGAAAAAGAAAAGAGGCAAGTAAAAGTAAAAAGGAATAAAAAAGGCTTTTCACACTATATTTTTTCATTTTAAGCCTCAAACTCCTTTCTTCTTGTAAGATAAAGCTGTAAAAGAGCTACCGCCGCAACAATAAGAAAAAATATAACACCCTTAGCCTGACCTACACCCTCGTACCCTATTTTACCATAGAAGGTATGATAAATATCGAGAGAAAGCATAGCGGTTTCTCTGCCCGGCGCCCCTGCGGTAAGGGCAAGGTTTTGGTCGAAAAGCTTAAAGGAATTTGTTAGGGTTAAAAAGGTGCAAATTGTAATTGATGGCATAGTAAGGGGTATGGTAATTTTTCTTAAAATCATAAAAGAAGAGGCGCCGTCGATTTTTGCCGCCTCTATAAGCGTTGGCGGAATATTGTTAATTCCCGCTATATAGATAATCATCATATAGCCTATCATTTGCCAGTTGGTAAGGGCGATAAGACCCCAAAAACCATAAGTGCTGCTGTAGGTTAAATCAACTGAAAAAGGGAGTAAAAGTCCATTTATAATCAGTTGCCAAATATAGCCCAAAACAATTCCGCCTATAAGGTTGGGCATAAAAAACACCGAACGAAAAAAGTTGGTGCCCACAAGCCTTTTGGTAAGAATAAGGGCTAGAAGATATGCGAAAATGTTAACAGTAATAATTTCTAAAATGGCAAACCTTACGGTAAACCATAGGGCGTTTAAAAAATCACTGTTTTCTGAAAAAGCTTTAATATAGTTATCAAAACCTGTGAAGGTTGCGTCGGTTACCGTTGTAAAGCTTGTAAAGGAAAGGGAAATTCCAAGAACAAAGGGAATTACAAAAAAAGTAACAAAAGCAAGTAGCGTTGGCAACACAAAAACCCCGAAATATCTTTTAAGTGATTTTTGCATAATTTACCCCCTTTCGAAAAATTTAAGGCAAGTTCTCGCCCTTGCTTTTTCGGGCAAGGGCGAATATAAATTATTTGCTTTCTTTTTTCCAGTCGGCAATAACGCTGTTTTTAAGGTCCTCAAAAGAGGTTTTTCCTTGCGCGTAGGAAAGAAGTGCCGAACCGAAATTATCCTTAAAGGTTTGGCTTGGGAAAATGGTAAAGTTCCAAGGAATAGTTGTAACGTTATCCTTATTCATCCAGCGAACAACCTCTTTTGCGAGGGGGTCGCTCGGCACCTCGGTTTCATCGAAGCTTGAGAAGGGGGCAATAAAGTCAAGCTTTTCGGTAACAAATTTTTTACCTGTTTCGCTTGAGAAAAGCCAGTAAAGAAAATCTGCGGCGGCCTTTTTTTGTTCATCACTTGCGTTTTTGTTAATGCAAATAAAGTTTTCGGTTCCAATAGCAAGGCCTAAGGTTTCTTCACCCTTAATACCGGTATAAATCGGCAAGAATTTAATGTCCTCTTCTCGTACCTTGTTGCCCGAAACATCTTTAATTTGACTCCACGCCCAGTTTCCGTTTTGAATCATAGCGCATTTGCCTGTTGCAAATTCCGCCATAGAATCGGCAACCGATTTACTGCCAAGAAGCTTTTTATCGGTGGTTGAATTGTTTATATAAAGGTCGAAAATGTTTTTAAAATTGTCTGCATACTTAAAGGCAATTTCTTTTGTTTTATCACTTGTAAGGTCAATTTTTCCCTCTGAAAATTCGCTGTAGAGGGGAATGTTTGCAAGGTGGGTGTGCCAACGCCAGTCCTCGCCGCTTTTAAGAGAAGTTGCGCCGAAAACTCCCTCAATTCCAAGCTCTTTTTTGAGCCTTGTCATATCTTCAACGACCATTCTAAGCTTTTCAAAGCTGTTAATTTCGTCTACGCTGTTTATATTAACCTTTTTCTCCGAAAGGGCAAAGTATTTATCCATAATTGCGGCATTGTAAATAATTCCGTAGCCTTCAACAACATAGGGAATTCCATAAACACTGTCGCCGCTTTTAATTGCGAGAGAATTGTCGGTTAAAATGGTATAAAGCTTAGTGTCCTTAAGGTCCATACAGTAGTTTTTCCAGTTTGCATAGCCCTTTGGCCCGTTGATTTGAAAAATAGTCGGCGCGTCTGATTTTGCCATTTCTGATTTAAGGGTTTGCTCATAGGTGCCAGAAGCGGCGGTTACAACCTTAACGTTTATACCCTTTTCGTTTTTATAGGCAGTAGCGATTTCGTCGTAAACATCTGCTACCTCGGGCTTAAAGTTGAGGTAATAGATACTTGCGTTTTGTACATTGTCGCCACTTGTGGCGCCCATATTGTCCTTTTCGCCACATCCCGAAAGACAAAGAATTGATAGCGCAACAACAAAAATTGTTATTTTTTTGATGATTTTTTTCATACTAGTTCCTCCAAACTTAGTTTGTGAGTATTATGCCCTTAATTTCTCTTAAAAATTCAAACAACAAATAATTTTCAAGCTTAAAAAGGCGGTCGGCAAGTTTTTGTTGAAAATGAGGGATAATTATTGTATAATTAAAAGGTATATAACTCTATTCGGAGGAAATTTTATGATATGGCATAGTTCTGACGCTAATGATATCTTAAAAGAGCTTGGCACAGACGCTAATAAGGGTCTTGATAGTGCCGAGGTTTTTGCCCGTATAAAAAAATACGGGGAAAATAGAATTTCTTTTGGTGGCAGAAACCTTTATAAAGAGGCGACTAAAAGAATTTTCGAGGCTCAAAACATAGCGCTTATGATTTTGGCGCTTGTTTTAACAGTTACCGGTGCGATAGCCGGCAAACCGCTTTGGTTTTCGCCAATTATTATCATTTTAATAATTCTTGCCAATGCGTTTTTAGGGGCATATTCTGCCGTTAAAAACGAAAATGTTCTAAAAGAATTAAAGGAAAAAACCTCTCTCTCGGCAAAGGTGCTAAGGGATGGGGAGATTTTAATAACCGACCAAGCCTCGCTTGTGCCGGGCGATATAGTTTTTCTTGAAGAGGGCGATTTCATTCCTGCAGATGGCAGAATTTTAGAGGAAAGCGCTCTAATTTGTGATGAATTTGCCGTTACGGGCGATTCAGCACCCGTTGAAAAGAATATGGATGCTATGTTTGAGGATATTTGTCCTTTAAACGAACGTAGTAATATGGTATATTATGGCTGCTTTGTTACTTTTGGTCAGGCAAAAATAGTTGTTACTGATACCGCAAAGGCAACCGAGCTTGGAAAAATAAAACAAATAAGAGAACAAACCGAAGAAACAGGCAGTGACACCAAAAAATATTTAAGGGGTCTTGGAAAACACCTTAAGCTTTATCTGGCTGCAGCTTCTGTTATAATTTTCGTTTTGGGCGTTTTGCTTGTAAAAGGTGAAGAGGGGCAAAGCTTTAGCGACCTTGTTTTAAATTTGCTTACCCTATCGCTTTCGGTTTACGCGGTGTCTATCGGCAAGGCGCTTCCACGTCTTGAAACGTCGGCAACAAGCTTCGCCGTTTTTGGAATGTTCAAAAGAAACGCGCTATTTAAAAATCCTAAAAAAATTGAAACCTTGGGCAGAGTGTCGCTTATTATTTCGGACAAAACGGGAACCCTTACCCGAAACGAAATGACTATGACATCATTTTTTGACGGACAAAAAATTATTCCCCTAACCGACGATATGCCAAGTGAAAAGGCTATAACAGTTATCCGCACAGGCGCTCTTTGTTGTGATGTAAAAAGCTTTAAGGACTCACTTGGAAAACAAAAGGAAATAGGCGACGCAACCGAGCTAGGAATAATATCTGCTCTAAAAAAATACTGCAAAATAAACAAGGCAGAGCTTGAAAACATTTATCCAAGAATGGCATCGGTGCCTTTTTCTTCAAGCCGTAAGCTTATGACAACCGTTAATATGATAAATAATCGTCCTTTCGCAGTTGTAAAGGGCGCCCCTGAGGCTATTTTTGAAAAGGTATCGGTTGGAGATATTGCGGCCGCCAAGAAAGCGGCCGAAAAAATGGGTGAATCGGGAGAAAGAATTATTGCCGTTGCAATTAAGCCCTTAGATGAGGTTCCCACCAACCCTGTAGCAGAGCTTTTAGAAAGCAATTTAACCCTTTTAGGCCTTTTTGGAATGAGCGATAGCTTAAGCGCATCAACCAAAAACGCAATAAAAGAGGCAAAAACCGCAGGAATAAAGACTATTATGATAACCGGCGATGCCAAAGCAACCGCCTGTGCTATAGCAAAAGAGCTTGGTATTTTGTGTGATGATGACACCATAGTAACGGGCGACGAGCTTCGCGCTATGAGTGATGAAGAGCTCACAAACAGATTTAAAACAATTTCTGTTTACTGCGAAACAACGGCCTCTGATAAAACAAAAGTAGTAAAAATTGCTCAGGAGCTTGGCGAAACTGTTGCAGTTACGGGTGATACAGTAGGCGACTTAGAGGCTATGAAGATAGCCGACGTATCGGTTGCAATGGGGCGCGTTGGTAAGGATATTGCAAGAGGCGCCGCGGACCTTATTGTTGCAGATAACAGTTTTATATCAATTTTAAATGCAGTAAAAACCGCAAGAAACAATCTACATAATATTTTGCACGGAACACAGTGCTATTTTGCCCTTTTAATCGCCGAGATAATTTCACTAATTCTTGGTTTTATAATTTTTAGAAAACCCTTGTTTACGGCACAGTCAATTTTACTTATAAACACATCTCTTGCACTTTTGCTCACTCGCGCGCTTAGTAGCGAGCCCGACCGCAAAAATAGTATGCTGCTACCGCCAAAGGATAAAAAAGAAGGGATTTTTACCTCAATTTCAGACCTTGATTTTATCCCTCAGGGACTTTCTTTGGCGGCTTTAAGCCTTCTTGTCTTTGGGCTAAATAGAGCCGAAAACCGTTTGGCCGCCACCTTTGCCGCATTTAGTATTATGCTAATTTTCTTAACCTTTTCACAGCGTATATGCAGTAGCATTTACCATGAAGGCTTTAAGGTGGGCAAAAATATGCTTATCACTCTGCCGCTTAGTTTAGTTGCTATTTTACTTTTGCTTATAACTCCTCTTTCATATCTTTTTGGAATAAACGGCGTTTTAGCAGGTAACGTTTTTGCGGCAATAGGCCTTGGAATAGCCCTTTTCTTGATTTTTGAGGTGGTAAAATTCCTTAGAAAAAACAACAAAAAAAGTTAAGCGGTAAAACTTATGAAATATAATCTTTCTGATAAAAAAACAATAGAAAAGCTTTTAGGCTCTGCAGGGTTTACCTTTAAAAAATCGCTTGGCCAAAACTTTTTAACCGACCCATCGGTTTGTCCTGAAATGGCGGCGGCCGCCGCAGATAAAGAAACGGGCGTCCTCGAAATTGGCCCCGGAATAGGCGTTTTAACGGCCGAACTTTGCGAGACGGCAAAAAAGGTTGTAGCCGTTGAGCTGGATGAAAGACTAAAGCCCATTCTTAAAAAAACTCTTGAAGATTTCGATAACGTTAAGGTAATCTTCGGCGACGCTATGAAGCTAAACCTTAATGAAATAATTTTAGAAAACTTTGCCGATTGCAGCGAGGTTGTGGTTTGCGCAAATCTACCCTACTATATAACATCGCCTATTATTATGATGCTTTTGGAAAGCAAGCTTCCAATAAAAAGTATTACTGTTATGGTACAAAAAGAGGCGGCCGAGAGGCTTTGCGCCGAAATACCAAGCAGAGATGTTGGCGCCGTTACTCTTTCTGTTTCATATTTTGCAAAGGCAGAGATACTTTTTGAGGTGGGAAGAGAGTCCTTCACCCCTGCGCCCAATGTAGATAGCGCGGTTATAAGGCTCACCATAACCGAAAAACCGCCCGTAAGCGTTAAAAATGAAAAGGCATTTTTTACCCTTATTCGTGCGGCATTCACCCATAGAAGAAAAACCTTTGTAAACTCGGTTTCGGCATTTGGAATTTGCGGCAAAGAGAAGGTTTTAAATGCCTTAAACGAGCTTGATATTAAGCCGGAGGTACGAGCCGAAGAGCTTTCTCTTTCTCAGTTTGCAAGGATATCTGATTTGTTAAAAGGCTAATACTATTTTATAAAGCATATGCGCCCTTACAAAACCTGTAAGAGCGCATATTTTTTATGCCTATAGCATATTTTTTAAAATAAAAAAAGGAGAATTGCTGGGGGCGGTTTTATTATGAAGAAGGTTCTTTTTTTGAAAAATGCGGCGGTGCTCACCGTAACCTCACTTCTTTTGCGTACAATAGGAATTTTCTTCAGAGTATGGATTACGGGGAAAATCGGCGCCGAGGGAATAGGACTTTATCAGGTAGTTTTCTCGGTTTATGTTTTGGCTTCGACCTTTGCCACTTCGGGAATATGTACCGCCGTTACAAGAATTATAACCGAGCGTCTTGCCGAGGGCGATAAAAAAGGTGTAGAAAAAACTCTTAAAACTTCGGTTTTGTTGTGCCTTTTGATAGCCTTTGTCACAATTTTGGTGATTTTTTCATTTTCGGGGCCAATTTCAAGGTATTTAATAAAGGACGAAAGGGCCGAAATAAGCCTTAAAATTTTGTGCCTCAGCCTTCCTTTTATAGGGGTTTGCTCGGTAATACGCGGATATTTTTTGGCACGAAGAAAATCTCTTCAACCCTCTTTTGCACAAATTTTCGAGCAGCTTGTTAGAATTTTAGTGATAGTTGTTTTAATAGGCAAGGTTGCTCCTTACGGAATAGCGTGGACCTCTGCGGCGGTGATGGCGGGAGACAGTATTTCAGAAATGGTTGGCGCCGGATTTCTCTATTTAAGCTATATTGCCGATAAAAAGCATATTAAACACGAGAAAGATTCAGGCGGCGGAATATTGAAAGAAATTCTTCGAATAGCCACACCTATTTCTTCGGGAAGATATCTGCATACGGCACTTAGAACGGCAGAAAATCTGTTAACTCCTATTTGTTTTTCGAAGTACAAAAAAACATCTATGGGAGGTCTTGAACAGTTTGGTATGGTAAAGGGAATGGCGCTTCCTCTTTTGCTATTTCCCGCTTCGATACTTTCTTCTATTTCTACCCTTTTGGTTACCGAAATAACCGAAAGCTTGCAAAAGGGCAACAAAAAGGGAGTGGCTTTTGGCGCAGAAAAGGTTATTTATGTAACAAGTATATTTTCTTTTTTAATTTCGGGAGTGTTTTTTTGTGGAGCAAATCAAATAGGTAGCCTTGTTTATTCCAGCAAAGAGGTCGGATATTTAATAAGGGCGCTTTCCCCACTTGTCCCTTTTATGTATTTAGACCTTATATGTGACGGAATTTTAAAAGGCCTCGACGGACAAAAAATGCTTTTTAAAACAAGCGTTACCGATTCTGCCGTAAGGGTTATTCTGGTGCTCGTTTTGGTTCCAAATTTCGGAATGAGCGGTTTTTTGGGAGTGATGCTTTTTAGTAATGTGTATACAGCCGTTGCGGCGGTAGTTAAAATCGTAAGGGTAACGAATTTAAAAATATCGGTTATAAATCTTTTTTTGAAGCCGCTTTTTTCGGTTTTTGCTTCGGTTGTTTTGGTCGGTAAGCTTATACCCCCTATATCCTCTAATATGGTTTATATTTTAACCTCCGCAATATCTGTCGCAACCCTTTATTTTCTCTTTTTAATACTTCTTGGGGGACTAAAAGTAAATGTAAAAGCTTTAAGAAAAATAAGACAGTAAACGCCCACACCCCATAAGCAAGTATTTCCTTATGGGGTGTGAGCGAAATAACCCCTTTTCTTTTGCTTTCAAATGTTATATAATAAAGAAAAGGGGTGAGTAAGGTGGTTAATATCGGTAACGATTGGGACGAAATCTTAAAAGACGAATGGCAAAAACCTTATTATAAGCTTTTAAGACAGTTTTTAAAGGAAGAATATAAAACCCGTACAGTTTATCCTAAAATGGAAGATATATTTAACGCTTTAAAATTCACTCCGTTTGAAAAGGTAAAGGCGGTAATAATAGGGCAAGACCCGTATCATGGGCCAAATCAGGCGCATGGGCTTTGCTTCTCGGTAAAAAAGGGTGTTGAGCCTCCGCCCTCACTTTTAAATATTTATAAAGAAATGAAGGACGACCTTGGAATTTCGCCACCAAACCACGGCGAGCTTACAAGCCTTGCAAAACAGGGGGTTTTAATGCTCAACACAGTGCTTACGGTAAGGGGCGGTGCCGCCGCAAGCCATAGAGGCAAGGGTTGGGAAAATTTAACCGACCGAATTATAAGTGAGCTTAATCGAAAAGAAACTCCCGTTGTTTTTATACTATGGGGCCGACCTGCCGCCGAAAAGGCAAAGGTTATAGATAACCCCGTTCACCTTAAGCTATATGCACCCCACCCAAGTCCGCTTTCGGCTTATAGAGGTTTCTTTGGCTCAAAGCCCTTCTCAAAAACTAATGATTTTTTAATAAAAAACGGACAAACCCCAATAAATTGGCAAATAGATTTTTGATAAAAGGAGAATGAAAATGTATTGTAGCAACTGTGGTATTGAAAATCCCAACGACAATAAAATATGTCAAAACTGCGGTGCCGAGCTTGGCTCTTTAAAAACAGAAACCGAGCCCTCGCAAAACAGTGATGCAAATTTAAATGAAGAAACCTTTACCCAAACCGAAACACCTCTTCTTTCGCTTGTAAGAAAAACAATCACCTCAAAACTATTTTTGGTGGCAATAATTTTACTTTCGGTTAGTATAGCCGCAACCTGCCTTTCTAATTTAATGGCACCCCTAAAGGCAGATGCAATGATTAGCGTTTTAGAAAGCTCGGGCTTTTTTGAAGGCATAGACGAGCTTGGCGGTTTTTTCTCATCAGAAGAAATTAGAAGCTTTTTAGAAAGCGAAGATGGTTTTGGAGGATTCGAAGCAGCCGCTTCCGGCGGGCTAATGTCCCTTGCGGCTCCAATTTTAACGGCGGTTGGATTTTGGATGCTTTACAGCTCGGCTAAAAAAGGCGGACAAGGTATAAGTAGCGGCGGAGTTACTATGATAAAGGTTATAGAAACCATAAGTCTTGTAATGGCAGAAATTGCGGCGGTCGCACTTATTGTAGCGTGTTTTTTGATTCCTTCTTTTTCAACCGGTGACCCTACGACTGACGCGGCACTTTACATAGCGGCTATAATTTTATGCTCTATATTATTTATAGCGTTTGCCGTCGTAACGGTTTATTACATTTTTGTATTAAAGGCGCTAAAATCTTGCCAAAAGCTTTTAAAGGGCGAGGTGGCAACAAAAGGTCTAGGCTTTGTTATGGTATGCTGCTTTATCTTCGGCATTTTTGGAATAAGCGGCGCAACCGTGTTTGTTTTATTCCCACTCACCCTTGTTAGCGAGGTATCGAGAAGCGTGGCATATATCCTGTTCGGCATAATTCTTTCTAATTTCAAAAAAGAGATAAGGACGTTCGAAAAACCTTTTAATCAGTATATGCCAAAATAAAAATAGAATTTTCCCATAACGATTTAGGTCAGCCACATTCGGTTAAACAAACACGAATAAGGGAATTCTTAAGCAATCAAATATAAATTACCCCTCGACGATTTGTCGAGGGGGTTACTTTTTATTAAATTCAGTTTAAAACGGCAACGCCTATGCTAAGATAAAGGGCGAAGCAAACCCATATTAGATAGGGAAGAAAAAGTAAAAAAGCTTTTTTGTTTATCTTATAAGCTAAAAAGACTAAGATAAAGGTGAGTAAAACAATTATTCCAAGCCAAATAGCTGCCAAATTATAGGCTTCAAGCCTAAAGAAAATAAGCTGCCAAAGAGAGTTAAAAACAAGGTTTATAAGGTAAACCTTAAGAGCGGCGGAAGAAAGCTTTGTTCTTTCTCCGCTTAAAACGTATGCGCCAAGGCCTATTAAAACATACAAAATCGACCAAACTATAGGAAAAACAATAGAAGGCGGAGATAAGGGCGGCTTAACAATTTCTTTGTAGGTGTCGGTGCTTCCGCCCAAAAGCGCACCTATGCCGCCTGCCAAAAGAGCAGAGCCAACCCAAAAAATAAGCGGTTTAAGTCGTATAGGTTTTATATTCATAAAAATACCTCTTTTCAGTGTTATTGTTGCCCTAGGGTGACAAGACTTAAACTTGTCACGCCTTACAAATAATAATTTTTCGTTTTTGCTTGCCAAATCGTTTGCAATACGGCAGTATTACTGCACTCTTTGGCTTCGCCTCTCCAAAAAATTCTTAATTTGTCAGGTCGAAGAGTTTCTCTTAGCTGACTTTTTTCGAAAGGGGAAGCGTGAAATTTGCAGTAAGGCTGTCGCCTTACAAAAATAAGCGCAAGCAAGGCGAGAAAAGGCAGCAAAGGAAACCGTAACACGTTCAAGTCTTGCCACCCTATATAAATATTTTATTTCCGGCGGCGCAAAATATTACAAAAATGCCCACCTTTGCTGAGAAAGGTGGGCAAAAATTTTAATGTTAAGTTATTTTAAAAGATAATCTCTAAGAGCGAAAAGGTCGTTAAAAATAAGGGCGGCACCGGCGTTTTGAAGCTCGGCCTTGTCACCGTAGCCACAAAGAACGCCTATAGGGGTGATGCCGTTTTCAAGGGCGCCTAAAATGTCATAGCACCTGTCACCAACCATTACTGTATTGGTTTTTGGGGTGTTGGGATAAAGCTTTAAAACTTCGGCAATAACCTCGCCTTTATTGGTAAGCCTTCCGTCTAGAAAGCTGCCAACGGTTTCATCAAAATACTTTGAAAGAGAAAAATGCTCTAAAATTTTGTCGGCAAAAATTTTAGGCTTCGAGGTAGCTAAAACAATGGTTATGCCCTTTGCTTTTAAGGAGGATAAAAGCTCCTTAGCGCCCGAAATAACTTCGTTTTCAAAAAGCCCTACCTTTGAAAAATGTTCGCGATAGGCCGAAACCAGCTCTTCTGCTCTTTTTTGGTCAACCCCCAAAAGCTTTATGAAAGAATCTACAAGCGGTGGACCAATAAAAAAGTGAAGCTTTTCCCTTTCGGGCACAGGGTAGCCAAATTTTTTAAGGGCGTACATAACCGAATTTGTGATTCCAAGGCAAGGGTCGGTTAGGGTGCCGTCAAGGTCAAAAAGAACAAGATTTAAGTTATTCATACGTTTCCTCCATTTAAAATCACAAGTTTATTTTAACATAAAATTCAAAAGATATCTACCCTTTAAAAATTTGGAAAAGATAAAAAAATCTGCAAATAATATTGCAAAAGAGAAGTTGAGGATATATAATAAGTATATATTAAATTCTTTGGAGGATTTTTATGAAAATTAAGGCTTTATCTTTACTTCTTGCTTTCACAATGGTTTTTTCTCTTTCCGCTTGTAAAAAAGAAGGGGAAGAAAATTCTGATATTACACCTCCAACCACCAGCGAGGGTGAGGCAGTTACTAAAACATTAAACCCTTTAACCGGTCTTGAAATGGACTCGTCGGCTTGGGGCAAACGCCCTGCAGCGATAATGGTTAACAACGTTTCGGTTGCGCAAAGTGTTCAAGGCGGTCTTTCAAAGGCTGATATAATTTATGAAGCATACGCTGAAGGCGGTATCACAAGGTTTGTTGCCGTGTTTAAGGACGTTAAAAATATGCCAAGGGTAGGCAGCATTCGCTCTGCACGTTATTCGCATGCAGAACTTGCTATGGGGCACGATGCAATTTATACCCATGCAGGCGCTAATAAGTCTCAGGCCGTTCCTCATATGAAAGAGCTTGGAATGGACAACTTTAACTTGCTTTCTGGCGGGGAATCAAGCTATGGCTTCCGCCACAAAAACGGCAAGGCTTCTGAGCATACCCTTTATACCGACGGTGAAAAGCTTTCAACAGGTTATGAAAAACTCGGCTATAGAACAACCCTTAAAGGCGAGGAAGCCGCTTGGCAAAACTTTGTAAGCGGTGACAAAGAAGTTACCCCCGCAGGCGGTGCATGTATTTCTGCGAGCGTTAAAATGTCGGGTAGCTATATTTCCAACTTCAAATATAATGCTGAAACAAAAAGATATACACGCTATAACGGTCAAAATGTTCAAAAAGATTATAATACAGGTGAAGATGTTACCTTTAAAAACGTTTTAATCTTAAAAACCACTGTTACACCCTTTGCTAACGATTCAAAGGGCGTAGTTAAAACTCACCTTGAGGGTGGCGAAGGCTTTTATGTAACAAATGGCGCATATATGCCTATTAAATGGACAAAGGGTGCCGCTTCTAACCCGATTAAAATTACCACCGCCGAAGGTGGAACAGTAGATTACAATGCAGGCAACACCTTTGTTTGCCTTGTAAACAAAGAAAATACAGTTGAAATTAAAGCAGAATAAAGAATAAATAATATTTAATTTCAAATGCCGCTTTTACGGGAATTTTCTGTAAAAGCGGCAATATGCATATTTAGGAGATGTTAAAAATGGCTAATATGAAGCCAAAATTTAATGAAAAGAGCGGCCTTTTAGAGCTTGGCTTTAACTATTATAATCCCGAGGATGGAAACTATTTTAGAAATATGTATCCCTATAACGAGATACCCAAGCTTGTTTTCAACCAAAGAATAGTTCCCATGAATTTGCCCGAAAAAATTTACATAACAGATACAACCTTTCGCGACGGGCAACAGGCACGTTCCCCCTATACAGTAGATGAAATCGCCGACCTTTATACTCTTTTGCACAGGCTGGATAATGGCGCGGGAATCATAAGGCAAAGCGAATTTTTCCTTTATTCTCCTAAGGATAAAGAGGCGGTTATTAAATGTAGAGAAATGGGCTACGATTTCCCCGAAATCACCTCTTGGATAAGGGCAAACGAAAAGGACTTCGAGCTTGTTAAAGATATGGAAATTAAAGAAACGGGAATTTTGGTTTCCTGCTCGGATTATCATATTTATAAAAAGCTAAAGCTCGACCGCGAAAAAGCGATGAATAAGTATTTAAAGGTTATTTGCGCCGCTTTAGAGGCGGGTGTAGTTCCGCGTTGCCATTTTGAAGACATCACAAGGGCCGACCTTTTCGGCTTTGTTTTACCCTTTGCCGAAAAGCTTATGCAGCTCTCAAAAGAAGCGGGTGTTCCTATTAAAATCCGCGCTTGCGACACCTTGGGCCTTGGCTCTTCGGTGCCGGGCGTTGTGCTTCCAAGAAGCGTTCAACAAATCATTTATGGTCTTACAAACTATTCCGGTGTTCCAAGCGAGTATTTAGAGTGGCACGGGCATAACGATTTTTATAACGCTGTTCCAAATGCCGTTACTTCTTGGCTTTATGGCTGTGCTTCGGTCAACACTTCTCTTCTTGGCATAGGTGAAAGAACAGGTAATACTCCGCTTGAGGCTATGGTTATCGAGTACTGTCAGCTTAAAGGTACAACGGGCGGTATGAATCTGCGAGTTATCACCGAAATTGCTGAATATTTTGAAAATAAGCTTCGTTTTGAAATTCCGCCAAGAACACCCTATGTTGGCCGCGCATTTAACGCGACAAGAGCGGGCATACACGCCGATGGTCTTAATAAGGATGAGGAGATTTACTGTATATTCAATACTGCCGACATTTTGGGCAGACCTCCTATTGTGCTTGTTGATGCACATTCGGGACTTGCAGGTATTTCGGCTTGGATAAATACATATTTTATGCTTTCTGACGCTCACAAAATCGACAAAACCCACCCGGGCGTTGCTTTAATTAAAGAATGGGTAGATTCAGAGTATGAACAGGGCAGAACAACCGTTATAGGTGATAATGAGCTTGAGCATCAGGTAAGACTTCATTTGCCGCATCTTCTTACCATGCGTCAAAGCCGTACAGAATAATTTTAGGTAGATTACAAGGGAGAATATAATGAAATATTTGGTTTTACTTTTAGACGGAATGGCAGATTACCCCGTACCCGAGCTTTCGGGAAAGACTCCAATGCAGGTTGCAAAAAAGCCTAATATAGATAGCCTTGCAAAAAAAGGCGAGGTAGGTCTTTGCCGCACCGTTGCAAACGGGCTTAAACCCGGTAGCGACGTTGCAAACCTTTCGGTTATGGGCTATGACCCTTTGGTTTGTTATACGGGACGTTCGCCACTTGAGGCGGCAAGTATCGGTATTGACCTTGAAAAAACCGATGTGGCGATGCGAACCAACCTTGTAACCCTTTCCGAAGAGGAAAACTACGAAGATAAAACAATGGTTGATTACTGCGCCGACGATATTTCCACCAAAGAGGCCGAAGAAATTATAAAGTTTGTGGAAGAAAAGCTTGGAAACGAAATTTATAAATTCTATTCGGGCGTTAGCTATAGACACTGCCTTGTAATTAAAAACGGTACAACCGAGCTTGGCACTATGACTCCGCCTCACGATATAAGTGGAAGGGTTATAGGTGATTATTTAAGCGATAATATAAACGCCGCCCCTCTTTTAGAGCTTATGAAAAAAAGCTACGACCTTTTAAAAGACCACCCTGTTAATATAGAAAGGGTGAAAAGAGGCAAACGCCCTGCAAACTCCATTTGGCTTTGGGGCGAGGGCAGAAAGCCCAGCCTTCTCGATTTTAAGGCTAAAAACGGGGTGAAAGGCGCTGTTGTTTCGGCGGTTGACCTTCTTCGCGGAATAGGAAAATGCGCTAATATGGAAGCTCCCGAAATAAAGGGCGCAACGGGATATATTGACACTGATTTTGCCGCAAAGAAAGACGCAGCAATTTCTCTTTTCGAAAAGGGCTGCGACCTTGTTTACGTACATATGGAAGCTCCTGACGAATGTGGACATAGAGGCGAGGTTGAAAACAAGGTTAGGTCCATTGAGCTTATCGACGAGCTTGTTGTAGGACCTCTTTGTGAATATTTAAAGGGCACGCCTCACCGCATTTTAGTTATGCCCGATCACCCAACCCCGCTCACCGTAAAAACCCACGTAAGCGACCCTGTGCCTTATCTTATTTTTGATAGCGAAAGCGAGGTTTCAGGACCCGAAACAATAAATGAAAATACTGCAAAAGATACAGGAAACTTTATTGATTTCGGCCCCTCGGTGATGGATAAACTTCTTATGAAAAAGTAAAAATTTACAATTAAGAAAGATTATAATTCATATATAGAATTATAAGAGGGTGTTTTCATGAAGATAAGAAAACAGGAATATGGCTCGGCTAATATCGTTGGCAAAAATATAGAAAAGCTTAGAAAACTTAGTGGAATAAAACAAAAAGATTTTATATCGAAAATGCAAATATTGGGTGTAGATATAAACCCTACAAGTTATTCAAAACTTGAAGGACAGATTAGGATATGTACTGACATAGAACTTTTAGTTATTGCTAAAATCTTGAACGTATCTGTTGATGAGTTGTTTTGAAAAAGATGTTCAAAAATAAATAAAATTTTAAAATTGGAAAAAATCTATACTTTTAAAAGAGTATAGATTTTTCTTCTTTCGGGCAAAATATTTAAAGAGTAAAAACTCTAAAAATATTATATGTAATTTGAAAGGAGAAACTATTTTGAATAAATCGTCATCAAATTTTATTAAAGGAATGGGCGCGGGAATGATTGCAGGCGCGGCTGTTGTAACTGCGGGTAAAATGGTTATGAAAAACAAAACCACAAAGAGAACCGTTACAAAGGGGACATCGAAAGCGCTAAGAGCGGTAAGTGATTTTGTAGACGGTATGCAAACGCTTATTAAATAACAAAAAATAAAAGGGAGACACCTTCTTTACGAAGTGTCTCCCTTTCCATAGCTTTTTAATTTTGAATTTAATTATTCAACATCAGTTTTTTGAATAAACAAAACGCCTAAGGTGTTTCTTCCGCAGTGGCCGGAAACGGTTGTGCCTGCCCTTGTAACGAAAAGCTCATCACATTTAAGGGTTGATTTAACTGCGTTTACTGCAGCCTCAACAACTGCATCATCACAACCTGCATGGGTAACAAAAACGCGGTCGGTTATGATGTTGTCAGGGTTTACAAGACGCTCTTTAACATATTCGGGAACGACCAAATCAAACCTGCCTCGATACTTTTTGCCAACCGCCATAGAGCCGTTTTTAACCTCAATACAGGGTTTAAGCTTTAAAAGATTTGCGCCTAAAGCCGCAACTGCAGAACAGCGACCGCCCTTGTGCAAATATTCCAAACTATCAATAACAAACGAAGCGTTTACTTTTGGTTTGAGTATTTCAATTTCTTCTACTATTTCTTTTGCGCTTTTTCCGTTTTGCGCCATCTCGGCGGCGGCAATAACTAAAAGGCCAACACCGGTAGAAAGATTAGCCGAATCTATAACATAAACATCGTCCATATCCTCGGCAGCAAGCTTGGCGGCTTGATTGTTAGCCGAAAAACCCGAGCCAATGGTAAAGAAAATAAGCTCATTACCATCCTTGGTGTGCTCATTAAAAAAGTCCTCATGCTCAGCAACGTTGGTTGCAGAGGTTTTGGCGAGATTTCCCGTTCTCGCGTGATAATCGTAAATATCATCAGGAGTGATATTAACACCATCAATAAAAGACTCATCACCAAGAGTTATACGAAAAGGGTTCAATATAATATTATAGCGTTCGCAAAGTTCTTTCCCAATGTCGCAACTGCTGTCGCAGCTAATAATAACTTTTTTATCTGCCATTGTGGTACCTCCAAGAAATAAAAGTATCAAGATTATTATATCATTTTTTAAAGATTTTTCAACATATTTTTGCGATTTCCTCATTTTTCTGTTCTTTGTTTCGACATTTTTGAAAAATTATAAATAAAGATAAATTTTGTTTTACTTATATAAAAAGGTATGTTACAATAATAATGTAATATGCGAAAAGAAAGGGGTGACGGTATGACCAAAGACAAAAGGAAGGTAAAGACCTGGTTTTTCTCATTTTTGTCGCTTGTAATTGTTATGGTTCTTGGGGCTTCGGTTTTAACCTTGCAGTATTATTCGGTTCAAAATTCGAATAAAGAGCTAAATAGCAAAATAAGTGTTTTAGAAAAAGAAAAAAGCGCCCTAAAAAACGAAAATGAAGAAAAAAAGCAAACTATAAATGACCTAGACAGTAAGCTTTCAGGCACACAAAGTGAGCTTAAAGCTAAAGAACAAATCGCCGAAGATTTAAAGAAAGAAAATGATGAGCTTAAAAAAGAGCTTGATTCTCTTAAAAAAACTAAGGCACCTAAGTCTACAGAAAAAGTGGGGAAAAGTTTAGCCTATTACAAATCACAAAATACGGGACCTAAGGTATGTTACCTTACTTTTGACGATGGCCCGTCAGAAAATACACTTAAAATATTAAATGTTTTAAAAGCGGGCAACGCTAAAGCAACCTTTTTTGTTATGAACACAAAGAAGATAGAATATGTTAGCAAGATAAAAGAGGCGGGACATACTATCGGGTTGCACACAAATACTCACGAGTGGTCAATTTACAAAACAGAGAAAAGTTTTTTCGCCGACCTTTCGGCTATTGATAAAAAGGTTGAAAGCATTACGGGGAACAAAACAAACCTAATGCGTTTTCCGGGCGGCAGCAGTAATCTTATAAGCAAAAAGTATAACAAAGGCATTATGACAAGGCTTACCAAAAGTGTCCTTAAAAAAGGTTATTTCTTTTTCGACTGGAATGTAGATTCAGGCGATGCCGAAAGACCGCGAGTGTCGGTTAATAAAATTTTAGAGAATATAAAAACGGGGAGCAAAGGAAAAGATGAAATTTGTATTTTAATGCACGACGCCTCTTCGAAAAATACTAGCGTTGAAGCGCTTCCCTACATAATAAGCTATCTTAGAAGTGAAGGATTTCGTTTCGAAGCCCTAACCGAAAAATCAAACGGATTCCATCACGAAAAACTATATAATTAAAACCTCTCTTAAACCGTTAAGTTTAAGAGAGGTTTTAATTAATCCTTAAGCTCTTTTTTATAAACCAAAAGAAAATAGAAAAAGAAAAATATCGTAGCCAAAATCCAAGAAATTGGGTAAACGGACAAAAGCACATCTAACCTTGGGAAGAGAGAAAAAACGGTGTAAACCCAAATTAAACGAAAGATACAGTTAAAGAAAAGGCTGATGAGCATTGATATAACCGAGCGGTTCATTGCGCGAAGGACGGCGATAAAAATATCCATAATGCCCCCGAGGAAAAGCAAACCGGAAATAAGCACCATTCTTATCTCTCCTGCCGCGATGCTTTCGGGGTTACTTGTAAAAAGTCGAAGAAGCGGAGTTTTAAAAACTATTGACAATATAGAAACGGGCAGAGTGGTCAAGGCACAATATACAGTGGCGGCAAGGGCTACCTTTGGAATTCGCTTTATCTTACGTGCACCAAAATTTTGCCCCGTGAAATATAATGTGGCAGAATAAGCCGAGCCCTCTACCGCCGAGACAAAGTTTGCTATGCTGCTAGCCGCCGACATACCCGCAACAACGTTAGAACCAAACCCGTTTATCGCCGATTGTATAAACACGCTGGAAAGCGCGAAAAGAGAGGACTGAATTCCCATGGGAAGACCAATTCTTATAATATCCAAAAGGCTTTTTAAATTTATTTTAATCTCTTTTAAATATAGCTTATAATCGGCATCGTCTTTAAACAAAAAAACTACAATAATCATAGCCGAAAGATAGTTGGAAACAAGGGTGGCAAGTGCAACACCGCGGGCGCTCATATTAAAGCAAATAACGAAAACAAGGTTGAGAATAACATTCAAAACGCCCGAGACAGATAATATGTAAAGCGAACGCTTTGAGTCCCCAGCCGCCCTTAAAACACCTGCGCCAAAGTTATAAACTAAAATTGCAGGAACACTTAAAAAGTAAATTTTAAGGTAGGCGTCAGAAAGGTCTATTACATTATTTGGCGTACCTGTTAACTTAAGTAGCGGTGTAGAAATAAAAAGACCTAAAAAAGCAACAAAAATACCTAAGATAACACTAAAAAGCATAGATGTGTGTACTAGTAGTTTAAGGCGCCTTACATTCGCCGAACCAATAGCTTGCGAAATTACAACCCCTGCGCCAACCGAAATGCCTATAAAAAAGTTTACAACAAGGTTAACAATATAGGTAGTAGCGCCAACCGCCGCCAAGGCTTCGTCGCCGGCAAAACGTCCAACCACGAAAATGTCGGCAGCATTAAAAGAAATCTGGATAAGATTTGTCAGCATAATTGGAAAGGCAAAAGCGAAAATCTTACCTAGCAAAGGACCGCTTGTCATATCCATTTGGTTGTTTTTTACCTTCATTTCACATCGCCCAAACTTTAAAAATACTACCTGTGTTCACTAGAACAAAGCTTTTTACGCTTGTATTATAGTTCAGTAAAGAATAAAAGTCAATAGAAAAAGCTTTGCTTTCGAAGAGAGTTTTTAAAATAAAAAAAGCAACCGCTATAGCTACCTTTTATAGCTACAGCGGTTACGATAAATGAGTATATTAAAAAATGTTTGAATCTTAATTTATATTAAATTTTCTGTCACGTTTTAGTTCGATTTACCCTAAATCGTAAAACTCAATCAGAACATTGGACCCACCCTTAAAGTTTATTCTTTTCCTCTCACAGTGGGTAGTAAATTCTGAATCAGTAACACCTTCTTAAAGGTCTTTCTCATAACTAAACCTCATTTCAGGTTAAATGCCTCGCCGAGAACCTTTAGTAAAGGCAACCTTATTTCGACGAAACGGCTGTCTGCCATGGTTCTATATTCTTCATTGGAAACAGCCCCTTTCTTTTAAGTCTAGTCGTTTTTCTTATCTCTTCTTTCTGGCTTTATTATAGCATCTGTTTTTTACTTTGTCAAGTGTTTTTTTGAAAAATATTTGAAAAGTTATGCACTTTTTAAAATAAATTTGGTAAAAATCACTATAAAATTACAAAAATTACTACATTTTGCTAAAATTGTAAATATTTTTAGTCCTCATCCCAGCCTAACGAAGTAGAAATAATTGCTTTGATATTTGGGTAAATTCTATCGAAATCTGAAAGAGGCAACGGATTTTGACCACGCCCTGCCTCAATAGTATAGCCGGGACGTCGGTAGTTTTGTAAAAACCAATCCTTATAACCTGCATAGTTTGAAAATTCGGGAGGAAATGCTAGCCTGTAACCCGAAACAGCGGCAAGCTTTTCGCCTAAACGTCTCGCTTCATCGGTTGCATAGTTTTTAAACTGCCAATAAATTTCTTCGCCTTGTGTGTGTAGAGATAAAGTGATATCAAAATCTTCCTTAAGACTTAAAGAAAAAACCGATTTGCTTTCGGGCGCAGAAAGGGGCGAAGTCCCTACAAAATCTCTGGGAGCCGGAGAGGTAAAGCCCTCTGCAAACTTTAGCTCTTTCGCTCTTTCCCAGTCGGCAGGGTAGTTTAGGTTTAAATCGGTGCCCTTAATGTTGGCTTTCCAACCGCTTGGAAAAGGTATTGACGGAAAATTTTCAGAGATTTCTTTTGCCGTATTATAATAGGAAGACATGGTGTCAAAAGCACCTGTAACCAAATCAACTCCGTCGGGGTTTACAAGCGGCATAACATAAAGTGTGTTTTTGTCGTACAAATACTCTGCAAAAGAGCCCGACATATATCCCGCATTTTGAACGCTAATACAATATTCCTCTAAATACCTTAGCGCCAAAGGGGTTGTAATCCATTCATTTGCATGGTGCGAGGAGTTGACAAAAACCTTTTTTTCGCCCCTGCCAAGACTCAGTAGTAAAAGGTGTTTACCGGTGGCACTTTTCCCCACACTTTTAAGATTTAAAAAGGGATATCTAACCGCAAGGCCTTCGCATATAAATTCCGTCAGCAGCGAAGAGTAAGGGATTTCAGCAGTAGCAAGAGAAAAATTAAAAGGAATAATAATTCTCTGACCTACACCGAGGTTTTGAAAAGAAATTCCGGGGTTTGCATTTTCAATAAGAGGGACCGAGCTATAATACTTTTTTGCTAAAAGGTAAATGCTATCCCCCGTTTTTACAGTGTAGGTAAAATATCCCGTTATGTATTTTTTAAGCGCCGACATAGTATCTTTGCCAACTATACCGTCTGAGATAAGCCCGTTTTGAGACTGGAAAGCTCTAACTGCCGCTTCGGTTTTACTTCCAAAAACACCATCTTTTGTTCCTACACCGAATCCCGAGCGTTCGAGGGCTAACTGAACAAGTGAAACAAGACTGCCTTTATCGCCATTTTTAAGTATCATATAATCGCCTCCTTTAAAATTATATGTTATACCTTCGCATATTATTTAAAAAGAGGTGGTTATATGTTCTCGGCGGTGTTTTTTACCGAAAAAAGAAGATGCTTTTACAAGATTAAAAGAAAAACATATCAAAGCGAGGCTTTAATGTTAGATTGTTTTTTTGTTCCAAAACCCGTAAAGGCTAGAGAAAAAAGAAAACTGTCAAAAGCGTTGGGTGAAGGGCTTGGAAAAACACTTTTTTCGGACGAGAAATATGCTGCTTTAAACTTTTCACACTATGTTTATAATAGCGAAAATTTCGAAAAAAGACTGTTGGCCGAAGCCTTTCTAAGCTTCTGTAAAGCAAATTGTCCAGAAAGCGTTGCGGTTTTTGACGATGGCTTTTTAGGTGTTGAGTACTACAAAAAGCTTTCAAGCTATACCGGTAATTTGTATCTCCCTAACATAGATGAGGAGAGTACAATAGCCGAAGAAATACTAAAAACAAGCGGCACTGTTATTTGGCGAAAAAAATTAGCCAATGAGTTTTCGGCAACCCTTAATTTAGGCAAAGAAGGAAAAGTTCCAACAAAGCAAATTGTTTTGTTTGATAAGGGTTTTTTAAAAACAAAAACCGAAAAGCTTAGAAAACTTTTGCCCAAAGAGCTTAAAGCTTTAGAGCCAATTTCGCTTTTGGGGTTAATGTTTTATGAGTTTGGGAATAAAAAACTCTGTGAGGAGTGTGTAAAAAAAGTAATAGAGCTTTAAAAATGCTTGTAATTAAAGGGTATTTGGTATATAATGTATTTGTATAACTAGTTGAAAGGAAGGTGCGGTATGGATATAGCGCCGGGCGATATTTTAATAATGAAAAAGCCGCACCCTTGCGGCGAAAAGCGATTTATGGTTACCCGTGTCGGTATGGATTTTAAAATAAAATGTATGGGCTGTGGCCGTGAGGTGATGGCACCAAGGGTTAAAATAGAAAAAAGGATTAAAACGGTCGAGAAAAAAGAGCCGTAGCGTTTTGACCTGTATTATAAAAGTCATATAAGTTAAAGGTTGGAGAAATTATGTTAGATAAATTAAAAGCGGTTGAACAACGCTACAGTGAAATTGGCGAAAAACTTGTTATGCCCGAGGTTATTTCGGATAACGAGCAGTATAAAAAACTTATGAAGGAGCACAGCGCCCTTACTCCTCTTATAGAAAAATATAGGGAGTATAAAGCGGCGGTGGAGTCTTTTGAGGAAGCAAAAATGCTTTTAGACGAGGGCGGCCTTGATAAAGATTTTAAGGAGCTTGTTGAAGAAGAGTTTTCAAGCTCTAAGAAAACAATAGAGCAGACTGAGGAGGAGCTTAAAATCTTGCTTCTGCCCCGTGACCCGAATGATGATAGAAACGTTATTATAGAAATTCGCGGCGGCGCGGGTGGAGAAGAGGCGGCGCTTTTCGCCTCTAATCTAATGAGAATGTACTCAATGTATGCCGAGTCGCGTCGTTGGAAGGTTGAAATAATGAATCTTAACGAAACCGAAATCGGTGGTGTTAAGGAAGTCAGCTTTATGATTGAGGGCGACGGCGCATATTCAAGGTTTAAATACGAAAGCGGCGTTCACCGAGTTCAGCGCGTCCCCGAAACCGAGACTTCGGGTAGAATTCACACCTCAACCGTTACAGTTGCGGTGCTTCCCGAAGCTGAAGAGGTTGAGTTTGAAATAAATCCTGCCGATTTGCAGATTGATACCTACCGCGCAGGTGGTGCAGGCGGTCAGCACGTTAATAAAACCGAGTCGGCAATTCGTATAACCCATCTGCCTACCGGTGTTGTGGTTGAATGTCAGGACGAGAGAAGCCAGTACAAAAATAAAGATAAAGCGATGAAGGTTCTTAGAAGCCGCCTTTACGAAGCAAAAATGCGTGAGCAAAACGAGGCTATTGCTTCAGACAGACGCGCACAGGTTGGAACAGGCGACAGAAGTGAGAGAATAAGAACCTATAACTATCCGCAAGGAAGGGTTACTGACCATCGCATAGGCCTTACCCTTTATAAGCTTGAGCAAATTTTAAACGGCGATTTAGATGAGGTTGTAGATAGCCTTATTACCTATTATAGAACCGAAATGTTAAAATCAAGTCAGGAATAGTCGGGTGATTTTATGAAAACCGAAATATTAACGGCTATGGATGAAAGCGGGAAAGAGGCTATTTGTCGTGCGGGAGAAATTTTAAAAAACGGCGGCCTTGTGGCTATTCCCACTGAGACGGTTTACGGCCTTGCGGCAAACGCGTTAAATGAAGAAGCGGTAAAAAATATATACGTTGCAAAGGGTAGACCCAGCGATAATCCCTTAATAGTTCATATTTCAAAGACCAGCGAGCTTAATTTTCTTGCAAAAGAAGTAAGTCCTGCAGCAAAAAAATGTATGTCTGCTTTTTGGCCGGGTCCTTTTACGGCGGTTGTCAAAAAAAGCGAAAATGTTCCAAATACGGTTTCGGGTGGTCTTGATACCGTTGCGGTTCGAATGCCCGAAAATGCCGTTGCAAGAAAAATTATAGAAAGCGCAGGGGTTCCCTTAGCGGCGCCCTCGGCAAATCTTTCGGGTGCGCCTAGTCCTACAACCGCAAACCACTGCATAAATGACCTTACAGGCAGGGTTGACGCAATAGTTGTATCGACCGACTGCACAGTTGGTCTTGAATCGACAGTAGTAACCTTTGCCGAAAACCCACCGCGCCTTTTAAGGCCGGGCAAAATCACGGCGGAGGAGCTTAAAAAACTGATTCCTGACCTTGTGGTTGATAAGGCAGTTTTAACCGAGCCGAAAGAAAACGAAAAGGTTGCTTCGCCGGGAATGAAGTATAAACACTATGCCCCGAAAGCCGAGGTAATAATGGCAGAGGGAAGCCCACAGGCCTTTGCCCGTTTTTGTAACGATAAAAAAGAAGACTTCGACATTGCTGTAATTTTCAATGAGGATAAAGAAAAAATAAAAGAAATAAAGACACTTTCTCTTGGCGGAGAAAAAGATTTTTTGGCACAGGCAGAAAATCTATTTAAAATTCTTCGTGAAATTGACGAGCTTGGTGCAAAGAAGGTTTTAGTTCACGCACCTGATAAAAAGGGCGTTGGACTTGCAGTTTATAACAGACTTATTCGTGCGGCAGGCTTTAAGGTGGTAAAATTATGAAAATAATAGGTCTCACCGGCCCTAGCGGAAGCGGAAAAACAACTGTTTCCGAGGCGGCAAAAGAGCTAGGCTTTTTTGTTGTTGATTGCGACGAAATTGCAAGGCAGGTTTCTAAAGACACAGAAGTCTTAAAAAGTCTTGAAAAAACCTTTGGCGAGGTTTTAATAAACGGGAAATTGGACAGAAAAGCTCTTGCTAAGAAGGCTTTTAGTTCTCCCGAAAACACCAAGAAGCTAAATGATATTATGCTTCCCATAATTTCTGCTAGAATAAAGGAGATTATAAAGGGGCAAAAGCAAAATATTTTGCTTGACGCGCCTACACTTTTTGAAAGCGGACTAGACAGTGAGTGCGATGCCGTTTTGGCGGTTTTGGCTAGAGAAGATATTAGAAGAAAAAGGCTTAAATTTCGTGATAATTTAACCGAAGAGCAGCTTGAAAGTCGTATTAAAGCCGCAAAGCCCGATGAGTTTTATACCGAAAAAACAGGGTATATTATTTATAATAATGATGATATAGATTTAGCAAAGAAGAAAGCTGAAAAAATATTAAGGAGTTTTTAAGATGGAGAAAAACACAGCTGCAAAAGAGCTTAAGGAAAAATTGTTCCTTAAAAGGAAAAATGGTCTTAGCGTAGTAAGCGACGAGGTTAAGGCCGAAATAATGGATTTCGCAGAAGGTTATAAAGCCTATCTCGACTTATCAAAAACCGAGCGCGAAGCAGTAAAAACATCTATAGAGCTTGCAAAAAAATGCGGCTTTAAAGAATATGATAGAAAAGAAAAATATAATCCGGGCGACAAGCTTTATATCAATAATAAGGAGAAATCGGCTATATTTTTTGTTATGGGGAAAAAACCGCTTGAAGAGGGTATTACTCTTTCTGCTGCACACGTTGATTCCCCTCGATTAGACCTTAAACCCAATCCGCTTTACGAGGATATAGACCTTGCTCTTTTTAAAACCCGTTACTATGGCGGAGTTAGAAAATATCAGTGGACAGCAGTGCCTTTAGCACTTCACGGCGTTTTCGCCAAGAAGGACGGAACCATTGTTGAGGTTAAAATCGGCGATGAGGAAAACGACCCTGTTTTTGTTGTTAACGACCTTTTGCCTCACCTTTCCGGCGAACAGAACAAGAGACCTTTAAGCGAGGGAATTAAGGGCGAAGAGCTTAATATTTTGGTTGGCAGTATGCCCTTTAAGGACGATAGCGAAAGCGAACTAGTTAAGCTTAATATTCTTAACATTCTTTTCGAAAAATATGGCATTACAGAGGAAGATTTCGTTTCGGCAGAGCTTGAAGCGGTTCCCGCCTTTGGCGCTAGGGATATAGGCTTTGACCGCTCTATGATAGGCTCTTATGCTCACGACGATAAGGTTTGCGCTTACCCTGCTCTTATGGCACTTTTTGAGCTCACCGTTCCCGAAAAGACCGCTATGTGCATTTTGGCGGATAAGGAAGAAATCGGCTCAGATGGTAATACCGGACTTAATTCTGATATGTTTGTTCACGTTATGGATGACCTTTGTAGAGCAAGTGGTGAGTCGCTTTCGGTTTCGCTTAGAAACAGTTATTGCCTTTCTGCCGATGTTAATGCGGCGGCCGACCCCACATTTAAAGACGTTACCGAAAGCAAAAATGCCGCATACCTTAACTACGGTGTTACAATAACAAAATACACCGGTGGTAGAGGTAAGGGCGGCACTTCAGATGCTTCTGCTGAATATGTTGGAAAAATCCGTAAAATTTTAGACGATGCCGAGGTTGTTTGGCAAACAGGCGAGCTTGGTAAGGTTGATGGCGGCGGCGGTGGAACTGTTGCAAAATATATTGCATCACACGGTCTTGAGGTTGTTGACCTTGGTGTTCCTGTTCTTTCTATGCATGCCCCTTACGAAACGGTTTCTAAATTAGACGTTTATATGGCATATAAAGCATTTTTGGCATTCCATAAAAACGCTTAGGTCGAAAATGTTTTAAAAAAGAAGTGAAAGAGTTAGCGCTTCTTTTAAACTTGAAAAATATTTTTCGGCTTCGTTTTGATTTGGTATGCCTTCCTTTCCAACCTTTATACAAAGGGCAGGGCGCGAAAATTCATAAGTAAACCAATCGGTTAAGTAACTGTCCGCCTTTGCAAAGGGCGGACATATGCTATATTCTGAGACTGCCGATATAATTTCGGCCATTTTCGGTGCTTTTTTAGGCTCGCTTTCCAGGGCGCTGTAACTGACAGTTTGACCAAAAGTGCTAAGGTGTATAAGGTGGTTTATATCGTTTTCTCGACAAAATTTGCAAAGCCCTATTGTTTCGGCTTCGCTTTCGGCAGAGTATCCGCTAAAGCCAAAGGGCGAAGGGTGTCTTATACCATTTTGCTTTTCTCTTTTTTTACGATTTTCAAAATCGTAGGCAAAGTTGCGGCAAATTTCTACGCCTCGTAGATTACTTCGCCAGTTTTTGCAGTCGACAGGCCTACAAGCACATTCTTTTTCAATATATAAAGGGGCTTCCACTTTTCCTGTTCGCCGTATCTCTGCTCCATCGGGGTTTAAAAGTGGGACGAAGGTAATTTTTCTCCCGAAAAGAGCTTTTCGCATATCCAGACCGCAAAGCTCTTTGCCTTTAAGTATTGATTTGCAAATTTCTTCGCAGAACTTTAACATAATTAGCGTGAGAATGGGTGCGGCGGGGTCATCGCCCGTTACGAATAGGACGTTTTCTTCTTCGCTTCCCACCGAAAGAGAAAAAACTTCTCTACCCGCGGCGCTTTTTGCGAGACTTCTAACCTCTAAAAAGGGGTATTTGGCGCAAAGCTTTCTGATTATTCTTTTAATTTCAAAATAACTGTGTGGCGCGGGATATAGGTTGCTTTCCATTTTTATCACCTGTGTTTTTTGTTAGTTTATTACATATTATGCGGTAGCGGTCCGTAAAATTATAACCTTTTAGGAGAAAGACTATGGAACTTATTGAAAAACCTTTAAAAGCAGAATATATTTATAAGGGTAAAATTGTAAACCTTAGGGTTGATGATGCCTTACTTCCAAATGGGGAAACCGCCAAAAGAGAGGTAGTTGAGCACGGTGGCGGAGTTGCGGTTTTACCACTAACCGATGATGGCTTTGTGGTTATGGTTGAGCAGTTTCGTTACCCTTATATGAAAACTGTACTTGAAATTCCCGCAGGGAAAAAGGAAAAGGGTGAAGAGCCGATTGTTTGCGGTATTAGAGAACTGAAAGAAGAGGCGGGTATAACCGCTAAGGAAATATTGTCCCTTGGTGAGCTTTACCCTACACCCGGGTATTGCGGCGAAATAATTTATATGTTTTTGGCAAGGGGACTTACATTTGGCAGTCAAAACACCGATGAGGACGAGTTTTTGAATGTTAAAAAGGTACCGTTTGAAAAGGCTGTAGAAATGGTGCTTTCGGGCGAAATTAAGGATGCAAAAACAGGTCTTGCCCTTTTAAAGACAAAAATAATGCTTGACAATAGCAAAAAGTAGGTTTATAATTCAAATGACAACAAAACAAGGGGTGCTGAAAATATTTCGGCTGAGAGGGTGTGGCCGCCCAACTCTGGAACCTGATTCGGGTAATTCCGACGTAGGGATGTTTATTTGGCAAGTGCACTTGCCGTATAAATTGTACGCTCTGTTCCTCCCCACTTGGTTGGGGAGGTTTTTTGTTTGTCAAAAAAACTAGAGAGGATTTTTAAAATGAAAAAGAATTTCACGCGAAAATTAACCGAGAGTGCAGTGCTTTTGGCTCTTGCGACGGTGCTAAGCTTCATAAAGCTTTTAGACCTGCCTGCAGGGGGAAGCATAACCCTTTTCAGTATGCTTCCAATTATTTTAATTTCATACCGTTTTTCATATAAAACGGGCCTTTTAGCGGGTTTTGTTTTTAGTATTATTCAGCTTCTTTCGGGGGTGAAAACACTTTCCTATGCGACCTCTTTTGCCGCCGCAGTTGCTATAATAATGCTTGACTACATTATCCCCTTTACCTGTTTGGGACTTGGCGGAATATTTAGAAAAAGCTTTAAAAATCAGGCTACGGCAATAACTGTAGGCACAGCCTTTGTTTCGGTTTTAAGGTATTTGTGTCACACCATTTCGGGTTGTACAGTTTGGGCAGGGCTTTCTATTCCAACCGATGATGCACTAATTTATTCACTAAGCTATAACGCTACATATATGCTTCCCGAACTTGTAATAAGTGTTGTATGTGCTTTTTATATCGCTACTGCAGTAGACTTCAGGGGTGAGAAGTTAGAGAGAATAGTACGGGCCGAAAAAAAAGGCTTTTCAGTTTTAAGCCTTGTTGGAAAGCTTGTGGCGGTATTAACGGCTATAGCAGATGTTTTGCTTATAGCTCCCCATCTTCAAAACAGTGATAGCGGCGAATTTTTCATTGAAGGCATTAAAAATGTAAACCTGACCGCCGTTGTTTTAGTAACTATTTTGGGCGTATTTTTGTCTCTTGTTTGCATATTTATACCAAAAATTACCTCAAAAAAAGACTAGAATTGCCATAAAAACCTTCTCTTTGCCAATATATACTTGACTTTTTGGTGGAAAAATGTATAATTGAATTATAGATTTTCAAAAAATACTTTGGAAAGGGAGGGTTTTTGTGATAGGTTGGGCTCTTTTTAAAGACCGCGAACTTCTTTGGCGATTTAAAATGGCGGCTTCAGGTTCTATCGAAAAGGCTCCTTACTCGCTTGGCGGCGCACTTTGTGATTTTACTGCCGTTAAGCCTAAAATTTCAGAAAAGCTTTTTAAAATTTTAAATAAAAAATTCGTAGCAGATGTTTCTGCGCGTATTGATACGCCAACAATCGGCGCATATGTACCCTTTCTTAGAAAAGCGCTTGAAACGAACCCGTATTTATTTTTGTATTTAAAGTTTTATGCCGATATGCTACTTCTTTCCTTTGAAAGCAGGGCTGAGCTTGTTCCGGCACTTAAAGAGTTTTTATCTAAAGAAACGGCCGAAAGGCATCTAGAAGGTATAATCGCTTTGGCTGATACCGAACAGACGGCTAATTGGCTTGGTGAAATTATTTTAGAAGATTTTGAATATCGTCGTAATCGCACAAAAGGTCAGCTTGACCGTATAGTTTTGGGCGAGGGCGGTTTAGAGGATTTCACTCCTAAGCAGAGGTTTTATATCTTAAAGCAGGAAAGTGGCAGTGGCATTTCGGGTAGCTTCAAGGTATTTCTTTCCTGTGAATATAATTTCGAGCCATCGGCAAATTTGGGTACTGTAAAGGCAACCCTTAGGGGCAGCGATGACGGAATTTTGAGTGAGTATGAAATAAATACTCCTGACGATTTAATTTCCATTGAACTTTTCAATACAGTTTTGGCAAATCTGCCTATGAAAAAGTGCCGTTGTTGTGGCGAATATTTTGTCCCTGTTGGCAGAAGCGATAGTGAATATTGCAGTCGTATAACAATGGGCGACGAAAAACGCTGCGACCAGATAGGCGCTATGAAAACCTTTAAAGGCAAATATGCGCAAAATCCCATTTATACTGAGTATAACAGGGTATATAAGCGTAACCATTCAAGGCTTCGCAACGGCAAGATTTATGAGTCGGAGTTTAGGGACTGGTCAATAGCCGCAAGGCGTATGAGGGACGAGTTTATAAACGAAAACAAGTCGGTAGAAGAATTTATCGAAAAACTAAAAGAGCTTGAAATTTTAGAATAATCAAAAAAATCAAAAAAAGGCTTTACTTTTCAATTTTTTTGTGTTATACTAACTCTGTTCCGTTTTCTGGGAGTAAGGGTTAAACCGCCAAAGCGGTCTTCACCTGCCTTACCCTCGGTTTACGGCAAAAATAATAATGAGGTGAATAAAATGACAAAAGAACAAAAGAATGCAATTATCGCTGAGTATGCTACTCACGAAGGTGACACAGGTTCTCCTGAGGTTCAAATCGCACTTCTCACTGCAAGAATCAATGAGCTTACCGCTCACCTTAAGGTTCACTCTAAAGACCATCATTCCCGTAGAGGCTTGCTTAAAATGGTTGGTCACAGACGTAACCTTTTAGCATACCTTACTAAAAATGATATTGAGAGATATCGTTCTATCATCAAGCGTCTTAACATTCGTAAGTAATTTTTTAGGCGGGCAGACCGATAACTTTTATCGGTTTGTCCGTTTATCTTTGTAGGGCGAAAAAAACCGCAAAAATAGTGGTAAAGCCACTAAAAATAAGCAATTTTGCCCCAAAAGACATAAGTTTTTTGTATAAAACTGGCTTTTATAGGATATTAGCAGTGAATTGACGGCTTAATTTTTTAAACCGTGAATTTATTGCTAAAACCTAAAGAGCCGTTTTAAATATATTTAAAGGAGAATTTATATGTACGAAAATTTCAAAGTTTTCAGCACTGAATTTGCCGGCCGTACCCTTACTGTTGAGGTAGGCAAAATGGCTCAGCTTGCAAATGGCGCATGTCTCGTTCGCTACGGCGAAACTGAGGTTTTTTGTGCCGCAACCGCTTCTGCAAAACCCAGAGATGGTATTGATTTTCTACCCCTTTCGGTAGATTTTGAGGAGAAACTTTATTCGGTTGGCCGCATCCCCGGTTCATTTACCCGTCGCGAAGGAAAACCTACTGACAAAGCTATTCTTTGCTCACGTGTTATTGACCGTCCCGTTCGCCCCTTGTTCCCTAAGGATATGCGTAACGACGTTTCGGTTGTATGTACCGTTATGTCGGTTGACCCCGACTGTTCACCTGAAATTGTTGGTATGATTGGTACATCTATTGCCCTTTCAATTTCCGACATTCCTTGGGAAGGCCCTATCAGTGGTGTTTCGGTAGGCTATGTTGACGGCGAAATTGTTTTAAACCCAAATGCCGAGCAGCAGGCTAAGTCTGAAATGCAGGTAACAGTTTCTTCAACTGCTGATTTGGTTGCTATGATTGAGGCAGGCGCTAAAGAAATTCCTAACGACATTATGTTTGACGGTATTATGAAGGGCCACGCAGAAAACCAAAAGATTGTTGCTTTTATTAAAGATATCCAAAACCAAATCGGTAAAGAGAAGTTTACATTCGAAACCTCTGACCCCGACCCCGCAATGTTCGAAGCTATTAAAGAGTTTGCTATCGACGACGTTAAAGCTGCTCTTGATACTGATGATAAAAACGTTCGCGATGAAAGACTTTTGCCCGTATACGATGCAGTTCATGCAAAGTTTGATGAGATTTATCCCGAAATGGAAGCTAAAATTGATGAATGTATGTACAAGCTTCAAAAGTTTGTTGTTCGTCGTTGGCTTTTAGACGAGGGCAAACGTGTTGATGGACGTGGAATCAACGAAATCCGTCCTCTTTCTGCAGAGGTTGGCCTTCTTTCCCGCGTACATGGTTCGGGCCTTTTCGCTCGCGGTCAGACACAGGTACTCACTATTGCAACACTTGGTCCAGTTCGTGATGCACAGCTTTTAGACGGTATCGATAACGAAACCGAAAAACGTTATATGCATCATTATAATATGCCTTCATATTCGGTTGGCGAAACCCGTCCTTCACGTGGCCCGGGCCGTCGTGAAATCGGTCACGGCGCTTTGGCAGAACGCGCTTTGCTTCCGGTTATTCCCAGCGAGGAAGAGTTCCCTTACGCTATTCGCCTTGTTTCCGAAATTCTTTCTTCTAATGGTTCTACATCTCAGGGTTCAATCTGCGGTTCTACCTTAGCTCTTATGGATGCAGGTGTTCCGATTAAAGCTCCCGTTGCAGGTATTTCTTGCGGTCTTATCACCGAGGGCGACCGCTTTATGACAATGGTTGATATTCAAGGTCTTGAAGATTTCTTCGGCGATATGGACTTTAAGGTTGCAGGTACTCATAAGGGTATCACCGCTATCCAAATGGACCTTAAGATTCATGGTCTCACCCCCGAAATCATTAAAGAAGCTTTGGATAAAACCTATGATGCTCGAATCCACATTCTTGACGAGGTTATGCTTAAGTGTATTGCCGAGCCCAGAAGCGAAGTTTCTAAATATGCTCCTAAAATGCTTTCAACCAAAATCCATCCCGATAAAATTCGTGAGGTTATTGGTTCAGGCGGTAAGGTTATTCAAAAGATTCAGGCAGATTGCAACTGTAAAATCGATATTGATGATGACGGTAATGTATTTATTTCGGCCATCGGTGCAGATGATGCAAAACGCGCCCTTCAAATTGTTGAAACAATAGCCCTCGACCCCGAGGTTGGCGCAATTTATAAGGGTAAGGTTACCCGCCTTATGAACTTTGGTGCATTCGTTGAAATTGCACCCGGTAAAGAGGGACTTGTTCATATCAGTAAGCTCGACACAAAACGTGTTGAAAAGGTTGAAGACTGTGTAGCAGTTGGCGATGAGGTTATCGTAAAGGTTACCGAAATTGACGACCAGGGCAGACTTAATCTTAGCCGTAAAGACGCTTTAATTGATATGGAAGCAAAGAAACAGTAATTTGTTTTAAATAAAATGAAATGGGTTTTAAGTCTTTGACTTAAAACCCATTATTATTTTAATAAGAAACCATTGACTAAAAGCCGAAAAAAAGGTACAATAATATTAGAAAAATGAAAAGGAGATATTTCCATGAGTGAGAATAATACCTTTGGTAATGATATAGTTACCCTTACAGATGACGACGGAAAAGAATATTCTTTTGAAATTTTAGACGCTATTGAAACCGATACCGGTAGATACCTCGCAATGCTCCCCTACTTTGCAGATGCGAAAGAAAGGCTTGACGATAGCGGAGAGCTAGTTTTGGTTAAAACTGTTTTAGATGAAGATGGCGAGGAATATTTTGAGGATATCCCCGATGATGACGAGTATGAAACAGTAGCCGAATTTTTCATTCAGCGCTTAAGCGAAGAGTACGATATTAACGAGGAATAATTACATTAAATATTTTCCTTCCCTGTTCGTGGACCGTGGCAAGTTATAACCCTACAACCATATTAAAGGGGACCTTTCTCCTGCGGCGGGCTTGCAGACCTCCCGACATTGTCGGAAGAAGGGAGCGCGAAACCGTGGGGCGGCCACCCACCTGCTTTTTTTGCAGGTTATCAACTGCCATTTACGGCAGGGCAGGAAATCCGAATAAAGAAAAGCACACCTTTGCAAAACCGCAAAAGGTGTGCTTGTTTTTGCTTTATAGCGAAAAATTTTCGCTAATTAGTTCCAATATTTTCTATCTAGGCTTCTAAACTGAATTGCCGCCGCAATATGTGAGAATTCAATTTTTTCTACTCCGTCTAAATCTGCAAGAGTTCGAGAAACCTTTAATATTCTGTCATACGCTCTTCCCGAAAGCCCCATAGATTCAAAAGCCGATTTAAGCGCCTCTTCGGCCTCGGCGGTCATAACGCAATACTTTTTAAGCAACGCGGGGGTAAGCCTTGCGTTACAGGTTATGTTTTCGTTTTTGTAACGCCTGTTCTGTATTTCTCTGGCCCTATCCACCCTTTTCTTAATCTCGGCGGAGCTTTCTTCGGTTTTGCTGCCTTGCAGCTCGTCATATTTAACGGGAGGAACCTCAACGTGTATATCAAGCCTGTCAAGCATAGGGCCTGAAATTTTCCCAAGATATTTTGTTACAGCATTTGGTGTACAGGTGCAACGCTTGGTAGGGTGACCAAAGAAACCGCAAGGACAAGGGTTCATAGCGCCAATAAGCGTAAAGGAACAGGGGTAAGAAACGCTACCTGCAACTCTGGAAACAGTAACAACCGAGTCCTCAAGCGGTGCGCGAAGCGCTTCCATAACATCGCGCCTGAATTCAGGCAACTCATCTAAAAATAAAACTCCGTTATGGGCTAAAGAAATTTCACCCGGCCTTGGTACAGCACCGCCGCCCGACATGGCAGGGGCAGAAACTGTATGATGTGGTGAACGGAAAGGTCTTTTTGTTACAAGGGGCGAATTTCTTGGAAGAACGCCCGCTATCGAATGAATTTTCGTGGTGTCGACCGACTCGCCTTCTGTCATTTCGGGCAAAATTGTTGGAAAACGTTTGGCAAGCATACTTTTACCCGAACCGGGAGGGCCGATAAGCAAAACATTATGTCCGCCTGCCGCCGCAACCTCAAGCGCCTTTTTTGCAAGAGTTTGCCCTTTAACCTCGGCAAAGTCAAGAGGGAGATTTTCTACCTCTTCCTCTTTCAAAACGGGTTTAGCCTTAGCTATATGTATAGAGCCGTTTAAAAAGTCGACAAGCTGGCGAATAGTCTTAATAGGGTAAACATTTATTCCGTTTACAACGGCACCTTCGGCGGCATTCTCTGCGGGAACAAAAAGATTTTTAATCCCACATTCCTTAGCCTTTAGCGCCATACTTAAAAGGCCGTTTATCGAGCGAAGCTCACCGTCTAGCGAAAGCTCGCCTAAAAAGGCAGAATCTTTAAAATCTCCCACAAGCTGACCCGTTGCAACCAGAATAGAAACAAGCAAAGGCACGTCGTAAAGCGTGCCTTCTTTTTTTCGGTCTGCAGGGGCAAGGTTAATTGTTGTGCGACCAACAGGGAAATGAAATCCCAAATTTTTCATAGCCGCACGAACTCTATCCTTCGACTCTTTAACCGCCGCATCGGGAAGGCCTACAATATCAAAGCTGTAGCTACCATTCGAAACGTCGGCCTCAACCTCTATCATATAAGCATCCATTCCAAAAATGCCAATGCTGTTTTGTCTTGTGAACATAAGGGAAAACACTTCTTTCTAGTGCAACAGGATTCGAACACTGTCGTGGGTTCGGATTTGGGTTTGAATGATTTGACTAAATAGAGCGGTATCTGATAACGTCAACTTCCTTACCCTTTTTTATGTAAACCCTTGGTATGCGGTGAGCAACCGCACAAACAAGCTCGTAGTTTATTGTGCCAAGAGTTTCTGCCAAGGTTTCTGAGGGTAGCCCCTCGCCAAAAACGATAACGGTATCACCGCTTTTAACCTCTTCTATATCGGTAACGTCAAGCATTGTTTGGTCCATACAAACTCTGCCGACTATTTGCGCAAATTTTTCGCCAATAAGCATTTTGCCACAGTTAGAAAGACCTCGCATATACCCATCTGCATAGCCTATAGAAATGGTGGCAATTTTCATATCCTTTTTGGCAGTGAAGGTTTTTCCGTAACTAACAGAGTCACCTTTTTTAATAGTTTTAACCTGGGTAACCTTTGCCTTAACCGTCATAACAGGTTTAAGGGCTATGGGAAGTGTAACTGCGGGGTTGGGAGTAAGCCCGTATAGAACAACGCCAACTCTATAAAGGTCTGATGGCTCTTTCTCGAAATCGAAAACCGTAGCCGCCGAGTTTGAGCAGTGAAATTGCAGCTTTTTGCATTTAAACTCACTAGCGACTTTTTGAACAGTTTTCTTGGCGTCTTCAAAAAGTATGTATTGTTCCGATTTAAATTCACCGTCTAAATCATTATCCCTGTCCGCCGTAGCAAAGTGGGTAAAAGCGCCTTTGATACTAAGATTTTTAAGAGAGAAAACCTGCCTTATTTCCTCCTCAAACAAGGCTGTATTGCTGGCCTTACGGCAGTCGAAACCAAGCCTGCCCATACCTGTATCAAGCTTTATGTGGCATTTAAGCTTTACATTTTCCTTTTCTGCGGCATCGTTTAATCGTTTTGCAGAATCCAAATCATAAACGCAAGCGGTAATATCATTTTTAACAAGCTCTAAAACGCTGTTAGTGTCGGTATTTCCGAAAATAAGAATTTCACCTTTAATCCCCGAAAAGCGAAGGTCTAAAGCCTCATAAACATTAGAGACGGCAAACCTTCTGACACCTAGAGAGTAAAGCTCTTTAGCGACAAGCCCTGCGCCGTGGCCATAGGCATTTGCTTTAACAACTGTAATAACCTTTTTTGAAGGCACAAGCTTTAAAATTTGCTTCGTATTAAATTTTAGCGCATCAAGATTTATCTCTGCCCAAACATGATAATACATACCATACCTCCAAAATATATTACTAACATTATACACCCGTAAAAAGTTTTAGTCAAGGTTTAGTGTTGCGCAGTACGTTAATTGTCGAATGCAAGTAGTTCTTGCGATTTTTAAAAAAATATTCTCTGATTTAACGACTCAAAAGAGGCAATAATTTTTATGTGGAAACAAAAAGAGTCAGAAATCAGGGGGTAATTTTTTGCAGTATGGTAAGGTAGTTATATGCGGTGTTGATACTTCAAAGCTTCCCGTTTTAAAAGAAGCGAAGACAAAAGAACTTTTAAAGGAAGTGCGAAAGGGAAACAAAAATGCCAGAGAGGAACTGATAAATGGAAATTTGAGGCTTGTTTTAAGTGTCATAAAACGTTTTGTGGGAAGAGGCGAAAATCCCGATGATTTGTTTCAAATAGGCTCAATAGGTCTTATAAAGGCAATAGATAATTTTGATATAACCCAACCTGTTAAATTTTCTACCTACGCCGTGCCGATGATTATAGGCGAAATAAGAAGATTCTTAAGAGACAATTCACCCATAAGGGTCAGCCGTTCGATAAAGGATACTGCCTATAAAGCTATGCAGGCTAAGGAGAGGCTAACCGCCCGTTTTGGAAGAGAGCCTACTGTAACCGAAATAGCGAAAGAACTGGATTTGCCACGAACTGAGGTAGTAGTGGCACTTGAAAGTATAGTTGAGCCTATGTCCCTTTATGAGCCCGTTTTTTCTGACGGTGGCGATACGCTTTATGTTCTCGACCAGCTTGGAGATAAAGGTGACGAGGCGGGATGGGTAGATGAAATTTCCTTTAAAGAAACCATGCAAAATTTAAGTGATAGAGAGAAAAAAATTATGAAGCTAAGGTTTATTTACGGTAAAACACAAACCGAGGTTTCAAAAGAAATAGGCATATCTCAAGCACAGGTAAGCCGCCTTGAAAAAGGCGTAATCGACAGAATTAAAAGTAATTAAAAAACCGCCTTACTGATAATACTGTTCAGTAAGGCGGTTTAGTTATCTAATTTTTTCATTCAGCTTTTTACTTGTAAGCTTTATTGCAATAAAAACGATTAGCCAAATCACTAAATAAATAGTGATGAAAATTGCGGTGAAAATGAGAAAGAAGTTAATATTAAAAGGAATAAAGCTATTTAAAAAGTAAAAGGCGGCGTAGGCTACATACAAAACTGAAAAGTGACAAACCAGTGATTTCAAAATACTCCAACCCTCTATCTGATTAAAAACAGAGGTGCCTGCGTGTAAAAAAGCCAGAATATATACCGAAACTGTTGCCATTAAAACCTCGCTTCCGCTAAGTGAAAAGCCTTCCACCATTTTTTCTAAAATAAAATAAATGATACTCATTATAATAGGTCCAAAGCCGCCAAACATAAGCCCTCTAAGTAAAAACTGTTTTGTGTATTTGTTCATCTAAAGTTCCAACCTTTCTTTAACAAATTTAAGCTGACGCCTTGAAACATAGTCGGTATACCCGTTTTTAAAACGAATTTTAAGTGTGCCCGAAATTGCCGCATCAAAGCTTTCTATTTTTTTGATGTTTGCGAGAGAAGATTGATTTATTTTTATGAAATCATTCCCTAAAGCGTTTTCTAAAACGTAAAGTCTTTCTTTTAACGCATAAGACTTTTCTTTTGTAATAGCATGCACCTTGTTATCTATAATTGTTACAATATAAATATCTTTTGGAGAAAGCTTTACAATTTCATCTCCGCTATATCCTGTAAGATTTACTTGGTCGCTTTCTGCAAGCTTTTTGATTTCTTTAATATGCTCGGTCTCTTTTTTGGCATAAATTAAAACCTTCTCTTCCAAAGAGGCATCAATAATTATTTCACATTTCATTAAATCTCTCCCTTTAAAAAGCGAAAATAACAGTTCGAACTTGTTACATTTATATTTTAGCAAAGCGTGTAGTTTTTATCAATAGCATAAAATTCTTCGGTCGTTTTTGTGATTTAAGTGGTAAAAAAATCCCCCCGAAAAAATTCGGGGGGATTCGAGGTTATTAATATTTAAGCTTCGCCTTCGTGCTTAACAGCCTTTTTTTTGCTGGCAGTAAGGGCAACCTCACCATTTAAATACATAGCGATAAGACCTAAAAGCACCATTGAAGTAGAACCCTTTATAATATAAGGAATAATTGTTTTGTAGATTACTTCGCAAATTGCGGCAGCTGTATCACCGCCGATAATAAGAGCTGCTACATAACCAAAAAAGGTAAGACCTCCGGCAAAAAGCACAATCATAATGCCATAGCCAAAAATTGTCTTCAAAACTGAGGAGATTTTTTTGCATATACTTTTCATAACATTACCTCCTTATAGTCCCATAATGGGAAGCCAACCCATTAATATAACAACTTGTAAAACAAACTGGGCTGCGACCCACCAAAGATTGTTTTTAAAGGTTTTGCCAAAATCAGATTCTGCAATGGTCATACCTGCGTACATACCAAGGCCAAGCGGAGGGGTGATGCCACACATAACACCGCAAATACAAGGAAGCATAGCGGCAGAAAGAAGCGGGTCGCAACCAACGCCTGTAAGGCAGGTAATAAACATTGAACCGAATATAACAACTAAAGATGAACCGGGAACAACCATACCCATAAAGCAGGTGATAAGGCAAATCATTACAACCATACCTATTCTGCTGAAGTTCCAAGAACTGATAATTGCACCCATCTCTTCAGCAACATTAAGGTCAGCAAAAAGAGCGCCTATCATATAACCGAAAACGCAAACGCCAATAGCGGGAGCGATGGTTTTAACACCATCTGCAAACATTTTTGCAAGGTTTTTAACAGTAACAACAGATTTGTCTTTTGTAATAAGACAGGCGTAAATAGCCGAAATACCACCGACAAAAAGAAGCACCGAACTAGAAAGATATTTTGCACCGGTAGCGCCAAGTCGTGCGGTAAAGAAGGTGTCTTTAAAGAAATAATCAAGTACGAAGGGGAGCAAAATTATAACGGGAAGGAGAAGTCCTTGCCAAGAGGTTTTAATAACTTCTTTAAGGTTGGGAAGCTCTTCTTTAGCCATTGGTTTAACCTTATAATATTTGCAGAAGCTCCAAACCATTAAAATACGCTGAACAACAAACCAAAGCGAGATGCCCCAAAGAACAATCCAGAACTTACCGGTTGTAAGGCCTTCGTCGGGATAAAGAGCGGCAAAACAGCCCATAGCAGCAACGATGTTTGAAGAAGGGGGAATCATATTTCCCATATAACTTGCGTTACTTTCAATGTTAGCAGCAAGGTGAGCAGGGAAGCCCGAACGCTTCATAGCAGGAATAGTAATAGTACCGGTTGCCATAACGTTACCGGGGCCCGAGCCAGAGAGAGCGCCCATAAAAGCACTCGAGACAACTGCGGTATAACCTGCACCGCCCGGAATTCTTCCTATAAGGGAAAGAATGATTGCGATACAACCGTCAATAATCTTTGTTTTTGTAAGAATGATTGACATTGAAACAAAGGCTACCATCGAGTAAAGCAGGGAGGTCGAAAGACCGTCCATAAAATAATTTCCAACATTTTTCCAGGTGCCTGTTATGGTAAGTAGAACTAAGAAGCTTAGAAAAACGCCTTCGTAAACAGGGCGCTTTAGTAAAACAAACCAAGCAACAATAACTACCAACATAACGCCTAAATAAATTAGTGAAGATGGCATAAAAGCAACTCCTTTTTTATTCTTTTTTGGTTATAGACTTTATAACCTACTTTGTATATTATAGCGATAAAAATTCATTTGTCAACCCTTTTTGACAAATTTTTAAAATTTACTTGAAAAGTTTTTTTGTATGAGATATAATACAGTCGAAGAAAAATGCTTAGTGTGACAGGACTTGAACCTGTCACACTAAGGTGACAAGGTTACGTCTTGTCGCACGAAGGAGGAACGGTTATGAATCAACGGCAGTTGCAATATGCTATACAGCTATCAAAAATACGCAGCTTCTCGGCCCTGGCGGAAAAGCAGGGTGTTTCGCAACCCGCCCTTAGCAAACAAATTCTTTCTCTTGAAAAAGAGCTAGGTGTTAAGCTTTTTGACAGAAACACTGTTCCGCTTTCACTCACCCCTGCGGGCGAACACTTTATTAAAGTGGCGGAGGAGCTTGTATATAAGGAAGAGCAGCTTTTAAAATCTATGGAGGAGTTTAAAAGCGGCGAGGCAGGAAGTCTGGTTATTGGCATTTCGCCTTTTAGAAGTCTTTATTTAATACCAAGCATTGTAGAAAAAGTTCGAAAGAAATATCCTAAGGTCAAGGTTTTCTTGAACGAAAAGAGCAGTGACCTGCTTCGTAAAGAGGTAGAAGAGGGCAAATATGATTTTGCTATTATAAATCTTCCTGTTGATGAGTCTGTTTTAGATGTAACTCCGCTTGAGCCCGACACCCTGGTTTTGGCGGTACCGAACAAGCTTCTTTCAGAGGTTGCGGCTAAAGATAAGGGGTATCTTGCAGAGATAGACATAAAGGATTGCGGAAAGCTGCCTTTTATTACAGTTGGCGAAAATCAAGAGATGCGTAAGCTTTTCGATAAGCTTTGTAAGGCGGCTGATTTTACTCCTAATATCGCTATGGAGGTTGTTGGCGTTACTACCGCTTGGGCAATGGCTCATGCCGGTGTGGGGGCTACTCTTTTACCGCTTCAGTTTATAAGTGATGAAAAGTTTGACGATGATATTGCGCTTTTTAAAATTAAGAATAACCGCTATTTCCGTAGACCCGCTATAGTTATTCGTAGGGGCGAATATTTGTCGGAATGTGCAAAATTCGCTATAAATCTTTTAACAGAAGAGGACAAAAATAATTAAAATAAGCGCTCTGCAACTTTGTAACGTGTGCAGAGCGCTTTAATATATGAAGGATTTATAAAAATGTAATTATAATAGCGTAGTTTCTTAAACAGTATTGCAATATTTTTGTAATGTGGTAATATATAAAGGTATGAAATGTTCAAAAGGCAGGAAAAATTATGTTAAAAAAATTCATAGGTGATAAAAGGTTTTATTCTCACCTATTTAAACTTATGCTACCGATTATGATACAAAACGGCATAACAAACTTTGTTAATATGCTTGATAATATTATGATTGGTGCGGTTGGCACCGCTGAAATGACGGGCGTTGCAATTTCTAACCAACTTATTTTTGTTTTCAATCTTTGTATTTTCGGCGCGGTTTCGGGCGCAGGTGTTTTTGGGGCACAGTTTTTTGGCAAAAAAGACTATAAGGGAGTTCATTATACCTTCCGTTTTAAAATGATTTTTTGTATTTTAATTTCTGTGCTTGGTATAGGACTTTTCGCTTTCTTCGGGCAGGATTTAATACAGCTTTATATGAAGGGCGACAAGGGTATTACAAACGCCGCAGAAACCCTTTTTTATGCAAAAGATTATCTTAAAATTATGCTTATCGGTCTTGTGCCTTATGCAATAGTTCAGTGCTATTCAAGTACTCTTCGCGAGGGGGCAAAGCCAACACTTTCTATGGCGGCCGGTGTTGTTGCGGTTACGGTTAACCTTGTTTTAAACTATGTTCTAATTTTCGGCAAATTTGGTGCCCCAAGGCTTGGGGTAAACGGTGCCGCTATAGCTACCGTTATTTCCCGTTTTGCCGAACTTTTAATTATCCTTTTGTGTACACACTTGAATAAAAAAGCCTATCCCTTTATGTTGGGTGTTTATAAAAGTCTTTATGTGCCTAAAAAGCTTGTTGGGGAGTTGTTTATTAAAGGGCTTCCCCTTATGGCTAATGAAACCCTTTGGGCTTCGGGAATAGCTATTGTCAACCAGTGTTACTCTGCCAGAGGGCTCGATGCCATAGCGGCAACCAATATATCCCAAACCTTTTGGAATGTATTTTCTATAGCACATATGGCGGTTGCTTCGGCGATAGCAATAATCATCGGTCAGCTTTTGGGGGCTAACAAACTAGAAGAGGCGAGAAAAGAAAGCACAAAGCTTATCTTCACTTCTTTTATTTTGGCAGTAATAGTTTCGGTTTTTTATTTCTTTTTAGCCGAAATAATACCCTATGTCTATAATACCGAAGCCGAAATACGCTCACTTGCAACGTCGTTAATGCAGATAACGGCTATAGCAATGCCCTTTGATTCTTTAGCACTTGCGACCTATTTTACAATGCGAAGCGGAGGCCGAATGTTTATAACCTTTATATTTGACAGCGGATTTGTTTGGTGTGTAAACGTTGTGCTTGCATCTCTCTTAAGTAGATTTACTACGCTTCCTTTTATTGTTATTTTTGCCTTTGTTCAGGGGGCGTCAATAATAAAAGGCTTATGCGGAGTTCTACTTGTAAAGAACGGATTTTGGATTAAAAATATTTTGCCTAACGAAAATTAAAAACTAAAACCCTACAAAAACTTAGCGTTTTTTGTAGGGTTTTTTAATGCTTTATTTGAAATAATCGTCAAGAGTTTTAAATGAGTAGCCTTCTTTTTTTGCTTTATCTATAATATCCGAAAGAGCGGCGGCATTATCCTTAGATACAGCGTGGAGAAGTATTACTGCGCCGGGGTGAAATCTCGAAGTTACAGTTTCGTAGGCGTATTTTTTGCCGTTTTGGTTTGCGGTGTTCCAATCGGCATAAGCGACCGACCAAAAAACCGATTTAAAGCCTATAGAAGAAACAAGCTCCAATGCATTTTCTGAATGTTCTCCCGCAGGGAATCTAAAATAAGGGCTTGTATAGGAGAAATTTTCTCTTAAAAAGTTATCAAGCTCGGCAATTTCATTTGCCATTTCTTTTCTTGATATGTTGGGGAAAGAGGGGTGTGTAGCGCTATGATTACCTACTATATGCCCTTCATCAATCATCCTTTTTACAAGAGCCTTATTTTGCCTAGCGTAGCTTAGAGTTATAAAAAATGCCGCCTTAACCTTTTTGTCTTTAAGCGTATCTAAAATATCGGCGGTGAGGTTTTTATACTCGTAACCGTTATCGAAGGTGAGGTACATAACCTTTTCTTTTGTTTTTGTGTCTAGCGCCAAAGCCTCCACGTTTTTAAACGAGTCAAAGGTTTTTTGGTTTAAAACCGATTGGCTATTTGGAACACCGTTCTTTGCAACTCCAAAAGAAAAGCCGTGCTTCTTTTCATCTAGGCCTCTTTTGTTCTCTGGGTCCTTTACTGTATATTTAAAAACCTTTTCGAAAGAATTTTCATTACTGTTTTGCGAGGAAGCTTGTTTTTTCGAAGATTCGTCGTTGCTCTCTAAGGGCTTTGACGAAGAGCTTTCCTTTTTGGCTGATGAAGAGCTTTGCGAAGCCTTAGGCTTACTGGTTGTAACCACCGTATTAGATGGGATTTTGCTAGTGGTAGTGGTTGCTTGTGAGGTGATATTGCTAACAGTATCATTTTTTTGCTCCTCAGCGCTTTCGGTCGTATCAGATAAGCTTTCGTCCTTTGTTTCGTTTAAAACGGGTATACTAGAAGAGGTGCTTATAACACTGCTTACATCAATGCCGCCTTTTTCTTTGCAAGAAAAAAGCGTAAACATTAAACTAAGGCAACAAATAATACATAAAACCTTTTTCATCAAAATTCCTCCAAAGAAGCGCCAAAATCATACATTTTTAGACAAAGTTTGATTATTGTGATTGCTTTTTTATAGACAGGTATAAACCCATCTTACTACAAATTTTCTATTATAAAGTCTTGTGCGCTATCAATTTGTTTTGCGCCATCGAAGAAAATTTTATTTTTGCTTTTTACAATATACACTTTGTCCGCCTGTTTAAACATCTCAAAATCGCCCAAACCATCGCCAAAGGCGACAACGTCGTTTTTGATGCCGAAGCGGGTTTTAATATATTTTGTAGCCTCGCCCTTATTGGCGGTTTTGTCTACAAATTCAATATACCTATCATCATTAAAACAAACCCTTAGTCCCAAGTTTTCCGCCAAAACGACAAGTCTTTTTTCTGTTTCTGAAGCTTCACTGTCCTTTATTACAATCAGTTTATAGGTTTCTTCATAAGTGTTTCCCTTTTCGGCAAAAATTTCTTCGGTGATATGAAGATTTCTTTCTCTTTGCACCGCAAAAACCTCGTAGCCGTTTTTAATAAGCTCGGCTGAGAGTGTTTTAACCGCCGTTTTCGAAATGGGATTTTTATATAAAAGGCAGTTTTTATACATTATCTGAGCGCCGTCGTTACAAATAAATATAGTTCTGCTTTCGATACCCTTTAAAAGCTTTCGAAGTACTTTATAAGACCTACCGCTGTTGACCGCAAAAACGGTTCCACAGTCGGTAAGTTTTTTTATTTTAGTTATAAACTCTTCTTTTATAATATCGTCTGCATTTAAAAGTAAAGTTCCGTCGAGGTCGGAAAGCACCATTTTATACAACAAAATCACCCTTTAGTTTTGTGTTCTTTTAATACTTAATGAAATCCTTTTTTTCGCAGGGTCCACACCTATAACCATAACCTTTACAATATCGCCAACCTTTAGCACCTCGCTCGGATGCTTAATAAAGCGATTGAAAATTTCGGAAATATGCACAAGTCCGTCTTGATGAACGCCGATATCAACGAAAACACCAAAATCGATAACGTTTCTAACTGTTCCGTCTAAAATCATTCCGTCCTTAAGGTCGGCCATATCTAAAATGTCGCTTCTTAGCATTGGTTTAACAAGCTCGTCCCTTGGGTCACGACCGGGTTTTTTAAGTTCTTTTGCGATATCCACAGTTGTTGGAACACCTATGCCGCAAAGCTCGGCCATTTTTTGGGTGCCAAAAGCGTTAAGCCTATCTTCGATTTCCGAAAGGTTGCCTGATTTAACATCCTCATCGGTATAGCCTAAGGTTTTAAGAAGCGTTTTAGCGGCATCGTAGCTTTCAGGGTGAACACCCGTATTGTCTAAGATGTTTTTTCCGCAGTCAATTCTTAAGAACCCTGCACACTGAGTAAATGCTTTGGGGCCAAGCTTAGAAACCTTTAAAAGAGTTTTTCTATCCTTAAAAACTCCGTTTTCTTCCCTATAGCTAACAATATTCTTTGAAATCGTAGAGTTAAGACCCGAAACCCTTGCAAGCAAGCTGGGGGAGGCGGTGTTAAGGTCTACACCGACCGAGTTAACACAGTCTTCAACAACGCCGTCAAGCGTTTCGCTAAGCCTTGCCTGAGGCATATCGTGTTGATACTGACCAACGCCGATAGATTTTGGGTCAATTTTAACAAGCTCGGCAAGAGGGTCTTGAAGCCTTCTCGCTATTGAAACGGCGCTTCTGAGCGAAACATCAAAATCGGGGAACTCTTCGGCGCCCAGCTTGGATGCCGAATAAACCGAAGCCCCCGCCTCGTTAACCATCATATATTTAACGTCGGGCAAATCCTTAATAAGCTCAGAAACAAAAATTTCCGACTCTTTAGAAGCTGTGCCGTTGCCTATAGCAATAGCGGTAACAAGGTGTTTTTTAATAAGAGCGGTTAAAATTTTTGCCGCCTCTTCCTTTTTATTATGGGGAGGTGTAGGATACACAACGGCAGTGTCAAGAACCTTGCCTGTACCATCAACAACCGCAATTTTACAGCCTGTACGGTATGCGGGGTCGAAGCCCAAGGTAACCTTATCCTTAATAGGCGGTTGCATTAAAAGCGGCTTTAGATTTGCGCCGAACATTTTTATAGCTTGTTCACTTGCGGCATCGGTAAGGCTTGAACGAGTTTCCCTTTCAACAGAGGGGAAAATCAGCCTGTCGTAAGCATCAATAGCGGCGGCATTTAAAACCTCATCAAATTCCTTGTTGTCGCTTTTTGCCCTTGCAAATAAAATTCGAAGAGCCTCCTCCCTGGGAGCTTCAACCGAAACCTTTAAAAACTTTTCCTTTTCGCCTCTGTTTATCGCTAAAATTCGGTGGCTTTGAAGCTTTGAAACAGGCTCTGAGAAATCATAGTAAAGTCTATAAACACTGTCCTCTTCGGTTGCCGCTTTAGAAAAAAGCATACCTCTTTTATTTACAAGCTCTCTTAAAAGACGGCGGATTTCAGCGTTATCTGAAAGGTTTTCTGCAATAATATCCGAAGCGCCCGAAATAGCCTCCTCTATATTTAAAACCTCTTTTTCTTCATTTATATATTCGGCGGCAATTTCGCTAAGCGGACGGCTGTCTAAACTGCCGAAAATAATGTCTGCAAGTGGCTCTAGCCCCTTTTCTTTTGCAACCGTTGCCCTGGTTCTGCGCTTTTGCTTATAAGGTCTGTAAAGGTCTTCGGTTTCGGCTAGAGTTTTGGCCTGTAATATTTGTTCCTTTAGTTCGTCGGTAAGTTTGCCTTGCTCTTCAATAGAGGCGATTACTTCATTTTTTCTTTGCTCTAAATTACGAAGATACTGCACCCTATCGGCCAAGGTTCTTATAAGCTGGTCGTCCATAGTTCCGTGCATCTCTTTGCGGTAACGGGCAATAAAGGGTACGGTATTGCCATCATCGAGCAAATTTATAACATTCTCGGTGTATTTTGGTAAAATATTAAGTTCTTTAGAAACAATTTCGATAATATTTTGCATTGTAATAAGCGCCTCTCAATATACATATAATTAAAGACTGGGTAAAACCAACTAATATAAGTATATCAAAGCTCAAAACCTTTGTCAAACAGGTTTTGGCTTTAAATTTTAAAAAACGGGAGATGTAGGTTTTGAAAAACAGAGAATGTGTAGCAATGCTTTTAGCGGGAGGAAAAGGGTGCCGCCTTGGTCCCCTTACAAAATACACTTCAAAGCCCGCCGTATGCTTTGGCGGAAGATACAGAATAATTGATTTTCCCCTTTCAAACTGTATAAACTCAGGAATTGATACGGTCGGTGTTTTAACCCAATATCAACCCTTGGAACTGAGCGATTATATAGGCTCAGGCAAGGCTTGGGACCTTGACAGACTTTCGGGCGGGGTGCATATTTTACCGCCTCATCAAAAAAACGACGGCGCCATGTGGTACAAGGGAACCGCTAACGCGATTTATCAAAATTTATCATTTATTGAAAGATATAGTCCAAAATATGTACTTATCCTTTCGGGTGACCATATTTACAAAATGGACTACTCGAAAATGCTTAAAGCGCACATAGAAAGCTCGGCCGACTGTACTATTTCTGTTATTGAGGTCCCAAAGGAAGAAGCCTCTCGTTTTGGGATAATGAATGTAAATGAGAGCGGCGAAATTATAGAGTTTGAAGAAAAGCCTAAAAAACCAAAAAGTAATCTCGCTTCTATGGGAATATATATTTTTAATTTCGACGTCTTGAAAAAGTTTTTAACCGAAGACGAAGAGAATAAAAATTCTTCCAACGATTTCGGCAAGGATATCATTCCGTCGATGTTGAACGAAAGGCGAAAACTTTTCGCCTATAGGTTTGCAGGATACTGGAAAGATGTAGGAACGATAGAGTCGCTATGGGAAGCAAATATGGATTTGTTAAGCCCTGCTGAAAATCTTGCGCCTTCTGAAGGCGAACTAAAAATATATTCTAATTTTCCTGCCTCGGCACCTCAATATATAGGCAAAAACGCAAAGGTACAAAACAGCCTTATAACCGCAGGCTGCAACGTTTTAGGAGAGATAGAATCTTCGGTGCTTTTTGGAAACGTTACGGTCGAAAAGGGAGCAAAGGTAGCCTTTTCCTTGCTTTTGCCGGGCGCTGTGGTCGAAAGCGGCAGCACCGTTGAATATGCAATTATTGGTGAAAACTGTAAGGTGAAAGAAAATGAACATATCGGCATTTCGCCTGAGAGAGCAAAAGACCTTGACTCTTGGGGGATAACCGTAATAGGCGAATAATATAAATCAAAGTGAAAGAGGAATAATAATGAAAAACGAAAAAATAATGGGAATTCTTTTTGCCAATGTGCACGATTCTTTTTTGCCCGAACTTGCCAGCAACCGCGCAATAGCTTCTATCCCTTTTGGAGGGCGTTATCGTCTTATAGATTTCCCACTTTCCTTTCTTGTTAATGCAGGGGTCAGTACGGTTGGGGTTATAACCAAATTCAATTATCATTCTCTTATGAATCATTTGGGGTCAGGTAAGGCCTTCGACCTGGATAGGAAAAACGGAGGACTTTTTATTTTTCCGCCATATTTAAACAGAGAGATGTCGGCAGATGCGGGGCACATTAAATCACTTGAAAATATAATGTCCCATCTTTACAAGGCTACCGAGGAGTACATAGTTCTATGCGACTGTGACGTTTTAGCAAACATTGATATAAAAGAAATGTTTAGGTTTCATAAAGAAAAGGGTGCAGATATTACAGTGGCTTTCAAAAGGGGTAATTTGCCAAAAACAAACGGAGACATAATGGTTTTTGAAAAATCTGAAGAGGGCAAAATCACCTCCATTACTTTCCCTTTGGAGTCTGAAAAAGAAGTCCCTTTCAGTCTTGATACCGTAATTATGAAAAAAAGTTTACTAATAAAACTTATAAAGGATGCGGCAGAAAAAAATCTAAGACATATTTGGCGCGATGTTTTTATGCCAAACGTTAATGCTCTTAACATTTACGGATATGAGGTTTCGTCTCCCGCCTTTGTAATTGACAGTAAAGAAAGCTTTGCAAAAGCCAATTTTTCGCTTCTTTCCTCCGAAACGCGTAACGCCCTTTTTTCCGAAAATCGTCCTATATACACTAAGGTTAGAGATGACGCCCCTACAAGATACGGTCCTTTTTCAAGTGTAACAAAAAGCCTTATCGCCGACGGATGTATTATTGAGGGCGAGGTAGAAAATTCGGTTTTGTTTCGTGGGGTTAAGGTTGAAAAGGGAGCGTGTATAAAAAACTCTATCGTGATGCAGGATACCATAATAAAGAAAAATGCGTCACTGGAATTTGCAATAACCGATAAAAACGTAAAGGTCGGCGAAGAGGTTAGGCTTTGCGGCTCAAAAAACCTTTACATTTATGTAGACAAAAAAATGGAGGTTTAAAAAATGAATGTTCTTTTCATAACAAGCGAGGCGCTGCCGTTTATAAAAACAGGAGGTCTTGCCGATGTTTCGTCGGCTTTGCCTAAGGCTCTTAAAGCGCTCGGCGTAGAAACCAAGGTGATTTTGCCCCTTTACAAAAGCATAAAGGAAAATTTTAAAGATGAGCTTCGCTTTGTGGTGGATTTTGCAGTAGACCTTTCTTGGAGGAAGCTCTACTGCGGCCTTTTTGAAGCGGAAAAAGACGGTGTTACATATTATTTTTTAGATAATGAGTATTACTTTAAACGTGATAATCTATATGGCTATTTTGACGATGGAGAGCGTTTTGCATTTTTCTCGAAAGCAGTTTTGAAGTCACTGCCTTTTCTTAATTTTTCTCCCGATATTTTGCACTGTAACGACTGGCAAACAGCCCTTGTACCTGTTTTTAAAAACGTCTTTTTTGGGGAAGGTTTAGGGAAACTGCCTACAATTTTTTCTATACACAATATTCAGTTTCAGGGTATATGCGAAAAAGAGTTTTTCTATGACGTTTTAGGGCTTGACCAAAAACATTTAAATATTCTGGAATATGACGGAAAAATCAATCTTTTAAAAGGAGCGGTAGAGACGGCAGAAAGGGTTTTAACCGTAAGCGAAACCTATGCAAAGGAAATTTTATATCCTTATTTTTCTTTTGGACTTGACGGTATTTTAAAAGCAAGAAGCTTTAAACTTTCGGGCATTACAAACGGCATAGACGAAGATTTTTACAGTCCCGAAAACGACGCTTATATTCCTTTTAATTTTTCGGCAGAAGATTTTTCAGCTAAAGCAAAAAACAAAGAAGCATTGCAAAAAAAGCTTGGTCTGAAAAAAGCAAAAAATATTCCAATTATCGCCTCTATAAGCCGCATTTCAGAGCAAAAGGGCTTCGACCTCATAAAGTATAATTTCGATAATATTTTGAAAAATAATGTTCAGTTTGTTTTGCTTGGCTCGGGAGACAGAGGTACCGAAAGTTTCTTTTTTGAGAAGGAAAAGGAGTATCCCGGAAAGGTTGCGGTTATAACAAGGTTTGACGAGGCGCTGGCTCACGAAATTTACGCCGGTGCGGATATGTTTTTAATGCCCTCAAAATTTGAACCCTGTGGACTCTCTCAAATGATTGCGATGCGATATGGTACTATTCCCATCGTTCGAAAAACAGGCGGACTTAGTGATACAGTTTTTGAAGAAGAAAACGGAAACGGCTTTACTTTCGAAACCTATAATTCCGACGATATGCTCTCGGCAATTCTTCGCGCAGTAAAGCTTTATAAAACCAAAACTTTATGGAACGAAAAGATAAAAAATTGTATGCTTAAAAAAAGCGGTTGGGAAAACTCGGCGAAAAAATATATTAAGATTTATTTTTCGGTATAAAAACATATAAAACTGTCCAAAAACAAGTGTTTTGGGCAGTTTTTTTGTTACAAAGTAAATAAATTTTCAATTTTTACCACTTTTTTTAAAAAAAGACTTTAAAAATCCTTTTAAAACTGTTATAATAAATTGCTACCATAAATTTTATGGTTACTATAGATGAGTGTGCCCTTTGGCGACGCTCAGGTTTTAGAATGTAAAAAATTTAGGAGGTTTTTTCTAATGAGCAAAAAGTTTGTTTATCTTTTCTCTGAAGGCGACGCTTCCATGCGTGAGCTTTTAGGCGGTAAAGGTGCTAACCTTGCTGAGATGACCAAAATCGGTCTTCCCGTTCCCCAAGGCTTCACCGTTACTACAGAGGCTTGTACTCAGTATTATGAGGATGGCCGTAAAATCAATGAAGACATTCAAAAAGAAATTATGGAGTACATCGACAAGATGGAAGGCATCACCGGCAAAAAGTTTGGCGATAAGACCAATCCTCTTTTAGTTTCTGTACGTTCCGGTGCCAGAGCTTCCATGCCCGGTATGATGGACACCATTTTGAACCTCGGTCTTAATGAAGAGGTTGTTGAAGTTATGGCAGAACAGTCTGGAAATGCTCGTTGGGCTTACGACAGCTATCGACGTTACATTCAGATGTATACTGACGTTGTTAAGGAAGTTGGTAAGAAATATTTTGAAGAGCTTATCGACAAAATGAAGGAAGAAAAGGGCGTAACCCTTGATGTTGAGCTTACCGCTGACGACCTTAAAGAACTTGCAAATCAGTTTAAAGCTGAGTATAAGAGCAAAATCGGTAAAGACTTCCCCAGCGACCCCAAAGAACAACTTATGGGCGCTGTAGAGGCTGTTTTCCGTTCATGGGATAACCCCCGTGCAAACGTTTACCGTCGTGATAACGATATCCCTTATTCTTGGGGTACCGCTGTTAACGTTCAAATGATGGCTTTCGGTAACATGGGTGATGACTGTGGTACCGGTGTTGCATTTACTCGTGACCCTGCTACAGGTGATAAAGGCCTTATGGGTGAGTTCCTTACCAACGCACAGGGTGAAGACGTTGTTGCAGGTGTTCGTACACCAATGCCTATCGCTGAAATGGCTAACAAATTCCCTGAAGCTTTCAAACAGTTCAACGAAGTTTGCGCTACTTTGGAAGACCACTACAGAGATATGCAGGACATGGAATTTACTGTTGAGCACGGTAAACTCTTTATGCTTCAAACTCGTAACGGTAAGAGAACAGCTAAGGCTGCTCTTAAGATTGCTTGTGACCTCGTTGACGAAGGTATGATTGACGAGAAACAAGCCGTTGCTATGATTGATCCTCGTAACCTTGATACTCTTCTCCATCCTCAGTTTGACACCAAAGCACTTAAAGCTGCTACACCTGCAGGTAAAGGTCTTGGCGCTTCTCCAGGTGCTGCTTGTGGTAAGGTTGTATTTACCGCTGAAGTTGCAGAGGCTTGGAACGCAAGAGGCGAAAAGGTTGTTCTTGTTCGTTTGGAAACCTCCCCTGAAGATATTACAGGTATGAAAGCTTCTCAAGGTATCCTCACTGTTCGTGGCGGTATGACCAGCCATGCAGCCGTTGTTGCTCGTGGTATGGGTACTTGCTGTGTTTCCGGTTGCGGCGATATTATTATGGACGAAGCTAATAAGCAGTTCACTCTTGCAGGCAAAACCTATAATGAGGGTGACTATATTTCTATCGACGGTTCTACAGGTAACATCTATGATGGTATCATTCCTACCGTTGATGCTGAAATCGCTGGTGAATTCGGCAGAATTATGGACTGGGCAGATAAGTACAGAACTCTTAAGGTTCGTACCAATGCTGACACACCTGCTGACGCTAAAAAAGCTCGTGAGCTTGGCGCAGAGGGTATCGGTCTTTGCCGTACAGAGCATATGTTCTTCGAGGCAGAAAGAATTGCTGCATTCCGCGAGATGATTTGCTCTGATACAGTAGAAGGCAGAGAAGCAGCTCTTGCTAAGATTCTTCCTTATCAGCAGGGCGACTTTGAAAAGCTTTACGAAGCTCTTGAAGGCAACCCCGTTTGTATCCGCTTCCTCGATCCTCCTCTCCACGAGTTCGTTCCTACCGAAGAGGCTGACATCAAAGCTTTGGCAGAAGCACAGGGCAAAACTGTTCAGGATATTAAGAATATTATCACTTCTCTCCACGAGTTCAACCCCATGATGGGTCACCGTGGTTGCCGTTTGGCAGTTACCTATCCTGAAATCGCAAAGATGCAGACAACTGCTGTTATCCGTGCAGCTTTGAACGTTAAGAAGGCTCATCCCGATTGGAACCTTGTTCCCGAGATTATGATTCCTCTTACCGGCGAAGTTAAAGAAATGAAGTTCGTTAAAGACGTAGTTGTTGCTACTGCTGATGCTGAAATTGCAGCTGCAGGCGTAGAGCTTAAGTACGAAGTTGGTACAATGATGGAAATCCCCAGAGCATGTCTCACCGCTGACGAAATCGCAACAGAGGCTGAATTCTTCTGCTTCGGTACAAACGACCTTACTCAGATGACATTTGGCTTCAGCCGTGATGACGCTGGTAAATTCCTTACTGCTTACTATGATAGCAAGATTTATGAGAACGATCCGTTTGCTAAACTTGACCAAAACGGTGTTGGCAAACTTATGGATATGGCTGTTACCCTTGGTAAAAAGGCTCGTCCTTCTATCCACTGCGGTATCTGCGGCGAACACGGCGGCGACCCTGTTTCTGTTGAGTTCTGCCATAAGATTGGCCTTGACTATGTATCTTGCTCACCTTTCCGCGTGCCGATCGCACGTCTTGCCGCCGCTCAGGCTGCAATCAAAGAATCTAAGTAATTAGATTTATAAAGCAAAACTATCCGCCCGAAGAAATTCGGGCGGATTTTTGTATATATTGCAAATAACGGTTGCTTTTGCTATAATGATAAACAAGGGAGTGGTTTTATGAGATTATTAGATATTTTTAGAAAAAAAGAAAAAACCAGTGTGACAGAAGAAAATAAGGACTGCATTAATAAAAACAACAAGAGTGATAAAGCGATTGATACGTATTGTTCTATATATGATTCATACTATTCTTTGGTGGAAGTTGTTAAATTTGAAGGGTTCGGATTTTGGATAGAATCCGTTTCGACAATTAAAAAAATATTTTTACTTATGCAGCCGTTAGTAAATACGTTAACGGCAAACGGATATAAAATTATAGAAATTGGTGCTTCTGGTGGTGTACATGAATTAGACACAGGATATGAATGTTTTTCTGATAAAAAGTACACATCTTTTGAGGAAGCACAAGAGAATTTACCTCTTGACTTTGCAAAGGAGCAAGATACTAAACTTGATGGCTCTTGGCTAAACACCTTAAATTTTGAAACATTTTCAATTAAGCTTATCAAAGACAATGCATGTTATGGAGTGTTATTTAGTAGGGGGGAACTTTGCGCTTCTGCTGCTATTGTAGCTTTAATACCCGTTGATGAGATGAAAGCTATTCTTGTTAATAACAAATAATCTTTATTTATAATTATTACCCTCTTTTGCCGATAGCAGCACAGGCTGCAATTAAGGAAAGCAAGTAATTGCTGACTTTATAAAACAAAACGAATCCCCACCGAGTAATCGGTGGGGATTTTTCTCTGCAAAGTCCTTTTTATCGGACACAGGATGTGGTATAATGGTAAAAAACTTTGAAAGGAAATTTATTATGTCACGAATAATGCCTGTTAATCGTAAGTGTTCTGTTTGTGGACTTGAATCCGAACAAAGAGTACTTGCGTCTACAAATGCCTTTGGTTCTCCAGATTTAGACTTGCGGCCTCCAGAAATGCAAAGGAGCACCATGCCTATGTGGATACAAGAGTGCCCCCACTGTGGTTATATTTCAGAAAGTATCGATGATGAAACAAGTATAAATAAAGAATTTTTAAAAAGTGAGGAATACTCTTCTTGCTCAAAAAATAATTTTATGTCAAAACTTGCTGAAAAATTTTATAAATATTATATGATAAATTTATTAGACGATAACAAAGAAGATGCGTTTTATGCCATTTTACACGCAGCATGGGCTTGTGATGATGCAAATGACTATGAAAAAGCAGTTTATTGTAGGAAACTTGCGATAGTAGAGATTGAAAAAATTATCAAAAATAATGACAACGAAACATTGAAAGTTCAAAAAGCCGATTTACTTCGAAGAGCAGGTTTATTTGAAAAATTGATTGGCGAGTATAGTGTTTTGAATTTCGCTGATGAAACACTGCAAAAAATCATAATGTTTCAAATACGAAAAGCAAAAGACCAAAATTCAGACTGTTATACTGTTGCTGATGCGATAAAATAATTTCCCACTTTTGCGTATAGCACCACAGGCTGCTATAAAGTCTGGCAAGTAATTCCGACCTACTTTAACTTCGCAGAATTTACGCTCACCGAAAAGGATGCTAAGGAATATAAATATTCCAAATCAACCAAACAACGTGTGCATAAATGGAAAGATATTAAAGTAAAATTATTTATCTAAAACAACTCCCCGATTACAGAAATGTAGTCGGGGAGTTGTTTGCATTATGTGTATAAAAATTATACCTCTGCATATTAAATACAGAAGTATAATTTAAAATTTAATGTTTTTGCAAAGACATTAATTATTTCTTATTCAATTGTTATAATTTTGTTTTCTGTTTTAGGAGTTTTAGAATTATCCCAACCGTCAATAAAATCAGAATTAATAGGAAATTTGTTTATTAAATCATAACCTCTAAAAATTTCAATTTCTTCTGAAAAAGGGCAAGTATCCTTTTTAAACGAGATTTCTCTATCGCCTAAATTAAAGATAATACCTCTTGTTAACCAAACGTTGTATGTTTGAGTTCCGTTCTCAAAAATTTGTTGGTTTTCATTAATTATTGTGATTTTTTTGATAATTTGATTTACAGGGGTGTCAATTTGTTCTGTATCATCAAATAAAGATTTGATTTCGTTTTCAGAACATTCTGTTATGCCGAATACAGCATAGTCATCCTGCTCACCAAAATAATCTACCGATTTTTGTTCGTTACGAAATTCATAAACTTTTTCATCAACAAATATGCCGATGATTCCTGTAACAGAATTGTTAAAAACAAATTCATCAGAGCGATATTTTTTGAAAGTTTGTCCTATCATCTGCTTGAAGATGTTAGAATCAAATCTCATATCAATAGTTTGCATAAATTACCTCAAAAAATTATTCAATTACAGTTATTTCGCGCCTGATAGTTGGAGTATATCCTTCGCACTCTTGCCATTCTTCTAAAAAATCATCGGTCGGTGTAAATTTTTCAATAAGGTCATAGCCACGTTGTATTGTTATCATCTCGGAAAACCAAGTTCCGATTTCAAAAGATATCTCACGTGAATCTTCTAACGTAAAGATAAAACCAACAGTAGAGGAAAACTCGTAGTTTTCGCCATTATATGTTACGGTCTGAAAATCATTAACAATAGAAATAGACTTTATTTTACTATTTACTGGTGTTTCTATCAATTGACCTTTATCCATAAAGGTTTTGATGTTATTGTCAGTTGTTTCAGTAATTTTGAATTCTGCAACATCATCGTGTGTTAAAAACCTTTTAACTTCTTTTAAAAGAGAAGTGATTTTAAAAGGCTGTCCGTCAATGTATATTCCTACAATTCCATATACCATAGGACTATTAATGAACGGGTCGCATTTGTACTTATTGAATGTTTTGCCAATCATATTTTTAAGTATATTCATCTCGTTCTCAGAAATGATTGTTGAAATATCCATTATTTTACCTCCTCAGTAAAATGAATTTTTTGCTGCTTTACTCCGCCGGTATGACTACTGTTTGATATGTTGATTTCAACAACTGGTGTTCCATCTGATGATGATATCTTTCTCCAAGTAATTACAGAACCATCAGACATCTGAGTAATACGCATATTACCGTTGTTATAAACGGTTTCGGTTCCACCTAAAGCAATCTTATTATAAAAATCTGTTGCAGTTGAAACACTATCACTTGATACAATGTTTCTTGTTTTACTTCCAGTACTAGGACTTTTTTCGCCAAAATATCCATTTATATATTTATAAGAATTAGATGTGATAAGTACATTTTGACCTATGCTATGATATTTTATAGTGCCACCTTTAAAACCTGTTCCCATTTACGCACTCTCCTCTTTAGGATGCGTTTGTTCAAACAAGCTGGGATAGCGGTGAAAATTAGTTTTGCCTTCTAAATCTTTAAACACCGCATCAGGCATATATCCGTGAACTAAAACATCAGTAGGGTTTAATGTTTTTATCATTTCGTTCAAACCTTGCTTAAAGATTTCTTTTTGCTTGTTTGAACGAATACAACCGTGTGTGCTGACAGATACAATAGAGTTTTTGGGTACTCCAAGAAAACAATATTCAAAACTGCTTTCATCACTCCAGCGTATATTAGGAATAACCGGTATTCCTTGTTTTTGTAGATAGTAACCTACGGCACGGTTGAAATATGTATTTGTTTGCTGAAGACAAGGTGATTGACCAATCAGCATTGTACAATCGGGAGAAATAACTCCGTCAAATTCTTTTAATAAATCCACATATTTTGTAGTTGATGTTAAAACATCGGCAAAGAATTTATCGTGCATATAAAAATGTACGTACTGTCGTTTGTTGCTTGTCTGTTTAGCTTTTTCAAAGGGTATTAAACCCTTGGGAATCTGAGTGTTGCTTAAATTCATAAGTGCCGGAATCCCTGCAGCACCTACGAATGATGCGCCTTCAACAAGATAACTGTGAAAGCCATCATCTAAAATGGTTTTACGCATAATTTTGCACCTTTCCGTCATCTGTGTGACATAAATTAAAATTTTTCTTTGACATTTTTGCAACAAAAATTTTATGTTTTATTCAAATTTTTATTGCGTTTTTCTCCGAAAGGTGCTATTATGTACTTACAGACGTACGAATGGCAACATTCGGAGAGAAGCACTATATTGATTGCTGGAACAATCTTTATAGTGCTTTTTCTTTTTGTTTTCACTTCAATCAATAAACATCACCGCCTTTGTTAAATTTTATATATAGTGAATTAAGAATCAAATTCGCCTTCACGATATAGCTTTTCAATATTATGGTTTTTTCTAATGTCCTTTTTACTGCGCTCACTTAAATTTCTTACACCAGACTTATCGAGAATAAAAGCACAGTCAGGACGGGTTTCGTCGGTATTTAATAATGTAACATTGTGAGTAGTTACCATAGATTGCATATCTTTGAAACTGTTAATTATTTTAAGAATTTTTTGTGAAACATTATGATGATAATAGGCGTCAAATTCATCTATTACCAAAAATGTTAGGTTTTCAAATTCTAATAACCAACAGAAGAAAAGCATTAAAGTACGAGTTCCCGAAGAGGCTATCTCGTTCAATGCTATTGCAGAGCTATTCTCAAATTTAGCACCGATAACAGTATGTCCACTACTTAATGTTAACGGAACTAAAGTATAGTTTAATTCCATATCTTGTAAGAAGTTTTGAAACTCCTCAAGTTTATGGTTTCTTAGAATAATATCGTCTAATTTCTCGCCGCCCAATTTATAACCTATATATTGGTTAGCTTCTCTTAAGGAACGGAAATATAGCATGCCGCTCACAAAATCAACTAAATGGTTTATAACCGAGTTTTCATCAAGAATAGTGTTGTTGTAAATATATTTGATAACCGACAGCTTGTTAGGTAAGCCTTTAGTTCTCAAATTTTTGGCACCGGCAATATTTATGAAATTTTCTTCTTCATTGATAAAATCGTGGCGCAAAACCTTTTTTTCGTTAACGTAAAGCTCTTCTATTACCATTTCACGCTTGTTTGTTTTTGCATACACATATGTAACTTTTTTATTTCCAAAAAGGAAATCGTATCTAAAAGACATAATAGGGGTATCGTTACCAATATAAGTAAGCATGTGAGGTGGCGTAGAATCTTTTTCGGCATCAAGAAGATGTGTTGTAATATCAACAACTGCTGCGCATAAACTTGATTTGCCGGAAGCATTTTTGCCGAAAACTATTGAGTTTTTGGCTGTTTTGTTTTTTATTAATTCTTTTGAGTAGGAGTAGTCTCTCGTTGTAGACAGGTCCCAAATCATAGCATCCTTAAAACCCTTGTAATTAGCAACTTCAAAACGTGTAAGCATGATAATCCCTCCTAAGATATGGTAATTATAACACCAAACTTTGCATATGTCAAGTGCTTTGCGCACAAATTGTGCGCAAAATATATGATATTTATCTAAAATGTGTTTTTTAAACTTTTTGGCAGTACATTTTATCCTAATCATTAACTCTGCCAATTTCATTTCCGCACATTCGTAAAAAGTAACCTCCTTTGCTACAATAAAGGCAAAGGAGGTAATTTTATGTCAAATTTTATTGAAGAATTCTATTACGGCAATCTCGCCCCACAGGCACGTAGCACTAAAGAAAACAAAACGGTGCAAAAACAAACGGAGGTGTTGATGCTAAACGAGGATTTTCTAACCGAGAATCTCTCGGGAGAAAGTAAAAAGAAATTCCTTGATTTTTGCAATGCTTGGGGCGTAGTCAACGGCGAATCCAATCTCGACAGTTTTATTATGGGATTCCGCCTCGGTGCTAATTTCGCCTTGGAGCACAGTTTACATACGACACGTTCGTAAACGACGAAGCACCATTCAAAGATTTGCTGAAGGAGGTTTGATTATGGAAAGGTATATTTACGATGAAAAGAATGGCTTGTGGTATGAGTTGTAGGGTGATTATTACATTCCGTGCTTTAAATTGCCGGAGCAAGAAACAAAGGAAATTGGTGTTTGGGGTATGCGACATTTGGACTATCTCAAACAACATCGTAGAGGAACCCTTACCCACTTGCAAATGGAATGCAAACTAAATTCCTATCTTTACGATATAAATTTTCAAGCAGAGGAAATGTTTGATACTCTAATCGAGCAGCTTAAACAAGCGGAAGGTATTACCGAACAACTTAAAGCGGAAAACCAAATGTTGTGGGTTACTCGAATGAATAACATCCGCAGCATAGTTATAGAAATCATAAATAATGATTTTATATATGTCTAAGTTTTCAAAGGTTTTGTGAAGATGAAACTGTTATAGTACTAATACATCAATCAAGTGGAAATGGAAAAAGACAGTAGGGTTTTATTGCCATACTGTCTTTTTGTTATTTATAAGTAATTATTTGATTTTTAAAGCTTTTCCTACATCAATTTTCTCTAATGTATCAAATTCGCACACTGCATAATCAGGATTAAACAATGCCAGGCATCTGCCTTTTTTGAAAACAGAACTACGATAAATTATTCCGTTATAACCGTATCTTTCCAGATAATCGCAAATTACGTGAAATGGTTTATATTTAAGTCTTTGTTCTTCTTGATTCTCTGATTTATCAATAGGAGAAAACATATCGGACTCGTGGAAAATTTGTAATAATGTTTGCATTAACCAATAAGTCAATTTGTTTTTATCTACCGGCAGGCGCTTTCCCAATTTTGAAACTAAAAAATTACCATACTCACCTTCATCCTTCGGAATTTTGCAAACAGGGCTAAAATCAATGAATTTCAATTCACTTATATCCGCTGAAAAAGCAAAGCGGCATTTCCAAACATCATCGTTTTCAGCAGCTCTAATTTCACGAACTCCCGTTGCCTCCATGTCCGTATAAGCTGAATCTTTATAACTAATTGAAAAATATGAATATAACCGATCTGTATCGTTCATTCTGTTAGTAGATGCATATTCAGGCAAAGGTATAAATCTATTCTCTGTTATCTTTTCGGTGCAACTTTCGTTTACATATCTCCAAAGTTGACGAATATCTTCTTGTGAAACCGTGATCATATTCAAATTATCAAAAATCGCTTGTTTTACCACTTTGCCAAAAGAGGATTTTGTTTCCAAAAGAACATCTTCAAATTTTGGTGTGATTTCTCCGTATTCCTTTAGTTCTTTGCATATAAGATCCCATTGTTTACTCCATGTAGAGATATCTTTCACATATTGCTGTTCAGTTTTACTCATTTTGCATTCTCCATAATTTAATGTCTGACTACATATTACCAAGAACCATCAAGAAAACCCATAACAATGAGTAGCAAGAAAGCAATGCTGCCGGCAATTAACCAACCCAATAAAATCCACTTTTGCATTTTATGTTCACGATCACGCTGTTTTTCTTCATTTTCAAGTTCTTTTAACCGAATCAGTTCTTTTCGTTCGCTATCACGAATTTTTGCTTCGTCGCGTTTGGAATAATTGTAATTATATGTAATATTTTTATTTTCGTCATCCAAAGCCAATTTAGAACCACAATAAGAACAAAAAGCAATGTTTTCTTTTGTATCAAGGTTGGCTCCACAATTCTGACAAATTAATTGTTTAACTTTCATTCGGAACCTCCCATCATCCTATTGCTTCAATTACGATTTTCCATCCCATTTTTGAACCATCCCAACCATTAGCATTTATAGCAATACTGCCGTTGCTAACAGGGCCTTCAATGACAGTTACTTCGACTGTTCCTGCCACATAATTATTGAAGATAAGTGGTTCATATCCTGTTGTACCATCGTTGAAATACATAGTCAAATTACTGCTTCCAGAAGTCATCGTACAAGTGAATCTGAACTTTCCACTTGGAAGATTTATATTGCTTTTCACTTCGGAGCCTTTTCCCGTATAGGTAATGGTTTGAAATGTGATTGTGCCACATCTCGAACATTTAACCCCGCTGGTGCTATGGCCGAGAGCACTACCAGATGTCTGCCCGCAATTCTTACACTTCTTTGCTTCGGTACAGGTAGCAGACGAATAGTTATGGCCAGTTGCCTTGATATCATTACGATAACTATGGTTGCAGGTGGAACACTTATACTCCTTGAAGCCACCTGCTTCACAAGTGGCATTCTTGGAATTGACCACCTTGTAGTCGTGGTTTCCTGTTGCTTCGATATAATCACGATAATTACTGTCGCAAGTAGTGCACTTATATTCTTTAAAACCACCTGCTTCACAAGTAGCATTCTTGGAATTAATCACTTTGTAGTCGTGTTTACCTGTTGCTTCAAGCTTTTCACGGTATGTCTCACCACAACCACTACACTTGAACTCCTTATATCCATCCTTTGCACAAGTAGCATTTTCGGAAGCGGTGACTTCGTAATTATGTAAGTGAATAAGTTCTGCACTATCCTTGTAATCTTTTATCTGCTCAAACAGGGCATTTGCTTCGTCCCATTTCTTTTCTGCTCTCAAAGCAGTTGCTTGAATATACAAGCATTCCTTTGCCTTTTCGGGGGCATCTTCGAAGTTGCCGAGTTTGCTGTAAATATCGTAAGCAGCAGAGTAATTCTGCTCGGCAAACAGGTTTTCCGCTTTATTGTAATTGCTTCTCGGAAGAATGAATCCGAAGAAGATTACGGAGAAGAGGACAACCACAGCAAGAACCAGCAAAGTACTTTTGGTAATTGTCTTCTGTTTCCTCTTCTTGGCGGCAATTGCTTCGTTTTCGGCATAAATTAACCGTTCGCAGTTATCAATCTGTAAGGCAGCATCTTTATAATCTCTGATAGTACCAAATCCGTCGATTGCCTTTTGAAGAACGGCAATACGGTTATCGGTGTTAGAGTTCATTAATTTTAAAGACTTCTGGTAGACGACTTCTTTTTTAGCGACTTCTGTTTTGTCGGAGCAGAGAGCGGAGAGACGTCTAGCATCTTCGAACTCCGAAATGCTATCAAACAACTTCTTTGCTGCCACAAAGTCCTCTGCCGTAGTACCGGCATTCATTTTAGTAATTGCTTGGTCGTATATTGTTTTTGATTGTTGGTATTCTGCCTCCTTGCGGGCGGTTTCTGCTTTGTCGCCACAAAGAATGGAGAGCTGTCTGGAATCTGCATAATGCGGGATAGTATCAAACAACCTTTTTGCCGATAAGAAATCTGTTTCGCAAACACCGCTATCCATTTTGGAAACTGCTTGATCGTATATTGCTTTGATTCTGTTTTTCTTAACGATTTCGGCATATCCTTCAAGGGTTGCTTTGAGTTGCGGGTTGGCAAAGCGAACTGCTTTCTCATAGTTAGGAGAATGGTCAAAACTATCATCGAGCCGTGCCAAGTCTTCCTGCCTCTTAACACCGCATTCAATGAGCAGTTTGGCAACATATATCATCGGGTGCTTCGGAGCCGTAGCGACCACTTGCTCTAACAATTGGTTTGCTTTCTGAATGTTGCCATCCTCAATAAGAAGTAAGGCATAGTCGATAGTCGCCTCGATACTGGTGCCTCCACTTGCGGTGTTTTCCTTTTTGTCGTTGGTCTTACCAGCAGAAAGTATTTTCTTAATGCCGTGTGTTAAATCCTGCATGAAACCGAGTTTAGACATATCTTGTGCCTGTAAGTGAGAAAACTCTTCAGGCAGGTCATATGGGTCCATATCACGGTATGCGGGAATGAGAGTGTTCCTGGCACCATTGCGGATAAGGGAGAGATATCTGCTCCATTCGTTCTTTACCCAAACGGCATTGAAGTGTTCAGGCTTGGTACCGAGCACAACCATAACCTTTGCGGAGTTGAGTGCAGCAAAGATAATCGGTTCATACTCTTGACCGAGTTTGTCTTCAAGTGTAATACGGGAGAAGAATACTTTGTAACCTTCACGGGTAAGTTCGTTATAAAGTTCGGTAGCGAGTACACTGTCTTGGGTTCTGCGACCGTTGGCATCGGTTTCCTTATAACAGATAAAAACATCAAACGGGTCTTCCGATTGAGATACTTCCAGAATGCCTTTTTGAATGCTGTCTATCTGTTCTGCTTCCTGCTCATAAATTGCTTTTTGAGTGTCGTCGGCATACAGAATAGCAGACTTATAGTCCTCGTCCGAGAAAATAGAAGTATATTGTGCTCGGTTAATGGTAGGAATACGACGGTGGGTCGCAGGGTCTTCTACATACTCAATACCATAACGGCAGAGAACGATAGACCAGTATGCTTCGCTGTCGCTCCTGTCCTCACTTAATATTTGCTCATAAATGCTTAATGCCTTGTCATAATCATTGTTCCTACGGAAATGATTTGCTCGGTCATAAAGGTTTGAAATTCGCTCGTCAGACAGTCTTGGCAGGGTTTGCTTCGTACCGCAATACTGACATTCTACAACGGTCGTACCTGCGACAATTTCAAGACTGCCTCCGCACATTTTACACTTGAATATAGACATCTCTTCACCCCTTGGAATAAGAATATTCCATTTTGTTTATTTTAACAACTTGCACTTCTTGTTTCTAACATCAATAAGAGAGAGAAGTTCATCTGCAGTAGAAGAAGCAAGTTCAAAATCTTCACTAACAACAGCATTTTCAAAATCGGAGAAACCATTTTGTATTTTTTCCTCAACTTCAACCAATACAGCATTGGACATTGGGTCAGAATAACGAACAGCCTCATATACCTTTTTAGCAAGTGCTTTGAGTTCTGCTGTCTTGGATGTACTCATCAAATGTTCAGCATCTACAGTAAGAGATTTAATGAAGAAAGTCTGAACTTTAATCTTTTCATCAATACCTGCAACAACAGAAACAGCCACTTTTGCTTTAATTATTGAAATAACAGCAAGAGCATAAACCAAAATAGCAACGATATAAACAATAAAATCGGGCACGGCTGCTACAAACAAGTAGATACCACTTAAAATTACCGAAAGAATAGTAACTATATATGCTATCCTGAACTGAGAAACAGTCAAGAACATCTTTTCTTTTGTTTCAACCTTTAATGTGAGAACAAAAGCCACAGCAATAGCGGTTCCGACGAAGGAAATCAACATACCGATGAGGAATGTGAAGTCATAACGACCCGTATATAATTCACCTTTAATACTGGTAACACTCTTAGGAATAACGATTGTTTCAACGCCATCTTTTAATGCATCAAATGAAATGGTGGTAACAATTTTACCATCAATGCTTTCGGGAATTAAAACTAACTCATTTTCTGTGTGATAACGATTGATATCGATGCTCTTATCTGAGATATTGTCATAAGAGAAAGGAATGTTTGCTGTATAGAAATCTACAAAATATGAATCGGGTATGGTTTTGATTTCAAACTTTATCTCTTTGTCTTCGGAAAGTTTCTTGTACAAATCAGTATCTTCATACATATAGACTGTAACATCTTTAAGCTCTTTTATTTCAAAAGCAGTAACTGACTTAGGCAAATATATGCTTTTTAAATTTTTAGCATTTTCAAATGCTTTTTCATCAATCTTAGTGATTTTTACTCCCTCAATATCGGTAGGGATTGCGATTTTTTCGCTTTCACCCTTATAAGCAACAATGGTGCCGTCATTGTTATAATCAAAATTTTCAAGGTTCAATATACCTATATAAGCATCTGAATCTGAAATAATTTCACAATCAATATTGTGCTTTTTAGCATATTCTTCTGCGTAAGAGCCGTCATAGCATATAATATCCACGCTATCAGACTTGTCATAAACAATGGCTGACACCGCACCGAATAAAATAAATATTATAAGAAAAATACTTACAGATAATTTTTTTGCGTTCATTTTTTATTACCTCCTAAGACTTATAAATCATTGCTTTAATACCAAAAACAGATGGCTTAAAAATCAATGTGTATTTATCGTTCCTATCAGTTATTGTTACATCTACGACATTGCTTTTTACTGCCGCTCGCTTGAATTGAATCTTATAACTTCCTACGGGCAATGTAATTTTGCAGGTATAATCCAAATCGAAATTTTTATATTTTGTACCATTTATGTATATAATAGTTTTTGCTTCCCCTGAGCCACGTGCATTACCTCTTTCAACTGTTAGATTCGGAGAGGTTATAATTTTTTCTAGACGTCTTATGCCGCTTTTAGCCTCAATATTATTCGCATCAATATCTAAGACTTTATTATAATACAATTCGGCATCAAAAAATTCTTTTCTATCAAAGAATTCTTTTGCTCTGAGCAAGTAATTATTCAATTCGTTTGAGCGGTCTATTGAAACAGCGCCTTTTACCTCAACTACACCTTCAATCATCATTTTCTTTGCTTCTTCAAGAGAATATTTAATACCACAAGATTGGCAAACAAAAACTCCGTCTTGTTTTATCAAATCTGTACTTCCGCACATTTCACATTTTAATTGTTTCATAATTATTTACCCCTTATAATATCTCAGAAAGCAATTTGGATTTCATTGTGTTAAACTCCTCTTCGGAGAGCATTCCTGCCTCTTTCATCATAGTCAGTTTATCGACTTTTGCCTTGAATGCTACCATGCTGTCGGCGGGTTGTGCGGGGGGTGTGGGAGCGGGATTCATAGCAGAGCCCATAGCATCGCTCATCATTCCGCCGACCATACCACCAACGGCACCGCCGACACCTGCCATTGTTCCGAAACCAACACCCATATTGGTGAACTCACCAACTGCCTCGTTCTGGGCAACCTTTTCAGCAACATCGAAACCTCTCTCTTGCTGGTAGGTGTAACCTTCTTGTGCTCGTTTGGTCGCTTGTGCCTTGGAGTCAATAACGGTTTTCTGTGCTTCGGTCTCGGCATTAATAATCTCGGTCTGCTGACGAAGTTTTGCTTCGGCAATGTCAGCATACTGACGGAAGTGCAGTTCCTTGAACTTCTCGTACTGTCTGTCGCCATCAGGTTTCAAGATAGTGGTTACAAAGAACTGTTCAAGTGCCACACCATATTCTGCAAAGTCGCCAATAAGGAGATTCTTAATAGCGTTAGAGAACATAGTGAGATTTTCGTCAATCTCAAAAATGTTAATGCTATTGGTCTTCATAACCTGTGCAATATAGGTCTTTACACGGGTCATAAGGAAAGAACGGAAGTATCCTGCCAAATGCTGTTGACCAAGATAATTCTCGGTGCCAACCAATTTCAAAAGCAATTTTCTGCTGTCTTCAGCACGGAGACTCATTTCACCAGATGCACCGATAGAAAGTGGAAAGCCATAGGTAGGCTCTATGTACTGAACACGTGAGTCGGTGCCCCATTTAATATTCATTTGCTCAGTCTTGTTGATGAAATAGACTTCACAGTGGAATGGTGTTTTATCGTTAGTGGCCTTGTTAAGAGCCTTTCCGATAAGCGGAATATTTTGTGTTTCGAGAGTGTAGCGACCAGCACCGAACATATCAAGCGCCTGACCGTTCATAAAGAATATTGCCTCTTGGCTCTCATGAACAATTAACTGAGTGAGGTAATTAAAATCCTCACAAGGATGTTTCCAAATAAAGGTGCTATTATCACCTTCGTATTTAATTATGTCTGCTATTTTTGCCATTTTTATTTCCTCCTTATTCTTTAGGTATACCTGAAGCTTGACCAATCAAATTCCCGCTGCCATCATAAACTTTAACAGTATATGTTTTTTGAGTAATATCGCCAATTGCGGTTAGCTGACAACTTGGTGTATCGCCTGCCCAATACATAGCTTCGTCACAATAAGTTTGCGTTCCCTCATCACTAGAAATAACAAACTTAACTTTGGTTGAGCCATCACCACCAGAAAGTTTTGCGTCAAAGCCAACCCCCGTTTGCATTCCCATGCGCAATGAAACATATATTGAAGTTTCTGCTTTCCAAGCAAAAATCCTTTTGGATAACACCTTTGAATTTTTATAAGAGATTTTTACTAAATCTTTTATATATTCTTTTGAAGTATAGGTAGGGTTGTCTGCAGTAGATGAGCAATATTGATATTTTGATTCGTTTAATTTGTCTTTAGTGTCAGAATAATCGATAATCGATTCAAAATATTGCACGGCTTTTAAGTAGTCTTTTTGTTCGAAATATTTATTTCCTGCGACATATTTGGATTTAGATATAAATTCTTTTGAATCTTTATAATCATCAAGAGTAACGAATTTATCAATGGCAGAATCATAATCACCGTTATTAAAGAGCTCTATTGCTTCGTTATAAATTTCAGCATTCTTCTTTTCTATAAATTCGGCTTTTTCCGTTTCTGAAAGGTCTATCTTAACTACAATTACTGGCCTAACTCCCACAAAATCATAAACTGCGTATAAAGAGTCTCTAACCTCTCCTGTACTTAAAACAGGATACAAATAACCATTTTCATCGCTTTTTCGAGTCCACCAACAACTATTACCATTCTCTGCTACTTGAATACCTTGCGAAACCGCATAATCGGTAGCTTTTGCAATTTTAAGTTCATTAGTCGTAAGATACTTGCTTATTTCTGTTTCATCGAAAATATATACATTCGATTTTAAGGATGCATTAGTTATGATGCATTCCTTTTCATTATTGGAGAAGGCGTAATCATAAAAAGTAGAATTCAACCAATTGTTTAATCCGCATTTTTCCCAATCAACGGTAGTAGTTTGTGAATCGTATGCCCTTGCCGTTAAACAATGTTTCGCAATTAGAATGACATTTTCCGTATCCCGCTTTACAACAATCCATTCAATTGGAGCGTATTTACTTCTAGTCAAATCAGTATTTATGTTATAGCGACCATAAAAAACAATATCTCCTACTTCAGCATATTTTAATGCTGTTTGCTCTATCTGATATAGTTTTTCTTCGGTATCTTTAAAACCTCTAATGGTAGAGAAGTGGGACATTGCTGTATTAAAATCAGCATTTTCGTATGAGGCGCTACCTTTTGAGTAAATACTCATAGGTAAAACAAGAAAATAAATTATTGAAAGAATTAATGCAATAGCCGCAACGCTTGAACCAGAAATAATAGATATATTCTTTATCCTTTTAAGTTTTGCAATTTTCCTTTGCTTACTTGCTTCTAGTTCTTCTGCTTTTTTCCTTTCTTCTTCCTCTTTATCAGAGAGTTGCTTTTCAAGTTTTTCTCGTAATTCTTTAACTTTTTTTGCAAAGTCAGAATTACTTATTAGTAGGGCATCACTGTCAATGTGTTCTAATAACTGTAATGCTTTTTTGAAATCAGAAACGAATGTCTTTTCTTCTGAAATAGCTAATGCTTCATTATAAATGGTATGTTCACCATAGGATTTTAAGGTTTCTTTGAGTTCATCTTCTGCATTATTGATTGCGCTGACATATAGTTCAGAGTCTACAATGGATGTTTTGATATCTGACAATTGTTCGATTTCAAAACAATGATGCTGTATCATTAGTTGTCCGATATAATACATCGCATTGTCGGCGTCATATGCATGAACAGTGTCTAAACAGAGGGTTGCAGATTTAAAATCACCAGAACTAATAAAGTTGAATGCTTTTTTCAGCATTGAATCAACCATTTGATTTTCTACATTACCATTCGGCGCAGCTGATGTTTTTAATGGTATTAGTTTTTTAATACCATGAATTAAGTCCTGCATAAAACCAATCTTGGACATATCCTGCGCCTGTATGTATGAAAGTTCTTCAGGCAAATCATATGGGCTCATATCCGAATATATCGGTATTATAGTTTTTTTCTTTCCGTTCTTAACAAGCGAAAGATATCTGCTCCACTCATTCTTTACCCAAACGGCATTAAAATGCTCAGGCTTAGTGCCAACGATGAGCATAACTTTTGCTGAATTCAATGCAGCAAATATGTATGGTTCATAAGCAGAACCTAGCTTATCCTCCAACGTAATGCGAGAGAAGAACACTTTATATCCCTCTTCAGTCAGTGTTTTATATATGTTTTGTGCATAAACACTATCTGGGGTTCTGCGGCCATTATTATCCGTTTCTTTATAACAGATAAAAACATCGAAAGGATCTTCTTTTTGAGAGATTTCCAGTATGCCTTTTTGAATTTCATCAATAGCAGTAGCTTCTTGCTCGTATATTTCAGATTGATAACCATCTGCATAATGTAAAGCCGATTTATAATCTTCGTCAACAAAGATAGAGCTATACTGGGCACGATTTACAGTAGGTACCCTTTTTCGAGTTTTAGGATCTTCTACGTACTCTATACCATAACGACAAAGCACCAAAGACCAATAACTTTCAGCATCGGTGTTGTCTTCACCGAGAATTTGTTCATATATTCCTGCCGCTTTGTCGAATTCATTGTTACGGCGAAAATGATTTGCACGGTCATATAGAGCCGCTTTTCGATCATCGTCTAATTTCGGCAAGGTCTGCTTCGTTCCACAGTATTCACATACTGCAACACTTTCATTATTGGTTATTTCCAGTGTGCCACCGCACATTTTACATTTAAAAATTGCCATTTTAGTTTCATCCTTCAAAAAATTACAATTAATTTAAACTCACATAGGAGCCATAATCTCCTGCATAAATATAACCTTCTACGCCCCAATTTGTTTTAATTTTATACCATACTTTCGATTCACCAGTTTTTTCTAAGATGGTATAAATGTCACCATATCTAACAATACCAATAACAACGCCTTTTGTACTTGGAGAGGTTCTTATATTAATAAAACCTGTTGTTATTTTCAACTGAGATATGCTATTGTTTGTTTTGTTACTTTGAACTATTCCATTTCTAGGCAAAAATACAATTGGATCATTTACAATTGCGTTACTGCTTGGTGAAAAACCAACCCATCCAATTTGATTATAAGCTTCTATTTTATACCAAACTTCTGCCGCGTCGTAATAAGAATCTAATACATCATAAATTTCATTTTCATACACTTTGCCTTTTAAGTCATCATTAATTTTATCATAAAATTTCACAAAATCTTTTTTAATCTGAATTTGATCTTTAGTTGGGTCTCTTTCTACAATTGGTGGGGTTAAGTTTGAAGTTAAAAATTGTGTTAAACATAGTATACAGGAAATTATACATAGTAATATTCCTTTTTTAAAGTTATTTTTATATGATAGGCAAAACGTAATAATAAAAATACAAAATAGTAGCACATATAAAATATTAACAACTATACTCGCTGTAATATAATTGCAGTTCAAAAGGATTAGAGCAATACTTAACAGTAAAAAAGCTATAAAATACACCATATTTGCTATTTTTGATTTAAATCCTAATATCAAATTCAAACCAAAGCCAATAAATACTGGTAAAACTCCAAGTAAAACTAGTTTGGATAAAGAACTTCCATATTTCCATAAATCAATGCTGATTCCCATATGATCGAAAAGAGGAAAAGCTGATTGCCGAGAACTTATATTTACTAAAGCAGTTACAAAGATAACATAAGCAACCAACGCAAGACCTATTTTGAGAATAATCTTATTTCTTTTGTTAGTTTTATCAAGTTTATTAAGTAGATCTTTTTCTCTTTGCCCAATTGCTCCTTGTGAGCCGTTTCCTTTACCTACTATTTTTTCGACACCGTGTGCTAAATCTTGTATAGCACCCAATTTTGACATGTCTTGTGCTTGTAATTTTGCGAACTCATCAGGCAAAGTGTAGGGCGAAATATCTTTATAGACTGGAATCAACACTTTTTCACGATCCGTCTTCATAAAGTCTATATAGCGTTTCCACTCGTTCTTTACCCAAACAGCATTGCAATGGTCACTGTCGGCAGTTACCATAAGCATTACTTTTGCACTGGTAAGAGCAGCATAAATACAAGGTTCATAATCTTTACCCAACTTATCTTCAAGAGAGATTCTTGAGAAGAAAACACGAAGACCACTACGAGTTAATTCGTTATAAATTTCCTGTGCCAAAACACTATCGGCTGTTCGTTCGCCTTTATCGTCCGTTTCTTTATAACAGAGAAAAACATCATAAGGATCTTCTTTAGCAGAGGCGTTTAATATTTTCTTTTGTAATGAATCAAGTTCTTCTGCCTCATCCTCATACATCATCCTGCTTTCGCTTTCTGCAAACTGACAGGCAAGTTTGAAGTTTTCGTTTGATGTAACAGATTTAACAAGCGTTCTATGGCAGGTAGGAATTCTTTTCTTTGTGGCAGGGTCCTCAACATACTCAACACCATACTCCGAAAGAACTAGACCCCAATATGCCTCCGCTTCATCCTCTTTCTCAGAAATAATTGTTTCGTAAGCACTATATGCTTTGTCGAATTCATTATCTAATCTATACTGATTAGCACGGTTATACAACCTTAATTTTTTATCATCATCAAGATACGGTACGGTTTGTTTAGTTCCGCAATAAGGGCATTCTGCTATATTCATACCCTTTTGCAGTTCTAATTCTCCACCGCACATTTTACACTTAAAAATTGCCATCGATATATCTCCTCAATCAGTATTCTTTTATTTCCAAATTGTCAACCGCAAATGCAAGACATTTCTGAATAACTTCGTTTCTAGTTCTTCCAGTTTCTTCAGCAATCTTATCTAGTTCCTTTACAAGTTCATCAGGAAGACGAATGGAAATAACGGTAGAATCACCCCTATATTTTTTTGAAGAAATAATGAGTTTTTCGTTCGACATAATACTTCTCCTTTTGATATAAAACTACAAGTTGTATTATACTACATTTGTAATATGATTGTCAACGGTGAGTAAAACAAATTATATTATTTATATATTCTACACTTTATATCCTATATTAACGGTGGATAGTGGAGTATATACACATCCTTTCATTTTTCCTTAAGCTCACCGCAGACTCCAATGCGGTGGGCGCATACATACGGAAAGAAAGGATTTGATGAAATGAAATATGGTTATATCCGTGTGTCCAGTAAAAGCCAAAAGGACAATTATTCTATTAAGGAACAACGCGATTTGGTTTTGGCAGTGGGTGCTGATGAGGTTATCGAAGAGAACTATACGGGAGGAAAGGTTTATGAATGTCCACGGTTTGAAGCACTGATCAAACGATTAAAGTCTGGTGATACGCTTATAGTTTGTAAGCTTTACCGATTTGCCCGAACTGTTGTAGAAGGTGCTATGCTTGCGCAGGAACTATATGATAAAAACATAAGTCTGAATATTTTAAATATGGGTATCATAGAGCATACGCCTGTAGGCACTCTGCTCTTGAATGTAATGTTAGCCTTTGCTCAATTTGAAAAAGAAATGATTAACAGCAGATGCCAAGCAGGACGAGAATATGCCCGAGCGCACGACCCTAATTATAAAGAAGGTCGTCCTAAAAAGTATCATCGGGACCAAATCAATCTTGCGTTGGAACTGCTGAGTCAAGGTAAGACCTATAAGCAGGTTGAGTCTATGACAGGTATCAGTAAAAGCACGATTATACGTGCGAAAAGGCGCACTACTTTTGACACCGACTAATGACACCGCACAAAGCCTGATTTTACGGGCACCGAAAAAGAGTGTCAAAAATTATAAGTTTTGACACCACACAAAAATCCCTCCGCCTGTATCGGCAGAGGGATTTACTATATCTATTTAGTTTTCTAACAACTCAATAGCCTTAAGATATTTTTCTCTTCTCTTTAAAGCTTTGTCATCTACCACATCCAAGCGGGACAGGTCGGAGTTGTGATTTAGGTCTGCAAGTTTTACTGCTTTTGCAATGGGGTTATCTTTTATAGCCCGAACATAGTCCATATATTCGGTATCACCATCGTGAGTCATCAGGGCGATAGCATCGGTTACTTCTTTACTAAATCCCATCGCAATCAAATCTTCAAGAGTGTAATTTGTATCTTCAACTACGTCGTGTAGTAACGCTACTATGGTCGTTTCCTCAGTTTTCATTTGTTCTGCCAAATGAAAAGGATGGAACACATATGGCATACCGCTTTTATCAGTTTGGTTTTTATGAGCCTCAAAGCACAACTTTAATGCTTTCTTTGTGTTTTCAGTGTATATCATCAAACTCACTCCTTAATGCACATTATAACATATAATGTGATAAATAGAAAGTGAAAACTCCTTGAAATTTACTGTATCTTAATATGCAATTGATTGGTGTGTTTCGTGAATGGTAATACAGGCTGCTATAAAGTCTGGCAAGTAAGAACCTCACCCATTAGCAAAATCAAAGATTTTGATGGGTCCCGAGAACCTTGCGACCTTCAGTCTAAATTCTCGGCTTACTTTAACTTCGCAAAATTTACGCTCACCGAAAAGGATGCTAAGGAATATAAATATTCTAAATCCACAAAACAACGTGTGCATAAATGGAAAGATATTAAAGTAAAGCTCTATATCTAAAATGACTCCCCGATTACAGAAATGTAATTGGGGGGTTTTGCATTGTCGTTAGTTTGAGCCCGGGTTAAGGCGACAGGATTTTGTCACTTTAAAATGTCAGTAAATGTCGTTGAATATGGTAACATTATATGCTATAATATTACAAAAGAATACATATTTTGCCACAGGGGGTACGGCTGTGAATATCACTTTTTTAATTGGTAACGGATTCGACATTGGAGTCGGAATGAATTCTAAATTTAAGGACTTTTTTCCAATCTACCAAGTTAAATCTATCGATAAGGCTCCTGAAATTCGTCAGCTTGCGGAGAACATAGGAGAGGATCACGAAACATGGGCTGATTTCGAAAGTGCGTTGGGTGACTATACCGAGAAATTTACAACAAAAACGAAGGGCACTTTACTTAGTCAAGTTAAGGATTTTGAAGAAGAGTTTATTTCTTATCTTAAGGACCAAGAAAATCTTTTGGCATTTGAAGAAAACAAAAAAGAAATTGAAAATGTAATGTGTACGGCTCTTTTTGGATATGTTACAACAGAGACTTTTTCTTTAGGTGATTTTGAATCATTGAATAACTTGTATAAAGGAAATAGCACAGGTGATTTTGTGCATAATTTTATCAATTTCAATTATACTAACGTTCTTAAAAAATGTTTGAAATATGTTCCCAAAAACGTGATTAGTGATAACAAATATTCTAACTTTCATCGCGATGACAAAATAGGAAACATCGTGCATGTTCATGGTGATTTTTCTACGTATCCAATTATTGGTGTTAATGATATTTCTCAAATTAAAAACAAAGAGTTGGCATCCGATCCCCGTTTTGTTAAAAGGTTTGTCAAGCCTACAATGAATCAAAATTTAAAAACAAATAATGATGCTAAGGCAATGAGTTTAATTAATAACAGTACCATTGTTTGTGTGTATGGAATGTCATTGGGAAAAACCGACAAGAAGTGGTGGGCCAAGCTCATTGCTTGGTTGAGTGCAAGTTCAGGTCGTCATTTAGTGATATTTTCTTACGATAAAGATTACAAGGCCCTTACACCATATGAAAAATTCGACAAGGAAGATTCTATAATAGATCTGTTTGATGAATATTGCGCAAATAGTTCTATTAATATCGAAAAAATAAGAGATAGGATTCATATCGCCATTCACAAAAACATTTTTGAGATTGATTTGATGAAACAACACAACGAGGTTTTTGATATGGCAGTAGAGAAAGTGCTTGCAGCCAAATAAAAAGAAACGCCAATATGCCGATTTGAAATCGGCATATTGGTGTTTTATTTTACCTTCCTTTACAATAAAGGCAAAGGAGGTAATTTTATGGCAAATTTTATAGAAGAATTTTATTACGGCAATCTCGACCCACAGGCACGTAGCACCAAAGAGAACAAAACGGTGCAAAAACAAATGGAGGTGTTAATGCTAAACGAGGACTTTCTGACCGAGCACCTCTCGGGCGAAAGCAAAAAGAAATTCCTCGACTTTTGCAACGCTTGGGGCGTAGTCAATGGCGAATCAAATTTGGATAGTTTTATTATGGGCTTCCGCCTCGGCGCTAACTTCACCTATGACACATTTATAAACGACGATGCGCCCTTTCAAGACTTATTAAAGGAACACTAATTTGAAATGTCATTGTTTTGCGCCCCATTTCCTATTGAAATGTCATAATTTTAGGGGCATAAATCTATTGAAAAGTCATTTTTGCTAAAGGAGGACAAATTATGGAACAATATATCTACGACGAAAACAATGGACTATGGTACGAACGCGACGGCGATTACTACATCCCTTGCCTAAAACTCCCCGAAATAAACATAGGTATCTGGGGCGAACGCTATCTCACCTACATCCGCGAACACAAGAAACTGCTACACACTAAACTAATGATAAACGGCACCCTCTACTCCCACCTCGCAGAAATCAACAAACATGCAGAAGAAATGTTTGATACACTTATCTCACAATATAAAACCGCCGAAGGTATCACCGAACAACTAAAAGCACAAAACCAACTCGAATGGGTCTGCAGCATGAACAACATCCGCCACCGCGCCACCGAAATCATATATAATGAACTGATATACTCTTAAACTAAAGGCGGTAGAGAGAAATCTACGCCACTTTTTATAGCAAACCTTTTGTGAACTTCGCTGCTCATATTAGGAGTACTAACAATGGAAAAACATTAAGATGATAGGCTTATCATAAAATTCAAAACATAGATAAGAACTCCTTTTAGCTAAAACTAAACGAAAAATTGCATGTTCACTCTATACATATATAAACCCAGTTACACTAAAATTAATAAGTTTTAATCAACGATGCTATAATTTTAGAAGTATAGATCACAATAATTCCTTTCTAAATTTAATGACCACCGAATTAAATCGGTGGTCATTTTGTCTTTATCTTGTATTTGATGCTGCATTTATCATGCCATCTATTCCAAGTTTAATATCTTCCTCGTTTTCAGATTCTTCCTCGTTTTCAGATTCTTCTATTATTAGCGAAAACAATAAATCATCATCTTTTTTTGTAGTCAAATCATTTATTGGTTCCATATAATAAGAAATGTCTGCTCTTAACGAAGCGCAAGAATCCCTATACTCTTTTTCTGCCAATTCTATTGCATTTTCTATGGAAATTGCAGAAATGTTAGGAGAAGTAATATTAATAATTCGGCTATCAATATTTTCGTAAGAGGTAGTTACGATACCATCTCCTACATTGTATTCACTTGACATAAACATTGCTAGAATGTCCTTTTTATCTTTTGAACGGTAAAATTTAATAAATAACGTAAACAACCGTTCCGGTCTTGATTTAACAGGGAGAATCAAATCATATTCAAGCAATGATGGGTTTAAGAATAGTTGTTTAGCAATCTCAATAATTGTTTTTTTAGAAAGGAAAACAACCTCTAAACCGCCACTTTCAATAAGTTCTTCTTTATCAAGAAGAATATTATTTGGACTAGACTTCGTAATTTCGCAAAAAACCTCAAGATTCTGTAATGTCCCATTGAAAGTATTATTCGTAATTTTATTCTTCCATTTATCAAGTTCTTTACTTAACCAAGTACCATCTTTTCCAAGAAGTCGCACGGGACCTTTTGGACGTACTCTGTGTTCTTCTATCATATCTCTAAATGATTCCGATAATTTTACATGGTCATCATTATTATCAAATACCATTGTTCTTATACTTTTAGTGAACCTCTCATTATAAGCAAATGCGTCTCTTTTATTCATAGTCGAAAACTCCATTTACCTCCGCATTGCGGCGCACTTCCATTGCAGTAATATTAGCTAACCTATTTATTCTTGAAACCATTTGCATGGTCAGATCATCATTAAGGATTGTATTCAATTTTTTATTATCAATGAATAATTCAATACCATGTTTACAGCATCGGTAGAATTTATCAAATTCTACCGATGCAATTTTTTTGGAAAAATCATCGCACTTCCTCAAAAATACAAGGTCAAAATACTTCTTTTGAGTATCAACCATTATTTCAAAAACGCTCTTATCACTTATATTGAATTTCTCAGTAGTTTTAATAATCTTTCTAATATTAACAAAGCGCTGTTCATCAAAATTACTAGCATGCAAAATAAACTTTAACGACAATTCAAATACGGTAATTATAAGGTCATCAAAGGTTTCATCATAGCATTTGCTCTCTTTAGAACAATTAAGTAATTCTTGAATGAACCTTTCACTCTTTTGGTTATCCCAATATAAGCCGCTTTCTGATTTTGAGTAGCAATATCTTACATAAGATAGTTTCATTCCAAATAAGCTATCTTTTAATTCCTGAATAGAATCAAATATTCTTTCTTCATTTGTTTTTTCTGTTTTCACTTATCTCACCTCAATATTATTATATCATAAAAATCAAAATTTTCAATAGCCGGCTTCTCCAATTTGTGAAGTCTATGAAAGTGATCGGGTATACTATACCCAACGAAACAAAATCGAGGCAATCACTATGAGAAACATTAATATTTGAATGAATATAAACTAAATCATTAATCTATTCGAAAACTATTACAGCTATCCCCTTTGTATAATTTCAAAAACAACTCAACTTTGAAAGGAAGAAAATTATGAAAAACAAATTATTTAAAAAATTTTATGGTGCAGAGGAACTATACGAGTTGGAACAAGAACAATTCGACATCGTCAAAGACAGTATCCATAATATAGTTGCTGATTTTATGTTGGAAATTTTAAAATATAGAATTGAAAAGATTGACTCTGATTATATTTTTGAAATTGCTCTACAATTCCAAAATCTTCTTATCGTAGAATCGACTAAAAGAGCAAATTTGCAAGAGGTATTCCAAATCGCAATTAGTGAAATGGATGCTTTAGAAGAGTCGTGGCCATCATCCCATTAATGTCAAAAAAACAAAGGTGCCACCTCAAACCTATATTGGGATGGCTAAAAAACAAAATTCTATATAAAGGATAATTAGTATGAAAAAAATTATTATAAGCTTACCAAAGCTAATACTTTGTGCGTATTACAAATTCATAAGTTCTATTTTTTTGAAATTTAAAATAACTCGTAAATTTGGTTATAAGTATTTTGACAAATACGAAGATGCCATTTTCACTATATTTTCTCCTTACCCGATTGGGGCTCCTATTTTTCGACCTGTGCCAAGTGCAAGATATAGGGTGCGCCACGGAATTGGAGGAGAAAATGCTTTTAACCTCTTAATACAGAAAAACCAATCTAGAAACACTGCGTTATTTGAAAAAATTCTTTCACAATGCACCGATGAAGAGATAAAAGAATATGAGAATTTGAAAAATCAATAGAAAATTTTATATTTTTGGAAAGCGAAAATTGTTATGTATAACTATATATTAAACTTGTTAAAAACAGCAAAAACATTCGATGAGATTAACAAAGAGCGCGAAATCATTGTGAAATATTTACCCACAGTAGAAATTATGTTCGGTTACGATCAACAAAACATTTATCATCCTTATGATTTATGGGAACACTGCGTACAAACAGTACTTAATCTGCCCAAAAATATTAATGATGACATGGCTTATTTAGCGGCGCTCTTCCATGACATCGGCAAACCCTACTGTCAATGTGATGGAAAAAATAATGCGGATACCAACAAACATTATTATGGGCATCCGCAAAAAAGTTTTGAAATTGTAAGAAACGAAATCATCCCGTATATTGAAAAACACAACTATAATATTTCGTTCGAGGAAAAAGAGCGTTTACTTTATTATATCAAATTTCATGATGATAGAGTCAGTTTGAGTTACAAACATCTAAGAAGACATCTAACGCTTGCCTCATTTGAAGAGTTCCAAAAGCTAATGTTATTACAAGTAGCCGATGCGAAAGCTCACGCAATGTTTCCTATTATCGAAAAGCGAATAGAAATTTGCAGCAAATGGGCTAGTGATTATGGAAAAGACGTATACAAAGAAATTTTATCCGAAAAGCCTGACAAGTGAAAGAAATACAGTTATATTTACAATATTTAATTTTGAAAGGATTTGATTTTATGTATTTACCACAAGTAATAGAACAAACCAGTTATGGAGAAAGAGGTATGGACCTATATTCAAAGCTTCTAAATGATAGGATTATACTTCTTACTGAAGAGGTCAATTCCGCAACTGCAGCAAGCGTAGTTGCTCAGTTACTATATTTAGAGGCTCAAGACCCTGATAAAGACATCAGTTTTTACATCAACAGCCCCGGTGGTTCAGTAACTGCGGGAATGGCAATTTACGATACAATGCAGTACATCAAGTGCGACGTTAGCACTATTTGTATGGGTATGGCTGCCAGCATGGGCGCATTCTTGCTTTCAGCAGGTGCAAAGGGTAAGAGATATGCCCTCCCCAATAGTGAAATTATGATTCATCAGCCCTTAGGCGGTACTCAAGGTCAAGCCAGTGATATTATAATCGCCGCACAACACATAAAACGCACAAAACAACGCTTAAATAATATTTTGTCCGCCAATACCGGCAAATCAATTGAACAAATCAATATCGACACGGACCGAGATAATTGGCTCACAGCCGAAGATGCCCTCGAATACGGCATTATAGACAAAGTACTTTAATAAACAATTCAAATAAGAAAGGATTAATATTATGAATAACAACATTACATACCTAACAACTAACCAACTAATAGAGAAAGCAAAAGATAAAATTATTGCTTTACCCACACAGGAACGTGCACAAATCGAGTTGGCTACAATTTTTTCAATGCAGACAAATAAAATCAAGGCAATTGAAAATGGCGTACCTGCAGATGAATTGCCATCCCTTTCCTCCTTCATAATTGGTGGCAGTGGCAGTGGGAAAAGCCATATTACCCAAAATTTAGCGAAAAGCTGTGGTTTGAATTTTGCGAGAATTGATTGCGCCAATATCACTAGTTCGGGTTATAAAGGCAGAAACATCAGTAATGCTTTTAGCGGAATTTTAGAAAGCAATCCTAATTTCTTCGATAGTGCGATTGTGCTATTTGACGAAGCTGATAAAATGCGAATGAGTGGCGAAAACCCTCATCACGATGCAACCTCGGCTCAAAAAGACTTTTTAATGTTATTAGAAGGTGGCGACTACACATTCAGTTCTGACGATAAAAAAGACATTACCATCAACTTAGATAAAACATTGTTTTTATTCTCAGGTGCTTGTGCAAAATTAGGCCCACAGTTAGCAAGGCGCTATAAAAAGAAAAACACTTTAGGCTTTTTAAACGAGACAAAAATCACCGATGAAGAAACTTTAGTTGAACCACTTTCCAAAGTAACCTTAGAGGATCTTAAAAGCTACGGATTTATGCCTGAAATCGTAGGGCGCTTAAAACAAATAATTTATATTCCCGACATTGATCTCGAGGGTTATAAAATCCTTGTCAATTCCGAGGTGAAAACAAGTGCAGTTAATAAATATAAACACATCTTTGAAACACGAGGCGTCGAATTTAAGATTACAAATTCCGCATGCAACCTTATCGCCGAAAGGGCTTTAAAAGAAGGTTTGGGCGCCCGCAGTATTGAAGGTGTACTGAATAAGGCGATTTTTGATGCCCACAATCACGTGGATACTCATCCAAAAATCAATACGGTCATTCTTACGACTAAAGATGGTGAATTTAAACTTAATTATCATAATGGTGAGCGTATTTACAAAGCGTTGCCTACCGTACCGCAAATTATAAGCGATGACGATCTTAATATTGATATCGCCCAAGAAATCAGAAACAAATTAGCACTACACAATTTTTGTTCTAAAATGTGTGAATTCGCAAATCTTAGTAATAAGTATCAAGAAGAATTGTTTTTTAACTTTCTTCATACAACTTGTTATTTTCTTGCCAACGCCACTAGAAAAAGTGAACGTTCAATCCTCAACATTAAAAAGCTTGCCGAAGCCACTGATTGCACAAAACGAGAAAACTCAGATGCTATCTCTCCTTACGAAATAATTTGTAATGACTTTTTAGCAGCCGAGCATTCTAAAGACGAACAACTCGGATTAGAGGATGGTTTTCTCCCCTACTACGTACAATTCAAAAAATTGAGTTGTGGTTTGAACGTTTCTAATATTATCATTGAGGCGTTAAATACCGCAACTATCCCGTATTTAAAATCAAAAACCGTTGTTCAAGAAAGCGCATAACTATAGATATTCTTACATCGAAAGATTCCGTATAACGATTGACTGCAAAGTGTGATGAGCTTTGGGTCTGAAAATCATAAAAACTCAGATTTTTTAAAAGGAAGGTTAAATCTTATGAAAAATAAATTATTTAATATCTTAATTTGTATTACTATTTGCATATCTTTATGTTGCTTAGTAACGGGATGTTCTATAAACGAACAAACCACCGAGCAACTATCAAATAAACCAATAGATTCACCAAGTAATAATGAAGAAGTTAATAGTAGTTCATCATTTTATGATGCCGAACACAATAATCATGATGAACAGTCAACCGAATCAAATATCAAAAATGATAGTTCGGTGTCAAATGAACTAGAAAATGCACATATGCACAAATACGAAAAAAAGAGTATTGTCAATCCGACCTGCATTAAAAAAGGTTATACGATATTTCAGTGTGCTTGTGGCGATAGTTATAAAGCCGATTATAAGGATGCTTATGGTCACAATATCATCGTTGATAAAGCTGTTGCAGCTACTTGCACAAAATCTGGACTTACAGAAGGCAGTCACTGCTCTGTGTGCAATACAGTAATTGTTGCTCAGAAACAGCTTTCCGCCAAAGGACATTCATGGAGTAAATGGACTGTAACCAAAGTGGCAAGTGTCGGTGTCAAAGGTGAAGAAAAACGCACCTGTAAAACTTGCAAAGGCAGTGAAACTCGTGGTATAGCAGCATTAAAAGAAGGCAATTACGAAAGCTTTAAGGAAAAAATAGGCGTTTATTATACAGACAATGTTAAGTATGAATACCTTAAAAATCATTTTGATTATTCGGCATATATTCAAATCTATACATTAAGTAAATCATCAACTAACGAAACAAATATTGTCAAAGAGTTTGAAAATCACTTTGGATTTAAACCAACAGCTAAAGTGATGGTAGAAAAAGTTGGTACATATCTTGTCGATGGCAAATTACAAACTGTTTATTCCTATACCATTAACGATAAGACATATCCATACGTGGATCACCCGTTATACAAAGTATATCATCAAATGTGCACGGACAAGGTCAGTCATTGGGTGGGCTTTGCAATTGAAGGTGGCATAAAAGATGATTGGGGTGAATTAATGTCCACCCCAAAGGTGCAAGCACTAAAAAAAGAAATGTATAAAACTTTTTATGAAAAGACCGGTCACTCTGCGGAATACATCGCTTCTCATGAGGATGATTTTTGTATGGGATGGATTTCCCAAGCCGGGACTATGCGTACATCTGATGGTAAACTGATTGAAGTCTTATATATTTATTGTCGTGAAAAGGAAACTAAAGGATGGTAATAATGGAAGAAAAATTTGATTTTGATAAATTACAAGCTTATAGATTGATAGATGTAACAGATAAAAATGGCATCAGTAAAATTGAAAATAACTCTCTTTATTTAAGAGTCAAAAATTGTATTGTTACTAACATTTTTTACGATTCTATTCCTTCTTTAGATGGAGCATATAGACTTAATCTAAATTTTATTCAGGATGAGGATGGCAATTGGATTAATAGAGGAATACACACAAGCCCAGTTTTGAAGGTTGAAGAGACCAAAAAAGGTATCGAGATTCATACACAAAATTCTATTTATGTCTTTGAAAAAACTACGATTAATGAAACTGAAAAATGCACCCACAAAAGCATTATAGAGTTATTCTTATCACTCGATGAGGATTATAATTTCGCCAAAGGATTCTATTGGGATGATTTTGGTGAACCACAAGAAATGGATTTTAATATTCATGTTGGAATGTTTGTGGATACAGTTTTAATAGGCCTTCCCCAAGAATGTGCTTTTGGAGAGTTTTTGTGTAGATATTTCTACAAGGCTACAAAAATCGAATTCTATGATACCTTATATCGTCAACAAGAATACTCTAAACCTTTACTTATTAATAATTTGTCAAAGGACAAGGCTCTGCCGATTTCGTTTGAATTTTGTGAGCAAAACTGGATTATTCCTCCTAGCCAAACAATGAAGATAATCCCACCAGAAAGAACAGCGAGGAAATAACACAGGTATGTCAAAAATAATAGCTCTCGACTATGCTGTGAAGCAAAGGAAACAAATTATAAACATGGCAGGGCTGTAACTCAAAATCTCGGTTGAAGTTAGAGTTTTTCTAATTTCAGCCGTTTTTCTTTTTTAAAGTCCGTTTTATAGTACACTACCTATGCTAAAATTAAGACATAAAGAAAAAAGGAGTCTTGAAAATGAGCTTTAAAATTGGATTTACTGTAGAGACAGAAAATGAAGAAAAGAGAATCACCCCTAACACTCCCGTTCAAAAAGAAGCGTCAATCGTTAAGAAATCGGTGGTAGAGGTCTTTTTCCCTGACAGGCATCTTACCTGTTCTTATTACAACGATATGTTCGACTTAAAGCGTGGCGATATTGTTTATGTTGAAGGTAAGCTTGAAGGCATGCGCGGTCGCGTGGTTGAAATTAACTACAATTTTAAGATAAAGCTTTCTGATTATAAGCGTGTTATTGGCGTTGCAAATACCGACGTAATCGGTGAGTTTCATTTGGCGGGCTCGCACTTTATCACTATTGACGAAGGCGCCTTGACATACGAGCAAGTTGCAACTTGGTTCAAGGCTCCCGACAACGAAGAGGAAGAATATGTATCTTCAAGCGGCGATGAAGTATTTAATATTAATGACCTTGGCGGTATGAACATTAAAAACGAAAATGCCGAGCGCGGTCACGAATATTATATGGAAAACCGTGTTGTCTACATAGAACTAAACCACGGCAAAGGCAGAGCCCTTGTTACGGGCAGCAAAACCTACGATGTTGAGTTCTTTTATAAGGATGAGGACATCACCGGACTTGTCTGCGATTGCTACTGCACCGGCGCTTGTAAGCACGAGTTTGCGACAATGCTTCAACTTCGTGACATCCTTACAATGATTAAAAACGAGTACCCATTCATTGATCATAACGACTATCTCGCCGCCGTAAGCAAAGCAAGTTTCTTCGAGTTCGTCATCGACAGCAACACAAAAGGCACATTCACAATGGGATAAAGGAGGCAAAACTAGTGGGAGAGATTTTTTCAATTACTTGCAAAAACAAAAAATGCAGATATCATAAAGAGTTGCGTTCAGGAGTTGGTATGATAGGGTTCGTCGAAATGAAAAAATTTGAAGAAGATATTCTCAACGGAAAAATAGATAATAAAATTGCTTTAGAGAGTATAAATAATGGGGCTCATATACAAGCGTGTGGTATCTATCTATGTTCGCAATGTCATGAATTCATAAATGATAAGACATATTATTTGGTTGAGAATTTATCTTACTCTCCATATGGAACTCCGCGTTATGATATTACATTTCCATTTGGTAAACCTTACTGTAAAAAATGCGGCAGTGAACTTGAATTTATACGAAATATTCGTTCTTCCAAAGTTAAATGTCCTCATTGTAATAGCGAATTGAAATCGAGATTATCTACACATTTTGATTAAATTCAATAAACTAAATATATCAAAACAAACAAAGGAGAATAATTATGGGATTGTTTGGAGATTTATTTGATTTTAATAACGATGGGAAATTAGATTCATTTGAAAAAGCAGCTGAGTTCGGTGTATTTATGCAAATGATTGATTCTGAAAAGAACGACGAGCTCACCTCTGCAGGTCTTGACCCGCAAGAATTATCCGATATGGGATATTTTGAGCGCCGCGAAGCGTTGGAAGAAGCAGGCCTCGACCCTGATGATTACGATTTCTAAAGATTAAAATTTAGCCGATGAGGGATACTCATCGGCTATCGCTATATAAATGATAAAAAGAAAAATGCTGAAATCTCAATATTTCTGCTGAAAACTGTTGAGAATTGAAATTAAATGTGCTATAATACAAGTTAATGATAATATGCAAAAATTATAATTATTTTGAGGTGTATTATGGCTGCAAGTTATAAGAAGTTATTTAAACTCTTAATCGACCGCGATATGAAGAAAAAAGAACTGGCTGAAAAAGCCGGCATCAGCATCGCCACCATTACCAAAATGGGCAAAGACGGCGCCGTTGTCTCCAGCGATGTTCTAGTCAAGATATGTTCGGCCTTAGATTGCACTATGGACGATATAATGGATATTGTCCCCAACAAGTAATGTCCGTTTTTAATACAGTATAACGTATATAATTAAAATATAAGATTAATTTATTGGAGAAAAATGAAATGATGCGAATTGCAACGGCGTTTAGTGGTATAGGCGCAATTGAAGAAGCACTTAAAAAAATGAATATTGATCACGAAATTGTTTTTGCTTGTGATAATGGTGAAAGAGAGCTAAATATTCCTAGAGAAGAAATAGAAAAATCTATTGCAGGAATGTCTATAGAAGAAAAAAATCAATATATAGAGAAACTATATTTAGAAAACGCAAAAAAAGATAATTTTATGCAAAAACAGTATATGGCTAACTTTGATGTTAATAAAAGTCACTATTATCAGGATATTAGATTTTTGGATGCAACAAATTATCATGATATAGATTTATTGGTTGGTGGAAGTCCTTGTCAAAGCTTTTCATTAATCGGTAAAAGAGGCGGATTAGAAGATACTAGAGGTACATTGTTCTACGAGTATGCAAGAATAATAAAAGAATCTCAACCTAAAAACTTTATATATGAAAATGTTCTTGGAATGTTAACTCATGATAAAGGAAAAACGTGGGAAACCATTTTAAAAGTTTTCGAATCACTTAATTATAATTTAAAGTTGTTTGTTTTAAATGCAAAGGATTACGGAATTCCCCAAGATAGAAAAAGAATTTTCTTAGTAGGTACCAAATGCGAAAATCACATTGATGAACCTCAAAAAATAGAACTCACAACCAAAGTTTCAAACTACCTAGAAAAAAATATTCCTGTTAAATATTATTTAGGGCAAAAAGGATTTGAATTTGTAACAAATCCATATTATTCCAATCGTGCTCAAGTTAACCAAGATGTAATGAAGTGTCAAAAAGCAAATCAGCAATTCAACTGGAACGGTGATTTTGTATTTGAACCATATGATAAGAAAAAACATACTGATGAAATCATGCAAAGAGCTTATCTAGGCGAATATAAAGGCATTCAAGGTGTTGCTAGACAAATGACACCAAGAGAGTGTTTAAAATTAATGGGATTTTCCGATGAATATAAAATTGTAGTTCATGACACTATGGCATGGAGACAGTCTGGAAATGCAATTGTTGTCAATGTGTTAGAGGCAATAGTAAAAGAAATGATAGAAAAAGGATTGTTAGAATGTTAAAAGTTGCAACAGTGTTTAGCGGAATTGGAGCAATAGAATTTGCTTTAAAACGACTTAACATAGAACATGAAATAGTTTTCGCATGTGATAATGGTGAAAGAGAAATTGACATTGATTATGTTAAAGAAAAATCTATTATTGATCAGTTATCCACTCCGCAAGAGAAAAAAGAATATGTGGAAAAGTTATATGCATCAAAAACCAAATCTAAAAACTATATGCAAGAATCATATATGGCGAATTATACGGTTAATAACGATCTATTTTTCCAAGATGTGTGCTTACTAGACGGTAAAGATTTTAAAGACAAAGTAGATTTGTTTGTCGGTGGTAGTCCATGTCAAAGTTTTTCGTCTGTAGGTTTTGAAGCAGGTCTTTCCGATACAAGAGGTACCTTATTCTACGAATTTGGTCGACTTGTTGATGAAATTCAGCCTAAAGTATTTATCTATGAAAATGTAAGAAATATGCTTAATCATGACAAAGGCAATACGTGGAACGTTATAAAAAGCGTCTTTTATAAGTTAAATTACGATATTAAATTTGATGTTTTAAATGCAAGCGACTACGGTATTCCTCAAACTAGACGAAGACTATTTGTAGTAGGAATAAGAAAAGACTTAAAACATGAAGAGTTGATATTTCCTCCTACAACAAAAAAACTAAAATATACAGCGCAAGATTTCTTGATCGAGCAATGCAAAGAAGGAAACTTTAAATCAATAGATGGTAATATTGTTGCTGAGAAAGTACCTGGAGAAATAGAACCCAAATACTTCTTATCACCGAAGTTGGAAAAATATGTTATGTGTACGGGTACAAAAACGTTTTCTACACCTGTTAAAATCGATTTGCCCATAGCTCGTACATTGTTGAAAACTATGGGCAACCGTCACCGTGCTGGCGTCGATAATTATTATACAGTTGACGGAAAAATAAGGATGCTTTCCGAGCGAGAAGCATTACGTTTAATGGGATTTACTGATGATTTCAAACAAGTAGTTTCTAGAGCTCAAATGTATAAACAAGCTGGAAACTCAATTGTTGTGGATGTTATGATGGCGATATTGGAGCAAATTAGTGGAACTGGAGCGATTCATTAAAGGAGAAAATTATATTATGATGACTTTAAATGACGATATCTTAACTATAGACATTCCAAACTCAGAGGCGCATATTAACAATACGATTAAAGCAAAAAAGGCAAAAAGTTCTGTTAGAGAATTTTATATTTCTACAGATGTTAATCAATCAAAGAGAATTATAAATTTTTTGCAAATAAGCGCAAACAAAATGGTAAAAGTTTATTTGAATAAAGAAAAAACCAATGAATATATTGATCTTGTGCAAGACAACGCAACTCTTTACGAAAGCGTTTTTAAAGAAAAACTTAACCATTTTTATAAATCTTTAAGTGATTTAAAAAACGATGATTTATTTATTAGTGACTTTGTTATTTTAAAACTTTCTAGTTATGATAAAAATAAGAAAATACACAAATATTTAAATCTACCAAAAAAGGAGAAAGAATATAAATTCAATAAATCTTTTTATGGTATTTTAATGGGTGAAATAACTGATTTACATATTTATAAAAAAGATGGATTATTATACATATATCCAAAATTAAAAGAAGATTATTTATCGATTTTGAAAGAACACTATTTAGAACATGATTTAGGCAGAAAAAAGATTAAGAGTTCTAAGAAAAAGCCGCTATTATCAGAAGTGAAATGTCCGGATGAAATCAAATCTTACATAATCAAACCTGACGAAGATAAAAAAGATAACACAAATTATCTTCAGCTAGCACACAATCAAGAAAAATTAGGTTGCTTGGGGGAACAATTAGTTCTAGAGTTTGAAAAAGCAAACATTTCTCCCAAAAATACTGCAAAAGTACAAGATGTATCGAAAGACGGCCTACATTATGATATTAAATCTTTTGATGAAGCACATAATCTAATTAAGCATATCGAGGTGAAAACAACATCTAAAGGAATCAATGAACCTTTTTATTTAAGTGAACGCGAGCGAGAGTATTTAACACAAAAAGAAGAAGGCATTATAAAGCAAATATATAGAGTTTATAATGCAAGAAGTAAAAAACCTAATTTTTTCATTGTGAATTGTGAAAATATTAATAAAGAACTAACTCTTAAACCCATAACCTATGAGGCGTCTAAATCAACTGTTCTCTAAACTATAGCTAATACGGGAACAAAAATAACTATCAGTTTATTTAGGAGGAATATTTATGGCAATGCATATAGAAGGAAATAAACTTTACATTTTAGTTGCTGATAGCGACGCAATAAAGGAGAATAAAATTAGCAACAGTACAAACAGTGATTCTGAAACGACTAATTACTGCCCACCGGAAGCAAAAGATCAAAATAAATTGTTTTATAACTTTTTAGGTGACGAAGATGAACTGCAAAATAAACCGATTTATTTGAAAGCGTCAAAGCTTAAATTTTATAAACAACAAATGATCACACGAATCAAAAATAAGTATGCAAAAATTTACAAAGGCGAAATGCAAGATTTCGAAGAAAAGTGCGATAAATTAATTGCACAAGGTGATATTATTATTTCAAATCGTCTTATATTAACTGGAGATAGACCGTATTTTAATTTTGATAATCAACCTTGCTGGAGAGATTTTAAAAATATTTTGTATTCAGAAGCTACTTTAATAGTAATAGAAAAGAATGCGGATAAGTTCTATGTATATCCAGAATTTCATCCTATGTTTATAAAGCCTAATGAGATTAATTGGTGTATAGAGAGCAGTGATAATAATGATACTAAAAATGAGAATACAAGCCAAGATGATTATATAAAATTCAAAAAACTCTTAGGATGGTTTGTTAAACAATTAAATATTAATAACGGTATTGAAGAGGGTGCGCGTACAACAGGTCAAGGTTACAAGGAAGGTTCCTCAATTAGAGAAAATTATTTACAATGGAGAGATTATGGCAATTTCACCTTGGATTGCAACTTTTCCGGCGGCGCTTTTGCCAATATCCCAAAGTTGAATTATATAAACAAAACAGATTCTGGAATAAACATTAGACCTCTTTTCGATTCCAACACTAAAGAAGTTGTTGCAGTCTACTTAGACTTATATGAGGAAGAAATACTTTCAAAAGAGGAAATCTACAAATTAAAAGAACAAAAATATGATATAACTGCTCTTTCTTTGTTTGATGAATGCGAACCAAATGATTTGCTTAAAGAATTATTTGATAAATACAAAGAATTGATAGAACAGGAAAATTACAAACCAATTTGTATATCTAAAATTAAATACAAAACAAACTGCATAGATGAAATTAAAATTTCGGATAATGAAACAATAAAAGCCGGTCGTAATCGTATTTTCTTTGGTGCTCCCGGCACAGGAAAAAGTCACGAATTAGATAAGCAAGTTGCCGCTTTTGCCGGTGATGATTATGAGCGAGTAACTTTTCACCCCGAATATACTCATTCAGGATTTTTCGGAACATACAAGCCTATTCCCAATCCTCAAAATCCCGAAAAGATTACATATGCTTTTATTGCCGGGCCTTTTTTAAGGGTGTTAACTAAAGCTTTAGTCAGTGCAAATTCCGAAAATAATAAGCAGCCTTATGTATTACTTATAGAAGAAATAAACCGCGCTAATATGGCTGCTGTTTTTGGAGAGGTTTTCCAGCTTTTAGATAGAGAAAGTGATGCCAGCTCTAAATTTCTAAATGCAAGCAAATATTTTATTAGTCCAAGCGAAGATGTTAAAAAGTATTTGGTTGATGAGTTTAGCAAGGCCGGATTTAAAACAACAAAAGAAGCCTTCAATGAATTGCGCATACCAGATAATATGTTTATTTGGGCTTCAATGAATAGTGCTGACCAAGGTGTATTCCCCATGGATACTGCTTTTAAGAGAAGATGGGAATTTGAGTATTTCGATATTAATAAAAACGAAGAAAAAATTAAAGACTTTTCATTTAATATTAATGGCGAAAAAATTAAATGGAACGCTTTGAGAAAAGCTATCAATCAACAGCTTACTAAATCAAGAATAAATGAAGATAAGTTGATGGGACCGTTCTTTATTGGCAAGAACGTGTTTAAAAGCGGTAACAATGATGAGATCATTAAAACAATCAATAACAAGGTGATTATGTATCTATTTGAAGATGCAGCTCGTCAAAAAAGACCAAACATTTTTGAAAAAGGAAACGATAAAACTTATTATCAAATTTGTGAAAATTTTAAAAATGATGGAATCAGAATTTTCACGCAAGACATTGTTAATTTGTACGAAATAAATATCAAACAAAAGGAAAGCTAAATGGAAGAACGTAAGAAACTTGTTTCTATATTCGTAAAAGAGAACAAGCATTATTCAAAAAAAGAATTGATAGACTTATTTCAAAAAGGAAAAGAAGAAGGTCTAGAAATCATTAAACTCTTGCGACAATTCGGCATAATTAAAACAGTAAAAAACAATATTACAAAAGACTTATCCGAAATCAATGACGAAGATGTAGTGATTGTTGATATTGACAATGATTCGATAGAGTGCAAATTTGTCTTTTCTTATGTTGGACTCATAGTTGTCAAAGATATTGTGATTAAAGCGTACCCCAAATATATATCTATAGACAGTGTAGAGAATGAGCATCAATCCGAGTATATTACAGGATGCTTAAAACAGGTAATGAGAGTGTTAGAAAAATATAGCAACTCTAAAGAGCCTGTTGTAAAAATGTATAATCCAAATGACGATGGTGTTTCGTTTAACTTTCTTGCAATTATTTTGTATTTATTAAACGATTATTTTGAAAATGGAATATACTCCAATTCAATTATTAAAATTGAAGAAAACGGCGAAGGTGAAATTTTATGGGACAAGACTATAAACGAAACTTTTGCTATATTGAATGAAGACGGTCCCGTTTATCCAAATTATTTTACAGTTAAAACTATTGCTAACGAAAATGATTATATAAAAAGGTTGCACGAGTTTGTTTTAACTAAATGCAGCGAAGAAATAACAACGCTCGGGTTAGATAGTTTATTTGATAATATTTTAACCGTTGAGCTATCAAATGAATCGTGGGATTCTCTCGGCGACATCGATTATATTCTTTATAAGATACAGCAAGAACTTAATGTGCAATTCAATACACAAAAACAGCTTTTACTAAAAGCTTTGTATGCGTATGTTGCACAAGAAAAAGCGTACGTTGATAATAATTTTAGCTTATACGGAACTAATAGCTTCAATTTGGTTTGGGAAGATGCTTGTAAAGTTGCGTTTGGAAACAAATTAGAACACAAAATAAAAGACTTATTTGATAACTCGATTAAAGATTCAAACAAAACACTGCTCCAATATATAGAAAAGCCGATATGGCTAGGATATGGTTGGGATAAGAAAAATGCAAAAGAAGCTAAAGATACGCTTGTTCCCGATTTAATTTCAATAGATACCACGAAAAATGCATTTCGTATTTTTGACGCTAAGTACTATAATTTGCAATTAGAAAAAGACAAGGATTTGAAAGGACAACCCGGCATAGAATCCATTACAAAACAATATTTGTATCAATTGGCATATCAAAAATTAATAAACTATTATCAAATCGAAAAAACAACAAACGCTTTTTTGTTTCCATTTGAAAACGACAAAGTTGATAATAGAGGTATTGTAACGTTACCAATGATGGAATCTATAACCGTCGATGATAATAAGAAATTGTCGCCGATACAAGTGGTCTTTTTACCAGCAAAAAAAATATTCAATTGTTATTTAAACAATACATTATTCGAAGAGGACTTAAATTTAGACAATGAAGATAGGTAGTTTATTTAGTGGTATAGGTGGTATCGACCTCGGCTTTCAACAAGCCGGGTTTGATATCGTATGGGCAAATGAATTTGATAAAGATGCCGCAACTACATATCGTCATAATTTTGGTAGAAAACATCTCGTAGAATGTGACATTTGCAATGTTGATACTAATGATATCCCTGACTTTGATGTTCTTGTTGCAGGTTTCCCCTGCCAACCTTTTTCAATAGCAGGAAAGCAAAAAGGTTTTAGCGACCCACGTGGGGATTTATTCTTTCAAATTGCTAGAGTTGTAGAAGATAAAAAGCCAAGTGTAATTTTTCTTGAGAACGTGCCCAACTTATTAGAACATGATAATGGAAAATCTTTTTTAACCGTTTATAACACATTGGCACCTTATGGATATGCTTTTAAATATCAGGTTATGGATTCTTTTGAGTATGGTAACGTTCCTCAACATCGTTCTCGTATATTTATAGTTGCTTTTTTAGATGAAAACAAATGTGAACGTTTCGCCTTCCCCGAAAAAATCGAATGCAACGTTAATCTAAATGATATTATAGATCGCTCCATAAAACATAGCGATTGCTACTACTATGATGAGTCAAGCTTTTATTATGACGACTTAAAATCCATTGTTACTGATTGCTCGGCGTTATATAAGATATTTGATTCAGGCGTTTCTAAAAAGCGATATTACATATGCCCCACACTCACTGCAAACATGGGAACATATCCAGATAGAGTTCCTATAGTTGTTGATAATTATGGAATACGAAAGATAACACCATATGAATGTTTGGCTTTACAAGGTTTTCCTAAGGACTACCGATTTCCAAAGATTCCATTAAATAGCGCATATAAACAATGTGGGAATAGTGTGGTTGTGCCGGTGATTAGAAGAATAGCCGAAAATATTATGAAGGTGATAAAAAGTGAATATTAATAGAGCAAAAGAAATTATATCTGCTTTAGCAGAAGGCATAGACCCTACAACTGGCGAATTGTTAGATGCGGATAACGTGTGTAACAAAGGTGAAGTGGTTAGAGCATTTTATGCAATTCTTAACGCTTGTGAAGAAGATAAAGAAGTTCATAAAACAAACAAAAAAGAGCCGGATGAATATGATATAGCTTTGTATAATCGGCTGAAACTAGTGCGCAACAAAATTGCTGAAGAAAAAGGTGTTATGCCATTTAGGGTACTGCCGAACTATCCATTAATGCATATGGCAGCGCAAAAGCCTTTAACCAACGAAGACTTTTTGAAGATTTATGGGGTAGGTAAATACACAACAAAACAGTATGCAAGTGTGTTTATTGCCGAAATCAAAGATTATTTGGGGAAATAATAGCAAATTATGATTAAAGAAGTAATACATGATCCGATATTTCTGGCGGGAAAGTCGGAGGTGGCGACAAAAGAAGATTTGCACGTGGCACAGGATTTGTTAGATACATTGATCGCCAACAAAGATGGTTGTGTTGGTATGGCAGCGAATATGATTGGTGTGCGCAAGCGCATTATTGTGTTTGATAACGAAGGTACATATATGACGATGTTTAACCCTGAGATTATCAAAAAATCAGAGCCTTATGATACTGAGGAAGGTTGTCTTTCCCTCATCGGCGGTCCCCGTCCCTGCAAACGTTATAAGTCTATCAAAGTTCAGTGGCAAACCGTTGAGTTTCAAACTCGCATTAAAACATTTACCGGTCGGCCCGCGCAAATTATCCAACACGAAATCGACCATTGCGAAGGAATATTAATTTAATAAAAACACTATAAAAACTTTAAGAAATTAGAATAAGAAAGTGCCGGATTTTAATGGCCTTGTGTCCGAAAGCCCTTTATTCATGCGGGTTTGAGGCGTTAGTGCGGCTCAGCGCAAGCAGTACAGGCTGCTATCAAAGAAAGCAAGTAATTGCTGACTTTATAAAGCGAATCGAAATCCCCACCGAGCAATCGGTGGGGATTTTTTGTAAAATAGTTGAGTTTTGGAAGAAAAAGTGCTAAAATACAATAAAAATTCGATATCTTGTACCAAATTTGGCGCAAGATAAATGTTAAAATATAAAAAACAATATAAGGGAGAGATATTTGTGAAAAAAGAAAAACTGCACGAAGTTACAGAAATGTTGGTAAAAAATCAATATTTAGACAAGTTTTGCATAGGTGAGCCAATAGCAAAAGATTTTGTTTCTAATCACGTTGTTGTTGATATGTATTGTGATGCAACGGAAGAAGGCTTTGTGAAGTATATTACATTAGGTGTGTGTAAAAAATATTTAGATAACGGATGGTATGAATTTTCGTTTGCTACACCCAACCGTTTAGACTATGCTATCGAAAAAGCAATGTTAGATGAAATTTCCAACATTACATGTAAATTGATAGAGAGAGAATATGATGATACCTTCTTCGATATCGAAACAGGTGTTGTTTTCCCAAGTTTGAAAGCCACAAAAGATGTGTTGGGTTATGACGGCTTTATTCTCGAACTGCACAATATGGGCTTTACCGCTGTAACAGGGGAACCATTATATATAATTTTACTTGTACCAGTTTATGAAAATGAAATGAAATTCATCGAAGAAAACGGATATGATTTGTTCAGCGAAAAATATGATGAATTGGTACCTGCCAAAGAGCAAATTCTCGTTGGTGTAAATCGTAAACCATTAGATATATAAATTCCCACTTTTGCTGATAGCACCACAGGCCGCTATCAAAGAAAGCAAGTAATTGCTGACTTTATAAAGCAATCAATCCCCACCTAAGCATAGGTGGGGAGTTTTGTGTAATAGTTGAATTTCCAAAAAGATTTTGCTAAAATATAATAAACACATTAGCTTGTACCAAATTTAGTGCAAGGTGGGGTGCATAATGAATATATAGATATTTTAGGGAGATTGTTTTATGTTAAAAAAAGCACTTAACAAAAAAACTAAATTTATTATAGATTTTGGTTCCGAACAATACTGTGCCAAAGATGGAGAGTTGTGTAGTAACGCCTATAATTCTTTTTACGATGACAATGGGAATTTTATTATGATTTTAAGCGACGGTATGGGTACAGACGAGCGTGCTGCAAATGAAAGCAAATTGGCAGTTGATTTGATAAAACAATATGCAAAACAAGGAACTGACTACAATCTCCCTCTTAAAATTTTAAATTCTTCATTGCTTGAAAAATCGTTTTATGAATCGCTTGCAACGGTAGATATTGCAAATATTGATTTATCTACTGGCTCTACCACATTTTACAAAGCAGGGGCAGCACCATCAGTTTTACGGCAGAATGGTAAAGTAAAAAAAGTTGAAAGCACTTCCTTGCCTGCGGGTATTTTAAACGATATATCCTTCGACACCACAACGGTAAAATGTAAGTTAGGTGATGTTGTTGTCCTTATGTCCGATGGAGCAACAAGCGGTGGTTGCGACTGGATAAAAGATGAAATAACATCTTTCCGTGATGGCAAAGCACAAGATTTAGCAGAGCGTTTGTGTATACGCGCATCTCAGCAAGAAAACGAAAATAGAGAGAATGATATAACTATTCTGTGTGCAATTTTGAACGAAGTTGTTTGATGTCAATTGTGAATTATATTTCCCTCTTTCTTTGATAGCAGCACAGGCTGCTATCAAAGAAAGCAAGTAAGCTTTCAAAAGTCCGGTATTTATGCGGGTCGGGCATTCTGATTGCTCCAAAACCCTGCTGAAATACAGTTATTAAACAAATAACACCCCGTGTTCGATGAACACGGGGTGTTTTGTCTTTAGTTGATTTCAATATATTTTCCGAGCGCTTTTGCAAAGCAATGCCCAAGCTGTAAAAGCTTATCAGGGCTGACCGTATTATCGGAGGTGCCGAAATATGCTGTTTCAAGAGTGAAAGCAACCTCGTTTTCAGCTCTGTTACTCATATAATTCGAAAACTGTGCGCCGCCTTTGTTCCA
>JAZSOH010000009.1:0-24876 GCA_045536815.1 Acutalibacteraceae bacterium | reverse complement strand
TTGAGGCACACTCCGTAAGGAAGTGTGCCTCAGCTATATTCGTGCAAAGCACGAGCGATATATCTACGATGCGATATGCGGTATAACCGCGCGATATACGGCTTCGCCGTGTGAAAAGCACGAATATAATATCGCAAAAGCCAAAGGCTTTTATATCGCTTTTGCTGCAAGGCAAAAATATCGCTGCAAACGATAGTTTGCAATATCACTTTACATGCCGAGAAAGATATTCTTTATTTTCGGCAAGCATTTACCTTTCTCAAAGTATGTAACCCACTATGACACTTTCAACTTTTGAAAGTGTCATTTTCTCTTTTGTATAGAAAAACGGAGACTACTTCTTTACGAAGTGTCTCCGTTTGGACTGGTTATTTTTTAATATAGCCCTTGTCTTTTTTATATATTTAGGTATAATAATAATTAGTCGATACTTGTCGGTTTTTAGTTCACTAAATAAAAGAAAGGGCGGAAGGTGTAAAATGAAAACCCATCTTCAAAAAATTATAACTATAGTTCTTGCTTTTTTGCTTTTGCTGTGCCTTGGTGCTTGCTCTGAGAAAGTGAAAACACCAATAGAATCAACCCCCATAATTGATGCCGATGTTACGATAAATGATGTATCCGAGTCAAAACCCAAGGAGTCAAAACCTGAGGAGTCAAAACCTGAGGAATCTAAACCTGAGGAATCTAAACCTGAGGAACCTGTGTATATTGGTGTTGAAAAGATTACTCTTAGCAAATATTCCCTTACACTTATGGAAGGTTCAAACGATATGCCAATCGTCACAATGCACCCCAAAACCGCAACCGACAAGGGTGAAAAGTGGGTAAGCGATAACACTGATGTTGCGACTGTTAACAGTATCGGCAGAATAACCGCCGTGGGTGTAGGAAGCTGTGTTGTTACAGTTCACTCGACGGATAACCCAAAAGTTTTTGCCGAGGTTAAAGTAACTGTTACGCCTTATGTTGCGCCAAAAGAGCCTGACGTTACATACATTGACGGCATTTTAATTGCCAACAAAACATACGCTTTACCTAGTACTTACAACCCGGGCGTTGACCCTACCGCAAATGCCGCTTTGAAGAAAATGTTCGCCGCTGCCAAGTCCGATGGTCTAAATCTTTTTGTTAAATCGGGATTCAGAAGCTATGCAACCCAAAAGCGAATTTATAACAATTATGTTAGTAGAGACGGTGTGGCTGAGGCCGACCGATATTCCGCAAGGCCGGGCCACTCAGAACATCAAACAGGGCTTGCTTTTGATATAAATAAGATAGATTCAAGCTTTGAGGGAACACCCGAGGCAATTTGGCTTGCCGCAAACTGCCATAAATACGGCTTTATCATTCGTTATCCAAAAGGGAAAGAAGCTATAACCGGATATATGTACGAGCCTTGGCACATAAGATATCTTGGTGTAAAAACCGCAACGGCGGTTTATAATAGCGGTCTTTGCCTTGAAGAATATCTGGGAATAACCTCAGCTTATCAAGAGTAAAAATCAAAAGAAAATGTACGGTGTTTGCTTAGTGTAACAGGATTCGAACCCTGTCGTAGTTTCGCACGCCGCCTTTATCCGTACAGCTTTGTGCTAGTTTTTGCAAGGCGACAGCCTTGCGGCAAACTCGCGCTTCTCCGCACGAAAAATTCGGCGGCAGAAACGCTTTGCCCTTACAAAAAGAGAAATTTTTGTTTCGCCTAAGCCGCGAAGCGCCGTTATCTTAACGGATTACAAGCGACAAGGCAACGGCAAACGGAAATTTAATTTTTGTAAGGTATGACAGGTTCAAGTCCTGTCACACTAGCCTCAGCTTCGGGGGTTAGTGCGGTTCCCTCATATGCTTCGCGGATATCTCGAAACAGTTCCTTAAGAAAGTCAACAATCTTTTAAAATAGATTGCGGCTTTCCTTACATTTTTATACTCTAAACTTGTGTAAAAATATCTTGATAATATAATATAAATAAGTTATAATGTTATTGTATATGGTGTATAATCATTATATTCGGTTATTTCAAAAAGAAAGAGGTTTCTAAATGCAAGGTTTATTAGAGTATTTAAGCCAGATGATTTCAAACCCTATGCTTTTGGTTTCAACTGTGCTTATACTGGGCGTTATACTTGTAAACGGTTGGACAGATGCACCTAATGCAATTGCAACCTGTGTTTCTACAAGGGCTATTGAGGTAAGAAAAGCTATTGTAATGGCTGCTATTTTTAACTTCCTCGGCGTGCTTGTTATGACGCTAATTAACAGTAAGGTTGCAGCTACTATTTATAATATGGTAGACTTTGGTCCTAACCCGAAGGATGCTCTCATTGCTCTTTGCGCAGCTATGGCGGCTATTGTTATTTGGGCTACGGCAGCTTGGTATTTTGGAATTCCTACAAGCGAAAGCCACGCACTTATAGCGGGTATTTCGGGTGCCGCGGTTGCTATTCAAAAAAGCTTTAAGGGTATTAACGGCTCTGAATGGGTTAAGGTTTTGTATGGCATTGTTCTTTCTACTATCATTGGTTTTATATTTGGCTTTATTGCTTCAAAAATTACGGTTTTAATATTTAGAAATAAAAACCGACTGAAATCAGAAAAGTTCTTCTCGGGCGCTCAGGTTGCGGGCGGTGCCGCAATGGCATTTATGCACGGCGCACAGGATGGACAAAAGTTTATGGCAATTTTCCTTTTAGGGCAGGCCCTTGCAAATGGCAATAGCACAGGCAAATTTGAGGGGATACCGCCAATGTGGTTAATGGTTTTATGTTCTCTTGTTATGGGCCTTGGCACCTCAATAGGCGGATATAAAATTATTAAATCGGTTGGAATGGATATGGTTAAGCTTAAACCGTATCAGGGCTTTGCCGCTGACTTTGCCGCAACACTTTGCCTTTTGCTTTCTTCACTTACGGGTGTCCCTGTTAGTACAACACACACAAAAACAACCGCAATTATGGGTGTTGGCGCGGCAAGAAGAATGAGCAACGTTAACTGGAGCGTTGTTAAAGAACTTGTTCTTACTTGGGTATTTACCTTCCCGGGCTGCGGTCTTTTAGGATACATAATGGCTACAATATTCTTAAAAGTATTTTAATGTAAGGAGAGATAAATATGGCTAAGGTTAAAAACGATTATTTTAAAATGATAGAAACACAAGGCGCTTTTTGTCTTGAGGCGGCAGAAATGCTTGAAGCAATTCTTAGCAATTATTCAGTAGGAAGTATTGCCGGTCAACAAGAAAAAATGCATACCATTGAGCAAAAGGCGGATGAGCTTCATCACGAAATCATCTCTAAGCTATATGCTGAATTTATTACACCAATTGACCAAGAGGATATTCTTCACCTGGTACAGCTTATTGATGATATTACCGATGAGCTTGACGAGATTGTGTTAGAATTTTATATGTATGGCATTGACACAATGCCACCTCACGCTGTAGGCATCTGTAAAATTGTAAGCCGTTGCGTTAAGGCACTTTATGAGGCACTTAGTGAGCTTAAAAACTTCAAAAAACCTGAAGAGCTTAGAAAGCTTTTAATTAAGGTTAATAAAATTGAGGGCGAGGCAGATACTGCTTTTGCTGAGGCAATTCACGAGCTATTTACCACTACAACTGATGCAAAAACACTTATCGGAACAAAGATGATTTACGAAAGTCTTGAAAATTGTTGTGACCTTTGTGAACATGCCTCTGATGTTGTTGAGCAAATAGTTATTAAAAACACTTAATATTTTCAAACTATTATATTTTAGGAGTTGGTTTTTGTGGAACCCCTTCCCCGAAGTAGACGGGACAAGAGAGTATTAAACCGAAAAAAATACGTTTTTGGAGGTTTAATTTAGATTATGTTTAGACAACTTTTATTACAGGTTGTGTTAATACTTCTTAATGCATTTTTTGCGGCAACCGAGATTGCACTAATTTCGCTAAATGAAAAAAAGGTGCGTTCTTTAGCCGAAGAGGGCGATAAAAAGGCTGGTAAAATGCTTAAGATTATTGAAGAACCGACCGGATTTTTATCTACAATTCAAATCGGTATCACCCTTGCGGGATTTTTAGGCTCGGCTTTTGCGGCCGACAATTTTGCCGAAAGGCTTTCAAGCTTTATTTCGGTTAGATTTAATCTTTCGGCGACAGAGGCAGGGGTAGTAGATACCATTTCAGTTATACTCATTACACTTATTTTATCATACTTTACCCTTGTGCTCGGCGAACTTGTTCCTAAAAGGGTAGCGATGAAAAATAAAGAAAAACTAGCTAATGCGGTTTGCGGTATAATATCATTTTTAACCGCCGTTTTAAAGCCTATTGTTTGGTTTTTAACGGTTTCAACCAATGTTGTGCTTAGAATTTTGGGTATCGACCCAAATGAAAAGGACGAAACGGTATCTGAAGAGGATATAGTTTTAATGCTTGATGCGGGTGCCGATGAGGGTACATTAGACGAAGAAAATATCGAATATATCAAGAATGTTCTAAAGCTTGATAAAATGACCGCTCAGGACGTTATGACTCCTAGAAATTCGGTAGTGTTTTTACCGCTTGATGCCGACAAGAAGGAAATTCGTAATACAATTGAAAATGAAGGTTTTTCAAGAATTCCCGTTTTTGAAAAGGATATAGACCATATAGTTGGTATTTTACATTCAAGAGATTTTTTGCTTAACAAAAGCAAGAAGGATTATGATATTTCAAGCTGTATACACGAGCCGGTTTTCGTGCCTGAAACAGTTAATCTTGATTTACTGTTTAAGGATATGCAAACAAAGCATAATCATATGGTAATAGTTATAAATGAGTATGGCGAAACCTCAGGCATTGTAACTATGGAAGATATTTTAGAGGAAATAGTAGGCGAAATTTGGGACGAGCGTGATGAAGAGGTTAAAGAATTCTTAGAGGTTAAGGATAATGTTTATCGCGTTCTTTGTACCGCTTCGGTTGAAGATTTCTTTGAGTTTTTTGACCTTTCAGAGCCTGAAGAAGAAATTGACGCTTCTACAGTTAATGGTCTTTTAATGGAAATGAGCGGAAATATCCCTAAAGAGGGACATTCGGTTGATTTCGAGAATATTACAATTACAGTTACCAAAGCCGATGATTTCATGGCACATGAGGTTATGGTTGAGGTAAAAGAAAAGACAGACGAATAAATAAATCGGCTTTAGTAAAACTTACTAAAGCCGATTTTTTATACTATCTCCTTGAAAGATTGTTTTGTAATAATAGGGTAGGATATAAGAGAAGCTCCTTTAAAATCGGTAGAAAACATATCTATTTTCGAAATTCTGAAGTTCTCATAAGTTTTATAATAGTAAATGCATTTGTCTATATTTATGCAGCTTGAGTAAACGGTTTTTTCGAATTTTCCGTTAAACCTTGTAAGGCCTTCGGTTTGAAAAACTGAGTTTAAAATATGAAAAAAGTTTGTAACACTTTCTTCTTCGGTTTGCGTTTTTTTGGCGCAAAGCTTATAATATGCGGCACGAAGAAAACGCGAAATTGACGAAAGGTCGCCCGGCAGCCCTACCGCACCAAGCCCGTGACTAAAAAAGGGAAAATCTAAACTGTCGCCAAATGCTTTTTCGCTATCATAAGGACTAAGATTTGTATATTGGTTAAGGTTTCTAAGATGAAAATCGAAGGTAGGATTGTTGGTTAAAACTCCAACAGGGTTATCGTAAATTTTAAGTCCTTCCCTTAAAGGTTCTACCACAACAGATGAATTTTTATCGGCAATAAGCCAGTGAAGATAACCTACGGAGAGCTCTTTACTAAAAGGGGTGTCAGTAATGTTTATCTGCTTTAAAAGAGTTACGGCTTCTGAAACGTTTTTGCACTTTGCTAAAATATAGGGGATAAGCTCAAAGGTTGTAATGTTTAGTTTGTTTTCTTTTGGGGGGCTATAAACCGCGTTGCCTACAAAATTAAGCCCCGCCATAGCAAGAGAATATTCATTTGCGGCATCGTAGTAAAGAGGGTAATCGTCGCTCACCGTCGCCATACCAATTATGGCAGGGTGGTAGCTTTCGGTATCAATAAAACGGTATTTTAAATGATAGTTTCTTGGCGTTATTGTTACTGCTTCATTTAAACGATATTCCAAATCTAAATTGCGGCCAAAGTAAGTGTCCTTTCCGTTAAAGGTTATAGCGGTGCACATAAAATCACTCCTTTAAAATATTTTTTACAGGAGATTTTTTAAAATACATAATAAAAGCAAAAAGCCAAAGGAAATAATCTTCCTTTGGCTTTTAATCTTATTCATCAAGCTTAAGCACTGCCATAAACGCCTCTTGAGGAACCTCAACCGAGCCGAGCTGTCGCATACGTTTTTTACCTTCTTTTTGCTTTTCAAGAAGCTTTTTCTTACGTGTTATATCACCGCCGTAGCATTTTGCCAAAACGTCTTTTCTAAGAGCCTTAACGGTTTCACGGGCAATAATTTTGCCACCAACCGCAACCTGAATGGGAACCTCGAAAAGCTGACGCGGTATAAACTCTTTAAGCTTTTCGGCGATTCTTCTTGCCCTGGCATAAGCGTTGTCAGAGTGAACAATAAAAGAAAGGGCGTCAACAACGTCGCCCGCAAGCATAACATCGAGTTTAACAAGCTTTGATGCCTGGTAACCCTTAAGCTCATAGTCGTAACTTGCATATCCTCTTGTACGAGATTTAAGCGCGTCGAAGAAATCATAAACTATCTCGCCGATGGGCATAACATAGTGGATATCAACCCTATCACCCATATACTGCGTATCGCGATATTCTCCTCTTCGCTCTTGGCAAAGTCCCATAATATCACCTATATACTCACGTGGAGAAAAAATGTGCACGTCTGCAATAGGCTCGAAAGCGGTAGAAATTGTTGCCGGGTCGGGATAATTTGTTGGGTTATCCACTTCTACAGTTTCACCGTTTGTAAGCTCAAACTTATAAACAACGCTGGGAGCCGTTGTGACAAGGTCAAGATTATATTCTCTTTCAAGACGCTCTTGTATAATTTCCATATGAAGAAGGCCCAAAAAACCACACCTAAAGCCAAAGCCTAATGCAGTAGAGGTTTCGGCTTCAAAAAGCAGAGAAGCGTCGTTTAGCTGAAGCTTTTCCAGAGCTTCTCTTAAATCGTTATATTTGGCACCGTCGGCAGGGTATATACCGCAAAAAACAACAGGATTTACCTTACGATAGCCTTCAAGAGGCTCGGCGGCGGGGCGCTCTACTGCGGTAATAGTATCACCGACTCTGGCATCGCCAACAGTTTTAATTGAGGCGGCCAGGTAACCAACCTCGCCCGCCTTAAGAACGTCGCAAGGCACCATTGATGTTGCCATTTTTCTACCAATCTCGACCGCCGAAAATTCTGCGCCTGTTGCCATCATACGAATTTCCTGTCCCGGTCTGATTTCGCCCGAAACAACCCTAAAATAAACGATAACACCCTTATAAGGGTCGTAATAAGAGTCGAAAATAAGGGCTTTAAGGGGTTCATTTTCATCTCCCTTAGGTGCAGGGAATTCGGTTATAATTTTCTCTAAAATCTCTTCAATATTTACACCCGTTTTTGCCGAAACCAATGGAGCTTCGTCGGCGGGAATGCCAATTACGTCCTCGATTTCATTTTTAACTCTTTCGGGGTCTGCGCTAGGCAGGTCAATTTTATTGATAACGGGTAAAAGCTCTAGATTATGGTCTACTGCAAGGTAGGTGTTGGCTAGGGTTTGTGCTTCAATACCTTGTGATGCGTCAACAACCAAAATTGCACCCTCGCAAGCGGCAAGAGAACGCGAAACCTCATAGTTAAAGTCAACGTGGCCGGGGGTGTCAATTAGATTATATTCATATTCTTCGCCGTTTTTGGCAGTATAGTAAAGGGTTACGGCATGTGCTTTAATTGTAATGCCGCGCTCTCTTTCAAGCTCCATACTGTCAAGAAGCTGGTCTTCCATTTGCCTTTCGGTAACCGATTTGGTAAGCTCCAAAAGCCTGTCCGCAAGGGTGGATTTGCCGTGGTCTATATGGGCGATAATACAAAAATTTCTTATATGGTCCTTAGGAATAGACAAGCTGCATTCTCCTTAAAAATTTATATACAATTTATTATACAATATTTCTTACAATTTTTCTACATAAACTTTAATTTTTTATTATTTTAATTAATATTATAAAAAATACCTGTTTCGCCATTGACAAGGTGAAAAATCAGTGTTAAAATGTTAGGGTGCTAACATTTTATTAAGAGGTGTTATATGCAAAAAGAGAAAAGGCTTGGCCTTGCCATAAGCGGTGCTTCTCACCTTTTCAAAAGGGCGGTTGACAATGCGGTAAACGTCAGGGGAGAAGAAAAGCTTACGGGTGTTCAAGGGTTTGTAATCAGATATCTTGCCAAAAATATGGATAAGGATATTTTCCAAAAGGACGTTGAAAACGAGCTAACAATTCGCCGCTCAACCGCAACGGCAATTTTACAGCTTTTAGAAAAAAACGGTTATATAAGTAGGGTGCCTTATGAAAAGGATGGTAGGCAGAAAAAAATTATTCTTACCGAAAAGGCACTCAAACGGCATCATATTTTCACTGAGGAAATTGACAAGCTGGAAGAAAAGCTTTATAAGGATTTAAGCCAACAGGAAGTAGATAGTTTTTTAAGGATTATCGACAAAATCAAAGCAAACATAGGGGATGAATTTTAAGTGATAAAGCAACTTGCAAAAAGCATAAGGGAGTATAAACTGCCCAGTATACTCACACTTATTTTTATTATGGGCGAAGTGGTAATAGAGGTATTTATACCCTTTATAACCGCTAATTTGGTTAATAGTATTAAGGCTTCTGCGCCTATAAATGATGTTTTAAAAACAGGTATTTCGCTAGTGCTTTTAGCTTTAGTATCCCTCGCGTGTGGCAGTATAGCGGCATTTAGCTGCGCCAAGGCTTCAACGGGTTTTGCAAAAAATTTAAGAAAAGATATGTTCGAAAAGGTACAAAACTTTTCTTTTGCTAATATAGATAAATTTTCTGCTACATCCCTTGTAACAAGACTTACGACCGATGTAACCAACGTTCAAATGTCATATATGATGATTATTAGAACGGCTATTAGAAGCCCAATGTTATTTATTTTTTCGATTATAATGGCCTACATTATGGGTGGCGCTTTAGCTACAACCTTTGTGGTTGTTGTGCCGATTTTGGTTTTCACACTCATTATGGTTGCAAGAAAGGCTATGCCTGCATTTAGAAGTGTTTTCAAAAAGTACGATAAGCTTAATGAATCTATCGAAGAAAATGTACGTGCTATGAGGGTGGTTAAGGGCTTTTCCAGGCAGGAATATGAAAAGCAGAAATTCAGCGCCGCCACCGATGAGATTACTAAGGATTTCACAAAAGCGGAAAGAATAGTTGCGCTCAATTCACCAATAATGCAATTTTGTATCTACTTCAATATGGTTTTTGTTATGTTCGTTGGTGCGCATCTTGTTATTTCAAGCGGCGGAACAACTATTGATGTTGGTCAAATTTCGGCTATGCTCACCTATGGAATGCAAATTCTTATGTCTCTTATGATGCTTTCAATGATTTACGTTATGATAACAATTTCGCTTGAATCTATGAAGCGTATAAACGAGGTTTTAAGTGAAGAATCGACACTTAAAAATCCCGAGAACCCTATAGAGACAGTTAAGGACGGAAGCATAGTTTTCAAAAACGTTAATTTCAAATATTCCGAAAAAGCAAAAAAATATGCCCTTCAAAATATAAATTTGGAAATAAAGTCGGGTATGACGGTTGGCATTATAGGAGGTACAGGGTCGAGCAAATCCTCACTTGTACAGCTTATTCCACGCCTTTATGACACAACAAGCGGAAGCGTTTTGGTCGGCGGGATTGACGTCAAAGAATATGATACTAAGGTGCTTCGCGATAATGTTGCAATGGTGCTTCAAAAAAATCAGCTTTTTTCGGGTACTATTAAGGAAAATCTTAGATGGGGCAACGAAAATGCTACAGATGAGGAAATTAAGTATGTTTGTTCTTTGGCTCAAGCTGATGAGTTTATAAAAACATTCCCCGATGGATATGACACCTATATTGAACAGGGCGGAACTAATGTTTCGGGCGGTCAAAAGCAAAGGCTTTGTATTGCCAGAGCGCTTCTTAAAAATCCTAAAATTCTTATTTTAGATGATTCCACAAGTGCAGTTGATACAAGAACAGATGCGCTTATTCGAAAAGGTTTTAAAGAGTATATTCCCGAAACAACAAAAATCATAATTGCACAACGTATTTCTTCGGTTTCAGATGCTGATATGATTATCGTTTTAGATGACGGAAAGATAGAACAAATCGGCATGCATAGTGAACTTTTAAAAACAAGTGCAATTTATAAAGAGGTTTACGAGCAGCAAACGAACGGGGGTGAAGAAGATGAAGACAACTAATATGGGCCCCGGAAAAAATTTGCCAAAGGGTGTTTCAATTGGACCTAAAAAGATGAATTTTTCATCACTTAAAAGGGTTTTAGGGCTTTTGTTCAAAGCCTACCCCGTTTTGCTTCCCTTAACCCTTGTTTGCATTGTATTTTCGGCATTCGTTTCTTCTGTCCCAGCTATATTCAACCAACAAATTATGGCAATAATTGAAGAGTGGTATCAAAGCAGAAACTGGGATGCTGCAAAGGCAGAGCTTCTCCCCAAAATTATTATTTTGGCTTCGCTATATGTGGTTTCACTTATTTCCTTCTTTACCCACACTCAGCTTATGGCGGTTATCACACAAGGCTTTTTAGGTAAGCTTAGGAAGAAGCTTTTTGGTGGTATGCAAAATTTACCTATAAAGTATTTTGATACTCATAAGCACGGCGATATTATGAGTCATTACACCAACGATATTGATACCTTGCGACAGCTTGTATCTCAGTCTATTCCGGCGCTATTACAAGCGGGAATTATCGCAATTTCGGTATTTTTTATTATGTTTTGGTACAGTATATGGATGGCGCTTGTTGTAGTAGTCGGCGTTTTCTTTCTTATTATGGTTTCAAAGAAATTCGGTGGCGGTAGCGCCAAATACTTTATGCGCCAACAAAAATCAATAGGCAAAGTAGAAGGCTTTGTTCAAGAAATGATGACAGGACAAAAGGTTGTAAAGGTATTTTGTCACGAGGAAAAAAGCAAAGAAGAGTTTGAAAAAATAAACGAAGAGCTTTGCAGTGATAGTAGAAAGGCTCATTCATATGCCAACTGCTTAGGTCCTATAAATATGAATATAGGTAATATTTTATATGTAATTGTTGCAACGGCAGGTGGACTTTTTCTTCTTTCCGGTGTTAAGAATTTTAGTATAAGCGGTATGGCGCTTAGCATTAGTATTGTTATACCTTTTCTTAATATGACAAGGCAGTTTACAGGTAACGTAAATCAGGTTTCTCAACAAATCAACTCGGTTATAATGGGTCTTGCGGGTGCAGAACGTATCTTTACTCTTATGGACGAATTGCCCGAGGAAGATGAAGGCTATGTAACACTTGTTAATGCAAAAATTGATAAAAAGGGCAACATTACCGAATCTAAAAAGCATACGGGTAAATGGGCGTGGAAGCATCCTCACGGCGACGGTACAATTACCTATACTGAGCTTATGGGTGATGTTCGTTTTACTGATGTTGATTTTGGCTACACCGAAGAAAAAACTGTTCTTCACTCAATTAACCTTTATGCCGAGCCTGGTCAAAAGGTGGCCTTTGTAGGCGCCACAGGTGCGGGAAAAACAACAATTACAAATCTTATCAATCGTTTTTATGATATTAAGAGCGGAAAAATCCATTACGATGGAATAAATATAAATAAGATAAAGAAGGACGATTTAAGGCGTTCGCTTGGTATTGTTTTACAGGACGTTAACCTTTTTACAGGAACGGTTATGGAAAATATACGTTATGGAAAGCTTGATGCAACCGATAAGGAGTGTATAAATGCCGCAAAACTGGCGGGAGCTGATGGATTTATAAGAATGCTCCCCGACGGTTATCAAACTGTATTAAGTGGTGATGGTTCGGGCTTGTCGCAGGGTCAAAGGCAGCTTATTTCTATAGCAAGGGCGGCGGTTGCCGACCCACCCGTTATGATACTTGACGAGGCAACCTCAAGTATTGATACACGTACAGAAGCCATTGTTCAAAAGGGTATGGATAAGCTTATGGAGGGAAGAACTGTTTTTGTTATTGCACATAGGCTTTCAACCGTTAAAAACTCCGATGTTATTATGGTGCTTGAAAACGGAAGAATCATAGAACGCGGTAATCACGAAAAGCTAATTGAGGAAAAGGGCAAATATTACAGTCTTTATACCGGTGCCTTTGAACTTGAATAGTAGGGTGAAAAATTTAATAAAATGTTATAAAATTTCGTTGTGAAGTTCGGCGGCTTCACAACGATTTTTTTATAGGATGTGATAACTTATGTTTCAAAAAGGGGAGACGGTTCAAAAGAAAGACAAGGCAGAGCCGACTCCTACCGATACAAGTAAGGGAGAAAAATCAAGGTCAGAGCGTTCTAAAAATTTGCTACTTGCAACCGATAGCGCAATAGATAGACTGAGAGATTTATCTCAGCCGGGTGGCGAAATAGAAAATATGGATATTAAGGATTTAAAGAATTTAATATCTTCCATAAAAGAACTTTCTACCATTTCGAACGAACTTGTTAAAGGCGAACAAAAGGGTGGAGTTGTTATTTTGCCTGAGGTGAAAATAGATGAATAAAATATGGACACCACAAGAAAAGCAAAAAATTTTTATGGAACGCCCTGAATATGAGTGCCTATACGGAGGCGCGGCGGGAGGCGGCAAAAGTGACGCATTACTTGCCGAAGCGCTCAGACAGGTGCATATTCCACATTATACCGCCATAATATTTCGCAAAACCGTTCCACAGCTTAGCGAACTTATTGACCGTAGCAAAGTTATATATTCTGCTGCATTCAGCGGTGCCACCTACAATACTAGTGAGCATTGTTGGAGATTTCCTTCGGGAGCCAAAATATATTTTGGTAGTATGCAACACAGTAAGGATAGATTCAACTATCAAGGAAGGCGTTATGATTTTATCGCTTTTGATGAACTAACCCATTTTACCTTTGAAGAATATAGTTATCTGTTTTCTCGTAACCGACCATCAGGCGAGGGGACTAGGGTATATATAAGAGCAACAGCCAATCCGGGCGGGGTAGGGCACGCTTGGGTGAAAGAAAGGTTTATAACGGCGGCACCACCTATGACGCCAATAAGCGAAGAATATAAAGTAACTTCACCCGAGGGAAAGGTTTTGACACTAAAGCGAAAGAGAATTTTTGTTCCGTCAAGCGTTTTCGATAATAAAATTTTGCTAAAAAACGACCCCGACTATCTTGCAAATCTTGCTATGCTGCCCGAAGCCGAGAAAAATGCGCTTTTATATGGAAGTTGGGATAGCTTTGACGGACAGGTTTTTACCGAGTGGCGAAATGACCCTGAGCATTATGACGATATGAGGTTTAGCCACGTTGTTGAGCCTTTTCGAGTTCCTAAAGACTGGCCTATATATAGAGGCTTTGACTTTGGCTATACAAAACCCTTTAGCGTAGGTTGGTATGCTAAAGACTTTGATGGCAGACTGTTCCGTATAAGAGAATTTTACGGTTGCGACGGGGTGCCAAACAGTGGACTAAGGCTGGAACCCGCCCAAATAGCAGAGCGTATAAAAGAAATTGAAGAGGATGACCCAAATTTAAGGGGAAGAAACATTATAGGTGTTGCCGACCCCTCGATTTTTGATGGCTCCAGAGGTCGTTCAGTTGCCGAGGTTATGGAAAAAAGCGGAGTATACTTCAGGGGCGGAGATAACGCGAGAATTGCGGGTAAAATGCAGTTTCATTACAGGTTTGCTTTTGATGGCTCGGGTGTGCCGATGTTTTACGTTTTTAAAACCTGTAAACATTTTATAAGGACTATACCCGCACTTAATTATTCGGTATCAAATGTTGAGGATATTGACACCTCCGCTGAAGACCATATTTATGACGAGTGTAGGTATGTTTTTATGCATACACCAATAAAGGCAAGACAAAATTTCGTAAGGAAATCAAGCGAGTTTTCTCCGCTTTCATCAAACAAAAAGGTAGAATTTTTAAGAATTTAAATTGAGGTGAAGAAATGAAAAAAAGTAAAATTAAACAGGTTATTGGCGAAAAAGAAGTTAAAAAAGCCTATGAAATTTTATCCTCGTACAGAGAGGGAAAACGTGCTTTGGAAAAGCGAATAACCGAAAATGAAGAATGGTTTAAAATGCGCTGTTGCGGATTTAAAAATTCTGATGAAGAGATAAAACAAAGCTCTCCTTGGCTTTTTAATTCCATAATAAATAAACATGCCGACGCTATGGACAGCTACCCCGAACCAAATGTTCTTCCAAGAGAAAAGGCAGATGAGAAGGAGGCAAAAATGCTTTCTAAAGTTTTGCCCGCACTTTTAGAACAAATGAATTTTGAACAAATATATTCTGATGTTTGGTGGTATAAGCTAAAAACAGGAACGGGTATATATGGTGTGTTTTGGAATAGTAGCTTATATGGAGGGCTTGGCGATATCGACATAAAGCAACTAGATATTTTAAATCTTTTTTGGGAGCCGGGTATTAAGCATATTGAACAGTCGACTAACATTTTTTATGCACAAGCGGTTGAAAAGGAAAAGCTTTTATCGGAATATCCTTTTGCTACCGAGGGACTTAAGAATGCTTCGCAAACGCTTGAAGCATACCGACTAGATGACAACACTGTTGATAAAAACAAAGTACTTGTTGTTGATTGGTATTATAAGAAAAGGGTAGAGGGAAAAGAGGTGTTACATTACTGCAAATTTGCGGGAGATACTGTACTGTTTGCTTCCGAGAACGAGAGTGAGTATCAAACGCGTGGATTTTACGACCACGGGAGATACCCCATTGTTTTTGATACAATGTTTGTAACCGAAAATTCCCCCGCAGGCTTTGGGTTTATTGATGTTATGAAGGGCGGACAAAGAAGCATAGACCGTTTAGATTCGGCGATACTAAGAAATACCCTTATGGCCGAAACTCCCAGATGGTTTATTAGCGATGCCGCAGGAATAAATGAGGAAGAATATGCTGATTGGGAGCGCCCCTTTATTCACACAACAGGAAGAATAGACGACCAAACCTTAAAACAGGTTGAGGTTGAAGGTATCAATTCTTTAGCGCTTGAGCTTTTGAAATTCAAGGTTTCAGAGCTTAAAGAAACCTCAGGTAACAGAGATTTTACCCAAGGTGGAACAAGCTCTGGCGTTACTGCTGCTTCGGCTATACTTGCCTTGCAAGAATCGGGCAGTAAGCTTTCGCGCGATATGGTCAAGGCGTCTTTTAGGGCGTACAGCGAAATTTGTTATCTTATGGTTGAGCTTATAAGACAGTTTTATACCGAGCCTAGAAGCTTCAGAATAACGGGAGAAATAGGTGAAACAAATTTTGTTACCTTTAGCGGCAATGATTTTTGTAAAGGAAAGGATATAAATATTTTCGGCAGTGAGCTTTTGGCAAGAAAGCCTATTTTCGATATAAAAATTGTTCCACAAAAGCAAAACCCATACCAAAAAGCAAGGCAGAATGAACTTGCGAAAGAACTGTTTAGTTTAGGTATGCTTTCAAAGGAAAGAAGAGAAGAAGCTCGTCTTGCAATAAAAATGATGGATTTTGAGGGAAAAGAAGAACTTCTTTCAAAGCTTAGCGAATAAAATAAAACCGTTTACCAACTTTGGTAAACGGTTTTTTCTTAATCAAACATATCTTTAATTTTTTCAAGGAAGCTTTTTCTTCCTTTATAGTTTTGGTCCCCCGAAATGTTTTCCAGCTCTTTAATAAGCTCCTTTTGTTTTGAAGAAAGGTTTTTGGGAACCTCTAGCACAACCTTAACATATTGGTCACCCTTACCCGAATAGTTAAGCCTTTGAATTCCCTTGCCTTTAAGCTTGAACTCGTCACCCGGTTGTGTGCCCTCGTGAATGGTGAACTTAACCTTTCCGTCAAGGGTCGGAACAGTTACCTCAGCGCCTAGCGCCGCTTGTGCAAAGGTTATGGGAAGTTCGCAAAAAACATCGAACCCATCGCGTTCAAATATCGGGTGTGGACGAACATTAACCTCAATTCTAAGGTCGCCGTTTGGACCGCCATTTATACCGTGGTCGCCGCCGCCCCTAAGGTTCATAACCTGTCCATCATCAATACCTGCGGGAATATCAATAGTTTGTGTCTCGGTTTTTCTTATTCGACCTTTGCCGTCGCAAGACTTACAGGGACTGGTAATAATTTTACCCTTACCGCCACATCTATCACAGGTGCGCTGACTTTGCATTGCACCAAAGGGGGTACGCTGGGTTATGTTAATTCTACCTGTACCATGACAGGTATCGCAAGTTTTAGTATCTGACGGATTTTTTGAGCCACTTCCACCGCAATCGCTACACTTAATAATTCGGTTAACCTTAACCGTTTTTTTACAGCCCTTTGCGGCTTCTTCAAAAGAAACGGTAACACTTGCGCTTATGTCAGAACCTCTTCTTGGCGCGTTGGGGTTAGCGGACCTTCCGCCACCAAAACCGCCACCAAAACCGCCTCCGAAGAACTGACCAAATATATCGCCCAAATCTCCAAAATCGAAACCGCCACCGCCATAACCACCGCCGGCGCCAAAGTTGGGGTCAACCCCTGCATGACCAAACTGGTCATAACGTGCTTTTTTCTCGCTATCTGAAAGAACCTCATAAGCCTCGGCGGCTTCTTTAAAGTTCTTTTCGGCTTCGGCATCGCCCGGGTGAAGGTCGGGGTGATATTTTTTTGCGGCCTGTCTATAGGCTTTTTTTATTTGGTCTTCGGTTGCAGATTTATCTACACCGAGCACCTCATAATAATCTCTTTTATCGCTCAAAGGAAAACTCTCCCCAAAAATTCAGGGGAGAGAGGCTCCCCTGAAAAGTTAAATTTAATTAGAAAATAGTTATAATATTATTTATTGTCGTCTGTAGCATCTTTAAAGTCTGCTTCGTAAACGTTAGGGTCAGCGCCCTCGCCGTTTGCGGCTGTGCCTTCGGCGTTTTGTGCGTTAGCAGCAGCTTCTTTATAAAGCTTTTCGCTAATAGCGTAGAATTTTTGTTGTAATGCTTCTTGTTTTGCTTTAATTGCCTCAAGGTCGGTACCCTTAAGTGCTTCGCGAAGCTCTTCTACTGCGCCGTTAATCTCGTTTTTCTCATTTTCAGAAATCTTGTCGCCAAGCTCTCCCAAAGCCTTTTCGGTTTGGTAAATCATTTGGTCGGCACCATTTCTAAGGTCAATTTCTTCACGACGTTTTTTGTCTTCTGCAGCATATTGCTCGGCTTCGTTTACTGCCTTATCAATATCTTCCTTAGACATATTTGTGCTTGAAGTAATAGTGATTTTTTGTTCTTTGCCTGTGCCAAGGTCTTTCGCCGAAACGTTTACAATGCCGTTAGCATCAATATCAAAAGTAACCTCAATTTGTGGAATTCCGCGAGGAGCAGGAGCAATTCCGTCAAGGTGGAAAACACCAAGGGTTTTGTTGTCCTTTGCAAATTCGCGTTCGCCCTGAAGAACGTGTACCTCAACAGAGGTCTGACCATCAGCTGCGGTCGAGAAAATTTGACTTTTCTTAGTAGGAATGGTTGTGTTTCTATCAATAACCTTTGTGGAAACACCGCCCATTGTTTCAATACCAAGTGAGAGGGGAGTAACGTCTAAAAGGAGAAGTCCTTTAACATCGCCACCTAAAACGCCACCTTGAATTGCGGCGCCAAGGGCAACACATTCATCGGGGTTAATTCCCTTAAAGGGTTCGCTGCCAATGAAGTTTTTAACGGCCTCTTGAACGGCGGGGATACGGCTTGAGCCACCAACCATCAAAACCTTATTGATTTCATTTTTGTTAAGACCTGAATCGGCAAGAGCTTGGCGAACGGGACCCATAGTAGCTTCTACAAGGTCGCCTGTAAGCTCATTAAATTTTGCACGAGTAAGTGATGTTTCAAAGTGCTTAGGACCTGTAGCATCTGCAGTAATAAAGGGGAGGTTGATATCTGTGCTTGTCATACCGGAAAGGTCAATTTTAGCCTTTTCTGCAGCCTCTTTAATTCTTTGCATAGCCATTTTATCGTTTGAAAGGTCGATGCCTTGCTCTGCCTTGAAGGTGGCAACGATATAGTCCATAATACGTTTGTCAAAATCGTCACCGCCAAGACGGTTGTTACCTGCAGTGGCCAAAACTTCTTGAACGCCGTCGCCCATTTCGATAATTGAAACGTCGAAGGTACCGCCGCCAAGGTCATAAACCATAACCTTTTGGTCATCCTCTTTATCAATACTGTAAGCAAGGGCAGCTGCGGTAGGCTCATTTATAATACGTTTAACCTCAAGGCCTGCAATTTTACCTGCATCCTTTGTTGCCTGACGCTGAGCATCTGTAAAGTATGCGGGAACAGTGATAACTGCTTCGGTAACTGCACTGCCTAAATAACTTTCTGCATCGGCTTTAAGCTTTGAAAGAATAATAGCCGAAATTTCCTGAGGTGTATATTTTTTATCGTCAATATTAACGGTATAGGAAGAGCCCATCTCACGTTTAATTGAACTGATAGTACGGTCGGGGTTGGTGATAGCCTGACGCTTTGCAACCTGACCTACCATACGCTCACCTGTTTTTGCAAATGCAACAACCGAAGGTGTTGTTCTTGCGCCTTCTGCGTTAGCAATAACAACTGCTTCGCCGCCTTCCATAACGGCAACGCAGGAGTTAGTTGTACCAAGGTCGATACCAATAATTTTTCCCATAATAATTTCCTCCATATATAGAAAATATTTTTATAAATTTAAAAACTTAAAAAGTTTTATTATACATTAGTTGGCAACCTGCACCATAGCAGGACGAATAACTGTATCACCCAACTTATAGCCTTGTTGTAAAACAAGCGAAATTTCATTTTCGCCCTTTGTTTCGTCTTCGATATGCATAACTGCTTCGTGAATTTCGGGGTCAAATGTGTCGCCAACCTTTGCCAGCTCAGTAATTCCAAACCCGGTTGTAAGTGACATAAGCTGCTTTACAATCATTTCAATACCCTTTGCAAAGTTAGGGTCGTTAGGGTCGGCCGCAAGGGCGAGGTTTGCGTTATCTAAAACAGGTAAAATGGTTTTAATAACGTTCGCCTTGGCATACTCGGCGGTGCGAATTTTTTCCCTTTCAGTGCGCTTTTTAAAGTTATCAAACTCTGCCGCAGTTCTCATCAAAAGTTCTTTTTGCTTTTCAAGTTCTGCTTTAAGAGTTTCAATTTCTATTTGAGATTTGCTTTTTTTAGGTTTTGACTTTTTGGTTGTTCCTTCGTTTTCTAAAACCTCTTCGGTAGTATTTTTTGCCTGTTCGCTCATAATATTAAAATTCCTTTCAGGTTATTCACGCTAAGGTTTAAATGCTTTGGCTAATCTTCTAAATCTAAAAGAGATTGCTCAAGCACCCTTCCAAGCTGTTTTGCAAAATAGCTAATGCTTGGGATAAGGTCTTCGTAATCCATTCTGGTAGGGCCTACTACGCCAATTCTACCAAGCCTGTTTTCGCCACCACCAAATTTTGCAACCACCATGCTTGAAGGTTTAAGAGCTTCAATTTCAAAATCATCTCCGAAAACAACGCTTACAGGGTCGGGTATTTCGGAAAGAATTGAAAGAATAGCATCGCGACGAGATATAAAATCAACAATCTTTCTGGCGTCGCTTTCTTTTTGGTAGTGGGCATAAATGTTAGCTTCGCCTTTTAAGTCAAGCTCAAAGCGGCAAACATTATCAATCATTTCAAATAATATGCAAAAAAGCGGCATCAAAACTAAACTGAATTCACCCGATTTTGCCGCAACTGTTTGAAGCAAGGCACCACTAAACATGGAAAGTGATGTTCCAACAACCTCGGTTGCAATTATTCTGTCAAAAACCGAAATTGCACTAGCTGTAATAGATTCGTTTGTTCTGCAAATACGGCTTCTTGCAATACCATCTGACGTTACTAAAACTAAAAGTGCGCTACGCCTTCCCATAGGAAGAAGCTCAACCCTTTTAACGTATGCATCGTCTTCGGGAATAGTTAGCGAAACTGCCGTTAGACCTGTAAGGTTCGAAAGAGCCTGACTTGCAAGGGAAGTTATGTTTTCAGGATCTTTCGCGGCGTCTTCTATCATTTTGTCAATAGATTTTTTAACCGTTTCATCGGGCTGGTCGTTGCCTAAAAGACCATTTACATAAAGCCTATAACCCGCGGCGGTCGGCACCCTTCCTGCAGAGGTATGTGGCTGCTCCAAATACCCCATATCACAAAGGTCACTCATCTCGTTTCTAATTGTGGCGGGGGAAAGACCTAAATTTGTTGTTTGACTTAAAAACTTAGAACCTACAGGTTCGCCACAAGCAATATGTGACTTAACAATTTCCGATAAAATTATTTTTTTACGGGGTGTAAGTTCCATAGCTTTCCCTCCTAAATCGTTTTAGCACTCAAAGTGTCGGAGTGCTAACTGTATTATAATTTACCACCTTTAAAGCGCTTTGTCAATAGGTTATTTATAAATATTTTATGAATTTTTTTGACTTTCTCTGACCTTTGGCAAAATTATAAGTTAAATTTGTATAAATTTCTTGTTTTGAGTAAATATTTATCATATAATATAAGCAAAAAGGGAGTGGTGATTTGGAAAAATCGGTTTTCGAAAGAATATATGATGTGGTGAGAAACATTCCAAAGGGTAAGGTTGCAACCTATGGCACTGTTGCGCTTCTTGCAGGTAATCCGCGTTGGGCAAGGGTTGTAGGTTATGCTCTTCACGTAAACCCTGAGCCTTTTGTTATACCTTGCCACAGGGTAGTGAATAGAAACGGTTTTGTAGCTAACAGCTTTGCCTTTGGCGGCGGAGAAGTACAAAGAAAGCTACTTGAAGATGAAGGAATAGTTTTTGAGGCTGATGGCAGAATAGATTTAAAGAAATTTGGAATTTAGAGTAGAAAAATAGTGCATTTTGCGTATAATTTGATTGACATATGTTGCTTTAGATGGTATAATATTTTTGTTAGATTGAGGGAGTAGCTTGCGCTTTAATAGTAAGCGTGACATTAGCGTCAAAACGGTTTTTAACCCGCAAATGTATTAAATAGCAAGACTCAAACTGTGTTTTCGGTTTGGGTCTATTTTTATGCCTTGCTTAGCATGACAGGGTCAAGTCCTGTCACACAAAAAGGAGAGTTTTATTATGGAAATTTTATACGAAAATCTACTTAATATCAACTGGCAAATGGTTGTTATGTGGGTGATTGGCGCAACACTTATTTTCCTTGCTATAAAAAAGGAAATGGAGCCAACCTTACTTCTTCCCATTGGTTTTGGCGCAATCATTGTTAATCTGCCCGGTGTTGTAGGTGATGATGGGCTCGCAGGCCCGCTTTCAACCCTTTTTGATGCGGGTATTGCCAATGAACTTTTCCCCCTTATTTTGTTTATTGGTATCGGCGCTATGATAGATTTTGGACCGCTTCTTACCAACCCTAAGCTTATGATTTTCGGTGCTGCGGCACAGTTTGGTATTTTCTTTACTCTTTGTGCGGCTTCAATGTTCTTTCCTCTTAAAGATGCGGCATCTATCGGTATAATCGGTGCGGCGGATGGCCCGACATCAATTATTGTTGCTCAGGCACTTGATTCTCAGTTTTTACCTGCGATAATGGTTGCGGCTTATTCATATATGGCGCTTGTTCCTATAATTCAGCCGCCAATAATTAAACTGCTTACAACTAAAAAGGAAAGGCTTATTCGTATGCCTTATGAGCCTAAATCGGTTTCTAAGCTCACAAAAATTCTTTTCCCAATTATCATTACCGCACTTGCAGGTATTTTTGCACCCGAATCGGTTTATCTTGTTGGATTTTTGATGTTCGGAAATCTTATCAGAGAGTGCGGAGTTTTAGACTCTCTTTCTGAAACAGCACAAAAGGTGCTTGCAAACCTTATTACTATTTTCCTTGGTATAACAATCGCTTCAAGAATGCATTATTCTGAATTCTTGCAGCCGTCCACACTACTTATTTTAGGCCTTGGCCTTATCGCTTTTATTGTTGATACAGCGGGTGGTATTTTATTCGCTAAACTGCTTAATTTGTTTATGAAGAAAAAGGTTAACCCAATGATAGGTGCGGCGGGTATTTCGGCCTTCCCGATGGCAGGACGTATTGTTCATAAAATGGGACTTGCAGAAGACCCTCAAAACTTCCTTCTTATGCATTCAATGGCAGTTAATGTTTCGGGTCAAATTGCTTCGGTTATTGCCGGCGGTTTAATTCTAAGCTTCAAAGGCTTCTTCGGTTAATAGGGAGGTATAGTGATGAATTTGTTTAATTTACTTGCAAGCTTTAATCCCCAAAACTTTGTTACAAATTTAAGGTATATGGGCGTTGGAATGTTGGCAATTTTAATTGTTATGGGTATTTTGATAATCATAACAACCTTGCTTAACAAAATAGGTAAAAATAAATAATAAAAATCGGCGGTTAAGATTAACCGCCGATTTTTATTTGTTTTTAGCTTTCGGTAGATTCATTTGGTAGGTTAACTACCTTAAAATTATATCCCAAAGAGGGAAGTATTTTTTCTGTAAGGTCTTTTGTTTTAATTTTAAGGCTTGTAGTATTTACAAGGGGATGCATACCGATATATTCCTTTTTCATAACCTCTTCATCAATTAAAAGATTAACCTTTTTTTCTTTGTCGTACAAAAGTCCAAGCACACTTGCCGAACCAATTTCGGTATTAAGAAATTTTATCATAAATTCTTCGTCGGCGAAGGAAAGGCGTGAAGAGCCAATTTGTTCCGATAAATACTTTGTTTTGAAGCGTTTGTCTCCGGGAGTTAAAAGCAAATAAAATTCGGTTTTTTGGCGGTTGCAAAGAAAAAGGTTTTTACAAATATCACAACCGAGAACAATGCCAATTTTTTCGCAAATTTCCATTGTCATTGCTTTTTCGTGGTCTACCCTTGAAAACTGAATTTGAAGACTTTCTAAAAACTCGTAAACTCGAAGTTCTTTTTCTGTTCGCCCCTCTAATTTTTTCGGGGCGCCTGTTTCTAAAATCATAATATATCTTCAACTGCCTTTGCTATGTAAATTCGGCATATATACATTTTGTATATATGCCGAAAGCTTAGCGTGACAAGTTCGAATTTTGTCACCCTTTAAATTAGTAATTTTCTTTGTGAAGCTCGAAGTAGCTTTGAGGATGGTTGCAAACAGGGCAAACCTCGGGAGCTTTAAGACCAACAACCATGTGGCCACAATTGCGGCATTCCCAAACCTGTACATCGCATTTTTCGAAAACTTTTTTGGTTTCTACGTTGTTTAAAAGCTTGCGATAGCGTTCTTCGTGGAATTTTTCGATAGCGGCAACACCACGAAAACGTGCGGCTAAATCGTGGAAACCTTCCTCGTCGGCCTCTTTTGCCATACGGTCGTACATATCAGTCCACTCATAGTTTTCGCCCTCGGCAGCACTAACAAGATTTTCTGCAGTGTTGCTAAGACCACCAAGCTCTTTAAACCAAAGCTTTGCGTGTTCTTTTTCATTCTCGGCGGTTTGAAGGAAAAGAGCTGCAATTTGCTCAAAACCCTGCTTTTTAGCTACAGAAGCAAAGTAGGTGTACTTGTTTCTAGCCTGAGATTCGCCCGAAAAAGCTTCTCTTAAATTTTGTTCGGTTTTTGTACCTGCGTATTTATTGTTCATAATAATTCTCCTTTTCGTTTTATATATTTAGTAAATCTAAAATTTCCTCTTTTGTAAGAACACCAACAGAGTGGTTTACAACCTCGCCGTTTTTAAATACAAAAAGAGACGGAATGCTCATAATTTCAAAATAAGCGGCAAGCTCGTTTTCTTCATCAACGTTAACCTTGCAAATTTTGTAATCTTCATTTTCCTCTGCGATTTCGTCAATAACGGGGGAGACTAGCCTACAAGGGCCGCACCAGCTTGCCCAAAAGTCAACCAAAACGGTTTTCTCGCTTTTTAAAACCTCTTCTTCAAAAGTATTTTTAGTTACAGCCAAAACGCCCATAATACACCTCTTTTATTTTAAAAAGTTATAAAAATTATTCCCATATCATATAAAAATATAATCTAAGGAAAAACTTTCCTTTAAATATATTTTACTTTATATTATATAGAATGTCAATTTTAAAATTTTAATTTTTTAGTAAGAAAAATAAGGAATAGTACTTGACTTTTAAGTAAAAATATACTATTATTATATTTGCTGTAAATAATATGCCGCTGTGGTGGAATAGGCAGACACAAGGGACTTAAAATCCCTCGGTAGCAATACCGTACCGGTTCAAGTCCGGTTAGCGGCACCAAAGCATTCAAACCCGAACCTTTTACCAATCGGTGAAACGTTCGGGTTTGTTGTTTTCTTAAAAGATGTTAAATAGCCTTTGTTTGTGGCAGTATAGAGTTTTTGCTTTGTACTGCCACTTCTTCGTTTCAAAGAAATTTCGTACATAAAGGAGATTTGAAATGAAGACTAAAAACGCTTCTAAAGCTAATACAACAAGACTTGTTTTCTTTATCATTGCACTTACATATAATTTAATGTTGGGATTTTACTTGAGAGACTTTCTTGTTCTCTCTCCCACTTTACAAGTTTTCTATCTACTATCGGCTCTACCCACTTTGTTTTTAACTGTTAATATAAATTCAAAAGCAATGAGAGCAACGGTTTATATTTTGCTGATAC
>JAZSOH010000011.1:0-20700 GCA_045536815.1 Acutalibacteraceae bacterium | reverse complement strand
AAAGCGTTTCTGCCGCCGAATTTTTCGTGCGGAGAAGCGCGAGTTTGCCGCAAGGCTGTCGCCTTGCAAAAACTAGCACAAAGCCGTACGGATAAAGGCGGCGTGCGAAACTACGACAGGGTTCGAATCCTGTCACACTAAGCTTTTGAGGAAATATGTTGCAAAATTGGGGAATATGTGCTATAATGTAGTTGGTAGATTTGGGCAAATTTAATTTTTAAAAGGAGAGGCTCTTATGTGGTCTAGAAGAATTTTAGCATTTTTGCTTTCTTTGGCTATTGTATTAAACGCTCTGGTTGTTTTCACGCCATTGTCTGTTTCTGCGGCAACAGTTTCATCTTTGACAGAGCAAGTCGGCATAACTTCATCGCATAAGCACCTTCCCGAAGATGAGCATTATCAGTATACAACCTTAAAAACAACAACAGAAAAAAAGGTTTATAAGGCCGTTTTAAATGCTATAAAAATAGCTAAGAATGTGGTTAATATTTCTTCTTATAAACTTGCTTCAGATAAGGTTGACCTTGTTATAAGAAAAGTTCTTTCTGACCATCCTAAATATTTCTACGTTTCAGGTAAGTGGAGCTATAGTACTGTAATAAGCGGAAAAACCTCTTATGTTGATTCGGTATATTTATATTACACCGACGGCGAAACTGTTGACAAATACGATAATAATAAGTTGAAAATTGCGGCAGACCGAGCAAAAATTTCAAAGCAAATCAAGGCTCTTAACAAAAAAACTAAAGAGATTGTTGATAAAATACCGGTTAGCGCACCTAACATTATTAAAGAAAAATTAATTCACGATTATTTAGCAGATAACGTTGTTTACGACTATGCCGCGGCCGAAAAAGCAAAAAAAGGTTATTATGATATTCATCACCAATGGGACCTTTATGGCGCAATTGTTGAAGGAATTTCAGTTTGCGAGGGCTATTCAAAAGCCTTTATGTTCCTTTGCCATTTAGTTGGTATTAATGCCATGACAGTAAGTGGTTATTCCGGTGAAGACCATATGTGGAACGAGGTTAATATTGATGGCGAATGGTATATGGTCGATGTTACCTGGGACGACGATAAAAAATATGGTGCGCTTGATAGATACTTTAATGTTACCACAAATGAGCTATCCGAAACACATGTAATATACAATACAGGTCTGGTTTACCCAACTTGTAGCGCTTCTAAAAAGGCATATAAAACGCTATGTATTGATTTTGAGAATCACAAACTGCCCTCAAATTATAAGTCTATTATAGATAGGGTTGTTAAGTATAGGGAAAAGTGGTTGCCTCTATACATTGGCGAAGATGCGAGTGTAGATAATGCATTACTTGCTAAAAACTTTATGCAGGAAGATTCGCCTGTTCAAAAGTATATTAAATCCAAGGGTTATGATATAGTAATTGATAGTTCGTATGTTAAATATGATTGTTATTTAAATATTACTGTTAAATACCTATGTGACGCCTCAGACCATAAATGGAAAGCTGCTACTTGTACGACGGCAAAGACCTGTACAGTATGTAAAAAAACAAGTGGTAAAGCTTTAGGTCATACCTATTCTCACGCTTGTGATAAGAACTGTAACCGTTGTGGCGCTAAACGTACAGTAAAGGCACATACCTATAAGCTTTATGTAACAAGAAAAGCAACTCTATCTGCAAACGGAGCATATAGATATAAGTGTAGCACTTGTGGATATATAACAAGCACGGCGAATGTTATAAGAAAGGCAACAAGCTTTAGACTATCTATTGCAGCCTACACCTACGACGGCAAGGTAAAAACACCGAGTGTAACTGTAAAAGACAGTGCAGGAAAAACCCTTAAGAAAAATACCGACTATACAGTAACCTATGCAAGCGGCAGAAAGAATGTAGGCACCTATAAGGTTACTATAAAGATGAAGGGTAAATATATCGGCACAAAGACCTTAACCTTTAATATTATCCCGCCAAAAACAAGTGTAATAAAGCTTACACCGACAAAAACTACAATGAAGGTGTATGTATCTCGTAAAACAGCCGCACAGGCAACAGGCTACCAGATACAGTATGCAACCAATAAAAACTTTAAAGGCGCAAAAACCAAGTGGATAACAAAAAATACTACAGGCAGTGTAACTCTAACAGGACTAAAAAGTAAAACAACCCAGTTTGTTCGAGTTCGCACCTACAAAAAGGTGGGTAAAACAACCTACTATTCGGGTTGGTCGACTATTAGTTACAAGAAAACAAAATAATAAAAAAGGGAAGTCGAGAGACTTCCCTTTTTTAGTTAAATGTTGCTTCTCAACGCTAAATAGCCAACAAGTTGGCAGTTAAATGTGGCTACCGCCATGTTAAATAGTCGCTTTCGCGACAGCTTGATAAAACGTGAGGTATGTAGCTAAACAAGCTTTTGTCGAGCTAAAAAAGTATAGCACGAAGGTTTTGCTAAAATACAAAATTGTTGTTTTGAAAATTGTGTAAAAATGCCCCTGCTTTTTGTTTACTTATTTTAAGTTTTGTGGTATAATATTTTTGTATAATTAAATAGTTATAATTGTAAAACTAAAAATTTATGATATAATTATAAAAAAGGAAGTGATTTTATGAGCCAAAAAGAAATTAAAATTGCACTCAGCAATGCAGAGGCTTCACTTAATATGGAGGGGCTTTTTGTTTCGGAACAAACAAAATCGCTTTGCAAAAAACTCTTGTCTCAAGAAATCACAATGGCTGAGTATATCGACCTTGTTAAACAAAAAGCGGGTGTAACTGTGTAATGGGATATCGTATTGAAGCGAGCCGTGATAGTTGTTACCCCGATACAACTTGTTTGATAAACAAATTCGATATTAAGGATGATAAAAAGTTGTCCGAAATTGAAGCGGAAATCACATTTGCCAAAGCCGCCATTTTAGAAAGCGAAGCGCCTAAACCGCCTTTTGATTTTGAATGTTATAAAAGCATTCACCGTTTTTTGTTCGAGGATTTATATTATTGGGCAGGTGAGCTCCGTAAAGTCGATATTTCTAAAAAGGGTACAAATTTTTGCTCCGTAAAAGAACTTGAAGCTTTGTGTAAAGCGTGTTTCGGTCGTCTTGAAAAAGAAAACTATTTCAAAGGGATTTCGAGAGAAAAGTTTGTAGAAGAAATTGTTGATTTCTATCAAACGACAAACTTTCTTCACCCATTCAGAGAGGGCAACGGTAGAACACAAAGAATTTTCATTTCAAAACTTATAAAATATAACGGATATAATTTTAACTTTTCAAACATCAACCCCGATTTACTAATGATTGCGACAATAAAAGCGGCAAACGGAGTAATGGATGATTTGTATAATATTTTTGAAAATGAAATAAGATAAAATATAGCTCTGAATTTGCATATCGTAGATTCAGAGCGTTTTCTTTACTTATAATGATTTTTGTGGTATAATAGTTTCAAAAGAACTTTTGTGAGGTGAGCAAAGTGGAAAAGTTTAAACTAGTTTCTGAGTATAAACCTACGGGTGACCAGCCCGAAGCTATAAAAAAGCTCACCGATGGTATTTTGCGCGGTGATAAAGAGCAAACCCTACTTGGTGTTACGGGTAGTGGTAAAACCTTTACAATGGCGAATATTATTGCGAATGTGAACAAGCCGACCCTCGTTCTCGCTCACAATAAAACCCTTGCCGCACAGCTTTGCTCTGAGTTCCGCGAATTCTTCCCCGAAAACGCGGTGGAATATTTTGTTTCATAATACAAGATTTGGCTTAAAAACCGATACAAAACACCGTTTTTAAAGGCTTTTTAACACAGAATAACACGTAATAACACTATATAAACCAAATAAATTTGTGACCTAAATTCGTGTAATTAGAAAATGATTACTTTTCAGAGGTGAAACCATTTTGAAATTTTCTTTTAAATCTTTTGCTGATGGCAGTTTTGACTACGATAAGAAAACGGAAACACATACAGGGTTGTATCTTCGTGAAGAAAAAGCCGACATTAGCGGCGGGAAAATTAAAGTTTCAGATATAGACGTACTTAAGAATTATCCCGATATTGACACCGTTACTATTTCCGGGCTTAATCAAGAAACTTTTGAATATTTTATACTTAACTATGGTAAACAACTAAAAGCAATTCGATTTTTTAAGAATAAGCAAATTGAGGATTTGTCTATTTTAGGCACACTTCCACAATTAGAATATCTTTACTTTTTTGCTAATCAAAAGGTAACACAACTTTGGGATATGTCTAATAATACTTCATTAGTGGGGCTTTGCATAGAAGATTTTTCGAAGCTCAAATCCATTGTTGGCATTGAAACTGCACCAAACTTAAAGCATTTTGAAATCGGCAATGCAATTTGGGATACTGCAGAAATTGAAAGTTTTATGCCTCTTGCAAATACAAAAATTGAGTATTTGTCTTTTTCGGGTAAAAAGATTACCGACAATGATTTTTCATTTTTGTCTGATATGTTGGAATTAAAAGAGTTTGATTTTGCATTAAATCTTTTGACAACCGAACAGGTGGCTTGGATTGTTGCTAATTTCCCACACTTGAAAGGTTTTGCTTTGAAAGCAAAACACGATTGCGAACTTCACAAAAGTAATGAAGATTTGAGGTTGGTCCCTGCAACGATTATTGTCGGTAAAAGAAAACCGTCACTCAAAATTGAGGGGAATGAACAACGAATTAAAAATTACGAGTTAAAATTTGAGGCGTTAGTAGAGAAATATAAGGGTAAAAAATATTATGAGATTTTTTGATGCTGAATACTCGGCTGAATATTTTGTACTGAATACGACTACAAATTTGTGACCTAAATTCGTGCAATTTACTATTCGCCAAGTTTTTAAGGAAATTTCGAGTGAATTTAAGACAAGAAAATGGCAGAAAATAATCAAAAAAGAGAGGAGTGAGAACGTGCCGGACAAGTTTATTTTGCACAGTGAGTATAAGCCCACAGGTGACCAGCCCGAAGCTATAAAAAAGCTCACCGATGGTATTTTGCGCGGTGATAAAGAGCAAACCCTACTTGGTGTTACGGGTAGTGGTAAAACCTTTACAATGGCGAATATTATTGCGAATGTGAGCAAGCCGACCCTCGTTCTTGCTCACAATAAAACCCTTGCCGCACAGCTTTGCTCTGAGTTCCGCGAATTCTTTCCGGAGAATGCGGTTGAATATTTTGTTTCCTATTACGATTACTATCAACCAGAGGCATATATTCCCGGCACCGACACTTATATTGAAAAAGACTCTGCAATAAACGACGAAATAGATAAGCTTCGCCATTCGGCAACCTGCGCTTTAAGTGAAAGAAACGATGTTATAATTGTTGCGAGTGTTTCGGCTATTTATTCACTTGGTAACCCTATTGACTACCGAAATATGATTATTTCGCTTAGGGTGGGTATGGAGAAAGAACGCGACGAGCTTATTAGAAAGCTTGTTGATTTGCAGTATGAGAGAAATGACCTTAACTTTGTTCGCAACAAGTTTAGAGTTAGGGGAGATACTGTTGAAATTTTCCCCGCCTATTCGGGTGAAAAGGCCATAAGGGTTGAGTTTTTTGGCGATGAAATTGATAGAATTACAAGCATAAATGTGCTTACCGGTGAGGTTAAGGAAGAGCTTGTTCATATTGCAATTTATCCTGCTACCCATTATATTGTGGCACCCGATAAAATGGATGAAGCCATCACTGATATAAAAAATGAAATGGAAGAAAGGGTTAAGTTTTTTAACGAGCAGGGCAAACTAATTGAGGCACAGCGCATACGTCAACGAACAGAGTATGATATGGAAATGCTAAAAGAGATTGGTACCTGTAAGGGCATTGAAAACTATTCGAGAGTTTTATCTCGTCGCCCCGCGGGAAGCGTTCCTTTCACGTTATTAGATTATTTTCCAAAAGATTTCTTGCTACTGGTTGACGAATCACACGTAATGCTGCCGCAGGTTAGAGGAATGTTCGGCGGCGATAGGGGACGAAAAGAAAATCTAGTCGATTACGGCTTTAGGCTTCCATCTGCCTTTGATAATAGACCCCTTAATTTTGGCGAGTTTTATGGAAAAATAAATCAAGCAGTTTATGTTTCGGCTACCCCTGGCGATTTTGAAAAAGAACATTCTTCTCAAACGGTTGAACAGGTTATAAGACCTACGGGACTTTTGGACCCCGAGATTATAGTAAAGCCAACCGAGGGGCAGATTGACGACTTGGTTTCAGAAATAAATATGCGCTCGGCTAAGGGTGAAAGGGTACTTGTTACAACCCTTACCAAAAAAATGGCCGAGGATTTGACCGATTATCTTGAAAATCTTGACATAAAAGTAAGGTATATGCACCATGACGTTGACACCATGGAGCGTATGGAGATTATACGTGATTTAAGGCTTGGAACTTTTGACGTTTTGGTAGGTATCAACCTGCTTCGAGAGGGTCTTGACCTACCCGAAGTTTCACTTGTTGCTATTTTAGATGCCGATAAGGAAGGCTTCCTTAGAAGCGAAACATCGCTTATTCAAACGGTTGGAAGAGCGGCCAGAAATGCCGATGGCATTGTTATAATGTATGCCGATAGCGTTACAGGCTCAATGGAAAGGGCGATAAAAGAAACCTACCGTCGCCGTGAGATTCAAAAAAAATATAATGAGAAAAATGGCATTGTGCCAACCACCATTAAAAAAGGCGTTCGCGATATTATAGAAATGGGCGGAAGAAAACCGGATAAGTTTGACTCGAAAAAACGTCTTACTAAAGCAGAACGCGAAGAGCTTATTAAGCGTATGACAAATGAAATGAAGCAGGCTGCAAAAATGCTTGAGTTTGAGTATGCTGCAGAACTTAGAGATAAAATTGAGGAGCTAAAAAGGGTTTAATTTTAGCGCTATATAAAACGGAGGAATTTTACGTGCCGCTAGAAAAAATATCCGTTCGCGGAGCAAGAGAGCACAATTTAAAAAATATAGATATCGATATTCCAAGAGATAAGCTTGTTGTTTTTACGGGGCTTTCGGGCTCAGGCAAGTCTTCTCTTGCTTTTGATACAATATATTCAGAGGGACAGCGTAGATACGTTGAATCCCTTTCTTCCTATGCGCGAATGTTTTTGGGACAAATGGACAAGCCTGATGTAGATAGTATTGACGGGCTTTCTCCTGCGATTTCCATCGACCAAAAAACTACCTCTAAAAACCCTCGCTCAACCGTTGGCACAGTAACCGAGATATATGACTATTTAAGGCTTTTATATGCCAGAGTGGGAATTCCGCACTGTCCCGTTTGTGGTAAAGAAATTTCACGTCAGTCGGTTGACCAAATTGTCGATAAGGTTTTAAGCTTAGATGAGGGAGCAAAAATACAGGTTATGTCGCCCATTGCAAGAGGCAAAAAGGGCGAATTTCAAAAAGAACTTGAAAAGGTACGAAAATCCGGCTTTGTAAGGGTTAGAATTGATGGGAATATTTACTACCTTTCTGAAGAGATAAAGCTTGAGAAAAATATAAAGCACAATATTGAAGTGGTGGTTGACCGCCTTGTTGTAAAAGATGATATTAAGGGTCGCCTTGCCGATAGTATTGAAACTGCATCAAAGCTTTCGGGCGGAATAATTTTGGTTGACGTTATAGGCGGAAATGAGCTTATTTTTTCGCAAAATTATGCCTGCCCTGACCATAATGTAAGTATGCCGGAGCTTTCTCCAAGGCTTTTTTCCTTCAATAATCCTTTCGGTGCCTGTCCCGACTGTACGGGTCTTGGAATGTTTATGAAGGTGGACCCGGATTTAGTTATTCCGAATAAAGAAAAGTCCCTTATGGAAGGTGCAATAAAGGGCTTTGGTTGGGGAGTAACCCCATTTAACGGCGGCGAGGGAGAAACAATAGCCGTTATGTATTATAAGGGCCTTGCAAATCATTTCGGGTTTGATGTGAATGAGCCTATTAAAAATTTACCCAAAGAGGCTTATAATGCCCTTTTGTATGGTACGGGGAACACTAAGATTAAGCTAGTAAGAGATAATGCATTCGTAAGTAAGGAGTATAGCTCTGTTTTTGAGGGCGTTATAAATAATCTTGAACGCAGATATAAAGAAACCTCAAGCACCTTTGCCAGAGCTGAAATTGAAACCCTTATGGGCGAATGTGAGTGCCCAAGCTGTAAGGGAAAAAGACTACGTGCCGAGGCGTTAGCGGTTACTGTGGGTGGTAAAAATATTCACGAGGTTTGTTCACTTTCGGTTGAAAAAGCTTTGAATTTTATTCAAAATATAAACTTTACCGAGAAGGAAAAAATAATTGCCGATGCTGTTTGTAAAGAGATTTGCAGTAGGCTTGATTTTCTTAAAAGTGTTGGCCTTTCTTATCTTACTCTTTCACGCTCGGCGGGTACGCTTTCGGGTGGTGAAAGCCAAAGAATTCGTCTTGCAACCCAAATTGGTTCCTCTCTTATGGGGGTTTTATATATTCTTGATGAGCCGAGTATCGGTCTTCATCAAAGGGATAATGAAAAGCTTTTAGGTACACTTACACATCTTCGCGATTTGGGCAATACGGTTATTGTTGTTGAGCACGATGAGGATACAATGCGCGCCGCAGACTTTTTGGTAGATATCGGCCCCGGTGCCGGAGTTCACGGCGGTAACATTGTTTGCAGTGGCACCCCTGAGGATATTATGGAATGTAAAGAGTCTATTACGGGCGATTACCTTTCCGGCAGAAGAAAAATACCCGTTCCAAAGAGTCGTCGCAAGGCGGAAAAAGGGTATTTAAAGGTGTTTGGCGCCAGTGAAAACAATCTTGATAATATAGATGTTTCAATTCCGCTTGGGACCTTTACGGCGGTTACAGGAGTTTCGGGCTCGGGAAAATCGTCGCTTGTGAATTCAATTATTTATAAAAAACTTGCCGCCGAGCTTAATGGTGCAAGGCGCTTTGCAGGTAAGCATAAACGCTTTGAGGGAATAGACCTTTTAGATAAGGTGGTTGATATAAACCAGTCGCCCATTGGAAGAACACCGCGCTCTAACCCCGCAACCTATACAGGCGTTTTTAATGATATAAGAGAACTTTATGCCTCAACAAAGGATGCTAAAGCAAGGGGTTATAATGCGGGTAGATTTTCCTTTAACGTTAAGGGCGGTAGGTGTGAAGCCTGTCAGGGCGATGGCATTTTAAAGATAGAAATGCACTTTTTGCCTGATGTTTATGTGCCTTGCGAGGTGTGTGGCGGAACAAGATACAACCGCGAAACACTAGAGGTTAAATATAAAGATAAAAATATTTACGATGTTTTAGAGATGACGGTTTTAGAGGGTATGAACTTCTTTGCTTCTCATCCCAAAATTCACCGTAAACTGAAAACGCTTTGCGACGTAGGGCTTGGATATGTAAAAATAGGTCAACCTGCAACAACCCTTTCGGGTGGCGAGGCACAAAGGGTTAAGCTTGCAACCGAGCTTTCTAAACGCGCTACAGGTAAAACCATTTATATTTTAGATGAGCCGACAACAGGACTTCATACCGCCGATGTTCACAAGCTTTTAGAGGTATTAAATCAGCTTGTTGAGGGAGGCAATACAGTTTTGGTAATTGAGCATAATCTTGATGTAATTAAAACTGCCGACTATATTATTGATTTAGGCCCCGAGGGTGGAGATATGGGCGGCAAGGTTGTTTTTGCGGGAACTCCTGAAGAGGTTGCAAATTGCAAGGCCTCTCATACCGGAAGATTTCTTAAGAAAATTTTGGATAATTAACACATTGTTAAAGCACTTTTATATTATTTTATGTATAATTAAAAAGTAAAATCTTAAAAAAGGGGGGATTTCCTTGTTCGGCTATGTTAGGGTTTATAAGCCTGAGCTTAGAGTTAAAGAGTACGAAATGTATAAAGCCGTTTACTGTACTATTTGTAAACAAATAGGTAAAGAATATGGCCTTGTAACAAGGTTTTCTCTAAGCTACGATTTCACTTTTTTAATGATGCTGTATTTGTCGCTTCGAGATGACTGTATAAGCACAAAAAAAGGAAAATGTATTTATAATCCGACCAAAGCTTGTAACTATATCGGTGGCAAGCTCCCTAAAATGCCTTTAGCGGCGGCGCAAATGATGCTTTATTTTAAGCTTTGCGATAATGTTTCAGACGAGGGCTTTCTCAAAAGCACTGTGGCAAGGTTTTTAAGGTTTCTTTCAAAAAAAGGCTTCAAAAAGGCGTATAGAGATTTCCCCGAGCTTTATGATATTTTTGAAAGCTACTCTAGTGAACAACAAAGGGTAGAGAAAGAAAATACAAATAATATAGATATAGCCGCCGAGCCTACGGCAAAAATGCTCTCAAAGCTTTTTTCTCTATGCGCGGCAGATGAAAACAAAAGGGCACTCGAAAGAATGGGGTATTGCCTTGGAAGATGGATTTACACTTTAGATGCGGCTGCCGATTTAAAAGAGGATATTAGAAAAAGAAGGTTTAATCCGCTTAAAGAGATGGTACAAAACGAGCAAGATATTGACCGAGTTTTAAAGGCAAATCTTTCAGGTAGTCTTATGCTCAATGTGACCGAAATGGCGGCGGCCTTCGAGCTTATTGACATTTTAAGGTTTAAAAATATTTTAGGAAATGTAATTTATTTAGGACTTGAAAACACTCAAAAAGAAGTTCTCGAAAAGGAGAAAAGATAAAAATGAAAGACCCATATGCAGTTTTAGGTATCAGCAAAAATGCTACAGATGAAGAGGTTAAAAATGCTTATCGCGAACTCGCCAAAAAGTATCACCCCGATTCATATGCAGACAATCCTCTTTCCGACCTTGCGAAAGAGAAAATGCAGGAAATTAACGAGGCTTATGACAAAATTATGAATTCGAGGCGTCATCACGGTGGTGCACGTTCGGGCGGCGGATATTATAATCCAAACAGTAATTTTTCTGACGTAAGAAACCTTATTGAACAGGGTAAAATCGAACAGGCGCAAGAAATTTTAGATGGTGTATTACCTGAAAAAAGGGACGCCGAGTGGTATTTTTTAAACGGTACGGTACTTTATAGGCGCGGTTGGTTTGAAAGCGCATATACAAGCTTTGCAACCGCAACAAGAATGGACCCTTCTAACCCTGAATATCGTGAGGCATTTAATAGGGTGCAAAAGGGTAGAGGCGGTTTTGCGCAAAATCCATATAGTTCTTATTCAAATATGGGCGGAAGAAATGTTGACGCTTGTACTGTTTGCGAAACGCTTTGGTGCGCCGACTGTTGTTGCGAATGTATGGGCGGCGACCTTATTAGGTGTTGTTAGGTGATATATTTTGAAGAATAAACAAATTAGTTTTTGCGGAATAATGGCGGGACTGGCTACCGTTTTAATGATGGTGGCTTGGTTCCCTTATGTAACATATGCGGTACCGCTTACAGCCTCTTTAGCAGTAATGGTTGTACTTATTGAGTATGGTAAAACGGCCGCCATTTCAACATATTTGGCTTCGGTTATTCCAATAATGCTTTTCGCCGAAGGCGAGTCGAAACTAATCTACGTTTTATTTGCGGGATTTTACCCTGTGCTTAAAGCTGTTCTTGAAAAAATAAACAATAGGTTTTTTGAATTTATTTTTAAATTTTTAAGTTTTAATTTTTCGGTTTTTTTAATATACCTTGCGGCTTCTTTTGTTTTTGGAATAAGCTATGATGATTTGGGAGAGCTTGGTAAATATGGCGCACCCATTTTTTTAGCGCTTGTTAATATTGTGTTTTTTGTTTTCGATTTTTGCCTTTCAAAGATGGCAATTTTATATATTATTCGCTTTCATAAAGCTGTTGAAAAAATACTTAAAAAATAAATCTGGAGTATTTTATGAGCAAATTTTTAATTGTTGTGGGCGGTGGCGCTTCGGGACTTATGGCGGCAATTACCGCAGCTAAAAGGGATATAAATGTTTTAATTATTGAAAAAATGCCAAGACCACTGCGCAAGGTTATGATTACGGGTAAAGGTAGATGCAACCTTACAAATTATACCGACCTAGAAGGCCTTGTTACAAACGTTAGCCGTAATGGTAAGTTTTTATATTCTGCATTTTCTGCATTTTCTGCATTTGATACATATGCCTTTTTTGAAAATGCAGGTGTGCCCCTTAAGATTGAAAGAGGAGATAGAGTTTTCCCTGTTTCTGATAAGGCGGTAGATATTGTAGATGCGCTTCATAACACAGCGAAAAAACTAGGTGTTAAGTTTTGCCACACTGCCGCAAAAAAGATTTTGACCGAAAATGGTAATATTACGGGCGTTGTTACTGTAGATGGAGTTACACACAGTGCAGATGCGGTGATTTTGGCAACAGGTGGTCTTTCGTACCCCACCACAGGCTCAAGCGGGGACGGTTTTTTGTTTGCTAAAGAGCTTGGGCATACCGTAACAAAGCTTAGACCAGCACTTGTTCCAATGAATATACACGAAGGCTTTTGCGAAATTCTCACAGGCCTTAGCCTTAAAAATGTTTCACTTAGAATTGAAAGAGAAGGAAAGCAAATATTTTCAAAACAAGGTGAAATGCTTTTTACACATTTTGGAATTTCGGGGCCGCTGGTTCTAACTGCTTCCTCTTTAGAGGGGATAGAAAAGGGAGAGCATAAAGCCTATATTGACCTTAAACCCGCTTTATCTATAGAACAACTTGATAAAAGAATTCTCAGGGATTTTGAGGAGTTTAAAAACAAAGATATTATTCATTCTCTTGGCAAACTATTGCCTTCAAAACTTATTTCTGTTATAATTTCTCTTGCGGGGATAAATCCGCACACAAAGGTTAATTCACTTACTAAAGAGCAAAGGTTTAGTCTTATAAATACCATTAAAAATATGCCGCTTACAATTACGGGACTCCGCCCGTTTGAAGAAGCCGTAATTACAAAGGGCGGCGTTTCGGTTAAGGAAATTGACCCTAAAACAATGAAATCGAAACTGGTTTCAGGTCTTTTTTTTGCGGGTGAAATAATTGATGCCGATGCCTTTACGGGCGGGTTTAATCTTCAAATTGCGTTTTCAACCGGTTATCTTGCCGGATTAAATGTATAAAAGGAATGTGTTAAAATGATTGCTGTTGCTATTGATGGCCCTGCAGGTGCAGGAAAAAGTACCCTTTCAAGAAGGCTTGCCGCAAGCTTGGGTTATATCTATGTAGATACCGGCGCTATGTATAGGGCGGTGGGACTTAAGCTTCTTAAAAACGGCCTCAACTGCGATACTTTAGACGAAAATGCGGTTGGTGAAATCTTAAAAACAACCAAGGTTGATATTTCTTATGAGGATGGAGTTCAGGTAGTTAAGCTTGACGGGGAAAACGTTAACGATTTTATTCGTACTCCCGAGGTTTCAATGATGGCTTCAAAATCTTCCGCTTTGCCGGTGGTACGCGCATATTTACTTGAAATGCAGCGTAGCCTTGCAAAAGAAAATTCGGTTGTTATGGACGGAAGAGATATTGCAACGGTTGTTTTGCCTAATGCTGAGGTTAAAATTTTTCTTACTGCTTCTGTAGAGGCAAGGTCAAAAAGAAGATATGATGAGCTAATTTTAAAGGGAGAAAAGGTTACCTTAGAAGAGGTTACGGCAGATGTAATTAAAAGGGATTATAACGATACAAACAGGCCTATTGCCCCCTTAAAGCCGTCAGAAACCTCAGTTATTGTTGATACAACGAAGCTAAGCTTTGAAGAGTCTTTAGAAGCTTTAAAGCAAACTGTTAAAAACGTTTTAGAAGGTGCAAATTAGTGTTTTACCGTATAGTAAGGGTAATTCTTTATCCCTTTGTGCTTTTTCTTTTTAGGCCAAAGGTTAAAGGTAAAGAAAATATTCCAAATGGCGGCGGATATATAATCTGTCCTAACCATGTATCCATGCTCGATGTATTTGTATTGCTTATTCCTTTTAAGTGCCAGATAAGGTATATGGGCAAAGAAGAACTTTTTAAAAACCCAATTTTCGCGTTTTTATTAAAAGCTCTCGGCGGGTTTGCTGTTAAAAGGGGTAAGGGTGATACAGGCGCAATAGATAAGGCTTGTGATATACTAAATAAAGGTGGCGTTTTCGGAATTTTTCCTGAGGGCACTCGAACTAAAGATGGGCAAATAGGAAAAGGTAAAACAGGTGCGGCTATGGTTTCAATAAATACTAAGGCACCGCTTCTTCCTGTATCGATAAGATATAGTACTAAAAAAGCAAAACTTTTTTGTAAAACCTATATAAATATTGGTGAGCCCATAAAATATGAAGATGCAAGTGAAGAAAAATCTCTTAGAACAAATCTTAGAGAAATAACCGAAAGGCTTATGAATAATATAACTAAACTTTGGGAGATGGAAAACTAATGATAACTCTTGCAAAAACGGCCGGGTTTTGTTTCGGCGTTAACCGTGCAGTTTCTCTTGTAGAAAAACTGTTGGACGAGGGTGAAAGGGTTTGCACATTAGGTCCTATAATTCATAATCCTCAGCTTGTTGACGCTCTAAGCAAAAGGGGAGCAAGGGCTATTGATTCTCCCGAAATGGCAAATAGTGACGAGGTTTTGGTTATTCGTTCACATGGCGTTCCGAAGGATGTTTTAGATAACTGTGCGAAATATGCCAAGCGGGTTGAGGATGCAACCTGCCCATTCGTTTCGAAAATTCATAAAATAGTTTATGAAAATTCATCAAATGGCGATATAATTTTAATTGCAGGGGACGAAAAGCATCACGAGGTTATAGGTATAAGAGGGCACGTTGTGGGCGAATCTTTCGTCTATGAAAACGAGACTTCTTTGAATGAGATTTTGCAAAATCACCCCGAAATAACTCAAAAATCGGTTACCGTTGTTTCTCAAACAACATTTAATAAAGAAACTTGGAAAAAAACTGAAAAAATTTTAAAAAAAGTATGTACAAATGCTAAAATTTTTGATACAATATGTAGTGCGACATCCTGTCGTCAACAAGAGGCAAAAGAGCTTTCTGCTAAATCTGATGTTATGATTGTTGTCGGCGGTAGACATAGTTCAAATACTAATAAGCTTTACTTAATTTGCAGTGAGAATTGTAAAAAAACCTATCTCATAGAAACGGCGAATGAGATTGATAAAAACTGGCTCATTGGTGCAGAAAATGTCGGTGTTGTGGCGGGCGCATCAACTCCCGCAGGTATTATAAAGGAGGTCATTTTGGTTATGACAGAGACAATTAAAACCACTGATGAGCAATATATCGGTGCAGAAATTTCGGACGATATGTCCTTTGAGGAGGCACTTGAACTTTCGCTTAGCAGTTTAAATACAGATCAGAAAGTACACGGTGTAGTTCTTGCGGTAAGCCCGACAGAAATCCAAGTGGATATTGGCCGTAAGCAGACAGGCTATGTTCCCGCAAATGAGTTTTCTTATGATAACTCCATTCGTCTTAACGAGGTTGTTAAGGTTGGTGACGAGCTTGACTTAATCGTTATGAAAACTAATGATCAGGAAGGTACAATTATGCTTTCCAAACGCCGTTACGATAATATCGCTAACTGGGATAAAATCGTAGAGGCTAGTGAAAATGGTACCGTTTTAGAAGGTAAGGTTACAGAAATTATTAAGGGCGGTATGATTGTTAATACTCTCGGCTTTAACGTTTTTGTTCCCGCTTCTCAGGCAACTGCAAGTAGGGCAGATGATATTGAGGCTTTAAAGGGTACAACTGTTTCCTTTAGAATTCTTGAAATCGGCCGTCGTCGTAGAATTATTGGTTCTGTTCGCTCAGTTCTTCGTGATGAGAGAAAAGAAAAACAAGCAAAATTCTGGGAGAACGTTGCAGTAGGTGATAGATTTACAGGTGTTGTTAAATCTCTTACAGGCTATGGTGCATTTGTTGACCTTGGTGGCGTTGATGGTATGGTTCACGTTTCCGAACTTTCTTGGCAACGTATTAAAAACCCTGCTGAGGTTGTTAGCGTTGGCGATACTATTAACGTATATGTTAAGGATATTGATACCGAAAAGAAAAAGATTTCTCTTGGTTATAAAAATCCCGATGAGAATCCTTGGACAATCTTCACTCGCGACTTTGCAGAGGGTGATACCGTTAAAGCTAAGGTTGTTAATATGACTACATACGGTGCATTTGCTAGAGTGATTCCCGGTGTTGATGGTCTTATTCATATTTCACAAATTGCTAATCGTCGCATTACAAAGCCTCAGGACGAGCTTAAAATCGGTGAAGAGGTTGAGGCAAAGATTATTGCAATCGATACCGAAACAAAGCGTGTAAGCCTTTCTATTCGTGCACTTTTGCCCGAAGAAGAGGTTGCTGAAGAAGTAACTGAGGAAACAGTTGCTCCTGCAACGGAAGCTACTGAAGAAGTTGCTACTGAAGAGGCTGCTGAATAATTTAAAACACAAAAAATTAAAATGGTTGATACCTTTTGGTATCAACCATTTTTTATTTTAAAATATTTTTTATCTCAGAAAAAACTTCGGTGGAGCGTTTTAAAATGCCGTTTACGTGCGCAATGGTAATGCCGTAGTTTGTTATTGGCACCTCAAAGTCTTTAGCGATAGAAAGGCGCGATTTCATTTCCTTTTCGTTTAACATACAACCGCCACAGTGAATTATAAGCGCATACTTGGAAAGGTCTTTTGGAAACTCTGTACCCGAACTAAATTCAAAATTAAGGCTTTTTCCCGTATACTTTTTAATCCAGTTTGGCAGCTTTACAGTTCCAATATCACCGCACTGGCGGTGATGTGTACACCCTTCTGAAATTAATACAGTGTCGCCGTCACTGAGCGTGTCTAGAGCAGCGGCGCCTTTTACTGCAGTTTCAAGATTTCCTTTGTATCTTGCAAAAAGAATTGAAAAAGAAGTGAGAGGGATATCTTTTGGAAGAATCGAATCAACCGTTTTGAAAACCTGTGAATCGGTTATAACAAGCGACGGTTTTTTTGCAAGGGAATTTAGCGTTTCGGTAAGCTCGGTTTCTTTTGTTACAATAGCGATGGCACCGAAATCAAGTATATCTCGAATTGTTTGTTGTTGCGGTAAAATAATTCTGCCCCTTGGTGCCGACTCGTCAATAGGGGTAACAAGTAAAACTAAATCACCTTTTTTAATAAGGTCTGAGACAAGCGGCTTTTTTTCTTTTGCAGTGCCTGCAATTTTGACTAATATATTTTTTAAGTCTTCTACGCCAAAACCTGTTTTAGCACTAACAAAAACCTCAAAATCGCTGTTTTTACCTTTGTTTTCCATAAGGTCGCATTTGTTTTTTGCAACTATATATTTTATTTCTTTTTCTTTGAAAAGGTTTATAAGCTTTACTTCTTCATCGGAAATTTCTTTATTGCAGTCGGTAACCAAAACGGCTATATCGGTTTTGTTTAAAATTTCTTTTGCGCGGTTAACTCGCATTGTACCCAGTTCGCCTGTATCATCAATGCCGGGGGTGTCGATTATAAGGGTGGGACCAATGGGCAAAATCTCCATAGCCTTCATAACAGGGTCGGTCGTAGTGCCGAGAGTGTTAGAAACAAGAGAAATATTTTGATTAGTCACCTTATTCACAAGGCTTGATTTACCTGCATTTCTGAGGCCGAAAAAAGCTATATGAACCCTTTCACCAGAGGGAGTAGTATTAAGTCCCATTTCGTATCTCCTAAAATCTAAAATCTCTTCTATTAGAGTTTTTAATGTCGCAAATGTTTTGCTCAGCGATGGCTCGAACCTTTTCTTTAGGAACCTTAAGAAGCTCTTTTTCTATAAGCTTAAAGCCAATTTTTTTGGTTTCCTCTGATGCGTAATCTACCAAAAATTCGCTAAGGGTCATAAGCGCATTTGGGTGGCAGCAGTTTTGAATTTGACCATTTTTGCAAAGGGCCATAAATCTATCGCCCGTTCTGCCCTCGCGGTAACAAGCGGTGCAAAAAGAGGGGATATACCCTAACTTCATAAGCCAGTTAACAACCTCGTCTAAGCTGCGTTGGTCAGAAACGTCAAACTGTTCAGAATCGTGTGGACGCTCTTTTTCGGTATAACCGCCAACAGAGGTGCGGGAAGCACCGCTTATTTGCGAAATTCCAATTCCAAGAGCTTCGCCGCGAACCTTTTCGCTTTCTCTTGTAGATATAATCATACCGGTATAAGGAACAGCTATGCGAATAAGAGCAATAAGCTTTTTAAATATTTCGTCGCTAATGCCGTTGTCAAACTCATCGGGGTCAATATCGTCGGCTTTTTTTAGCCTAGGAACGCTTATTGTGTGGGGGCCAACGCCAAACCTTGCTTCAAGATGTTCGGCATGCATTAAAAGTCCCGCAAATTCATATTTGTAAAGCTCAAGACCAAATAAAACGCCAAGCCCAACATCATCTATTCCACCCTCCATCGCGCGGTCCATAGCCTCGGTATGATAGTTATAATTATGTTTTGGACCTGTTGGATGAAGCTTTTCGTAGCTTTCTTTGTGATATGTCTCTTGAAAAAGAATATATGTGCCAATACCCGCCTCTTTAAGCTTACGATAGTTTTCAACCGTTGTGGCGGCTATATTAACATTAACTCTTCTTATGGCGCCGTTTTTGTGGTTAACGCTATAAATTGTTTTAATACATTCCAAAATATATTCAATGGGATTATTTACGGGGTCTTCACCTGCCTCAATAGCAAGACGCTTATGTCCCATATCCTGTAAAGCGATAACCTCTTTTCTAACCTCTTCTTGTGTTAGTTTTTTACGTGCTATATGCTTGTTTTTGTAGTGATAAGGGCAGTATAGACAACCGTTTACACAGTAGTTTGAAAGGTAAAGGGGAGCAAACATAACAATTCGGTTGCCGTAAAACGAAAGTTTTATTTCCTCGGCAAGTTTGAACATTTGCTCAATTTTTTCGGGAATCTCACACGCAAGTAAAACCGAAGCTTCTCTATGAGTTAGTCCCTCACAGTGAATTCCGTCCTCAGTTTTTTTAGGCCTTGCTTTTTCTAAAATACTATCAATAAGCGGTATGTTATTTTTATTTTCTTCTGCATATTTAAGTGTTTCTAAAATTTCGCCGTCGTTAATGAATTCTTCGGCTTTGCTTGATTTTGGATTATAAATTGCCATATTTGTTGCCTCACTTTACTTTTTTATATCGCCTTTGGCTACAACAATTTTATAGCCGATTTTTTGCATCTTGTTTTTTAAGTTTTCCAGCCCTTCGGCAGTTTCTAAACCTCTTACGATTTTTCCGCTATAAAGCTCGTATTTATGCCTTACATCTTTAGGTGAAATGTTTGGCATAATAACATTTGCGCCCGATAAAATTCCAAGTTCGCATCCATCTTCTCTAAGGGTGCCAAGCGCGGTGGTTGCAGGGAGCAAAATGTTAGGCTTAATAAGTCGTATAATGGATAGTAGATAAAGAGTAAGGTTAACATCACCCGCAGTTTTTTCTTTAAAAGGAGTTTCACTATGCGGAATAAATGGACCTATACCGCACATATCGGGTGAAAATTCTTCTATTAGCTTTAAATCTTTGGCTAAGGTTTCTGAAGTTTGGTAAGGTGAACCTACCATAAAGCCCATACCTGTTTGAAAGCCTATTTCCTTTAAATTTTTAAGGCATCTTAGTCTATTTTCAAGGGTCAAATCGTTTGGGTGAAGCTTACTATAGTGCTCACTATCGGCAGTTTCGTGTCTAAGTAGGTATCTGTCTGCCCCTGCATTAAAAAGCGCCTGATAACTTTCTTTCGAGCGTTCGCCTAGAGAAAGTGTAACTGCACACTCGGGATACGCTTTTTTAAGTGAAGAAATTATGTCTATGCAAACCTCATCGGTAAAGTACATATCCTCTCCACCTTGTAAAACAAAGGTGCGAAAACCAAGTTCAAAGCCAAGCTTAGCGCAGTTTAAAATATCCTCTTTATTTAGCCTATAGCGGCTACAACCTATATTATCTCGCCTTATACCACAGTATAGACAGTTGTTTTTACAGTAGTTGCTTATCTCTATAAGTCCGCGAATATATATTTCGTTTCCATAAATCTCTTTACGCCGAGCTACCGCCTTTTGCTTTATGTAATCAAGCGATTTCTCGCTAAAACCTTCAATAAGCTCTTTATATTCCAAAAGGCTAAGAGAATGCTTAGTGTAAAGCTTATCAATTAAAAGGTTAATTTTTTCTTTCATATTATTTCGAATAAGCGGTTTTAACGCTTATACCCTCAATGTTGCCAATTTTACCCGACAAAGAAGAAATCGTGTTTTGCGGTGCATCTATGGCTATAGATACAATGTTAATATTTTTTTCGCGGTAGGGAATGCCCATTCTGCCTATTATAAACTCCGCATACTCGTGCAAAACGGCATTTAGCTTCTCTACAGATTCAGGCATTTCAACAATAATTCCCATTATAGCAACTCTTTTTTCCATAAAAACTCTCCTTAGTGTGACAGGATTCGAACCCTGTCGTAGTTTCGCACGCCGCCTTTATCCGTACGGCTTTGTGCTAGTTTTTGCAAGGCGACAGCCTTGCGGCAAACTCGCGCTTCTCCGCACGAAAAATTCGGCGGTAGAAACGCTTTGCCCTTACAAAAAGAGAAATTTTTGTTTCGCCTAAGCCGCGAAGCGCCGTTATCCTAACGGATTACAAGCGACAAGGCAACGGCAAACGGAAATTTAACTTTTGTAAGGTATGACAGGTTCAAGTCCTGTCACACTAA
>JAZSOH010000014.1:0-3060 GCA_045536815.1 Acutalibacteraceae bacterium | reverse complement strand
GGGATTGCTCCCTAACTGATTTCGAGTCAGCCCCGTTATGACCACTTCGATACGTCTCCATATAAAATTGTAAAGGCAAAGCCAAAACCTAAATTGCGAGAAAACTGCGAGATGCAGATTTCTGAAAGTGCAAATGCACATAGCGTAAACGCCGATAAATAGCGGAGTTTCAAAGATGGGCGCGTGACACACCCGACTATGTTTCGAGTCAGCCCCGTTATGTCCCATTGCGGTGCCCGAAATTTATTGCGGCTTGGAGCACCTATAAATTTCGACCGCGGCTGCTCCTTATACCTCGCTTCATCTGCCACTGGCAGCGCTCGGCAACGTCCCCACTTCGATACGTCTCCGTAAAATATTAAAATTACGGATATTATTATAATTAAAAGGTGTGCAAATGTCAAGAGAAAAAGTAAAGTTTAATAAAACGCTCACCGCCCATAAGTAAGTATTTCCTTAAAAACGTGAATTTCTGTCTCAAAAATATGTTAAAACCGACCGATATGCGACGGCACTATCGGTCGGTTTTGTCTTTTCTTGAATCCGAAATTTTAGTTTTAAGGTGCTTCGCAGTTTCGTAAAAGGATTAAATTTCTGTGTTGAAGCCGCAAAACGCAGAAAGGCTATCGCCTTTCGAGGCTTTTGGCAAAAATATAGGAAATTTAACTTGAGAAACAAATACTTTCTTATGGGGTGTGAGCGAAATATAGCAGGGCTTTTTTGCCTTGCCATATTTTTACTTATTAAGTCTAGATATAAGCTCTAAAACCAGTTTTGCGTCGCTATCACTTAGCTTTGCAAAGCCTTTTTCAAATTCAGAAAGCATAGAGGGGTTTCCTATTTGCTCGCTGAAAAAGTTTGCGGGGGAAATTTCAAAATAATCACAAATTGCAAGGAATTCATTCATAGGGGGTAGGCTTTTGCCCGAAGAAATGTTGTAGATGTAACTGCGGCTATGGCCCAAATCATAACTCATTCGATATTCAGAAACACCTTTTAACATTCTTAGTTGAGTAATTCTATTGCGAATAAAATCGTTATCCATACTTTCACCTCACAAAAAACAGTATATGTTTATATTAAAATAACATTTTGCCCAAATAATCAACTAAAATTTGTTTTTACGTTAAAATATGCAAGGAAAATATGTTATAATACAACAAAATATGTTTTTTGGAAATTTTAGACAAGAATTTTACTGCTAAAAACTTTTTGTAGGAACATTTATTTAAATTAGTCAAGAAAAATATCTCGCATAGTTTTTGCCCGCTTCGACTGCCCCTGCCTTACAGGTTCGCCTTTATTTCTTTCAGAAATCAAATAAAAAATGAACCAACATTAGGCGTTGTACCCGTAAGGATACAACGCCAGTTTTATTCGCCTTACGGCGAGTTGTATTGCTTCGCAGTTATATTTGAACTTCGTTCAAGTTATATTGCCTTCGGCAGTTTATTGGCGAAAAAAATATCACTAAAACCGTAAGGTTTTAATATAACTTTTGATTTATCAAAAACATCACTGTGAGACCCGTCTCACAATATCACTATTAAAATATTTTTTGAGACATTAAAACGGATGTGCAGAAATTCTACACATCCGTTTAATATTTGTCTCATACCATAACAAGCAGGACATTTAGGCGCCAAAATGTCACTTGTTAGGGGAGCCTAAAACCCTTTTCTAAACAAATATCACCTATTCGATAAATAAGAATTTATCTCACTGGCAAAAGTTATATTGACTCAAATGTTTCCTTCATTTTTTCTCGGTCATAATCTAAGAAATACTGCTCCAATTTCAAGTAAAACTCTTTATATTTCTCATTGCTAAAAAACACTATATCGCAGCCTCTGTCATCGTAAACGGAAAAAATACACTGGTTATCCAGAGAAACAAAGCTTACCAACGGATTGACTTGACATTCTATTTGACTTTTCAAAATGCTTTTTAGGGTCATAAAATCGACATTGTATGAAATGCATCTTTTTACAGCAGATATTTCATCGTCAATCGCATCCATGGCAATAAGCGATTTTTTGTTAAGTTCAACTTCCTTATCAATATTTAGTGCATAATTACCTGCAACGTGTACAGAACCATGGCGATCAAAATATTGATGGTAAAATGCTACATCAATTTTCCTGTTTCCAAACAAGATATTTGCGATTTGTATGGCTCTTGAGAAAGCGTTCTCCATGTAATTGTCCTCGCCAATTCCCAGTTCACATCTCAAAGCCAATTCGTTATTGTAAAACCACGGCTGGAGGTAAAGAAATGTGCTGTTTGATATTTTGTCGATTACATTACACATGCGATGACTCCTTTGTCAAATTCTTATTTATCGGTTAGTTGTATTATAGCACAACTTGACTAACAAAGAAAGAGAATATTATAAACACCCTTAGTTTTTTAAAAAACTAAGGGTGTTTTCGTGTCTTGTTGTACTGTCCTTTAGAGTACGACTCATATAGTTGATTATTTTTTTGGTGTGAGTATTCATAACTAACCTAAAACGCGAGGCCAAAACTATAAAAAATAAGAACCTCAGCACGCGAATTGCGTGTCGAGGCTCTCGACTGGTGTGAGTATTCATAACTGACCTAAAACGTGAGGTTAAAACTATAAAAAATAAGAACCTCAGCACGCGAATTGCGCGTCGAGGCTCTCGACTTGTGTGAGTATTCATAAGTAACCTGACAAATCAATGCGTAGCATTGTATGTAATCCGCAACTTGTCGCGGCATGTTATCAGCTTAAAGAGATGTATGTAATCAATCCGAAGGAAGAAACATACAAAGCTTACGCTTTGATGCCATACCGTTTGCAACGCAAACGGATTACATACTCGCTTGCGCGAGATTACATACCAATCCTTCGGATTGTATAAAAATAAGACAGTCCTAAGACTGTCTTATTTTTTGGTCCGAGTGACAGGAGTCGAACCTGCGGCCTCTTGAACCCCATTCCAAATAGAAACGTTTTAAATCAAGGAGTTTTAACTATTTGCGGTGAAACCGAGGGGAAATAGAGGTACACAAAAAGTGGTTATACTATAATGGC
>JAZSOH010000004.1:0-107318 GCA_045536815.1 Acutalibacteraceae bacterium | reverse complement strand
TACTCGCCGGGTTGCTGCCCATCATTCTGCCGCAGCAAAGCGTTGTCTGTGATTAAATAAGACACGTCAGCTGCCGGATCAAAAGCACCTTTTTCCGGTACGATATGCATATCCCGGTTGTTTTCATCCTCCAGAAGCTTGCCTCCGGCAAAACCGCTGGGCCATCCGTTCTCGTCGTATGCCCAGGCATTCATGCCAAGCTTTTCCGCCTCATCCGCGCAGGCATCCACACATTCCATCCATTCCTCAGAAAGATATTCCGTTTTCAGACCGCCGCGGGCGTGCATAAAAAAGCCGCCGATACCCGCCTTTTCCATTTCATCGATTTGGAATAATGTTTCGGGAACCTCTAATTTTTCGTTCCAGGACCAAAAAGGCGCGGGACGATATTTACTTGGTGGATTTTTAAGAAAATTTTTGTTCATAATGTGTAACTCCTTAAAAGGGGAAATTAGCCATTTTTATAAAAATATTATACTAATTATAATCTACTGTGTCAATTGAATTTTAAAGCTATTTTCTATATTTTTCTGCCTGCAAATTGAACATATAAGCGTATTTTCCACCTTTTTTTATAAGTTCTTCGTGAGTGCCGCTTTCAATAATTTCACCGCCGTCAAACATATAAATTTTATCTGCGTGTCTGGTAGTGGAAAGTCTGTGGGAAATAAATATAACAGTTTTATCATTAGCATATTCCGCTATCGATTTGTTAAGTAAATATTCTGCATTAGGGTCCAAAGCTGCCGATGGTTCGTCTAAAATTATAAGGTCAGCGTTTTTATAAAAGGCTCTCGCTATTGCTATTTTTTGCTTTTCTCCGCCCGAAAGCTCTACGCCATTATCGCTAAATTCGCGTGTAAGCAGAGTGTTTATTCCGTTTTTTAGGCTGGAAAGCTTTTCTTCAAAGACCGATTTTTTTAGTGCTTCAATAACCTTTTGGTCGGAATCGCCATCATAAACTCCGCCAACTACGTTTTCTGCAATAGTGCCGGAAAATATACGATAATCTTGAAAAACGGCAGCGATTTTGTCTCGCAAAGAAGGTATATCATAATTTTTAAGGTCTATGCCGTTATAAAGAATCTCCCCGATATCGCTTTCATAAAGTCGCATAATAAGCTTTGTGAGGGTTGTTTTTCCTGCACCATTATAACCCACTATAGCGATTTTTTCGCCTTTTTTAATTTTAAGATTTATGTTTTTAAGAACATAAACCTCTTCCCCTTTTTCTTTATTAGGGTAAGAAAAAGACAAGTTTTTAATTTCAAGATTTTCAAACTCAGAAGCCCTTTTTGTTCCTGAAACTATTTTTGTTTTGCTTTCAAGGAAGGTTATAATCTTTTCTATAAAAATACCGTGCTCATGAAAACGCATAAATCTTGTAACAATATCCCTAAAAAAGAAGGATACTCGCCATATACTACTTGCCGCAACGGCTACGCTACCGACAGATAGCGATTTTGTAACAATGATTTTGTAGAGAAGTAAAATGTATATAACCGTTTCTGCAACAAGGGGAATAAAAGGATTCAAAAACCTAAGTATAGTTTTTTTGTTTGCATAGTTATTTATAATACTGTCTTTTTCGGATTTGTTTTTACGATATTCGTTTATAAAAATTTCTGCAACCCGACTTATTCTTAAATCCTTTGCGTAATCTGGTAGAATATGCACCCTTTGAATATAACTGTCTTTTCTTAAAAAAGGGCGGTTTTCTTCACTTATTTTTCGCATAAGTTTATTGTCGAAAATAGATACAACAATTCTTGCTGCCGAGCCCAGTAGAATGACGATTGCCACCAAATAATCTATAGAAAACAGTACTGCAAACAGGGCGATAGAGCCTATGATTCGATGTATAAATCTACTAAGGTCTTCTATAAGGTTTGCTGCTCGTTGATAGGTTTCGTCAAGAGACCAAATAAAGTCGTTATAAAATTCGGGATTATCATATTTTTCAAGGTCCAGACTGGTTGCTTTTTTAAATAGCATAGTGTAAAGACGAATATGAAGTTTTTCTTTGATTGAGGTATTAAAAATATGTATGAACCAATTGTTTAATGCACCGCTTATAATTAAGTAAATGGCATAAATTATAATTATTTTAAGAACCTTTTCGAAGGTGCTACCGTTTGTAACTGAATCTATAAGCGTTTTAGAATAAACAATTCCTATGGAGTCCAAAATGCCCCAAAGCACTCCAAAAAAGATATTTAATATAGCAAAAGATGGAGTGCAGCTAAAAATTTGCCTTATCATCCAAATATCATTTTTAAAGGCACTTTTTTTATTTAGTGTTTTATCGGTTTTCATTATTCCACCTCCGTATAGTTTTCTGCTTGTCGGCGGAACATTTTTGCATAGGGACCGTTTTTAGAAAGAAGTTCTTCGTGGGTGCCGCTTTCAACAAGTTCACCCTTATCCATCATATAAATTTTGTCGGCTCCTACGGCAGAAGAGAGTCTATGAGAAATGAAAATCATAGAACAGTTTTCACAGGCTTTGTACATCTTCTCATACATTTCATATTCTGCAATAGGGTCAAGAGCGGAAGAGGGCTCATCTAATATTACAAAATTAGAGGGTTTGGAATAAACGTGGGCGATAGAAAGTTTTTGCTGTTCTCCGCCCGAAAGAAGTTCGCCGCTTAAATCAAATTCCTTTGTCATAAGTGTATTTTCTTTTTGAGGAAAAGAATTTATCTTATCTATAAGCCCTGCTTTTTTTAGGGAAGAAACAACCTTTTCATTATCTCCCTTTTCGTTTGGTCTTAATAGCACGTTTTGTGCGGCAGTTAGGGCAAAAATATGAAAATCCTGCATAACGGCAGAAAACATTTCACGGTACTTTTCTAGTTTTAAATCTTTAATATCAGTACCGTTATAGCTTATGGTGCCTTCTGCATCATAAAGGCGAAGAAGCAGCTTTACAAGTGTGGTTTTTCCTGAGCCGTTTTGACCAACTATTGCGATTTTTTCGTTTTCCCCTATTTCCAAAGAAATATTTTTAATGGCATAATCACTTGCGCCTTCATATTTAAAAGAAACGTTTTCCATCTTCAAAGAGCCTTTTTTGGAAGGGGGAATGGTGCCACTTTTAATTTTGGGTTCAATATTTAAAAATGTGCGAAGATTTTCTATAAAAAGAGCGGATTCTTGAAAGCGCAAAAAAATATTAGCCGAATCGGTAAGAGCATAGGAAATTGAGGCAACAGAGTTAAATACAATAACACAATCGCCGTAGGAAATAGTATGTGAAACAAGGGTTTTAAAGGCTGCATATATAGTAGCACCGAGACCGCTTATTACTTCATTGATGGTGGAGAGAATATATTGAAATATGCCTATTCGTCTGCCATATTTTAAAAGAAGACGATAATTTTCGTCCCCCGCCTTTTTGAAGGTTTTAATTAAAAGCTCCGGCATATTGGTTAGCCTTAATTCTTTTGCGTAATCTGAAAGATAAAATGCCCTTTTAGAATAGTCACGGTAACGGTTAACCTCGTTTGTTTCGTTTGTTCTTGCAACACCCCATTTGTTGATTTTTGCTGACATAGGTACGCCGATAAGCGGAATAGCTGCAAATATGAAAAGCGCGGGGTCAATAGCAGCAAGAAGAGCGAAATTAGTAGAAAAATTTATAATTCGATAAAACAAAGCATTTACAAGGTTTATCATAGAATTTACTCTAGTAGTACATTCGCTCAGTGCTTTTACAACCTTATTATAATATTCAGGGTTTTCAAAGCAGTCTAGGTCTACGGAGACTGCTTTTTCAAAAACAGTTTGGTATAGACCGCTTTGCACATTGTTCATTTGAAGTTCATAAAATTTGCTGTAATAAATGCTATTAATTAAAAAGTAAATAAATTGTGCCGCGAAGGAAACAAAAACCATTATAGCAAGGTTTTTAAAATCTCCTCCGTTTGCTATGCTATTAACTATATATCTAAGTAAAAGTGTATAAAATAAAAAATCAGACAAGGAACCAAGCGTGCTTAAAAGCAGGTTCCAAAAAATAATTGTTTTTGATGAGCGGGTTATAAGCCTAAGCATGAAAATATTATTAGAAAAAATTCGTCTTAAAGGGAGCTTTAATTTGCTCTTTTTTTCTACCATTTTCTTCATCCTCCCTTAAATACTTTAATAAGATAATAACACCACAAAAACAGCCTGTCAACACATTTAAACCATGAGAAACAGAAAAACTTTTAAATACATGAAAATTATGCTTGACACACAAAAATATAAATGTTATATTATGCTTATATTTGGTGTGTTTTAAAGCCAAAATATAGGTAAAAAAACAAAACCCAAAGGGGAAAAAGGTATGAAAAATTTACTTACGTACAATTTTAAAACCGGCGACGATGGGCTTAAAAAAACCGTAGGCGAAACCGTTAAATACGAGGCTCTTTTTGAAAAGCTTAGTATCTTAGACGGCGAGGGCCTTTTGGTTAGAGACTACGTTGCAAAGGGAAGCGAAAAGGTAGAAACTGAAGATTATTTGGTGCTTACATATAAAAGTATTGGTATCTACCGCAAAAAAGTTCAAATTATCGGTGTAATTTTTGGTGTAGTGGGCGATGAAGAGGAGCCTCTTGTTTGCCAACACGACCTTGTTTTTGACGGTAATGCATATACGGTTGCTGTAAAAACAAACGGCAAGACCTATGACTATTTAAAGCTTGAGCTTGATTCCCGTCAAAAGAAGATGGAATTCGAGGTTATTGACCTTTATACCTGTAAGGAGTCTGAGCTTCCAAAGAGGCTTTCCGGTCCTACCGAGGCCAAGGGCTATAAGACTGTTGATTTAACTAAAGATTTTAACGATACTTTGCCGTCTGCACCTATCACTGCAAACATTGGTGCTGTAGCGACAAAAGATACGCAAATCCCCTTTGTTTTAGAAGATAAAATTGTTCGTCCTCCTGTTGGGCCTGATAAGGAGAACGCAGAAATTATTGATAACTTTACTAAGATGGCCGAGAGAAAGCTTTGCCAACCAATAAGCAGAGCAAGTGCCGTTACTGTAGAGGTTAACGATACCGCTAAAGAGGTATATTTTGCTCTTTATATGGATAAGTTTAACTATGAAAGATACGGTTTTGGTACTCCGGGCGGTCACGTAATTTTGGGTACCGCAGGTTGCGAAATTTTAAAACCCCTTATTGTTAACGATATTGAGCGTTTTGCTGTGCTTGTAAACTACGAAGACGGCACAGTAGACGAATGCTTACCCACAAACGTTCGCACAATGCGTCACGAGCTTGTTGGTGAAATGGGCGTATATGGTGTTAAGGTTTATGATAAGAAGATTAAGTCAATCTCTTTTGAAACCCGTATGCTTGATACCGATATTTCTCTTGCCGCTTTAACACTTGGTAAAGAGGCAGAGTGCATTTTACCCGAAATGTTCCCCCAGAGGGTAAAAACTGCCGAGAAAAAATTTAATAAGGCGGCAAATGTTTCTCTTGATGGCGACATTTTAACACTTGAAAAGGGCGGTTTTGTATTAGAACTTAATACATTAGACGGCCTTACCGTGCAAAAGGCAGTTTCGGCATATTCTGATACCTTTAAAATCAGTGGTGCGCTACTTAAGGTTAGGGATAATGGCGAGGTTGTAGAAAAATTTGTTAGAAAAGCTATTACTGTAGATGAGGAAGAAGCAAAAATCGTTTACGGTTATAAAAATTTCGAAATCACTGTTTTCTTTGCTCCGACGGAAAAAGATGGCTTTAAGCTTTCTATGGACCTTGTAAATAGGGGCAAAGAGGAGGCTTCTTTGGGTGTTATTTTCCCTGCAATCAGCAGTATAGAGTATAAAAGCTATAAAGATACCTGGTATTTCCTACCCAAATACCAGAATAAAGAAAGTAATGGCGACTGCTATGTTTATGAGGAGTCGGCTCCTTCCTACCCAATGCAGTTTATGGATATTTTCTCACCAAAAGAGGGCGCAGGTTTTGGTATAACAACAAGAGAGCGTGACCTTAAGGTTAGAAAATATGCTCTTGTTAAAGAAAACGGAAACACCGAGGCTTATGTTGAATATTCAGGCCTTTACATAAAGCTTACTCCCGGTTCAATTTTCAAAGGTACCGAAACCACTATGTTTGTTCACGAAGGTGACTGGCACGAAGCATACAACCGCTATAAAAAATGGCTTGCCAGCTGGTATGAGCCTTTTAACTGTCAGGATAAAATGTGGTATAGAAAGCTTTTCTGGCTTTGCGCCGAAATCCGCGACTTTATGGAGCGTTACGATTTCACCAAAAATATTATTTGGTATAATCCCGATACAAAGCAGTACAATTTCCAATATGTTATGGATGAAATGACCCGCGTTCACGGCGTTACCCCCGATATCTTACACCTTTGGGGATGGACAAAAACCGACAAAGACCAAGGGCCGATGCGTTGGGGCAACTTCGGTGATAGTGACTTTGAGCGAATGGGCGGACTTGAAAACTTTAGAGGAGCTTTGCAGGATGTATCTGAGAAAACAGGTGCTGAGATTTCTCTCTACTGCCACCCAACCCTTCTTACTGATGAATATCCGCAGTTTAAGGAATTCTATCCCGAGTACTGTGTAGAAACCGAGGTTGGTAAACATATTACTTGCGGTCCTCACGCATATAGAATGTGCCACGCCGAGCCTGAGTGGAGAAATCACGTACTTAAAATGTATCAGCACCTTTACAAATCAATGAAAACCAAGATTTTCTATGTTGATGAGTTTAGCCTTCGTGTTGATAATAGGTGCTTTAACAAAAATCATAAGCACGAGTACCCCTCCAACCTACTTAAAACCGACCGTTATTTTATTACCGCCCTTAAGGATGTAACACCTGACGACCTTATTCTTTATGGCGAGTACTATGCGGCCGACGTTAATGCAAGATATATTGACTGTAATATCAGCTACTATATTTTGGACTCAATTAACGAACTCATTGAACAGGGTTCACACTGCGAAAACGGTTCTGACGAGTATGGTAGAGTGCTGACCGATATTTACCGTTTTGCATTCCCAAAAATTGTTCAGCTTATCTTACCTATGGCTCTTAGAAAGCTTTCGTGGCAGCCTATGAAGGCAACCTTCTTTAACGCCGAAGCAATTTACGATTCCTTCTGGGATACCGACGAAACAAAGGGTAAAGAATATCTTGCAAAGGCATTCAAAATCAAGAAGGAATATGGCGACTGCTATGCATCTGACACACCTGAAACTATGATAGATGCTCCTTGTGATGCAGTTTGCGTTAATATCTTCCCGGGCGAAAATAGAACAATTTACAACCTCTACAACCGTAGTTATCATACCTATATGGGTGATGTAATTAAGGTGCCTTACAAAGAGGGTGCAAAGTTCTACGACGTTTGGAACGAAAAGGACTTAGAGTTCACCGTTTGCGATGGCTATGCATACGTAAAGGCAACAGTCACCGCACAAAATACAGGCTGTATTTTGGAAACATACTAAAAACAAAACCGCAAGGAGAAAATCCTTGCGGTTTTTTCATACTATTTTAATTAAATTGCCCAGGTACCGTTTTTGAAAATTTCTATTTCTTTTCCGCCAAAATCGGTGCCAACAATTTTAAGGTCTTCGGTTCCTATCATAAAGTCTTCGTGAATAATTGAATCGTTAATACCCATTTCAACACATTCCTCAAAGGTTTTGTTCTCAAAACCTATAACGCAGTCATTAAAACCTGCGCCAAGCGCCAAGTGGCAACAAGCGTTTTCATCAAAAAGGGTGTTGTAGAATAAAATTCCCGAAGTGTTTATGGGAGAATCAAAGGGAACTAATGCACATTCACCAAGGTAGGAAGCGTTTTCGTCCATCGAAAGTAGCTTGCCAAGAAGCTCTTCGTTTTTCTCTGCTTTGTAGGCAACAACCTTGCCGTCTTTAAAGGTGAGGGAGAAATTTTCAATAAGCTCTGACTGGTAGGAAAAAGGCTTGCTCGAATAAACAATACCCTCGGCCTTGCCTTTCATTGGGGAAATAAATACCTCTTCGCTTGGGATATTTGCGTTGTAGGTAATACCCTCAATAGTATCGCCCGCGCCGCCTAAGAAGTTTGTACCCTTAATAAGCCCTACGGTAAGGTCGGTGCCGTTAGAGGCGGTATAGTGCAGACTTGCAAGGTTAAGTGAATTAAGCTTCTCACATTTTTCCGCAATAGTTTTGTTGTGCTCTTCCCACTGCTTTTGAGGGTCTATATCGGCTCTGGAAGCCACTAAAATTGCCTCCCAAAGCTTTTCTATAGCCTGTTTTTTGCTAAGAGCGGGGAAAAGCTTCTTCGCCCATTTTACGCCGGGCACCGCTGCAATACACCACTGATAATGGTTATCCATTCTATCCCTGAAGGGTTTAATAACCTTTCTTTTTGACTGCATAGCCTTTGCATATTTTTCTTGGTTAACACCTGCAAGACCGTCGGGGTCGTCGGATAAAATATAAATCATAGCAGGAAGCATTTTTTCCTGAAGCGCCATACGGGAAAGCTCCCACTCCTCAGTTTTAGAGAGAGTTTTAAGAGATTTGTGGCGAACACTCAGCTTTGTAAGGGGCTGATGACTCCACCTAACCTCAACCTCTCCCGCTCCTGCTTTGTAGCATTCATCTACTAAAATTTCAATAAACTCGGGTTGGTCAAGTTCGGCATTTATAATAACCCATTGCTTTTTTTGAATATTTACGCCCTTTGTCGCAATAAGTTTTGCGTATGCTCTAAGTTTTCTTTTTTGCATAAAACCACCTCATAAAATAGTTAAAGTAAATTTATTTTAACATATTTATTCTTTGTTGTAAACAAATAAAAATTTAGGGTTAAAAATGGGGTTGGAAAAAACTTAAAACTGTAGTATAATCTAGATAATGAAATCTAAGGTTTGGGTTTAAATGCTTTGGCTAGGAGAAAAGGATGAAAATAAGACAGGCTTTTAATAGAGATTTAGAAACAATAATGAATATTTATGCAGACGCTAAGGCGTTTATGCGTCTAAGTGGCAACAATATGCAGTGGCAGGGTAATTACCCACAAAGAGAACTTATAGTTAACGATATTAAAGACGAAAATTGCTACATTTGTGAAGAAAACGGCGAGATTTTGGCAGTTTTTTGCTTTTTTGAGGGCGAGGACCCAACCTACCTGAAAATTTATGACGGCAAGTGGCTGAGTAGTAAGCCTTACGGCGTTATTCACCGTATTGCAGTAAGCAAAAACGCGCATGGCAAGGGTGTCGCGGCATTTTGCTACGACTTTTGTTTTTCTAAAATCGGCAATATTAAAATAGATACCCATAGAGATAATATTCCAATGCAAAAATCACTTTTGAAATATGGTTTTACATATTGCGGAATAATTTATCTTAAAAACGGCGAAGAAAGGCTTGCCTATCAAAAGGAGAATATAAATGGTAACAATTAAAAACGATGTGTTAGATGTTAAAATCAATCCGCTCGGGGCAGAGCTTACAAGTGTTATCTTCGAAGGCAAAGAACAAATGTGGAAAAAAGACCCTGATATTTGGGGTAGCGTTTCTCCGCTTCTTTTTCCAATTTGCGGCGGTCTTAAAGAGGATAAATATATTCTAAACGGCAAAGAATATACCCTTAAAAAACACGGCTATGCCAAAGATACTATATTTGAAGTTGAAAGCAGTAGCGAAAATGAGGCAACCTTTTTACATACTTCTAATGCAGAAACTAAAAAATGCTTTCCTTTTGATTATGAACTAAGGGTGACTTATCGCCTTGATAAAAATAAAATAGATACAGTTTATAGGGTAGATAATAAAAGCGACGGTACAATGTACTTTTCCATTGGCTCTCATGAAGGATTTTGGACCCCCGAGGGAATTGAAGACTATGATATAGTTTTTGATGAGGAAATAAACCTGGACGCAAGTATGCTTTATGGCAATATTGTAGCAAATGATACCCGCCCTATGCTTAGAGATAGTAAGGTTTTACCCCTTTACGATAAAGATTTTATTATAGATGCACTTGTTTTCAGAAACTGTCCTGCAAGGGCGGCAACCCTTAGAAACCGCAAAAACAAAAGAAAAATAAGAATGGAATTTCCAGATGCGCCAACCTTCTTTTTGTGGCATAAGCATTTGGCACCTTATATTTGTCTTGAGCCATGGCTTGGCCTTCCCGACGTGGAAGGCAGCAGCTTTGATATCACCGAAAAAGAGGGTATAATATCTCTTGACAAGGGCAGTACCTTCGAAAATCTTCATAGCATTATTTTTGGGTAATTATGAATTTCGAAAAGTGGCTTATAAAAAATACAAAGAGGCTTGACGGCAAGTGGGTTGCAATTAGCGGCACAACGGGTGGAATAGGAGAAAAGATAGCCTTTTTTCTTGCAAAACTTGGTGCAAATATAGTTTTTCTAAATCGAAATGAAGAAAAAACCTTAGAGCAAATAAAGGCGCTATCAGTAAAGTTTACTGGCCTTGAAACGAGGTTCATTAAAGCTGATATGGAGGATTTGTCTTCGGTAAAAAAAGCGGCCGATGAGCTTAAAAAAATCCCGCTTTATGCTATAATTCATAATGCGGGAGCCTATAGCATTAAAAGAACAAAAACAAAGCAGGGGTTTGATAATCTTTTTCAAATTAATTTTGTATCCCCCTATTTTTTAACTAAAGCGCTTTTGCCCACCTTAAGAGAAAATTCGGGCAAGGTTATACTGGTTTCAAGTATAGCTTTGGGGTATAGCAAAACAAACCCCGAAGATATTGATTTTGGTAGCAAGAAAGCAAATAGTCTGGCTTATGGTAATTCAAAAAGGTTTTCAACCTTTTCTCATTTTAAGCTCTTTGAAAATGAGGATAAAGTAAGCCTTTCGGTTACCCACCCAGGCATTACCTTTACAGGTATTACAAACCACTACCCAAAACTGATTTTTGCCATAATAAAACACCCGATGAAGATAATTTTTCAAAGCCCTGAAGTTTCGGCGCTTTCGGTTTTAAAGGGTCTTTTTGATAGTACAGAAAAAAATTTTTGGATAGGCCCTAGATTTTTCAATATTTGGGGTACGCCAAACAAAAAACCGCTTAAAGCAGTAAAAAAAGAAGAAAGCGAGTTTATTTTTACTTCTGCAGAAAACATTTATGAAAGTTTAAAGGAATGTTGTCATGAAAGAACAAAACAGTCAATTTAAAATGGAATCGCTTAGGGAACTTTACAAAATCGGCAGGGGACCTTCGAGTTCTCATACAATGGGGCCTGAAAAAGCCTGTTTGACATTTTTAAAAGAAAACCCGACCGCTGACGAGTTTAAGGTGATTTTATACGGTTCTCTTGCAAAAACGGGTAAAGGGCATGGAACTGATGTTGTGTCGGTTTCAAGTTTTGCTCCTAAAAAATGTACAGTAGAATTTAATATGACTGAGCAGAACCTTCCCCACCCAAATACTTTAGAGCTTGTTGCTTTTTCACAAGGCAAGGAAATAGACCGCAGAAGAGTTTTTAGTGTTGGCGGGGGCAGTATAAGATTTGAAAACAGTGATATTATATCGCCTGAAAAAATATATCCCCACAGTAGTTTTAAGGAAATTAGTGATTACTGTGAAGAAAACGAGCTAAGACTATTTGAATATGTAGAAAAATTTGAGGATGAGGCTTTTTTTGAATATATGTCAAATATTTGGGAGGCTATGAAATCCGCAATAAAAAGAGGTCTTAAGGATAGCGGAATTTTACCCGGAGGACTTAACGTTCACAAAAAAGCAAAACAGCTTTATAATATTCAGCATATCGACGAAAGTCCGTCAACAAAGGAAAACAGAATAGTTTGCGCATACGCCTTTGCGGTAAGTGAGCAAAACGCCTCTTTTGGCGAAATTGTAACGGCACCCACCTGTGGCGCTTCGGGTGTTTTGCCTGCAGTACTTTACTATGAACAAAAGAAATACGGCATTAGTGATGAGCAGGTTATAAGGGCACTTGAAACGGGCGGACTTATAGGAAATCTTATTAAAACTAACGCATCAATTTCAGGCGCAGAATGTGGTTGTCAGGCAGAGGTTGGTTCGGCCTGTGCTATGGCGGCCTCCGCACTAAGTGAACTTTTTTCTCTTAGTTTAGATAAAATAGAATATGCCGCCGAAATTGCAATAGAGCACCATTTAGGGCTTACCTGCGACCCTGTTTGTGGTCTTGTGCAAATACCCTGTATTGAAAGAAATGCCGTTGCCGCAATGAGAGCTATCAATGCCGTTAGTCTCTCAAGTTTCTTAAGCGACACCAGAAAAATTTCACTTGATAAGGTAATAGAGGCGATGAAAAAAACCGGGCTTGATTTAAAGCATCAGTATAGAGAAACCTCTGAGGGCGGACTTGCCGAGGTAATGGAAAAACACGAATTTTAGAACCTCCAAAAGAAAAACCCGACTTAAAGTTTTCGCTTTAAGTCGGGTTTATTATATTATTTTAAAGTTCTTCAAGAGCTTTTTTAAGAGAGTCTACTCGGTCGGTTCTCTCCCAAGCAACGTTAAGCTCGGTTCTGCCCAAATGGCCGTAGGCGGCAAGGCTTCTATAAATGGGTTTTCTAAGGTCAAGGTCGCGGATAATCGCAAGAGGACGAAGGTCGAAAACCTTTGAAACTGCCTTTGCAATCAGCTCGTCGTCGCAAATACCTGTACCCGCAGTATCAACCATAATAGAAACAGGGGTAGCAACGCCAATAGCGTAGGCCAGTTGCACTTCGGCACGTTTTGCAATACCTGCGGCAACAATGTTTTTAGCAACATATCTAGCGGCATAAGCGGCAGAACGGTCAACCTTTGTGGGGTCTTTTCCCGAGAAAGCACCACCGCCGTGCTTTGCGTAGCCACCGTATGTATCAACTATAATTTTTCTGCCTGTAAGGCCTGTATCACCCTGAGGACCGCCAATAACAAATCTACCTGTAGGATTTATGAAAATCTTTGTATTTTTGTCTAAAAGTTCACCGCGAAGCTCAGCGTCAATAATCTTTTTCTTAATATCTTTTCTAAGCTTTTCGGTAGAAACCTTTTCGCTATGCTGTGAGGAAATAACAATTGTATCAATTCTAACGGGTTTGCCATCATCATATTCAACCGTAACCTGAGTTTTGCCGTCGGGACGAAGGTAGGAAAGCTCACCCGATTTTCGAACTGCAGTAAGCCTTTTAGCCAAGCGGTGTGCAAGGGATATGGGAAGTGGCATAAGCTCGGGAGTTTCATCACAAGCAAAACCAAACATCATACCCTGGTCGCCGGCACCATGAAGATTGAATTCATCGGTTTCGCCATCTTTTCTTTCCAAAGAATTGTCAACGCCAAGGGCGATGTCGCTCGACTGCTCGTCCAAAGCAACCATAACGCCACAAGTGTTACCATCAAAGCCTTTTTCGGGACTGTCGTAGCCAATATCACAAACAACCTGCCTTGCTATTTTTGCAATATCAACATTACAGTTTGTTGTAATTTCACCCATAACTGTTACCATACCTGTTGTGCAAAAGGTTTCACAGGCAACACGTGCATTTGGGTCTTTTTCTATAATAGCGTCAAGCACCGCATCAGAAATATTGTCGCTTATTTTATCGGGATGACCCTCAGTAACCGATTCAGAAGTAAATAACCATTTCGACATAAAATAACCTCCATTTACAATTTTCGCATTAAAAAAACCGCTCGGCGAAAGAGCGGTTAAACACCTCATCTTTCGGCCTTAAGCCGCAGGATTTAGCACCTTGAAAATCAGGTTGCCGGGCATCATAGGGCCTGTCCCTCCGCCACTCTTGATAAGGAAATATTAAATTTCTTGTCTATATTGTATCACAAGAGAAAAAAATGTCAAGAGGCAAATTTTACTTTGTGGTTTTAATTATGGGCGAAATTCTTTTATAAATTAAAAAGCATATAGCCGCATCAATAAGGCCTTTGGCAAAATTAAACGGTAAATTAAAAATTATAAGACTTTTTAGAAGTGTGTCTGCAGAGGGCAAAAGCGCTTTATAGGCACCTACTATAGCCTCCATCGGCATACCATAAACTATTTCAAAACAGGGATAAACTACAAAATAATTTGTTGCAACCGAAAAAGCAGCCATAACAAAAGCGCCCAAAACAGAGCCTAAAAGGGCGGTTTTTCTTTGCTTATTCATATGGTAAACCGCACTGGAAACTCCAACAAAAATTGCGCCAAGTAAAAAGTTTGAAATTTCGCCAACCGCCGCAGATGACGTAAAAGGTAGGTGCAATAAATTCTTTATAAAGCATACCAAAATTCCCGAAAGCGGGCCGTATGCAAACCCTGTAATAAGGGCAGGAAGTTCTGAAACGTCAAACTTAATGAAGCCCGGAATCAAAAAAGGCAGAGGGAATTCCAAAAGCATAAGCACAAAACCAAGTGCGCCCATTATTCCAACAACCGCTATGTATTTAGTAATATTTTTTTTATTTTTCATTTTTTTACCCCAAAAAAATAAAACCGCCCATAGTAAAGGGGCGGTTTTAAATGAATTAAAGCCTAAAGTTTCTCTCATCCGGACTCATCAGAAAAACTGAATTACCGTCGGTTTTGGAATTTCACCAAATCGGCCGCCAAAGGCGGTTCACGGACTGTAACCGTCGGTGGGGAATCACACCCCGCCCCGAAACATAATATAAATTATAGTATAATTTTAACACCTGTATTATGCTTTGTCAAGTTGTTATACATTATTATATTATTTAGTAGAAATTTAATGGATTTCTATTGACAGTGGGGCTGTTTTAGTGTAAAATTACTATGAGTCAAAGTATGGAGGTTCGTATATGAAAAAACTACTTTCAATATTTTTATCAGTAATAATTTTAATCACTGCCTGCTATTTTTCTTTCACCACAAATGCAGACGGTGCAAAGGATTATAACTTAGTTACTTCATGGGGACTTTATAAAACAGGTCATCCTTCATATCCTGCCCTTTTAAATGGTGCCTCTGAACATAATTGGATGTTTTCGAGCTCCTCTTCAGTAACCTATGAGGGACAAAATTCTTTTACGGTAGACGGTAGCGCAAACATTGCAGTTGCGGCTACAAAGCTTGAGGGTCTTACCGAGGGCGAAAAGTATACTGTCTCCTTTAAATATCACGTTCCTTCAGCGTTTACAATGGGCTCGCAGAGTTATATATTTAACGCTGCGGTTTATAAAGAGAACGCTCCGCTTACCAATTCATATACGGTTGACTCTAGCTATGCTACAACAAGCCTTCTTCGTGTAACCTCGGCGACGGGTACCGATGCGGGTGGCAACCCCGTTTGGAAGGATGCTTCATTTACCATAACCGCAGGTGCCGAGGCGCAGTATTTAGCGCTTTCCTTCCTTTGTGGTGGTTGGGGCACACTCCATTTTGCCGACATTAAGGTAACCGAGGTGCCAAAAGAAGAATTTACATATGTAAACTCTGCACTTTGGGGCGCTTATAAAACAGGACATTCCGCTTATCCGTCAAAAATTGATGGTACATCTAGCCAAAACTGGCTTTATACTGTAAGTGAAACAGTACTTTGTAATGGTCAAAAATCACTTGCATTTTCAAGCAGCGTTAATTTAGGAACCTCTGCAACAAAGCTTGAGGGTCTTACCGCAGGTGAAAAATATAAAGTTAGTTTTAAATATTACATTCCAAGTGGCATAAAACCCGGCACATCGGGATGCATATTCGAAACCGGCGTTTATGCAAAAGATGCTCCGCTTACAAATTCTTATACAATAGATAATGGATATGCCCTGGCTCTGCCTAAGAAGATTACTTCATCAACCGGATTAGATGTTAACGATAATCCTAACTGGGAAGAGGTTTCTCTTATATTCACTGCCGAAAGTGAGCAGTATTTGACCCTTTCTTTCACTTATTCGGGAAGCCCTGATTCAATCTGCCTTTCTGATTTTGTCGTTGAAAAGGCACCAAAGGAGTACACCTTACCCGAAAGCTGGGGGGCTTATCAGTCGGGAGTGATTGATGGATCTTCTGTTAGCAATACTGCTTTCCATGAGGAAATAAAAGCAAATGCCGATATAAATACCTTTATCCGATTTGATAGCGCTCTTAACGGTGCCGCTGCGGCAACCAAGCTTGAGGGACTTGAGAGCGGAAAAAGATATACACTAAAATTTAAGTATGCTATACCCAAGTCACACACAGTGGGCGCTAATGATTATATTTTTACTGCCGGTGTTTATGCTAAAAACGCACCCGTTTCTGAAAACGGAACGATTACTGACATGAGCTTTAAGGTATCTAGTCCTGTTACAGTTTTAGAGGCAACGGGTAAAAACGCAAACGACAATTTGAATTTCAAAGAAGTTACTATATCTTTTAAGGCTATCGACGAGCAGTATTTGGTTATAACACCAAACTATTCTAAGAGCACAGAAAATTCAGAAGATTACGGCAACCTTTATTTTGCTGACTTTAGTGTTACAGAGATACTTAAGGGTTACGACCTGCCTGAAGATTTCGGCCTTTATAAAAATGGAAATACTGCATATCCGTCAAAGCTTGACGGCACATCTGCTCATAGTTGGATGTTCCACGAAAGCGCAGAGATTAAGTATGAAGGCGCAAATTCTTTGAGAATGGACGCCTCCTCAAACGTTGCCACGGCGGCTTCGAAGATAGAAAATACTGTAGCAGGCAAAAAGTATAAAATCTCTTTCAAATATTATATTCCTTCTTCAATAGCCAAGGGTGTTGGCAACTATATTTTCAAGGCCGGTGTTTATAAAAAGGATGCTCCTGTTGTGGCCGGTGGACTTATAACCGATACAAGTTATATGATTTCTGAACAAAAGAGCGTTTTGGCATCAACTGGCAAAAACTCTGAAGGCGAAGCTGTTTGGAATGAAATTTCCCTTGTATTTGACGCTACTGACGAACAGTATTTAGGTATTTCCTTAAGATATGCAAGTAGCGGCGATGATGACGAAGATTACGGTAACATTTATTTCGCTGATGTTACAGTTAAAGAGGTTGTAGCAGATAAGGACTATAATTCAGTTTCCGCTTGGGAAGTTTACCGAAACAATGTAAATACCTCTATAAACGGTAGCGGAGGAAACTATCTTGTTAATGAGACCTCAGTTACCTATAATGGCGGCGAAAAATCTTTAAAATTTAATAAAGAAAATCTTTCAACTGCAGCAACTAAGCTTCAAGGGCTTGAAAGCGGCAAAAAATACGCAATTAGCTTTAAGTACTATATAACTTCTGCTACTGCAAGTGGTAGCGATAAGTATATTTTTAAAGCAGGTGTTTATAAAAATGGCGCTGCTCTTTCAGTAGGTGTTAATGTTACAAATGATAGCCAAATTATTAAAAGTCCTGTAAAAATTGATAAGGCAACGGGTGAAGATGCTAACGGAGCTCCCGTTTGGGAAGATTTTGTAACCACCTTTACCGCAACCGAAGATGAAAGCTATTTTGGCATTTCGGTAAGGGTAGCGGCTGCTTCACATACAACAAGCTCTGACCCGAATTACGCACTTATTTATATTGATGACGTTGTTGTATATGAGATGGGAAGCAAAGATTACGGCACCCCTGAGGAGACTAGGGTAATTGATTTTGAAGATTCTTCTAAAAATTATGTTACCTCACATGCCGAAAGGTTTGAGATTGTGTCCGCCACAAACTATGCCGGTAATTCTTCCAATATGCTTTATTATAAGAGCGGCTCATACACAAGTGATACCGAGTTTAATAGGGCAACAGTTCTAACCGATAACGACCAAAACTTCACAGTGCCGATTTATGACGATAAGGTTTATAAAATTTCTTATAGGTATAAAATCGCTTCGGGAAGTCCTGAAACAAACTGGCTTTCTTTCTATACTGCTTATGACGGTGCAACATCGGGTTCTAAAGGAAACAATGTTGCGGGCAATGTAGCTACTAACACTTGGCAACTTTACGAAACCTATTATGTGCCATCTAAGGGGCAAAACTATGTTTCGCTTAGCACTGAATTCGGTCAGGTATCCAGCGGAATATATGTAGACGACATTACTATTACCGAAACCGATTTAACACATTTTGAAGGTCATACTATAGGTCAAGATAAATATGAAGTCAACTTCGATGATTATTGTGTGCCGCTTGACAGTCCCTTCCTTAAGGTTGAAAATGCGCCTGCTAAAAACGGTGAGGTTACAAAGGCAGTGCATATTCCTGCTATGACCTCGAACAGTGCCATAACCCTTAACGATTATGCAGTTGCAAACAAAACCGAAAAGGTGTTTGCTATACCTGTTGAGCCAAACACAAGATATGTTTGGAGCTTCTGGGCCTACGCAGTAAGCACTAAACCCACTTATTTCGGCTTCTATTACAATTATAATAGCAGTGATGCTACTACAGGAGTTTTGCGTTATCACGAACAGGATGTAAATGTTGGCGAGTGGCAAAAATTCTCGGCAGAATTTACAACCTCGGCAACACAAAACGTTGTTTATACCTGGTTTAATGCGGGCAATACTACTGCTGAAATGTGGATAGACGATATTACTCTTGAAAAGGTGCCCACTACAGTTATTGGCGAAACAAGTCTTTTCTACTGTGAAGACTTTTATAATGTAGCTGGCAAAAACCAGTATTATGAGAATATTATGAATGGTGTCTCCGGCGTTTATGAGATAAATGTTACAAAAGGCGTTGATGCAACCTTCTCGCTTAAAGCTAGTGGAAATGGTAAAATAACCCTTTCTGCAGACGGAGTAAATCCGTTACCTGCTTTTTATGAGGGAGCTCCGTCTTCGGCTTATACCCTAACGGGCGCCACAGTAACATCTTCAATCGATTTCTTTACAGGTAGCAGCGAAAAGGTTTACCTTATTATTGAGGGAACACCTAGTATCGACGAGCTTATGATTTTCAGCAAATATTCTGTTCATGCGGTTAAAACTGTAATGGGATATGAAACTAATCCTAACACAACATATATAGCACCTAGCGTTACAGTGCTTGAAACAAACTAAAATTACACAGAAGGAAAAGGAGAATGTTTATGAATATGAGAAAAAAAGCCATATTACATACCGTTTTGTGTGTAGTTTTATGTATTGCTTTAGGTCTAACCGCGAATTTCACGTTGGGTAAAAACAGCAAGGACACTTTAGATACAAATAAACCTGTAAGTTCGGAAAATCCCGTAGATAGTACCGATAATAAAGAAGATAAGTTTGAAGAATGGGGCGAAGGCTTTTTAACCGAGACTCTAGAAGAAGGTAATGAGCAAAGCTCGGACGGTTTAAAAATCCCGTCAAACCCATCTAAAGAAGAGGGTTCAGACGCATCAAAACCGTCTAATGAAGATGACGAGACGGTTTTGGATACAAATACCGACGCTGATAAAAACACCGATTCTTTAGGGCAGACAGAACAAGATAACGCCTTGCAAAACTCACTAGCAGGCACAACCACCTATCAGCCCCTTGTTATCAATAATAATCAGCCTTATTTAAATGAAAACTTCCTTGGCTTTAACGGTATTTATATGTTGTTTACTCATATGAGCCACCCGACCTACGGATTTTCTTATACCGATGAACAAGCCGCCCTGGAACTCGATAGAGTTGAAAAAATGGGTGTAAAAATTGTTCGTACTACATATAGTTCGGGTATGGTTTATAACCAAAAGGATAATAAGTGGCATTGGGACGATAGCCCATACCTTAATTCCTTTATTAAAACGGCAAAGGAACTTAAAAAGCGCGACATTGATGTTGCTTTTACATTTACTTGGTACCTTGGTAACTTTACAGAGAACACCTTCCAGTACTATTTCCCTGATGGCTACTTTCCTGCAGGTATAACAAGTACGGGTTGGGGCTCAACATATTCGGGAACTTCGGGTCAAACTGAGGCCGAAATTGAAGCTATTCGCACAAAGCAGGCCGTTTCGGGTTATAAAAAGTTTGTAAAGGCTTCTGTTGAAAAATTCAGGGCAGAAGGTCTTACCAACTTCAAGTATATTTTCGGTTTTACCGAGTGTAATAACGCTTATATGGTAAACAATGTTCGTGATTACGATAAGATTTGCAAGGTGTTTGACATTGGTATCACCGCAACCCACGAGGCGCTCGTGGAAATGAACCTTCGCGATGAGTACAAAATCGTAGGTCCTTGTGATAACTGGGGCGGCGATTTCCAGGAAAACGATGAAGAGAAATATTCGAGACTTGTTGAATATACACTCCAAAACCTTACCGAAGAGGTTGATATTATCGGCACCCATAACGGTTACGATAGAGGCGAAAGCTTCGAAGAGGACGACTTTTACGCAAGAAACGACCGCAAGGTTGGCAACGCTATGAGAAGTGCTATTTCTAAGGGTAAGGAATTCTGGATTGACGAGTGGAATGTTGCAACCGATATAAGTTATTCCCAAAGTGAGAAACGTGGCATTTACGATGACCCAATGTCAGGCGTTGCTTTTGGCGCTATGGTAAACGGCGTTATGAATATGGGCGGCGTTTCTAATGTGTTTATTTGGATGCTTTCTGAACAGCAGTGGCCAAACGACCAACACGGCGGCGAGTTCGACCAAGGCGTTCAAATTGGTTCGGGATTTATGCCAAATCTCTACGAAAGCTCTATTCCTAGGTCTGGTTGGTACTCGTATGCTATGATTCAAAAGTTTGTTGGCCAAGGCAAGCTTGTGATGTGTAACGACGGCGCTGCTCCGGAAAATCAGTCGGGATATTACTTCTCGTGTATTGAGCGCGATGACGGTGAGATTACAGTTGTTGTTACCAACTATCAGTCTACAAGTTTTCCCGTTGAGATTTCTTTCCAAAATTCTCTTGGCGGAAGAACCTTCTACCGTCATATTTACAGCACAACTACTGTAAATCCCACTGCAGAAGCCGTAATCCCCGGTGTTAGCGGCATAGCAGAGAATGTTAACACAAGCATAAAGGATACCCTACAGCCTTTAAGCGTTACAGTTTATACAACCGATAATTACGGTTACAATTCTTAAATTAAAAAGTTTTTTAAAGAGTTCGGCTAAGGCCGGACTCTTTATTCTTTTATCTAGTATGACAGGTTCAAGTCCTGTCACACTAAGTTAAACCTTAGAAGCAAAGGTTTAAAAAGTGGAATATTTTAAAATGCAAAAAGTCTTTATTTTAGCACTTTTTAAGAAAAAATTGGTAATTGTTAATTTTTGTATTTTTTCGTCTTTTCGGTTGACTTTTAAAGGTGCATAGAGTATACTTATTATGAAAAATAATAATGGAGGTAATATACTTATGAAAAAGTTACTTGCTGTGTTTTTATCAGTAATAATTTTGCTCTCAAGTTGCTGGTGCGTTTTCACAACTTCCGCTAGCGGCTCTGCAAAGGATTACAATCTAAACACATCTTGGGGCCTTTACAAAATTGGCAATTCTGCCTACCCCGCAACACTTAACGGGGCATCCATCCAAAACTGGATGTTTAGTAAAGACTCTAATGTAAAATATGGAGATAGTGACTCGCTCAAGATGAATTCCGGCGTACAGATGACTACCGCCGCAACCACCTTGTCGGGTCTGACAGTAGGCAAAACCTACACTGCTTCATTTATGTATTACATACCCTCTTGCAATCAAAAGGGTAGTACCGGATACATATTTAAAGCTGCAGTGTATAAAAACGATGCGCCTATTGTTTCGGGTGGTCTTATAACCGATACAAACTACTTTGTAACTGAACAGCAAACGGTTATCGAGCCTACAGGTAAAGATTCTGGCCAAAATCCTATTTGGAAGGAAATGAAATTTGAGTTCGTTGCAACAGCTGAGGCTCAACATCTTGGTATTTCCTTTAGATTTATGGGTGATGACGACGATCCGGAGTATGGTAATTTCTATTTTGCTGACATTAAGGTAGAACCAAAATTAGTTGGTACATCTTATACAAGCCCTTCTAACTGGACTGCTCTTATGGTGGGAAATCCCTCTTATGCATCTACCATAGGCGCCGGTGCTTCGGGTAATGGTGCAGGTGTACTTTATGATGAAAGCGATACAGTTACTTATAATGGTTATAAGTCTATCGGTTTTAATCATGACGGAAACGACAAAACATACACTACCGCGCTTACAGGACTCGAGGAAGGCAAAAATTATAAGCTTTCTCTTAAGTATTATACTCCTACAGGTCTTGCAAACGGTTCGGAAGGATTTATTTTCAAAGCAGGTATCTTTGCTGATGGTACCGAGCTAACAAATAACTATACTGTAAACTCTGCGGGGGCTCTTTCGGAGATTAAAGATATTACCACAGTTACAGGTGAAGCGAACGACGAACCTGTCTTCGAAAAATTAGAGTTTACCTTTACTGCAGAGGATGAGCAATATTTAACACTTTCGTTCCTCCGCGAAGGCGCATACACAGTTTATATTACTGATGTTAAGCTTGAGGAAGTAGTTGTTGCTCCTGAAGGCAACCATTTCACTACACCATCTAATTGGGGAATTTATAAATTAAACAACAAGTTTTGCCCTAATATTATAGATGGCACCTCTACACAGCATGGAACTATTTTGGAAAATGAAAGCGTACTTTACGTTAACAAGAAATCTACAGCTTTCCAATATAATGGTCCATATACAGCAGCTGCTAAAATCCCAAATTTGGAGAATAGGAAAAAGTATAAACTTTCCTTCAAGTATTATATACCCACAGGTGTTACAGCATGTAGCGCCGGTTTCGTCTTCAAAACAGGTGTTTATGAGGGCGGGGCCAACCTTGTTAATGATTATACTGTTAATGCAGAGTCTGCTATTTCTGAAATCTATTCTGCACCTGCAGCAACGGGACTAGATATAAACGATAAACCCGCATGGGCAACTGTTGAGTTTACCTTTGATGCTTACTCTGATAAAGAACAGTATTTAGTTTTCTCTTTCTTACGTGGCGGCACAGGTGATGTATACGTTTCTGATATTAAGGTAGAGGACACAGGTGAAAAGGTTCACCTTTATGACAATGACTGTGACCCCGACTGTAACGTATGCGGCGATATAAGAGAAATCGAGCATAAGTACGAGTGGATTGTCGACACTCCTGCTGATGAAGACAGTACAGGTCTTAAACACGAAGAGTGTAAGGTTTGTCACGTAAAACGTAACGAAAACACCTTAATTCCCATTTCTAATTACTATATTGACGCTAACCTTTGGGGCGCATACCGTAAAAATCACGCAAGCTATCCCGATTTGCTTAATGGCGAAGCTTCGCAAAAATGGTTGAGCTCTGTTGACGAAAAAGTTCTTTTCGAAGGACAAAAGTCTTTGGCGATTAGCATCGAAGCCAGCCAAAAGGTATTGGCTGCTAAGCTTGAAACACTTGGGACCATGAAGAAATATAAGCTTACATTTAAGTATTATATTCCTTCCACTTTAAATCCGGGTTCTGCACGTTACGTTTTCACTGCGGGTGTTTATGAAAAGGATGCACCTCTTGCAGAAAACTATAAGGTCGACCCTGAATATGCTATTTCGGATATTGTTCTGGCTGAGAATGTAACAGGTCTTGATGCAAGCGAAAATCCGATTTGGGAAACTATTGAACTTACCTTCGATATTATTGATGAAGAAGATAAATATTTAGCTCTTGGCTTCCTACACACTGGTAGCGGCAATGTTTATATTTCTGATATTAAGATTGAAGATACAGGCGAAGAGGTTCACCTTTACGATAATGACTGCGATACCGAATGTAACGTATGTGGCGATATAAGAGAAATCGAGCATAAATACGAATGGATTATTGATTCTCCTGCTGACGAAGACAATACTGGTCTTAAACACGAAGAATGTAAGGTTTGCCATGTAAAACGTAACGAAAATACCGTTATTGGTAAGCCCAGGTATTATATGGACGCTAACCTTTGGGGTGCATATAAAACATCTAATACAAAATACCCGAGCGTTATTGACGGCTCATCTGAGCACCACTGGATTTATTCAGTAAGCCATGATGTTCGTTATGATGGTCAAACAACTCTTGGTATGTCGCTGAGCGCTGCCAGGGCTGTTACAGCAGTTAAGCTTTCGAACCTTGAAACAAGAAAGAAATATAAACTCACCTTTAAGTATTATATTCCTGATACAATTGTTCCAAGCACACAGCTCTTTGTATTTAAAGCAGGCGTTTACAAAAATAACGCAGAGCTTGTAAACGACTATACTGTAAACAGCGATTATGCTATTTCGGATATAGCCGTAGCGGCTGACGTAACAGGCAATGAGGGCGGAAATCCCGTATGGAAGGATATTGAGCTTACCTTTATTACCGTAGCGGGTGAAGAACAGTATTTGGCACTTTCCTCTCTTTACAGTGGCGATGGCACTATCTATATTGCTGATGTTAAGGTAGAGGATACAGGTGAAAAGGTTCACCTGTATGACCACGACTGTGATACCGATTGTAATGAATGCGGTGAGATAAGAGAAATCACCCATAAATACGAATGGATTATCGATAAACCGGCAGACGAAAACGAAACAGGACTTAAGCATGAAGAGTGTAAGGTTTGCCATGTAAAGCAAAATGAAAATACCGTTATTGGTAAGCCAAGACATTATATTAATTCTGAGCTTTGGGGCGCATACAAAACCACCAATTCGCTTTATCCGAGTGTTATTGACGGCTCATCGCCTCACCACTGGATTTATTCAGTAAGCCATGACGTTCTTTATGACGGTCAAACAACTCTTGCTATTAATACATCTGCTAGTAGAGCTGTTACAGCAGTTAAGCTTGACACCTTAAAAGAACGTGTTAAGTATAAGCTTAAATTCAAATATTTCATTCCTGATACAATTGTTCCTTCAAACGCAGGAAGCATCTTCACTGCAAATATTTATAAAGGCGGCGCTAATCTTACCTCTGACGCAACCGTAAACTATAGGTTTGAGGAAGCAGAAGGCGTAACTGTTACCGAAGCAACCGGTACCGATAAAAACGGTATGCCCGTATGGAAAGAAATAGAGCTTACATTTATCACCGAACCCGGTGAAGACCGTTATCTAGTTCTTTCCTGCCTCTATGGTGGAACAGGCGATTTCCATATTGCTGACCTCACCTTTGAAGATACAAAAGAGGTTGTTCATATTTACGATAATGACTGTGATACAACCTGTAACGACTGTAATGCAGTTAGGGAAATCACCCACTACTATGGTGAGCCCGGCGAAGACTGGATTATTGATGTAGAGCCTACTGAGGATACAATAGGTTATAAGCATCAGGAGTGTAAGGTTTGCGGAAATAAAGCAAACGAAAACACCATTCTTGGTAAAACAAGATATTATATGAATGAGCAGCTTTGGGGCGCATATAAGACCGGCAATAAGCTTTATCCTGAGGTTATTGATGGTTCTTCTGAGCACCACTGGCTCTATGCAGTAAGCGATTCTATTCGCTATGATGACCAAAAGACATTAACCCTTACTCCTTCAATTTGGAAATCAATAACTGCACTCAAACTTGAAAACCTCGAAAAAGGTAAGAAATATCAAGTTAGCTTTAAGTATTATATTCCTTCTTCAATTTCTTCAAGTAGCTATGGCTTCATTTTAAGAGCAGGTGTTCATAAAGGCGGAGCAAAGCTTGTTGACGAGTTTAATATTGAAGAAAAATATGAACTTTCTGAGCTTGTTAAGATTTCTTCTTCAACAGGCAAGGACTATAACGGCAACTACAACTGGAACGAGGCTAAGCTTGTCTTCACCGCAACAGATGAGCAGTACTTAACACTTTCCGCTCTCTTTAGTGGTACTGGCAATATTCAAATCGCCGACGTTAAGGTTGTTGAAGGTCCTAAGGATTACGAAAAACCTGATTCTTGGGGACTTTACAGCAGTGGAAGTAAGATAGACGGTACTTCTAACAAGAAGGATGTCTTCTTTGTCGAAAACAAAACAAAGCCCGGCAATACTGCTGCTATTAGATTTGCTAAGGGCACACTTGCAAAGGCTGCTGCAGCAAAACTAACAACACTCGAAAGCGGAACTAAATATAAGGTTTCCTTTAAATACTTTGTTCCTGCATCTCATACCGCAGGAAATGATGGTTACATCTTTAAAGCAGGTGTTTATGCGAAAGATGCAGTTGTTTCTGCTAACGGCTCTATTGCCGACAGCAAATACCAACTTGCCGCTCCCACCTATGTAACATCAGCTTCTAAAGCGGGCGAGTGGAAAGAGATAAGCTTTAAGTTCACTGCAACAGATGAGCAATATCTTGTAATTTCTGCAGGATATAAAGGCTCGGGCGCAAACTACGGTAACCTTTACTTTGCAGATTTTGTTGTTGAAGAGGTTATTAAGAAGTATGACCTTGTAGAAGACTTTGGTCTTTACGGCAAGGGCGAAGTGATTGATGAATCTTCAACCAAAAACGATATGATTGAAAGAGACGAAACTGTTACATATAACGGCAAAGCCTCTATCAAAATCGGCAAAAAAGCAAATGGTGCTACCCTTGCAACAAAACTTGAAAAGTTAATTTTCAATAAGAAATATAGACTTACATTTAAGTACTATATTCCTACTACCGTTACAAACGGCAAAGATGGATACATCTTTAAAGCCGGTGTTTATGGTGATGGCGCAACCGTTTCGGCAGATGGAAGCGTTGCAGATTCTTCTTATTATATTGCCGCTCCTTTGGCAGTTAATGCTGCAACAGGCACCAAGTCAAACGGTGAACCTAATTGGCAAGAAATGACCTTGATTTTCGATGCCGACAAGGTACAGTACCTTGGTATATCACTAAACTTTGGCGGTAGCGGAGACATTTATATCGCTGACGTAAGAATTAGAGAAGTTCTTCCCGAAAAGGATTATGAAGACCCGCTCTCATGGGCAGCTTATCGTAATGGTTCACACACCTCTATTAACGGTGGCGGTATTGGAAGTATACTTAGCGAAAGTGAAATCACCTTCAATAATGGTCTCAAATCGCTTAAGTTCAATAAAGAAAACCTTGCAACTGTTGCTACAAAGCTTCAGGACGTAGACCCAGGTAAGAAATATGCAGTAGCATTTAAATACTATATTACTTCTGAAACAGCTCCCGGCTCGGGCAGATTCATTTTCAGAGGTGGTGTTTATAAAGAAAATGCACCGCTACAGTATGGTATTTTGGTTTCTGATGAGGACTATATTGTTGCTAATCCTTCTCCTGTAGCTGAGGCAACCGGTAAAGATGCTAAAGGCCAACCTGTTTGGGAGGAATTTGCAACTACCTTTGTTGCCCCTGAAGAGGATGTTTATTTTGGTATTTCTTTACAGCTTAAAAATGCAGAAGGCATAGATCCTTTAGACCCGCAGTACGGTCTAGTTTATATCGACGATTTCGAGTTCTTTGAAATTGGCACATCAAATCTTGGCAAACCTCAGAAGAAATACACAGTTGATTTTGAGGACAAAACAAGAGACTATGTCTTCTCAAAGACAGAAAGATTTGATATTGTAACTGCTAAGAACGCTGCCGGCAAGAATTCCAGAATGCTTTACTACAAGCCCGGACAGTATTCAAGCATGGTTGACTTCAATAAGATTAAGATTTATACAGATAATGACCCGAACTTAACCGTTCCTATTAAGGACGATACAGTTTATAGGATTACTTATAAATATAAGATTGCTTCGGGCACACCTTCACCGGATTGGCTCTCGTTCTATACCTCTTACGACGGAAAAGCTTCAAATGCTAAGGGTTACAATGTTGCTACCGCCGTTAAGAAGAACCAGTGGCATACCTATGAAACCTACTACTCACCTGTTGCAGGTCAAAACTATGTTTCATTGGCAATGCAGTTTGGTAAGAGCTCGCACGGTGTTTGGATAGATGATATCACTATTGAGGAAACCGACCTTAATCTCTTTAAGGGACACACACCGGGAGCGGATAAGTACGAAGTTAACTTCGACGATTACAGCGTTCCGCTTGATAACCCCTTCCTTAAGATTGAGAAGGCACCTAAGCGTAATGGAAAGGTTTCTAATGCAGTTCACATTCCGCAGATTACTGCGCAGCAACCTGTTACCTTAAATAACGTTTCGGTAAGCGATGGAAGTGAAAGAGTATTTGCTATCCCTGTAGAGCCCAACACCAGATATGTTTGGAGCTTCTGGGCATACACCGTTAAGAAGAAACCTACATACTTCGGTTTCTACTATAACTACGATAGCACAAATATTTATACAAACGTTTTCCGTTATCACGAGAAAGATATTAAGGCAGGTAAGTGGGAGAAATTCACAGTTGAGATTAAGACAGGTGAAGAACAGACAATGCTCTACACTTGGTTCAACGCAGGTGAAGCAACCACAGAAATGTGGATAGATGACATTATGTTAGAGAAAATGCTTCCCGGTACCACAAGCGAGACCGATCTCTTCTACTGTGAAGATTACTTTAACAATGTAGGCAAGAGGGAAAACCATAGCGACCTTTTGGAAGCAAAATCAGGCGTTTATGAGGTTGACGTTAAGGATAACTTTGTTCATACATTCTCAATTAGCGCAAGCGGTAAAGGTAGTGTTACACTGTCTCTTGACGGTAAGAATCCTATGCCTGTTGGCGCAACCGACGCACCTCAGCCTACAGTGCAGTTCGACGGCACAGCAAAATCAACGGCTATCAACTTCTACTCCGGTTCTACCAATAAGGTATATCTCATAGTAGATAATGTTGATAATCTTAAAATTGATGAGCTTATGCTCTTTACATCAAAATCGCTCAATGCGGCAGAAGTTGCTATGGGTTATGTTGAAAATCCAAATATTGAGTATGTTAAACCCGAAATAATCGAATTCGAGACTAAATAAGATATTACAGATAAACTTCATATCGGGCGGTTTGCCCGATATGAAGCATCTGGAAAGGAGAAATATTAATGGATAAAAAAATTAAAATTTTAATTCGCATTATAATATGTGTTGTACTAGCAATCCTTTTAGCTTTAGGTCTCGTATTCGGTATTAGAAGTTGTGATAACGATGGTCCTGTTAGCGAACCCTCTGACATCGTAGATACAGGAGACGATAATATCGATGACGAAGAGGAAGAAGAGGAAGAAGAGGAAGAAGAGGAAGAAGACGACGACTGGGATGACTGGGATGACGACTTCGATGACGACGACTGGGACGATGACGACTGGGATGACTGGGAAGAGGAAGAAGAGGAATGGGAAGACGAACTTTATTACGAGCCTTTAATCGTAAATAATGACGAACCTTATCTTAATGAAAACTTCCTTGGTTTTAATGGTGTTTACTTCCAGTACACACATATGACCCATCCTGAATATGGCACTGCTTATACCGAAGAAGAGGCTACCAGAGAGCTTGATATTGTTCAAAAAATGGGCATAAAAATAGTCCGTTCTAACTTTAGCGGTGGTATGGTTTTCAAAAGCGTTGGCTCCGGTGCTGACAAAAAGTGGGAAGCCCATTGGGATGATAGCCCCTACTTTGAAGCTTTTGTTAAGACAGGATTAGAGCTCAAAAAACGCGATATAGATATTATGATTCCATTCGTTTGGTTTTTGGGTAGCTTTACATCTACAGCACAGCCATACTCCTTCTTAGACGGATATTTCCCCGCCTCCATTACCGGTACAGGTTGGGCAGAGCAGTCCGGCACAGGTTACGGTGATTACTATGTAGGCCATACCGAAGAGGAAGAGGAAAGACTTCTTAAGGTTAACGCTTTAAACTATAAGCAGTTTGTTAAAGATTCTATAACTCATATGCGTGCAAGAGGCCTTGATAATATTAAATATATTAACGGCTTTACTGAGTGTAATAATGCGTATATGGAGAACAATGTGCGTGATTACGACAAAGCAAATAGAGTTCTTGGAATCGGAGTAACTGCTACCCACGAAGCTCTTACCGAGCTTGGTCTCCGTGACCAGTATAAGTTCGTTGCACCTTGCGATAACTGGGGCGGCGACTTTGATGAGTTCGATGAAGAAAAATATTCTCGTATGGTTAACTACATACTTGAAAACCATAAAGATAAGGTTGATATCATCGGTTCTCATAATGGTTATGACAGGGGTAATGACTTCTCTGAAGACGATTACTATGCAAGACCCAACCGTACACTTGCTCAGCCAATGAATGCAGCTCTCAAAGCAGGCAAAGAGTTCTGGATTGATGAGTATAATGTAGCTACCCATGCCGAATACAGCTTCAACAAGGAAGAAAGAAGGCAATCTAAAAACAACGTTGCTTGCGGTGTTGCGCTTGGCTCAATGTTTAACGGCATTATGAATATGGGCGGCGTTTCCAACGTATTTATCTGGATGGTTTCCGACCAACAGTATCCTCATACTCAAGACGGCGGCGAATTTGATAAGGGCGTTCAGATAGGACCCGGCTATATGCCTAACCTTAAAGAAAGCTCTCTCCCCAAAGCTTCTTGGTATTCATATGCTTTGATGCAAAAATATATAGGCCAAGGTAAACTTATTAAATGTAACGACGGCGCAGACCCCGAGTTCCAAGCAGGTTTCTATTATTCTTGTATCGAACGCCACGATGGTGAAATTACATTTATTGTAACTAACTACGAAGTATTTGATATGGGTATTGAGGTTACCTTTATGAAGGAGCTTGAAGGCAGAACCTTCTATCGCCACGAGTACGAAATTACCAATATTCAAAGAACACCTGAGGCAATCGTTCCTGAGGTTTCGGGCTTTGGTAAAAACGTTAAGAGTGGATTCACAGATGTTGTTAAGCCTTATAGCGTTACAGTTTACACAACTGTAGAAGATTAATACGGTTTAAGTTTAATTTAAAAAGAGTTCAGCGTTCGCTGAACTCTTTTTTTTGTTTAAGATTATATTAAATTTAATATTTCCTCTTTTCTTTTTTGATAAAATATGGTACAATAAATTGAATAATTATAAAATGCCTGAATTGTGTTTACTTAAAAAGGGGGGGGTGCGGTATGTCTATTATAAAAAGAACAATTTGCTTAATGCTTTGCGTTTTTTCGCTTTTTAGTTTAGTTGGTTGCTTTGATGGTGAAAAACTTGAAAACGATGATTTTTTGGCACCGCCAAAGCCCAGCGGAGAAATGCTATATATAAAAGAAACCTTGGAAGAAAATGTTTCGGGCAAGTTTACCCTTAAATATCCTACAGACGGTGACTACCGTTCTGCTTATGTAATGTGCGATTTGATGGGTAGCGGTAAAGAAAACTTCGCTCTTGCTTTTTATAGTACGATGGATGAAGAAAACCTTACTTCAATGCATTTGGCTCTTATGAAAAAGGTTGACGATGTTTGGGTTTTCATAAGCGATGTTTCAGTTTCTGCAATAGGTATAGAAAAACTTGATATTGTTGATTTGAATGGCGACGGTGTCAAGGAACTGGCTGTTGGGTGGAATGTGTATAGTGGTACACTAAAAAGCCTTATGGTTTATACTCTTAAAGGCTTATCGCTAGTTCCGATAATACAAGAAAACTATTCAAATTTTATCAGTTTTGATGTTAATGAGAAAGAGGAAAAAGGGCTTTTTGTTCTTTCGCATAATATGTCTGAGGGTGCCGCTAGTGCGAAACTGTACGGCTTTGATGGCGAGAAAGCGGTTGATAAGGGCAGCTGCCTTTTAGACGGGCAGGTAACATCATTTTATCCTCCCGTCGTATCAAAGCTTACGTCGGGCGAAACGGCAATTTTTCTTGATGCAGCCAAAGGAACAGGAACGCAGACTGAGGTTTTATTTTTTAAAAATGATATACTTACCAGAGCAAATTTCGAAAACGAAGAAGAGCACACTCTTTCTACCTACCGCAATATGTCGGTGCTTTGCTCAGATATAAACGATGATGAGAAATATGATATACCTATTGGAGATATGTCGCTTGTTTTTCATCCAGAGGAAAATGAAGAAACCCCTGCTACTATGATTAGGTGGTCATCCTTTAACGGAAAAACCTTCGAGACTACAACCTATGCCGCAATGAATTATACCGACGGATATTATATTGAAATTCCTGTTCGTTGGTTTGGAAAGATAACGGTTGATGCATTTGTTGAAAACAGAACACACACTGTAAACATTTGGGACACCGACAAAAGCATTAAGTTAGGTGAGCTTCTTAAGGTTAGAACGGTTACCAAAAACGAGTGGGATACCGAAAATAACGGTCTTGGTAATTATTTTGAGGTTGCCAGAACTGAAAGTTTAGTTTATATTGCAACACTTGGTGGATTTAGTGGCTCTGAAAAACTAAACGAGAAACAAGCAAAAAAAATGATTCATATTATAAACTGATATGGAGGAAACTATATTGAAAAAGATACTTGTCGTAGAAGATGAGGTTGCTATCAGAGAGTTTGAGGTTATCAATCTTAAAAGGGTTGGATATCAAACAGTTGAAGCAGGTAGCGGAGAAGAAGCTCTTCAAATATATGAAGAGCAGGACGATTTTGATATTGCTCTTTTAGATATTTCAATGCCCGGAATGGATGGTCTAACCCTTTGTAAAGAACTAAGGCGCCGTAGCGAAACACTTGGGATAATTATGCTTACCGCAAGAACACAAGAAATGGATAAAATAAGCGGCCTTATGCTTGGAGCAGATGACTACATTACCAAGCCTTTTAGCCCTACTGAACTGTTGGCACGTGTAGATTCTCTTTATCGTCGTGTTGAAATCGGCAAGGGCAAGGCAAATCAAAAAAATGGCGACGAAATTACCCTTGGCGAATTTACGCTAAATACAAGGCGTCGCACACTTTCTAAAAACGGTAATAATATAGAGCTTACACAGGTAGAATTTCAAATTATTGAGTATTTCTTTACTAATCCCGACACTGCTCTTGACAGAACCGATATTCTCAATAGAGTTTGGGGCGAAGCATATTTTGGTGAAGAAAAAATTGTCGATGTAAATATCAGAAGACTTAGAATAAAAATCGAAGACGACCCATCAAATCCCAAATACCTTATGACTGTTTGGGGTATGGGCTATAAGTGGAACACAAGCCAAAATTAGAAAAATGTTAATTTTGAGGAAAGGGGGCTATGAGTTTGAAGTTCGGATTCAATTTTAAGCGTCACGGCATAACAAGGCGTTGGATTTTAAATGTTATTTCGGTAATCGCTATAGCTGTTTTAGCTATTGAAATCTTTTTAGGAATTTTTATAAGAACATATTACTATCAAAAGGCGAAAAGTAGCGCAAACGAGCTGTGTCAAGGCTTTTCACTCTTAGCTACCGTTCCAAAAGAAAACTTTAATGTAGCTGCAAGGCAGTATATCGAGAATTTTGAACATAAAGATAAGCTTGAGGTTCAAATTATCGATAGCCAAGGCAATATTTTAATTACTTCTAACGGTTTTGAACCCGAAAAAACCGATATGCCGGATTATGCGCTTGCTAAGGTTTCAAAATCGGGCACCGCTTCTTTTAGCGGCGATTCATCTCGCGGGGAGCCTATTATGGCGCAAACAACCCTTTTTGGTGATTACGGAAACGGTTCTAACGGTGCTATCAGGTGGATTATCTCACTTAGCGGTGTGAAAGGGCACGTTACCTTTTTAATAGCCATTTGCCTATTAATCGGTGTTGGTATTATATTACTAGCTTCCCTTTCGGGAATTTATTTTATTAAATCTATTGTGCAACCCGTGGTAGAGGTTTCAAACGTTGCACGAAAAATTGCAATGGGCGATTTCAAATCTCGTCTTGTGGTAAATGAAAAGGATGACGAAATAGGCGAGCTTTGTGATGCCATAAATTATATGGCGAGCGAGCTTAGTCAGACAGAAACACTTAAAAACAACTTTATTTCTTCGGTATCGCACGAACTGCGAACCCCCCTTACTGCAATAAGAGGTTGGGGCGAAACGGCGAGAATGTCGGTTGGGCAGGATGATGAGCTTGTAGAAAAAGGACTTGATGTTATTTTAAGCGAGGCATCGCGCCTTTCGGGTCTTGTAGAAGACCTTTTAGATTTTTCCAGAATGCAGTCGGGCAGGCTTTCGGTTAATAAGCAGTTAACAAATATAGTTGACGTTCTAAAACAAGCCGTTGATATGTACGTTGAAATTGCAAAGAAGCAAGAAATAACTCTTGATTTTGTTTGCCCAGAAACTCTTCATTTGGTTTTGGGCGACCCCGACAGGCTTAAACAGGTTATAATAAATATTGTAGATAATGCGGTTAAATATTCGGTTTCGGGCGGTCATGTTTTGGTTGAAGCGCTTGAGGAGGACAACTGCATTCACGTAAGGGTAATTGATGCGGGAGTTGGAATTCCCGAACAGGATATTGACCACGTTAAAGAGAAATTCTTTAAATCAAATACCACTGTGCGCGGTTCGGGTATTGGCCTTGCCGTTGCAGATGAAATTATTAAACAGCATAACGGTCTTTTGTTCCTTGAAAGCAAGGAAGGTGTTGGAACTACTGTAACAATTGTTTTGCCCTTTGCTCCCGAGTCGGAGATTAAAGCGGCTGAAAAGGTTACCGAAGCGGTTGAGTTCCCGCCTGAAACAATGCCTATTGAAACAGTTGACACAAATGAAACAGTTGACCTGCTTACTCTTGAAAAGGAGCTAGAGCAGGAGGGAGAAACAAATGAGTAAATGCAAAAAAACTTCGATTGGCGGACAGGCTTTAATTGAAGGGATTATGATGAAGGGTCCTGAAAAAACGGTTATAGCTGTTCGAAACAAAGAAAAGGAAATTGAGCTTATCAACGTAGAGGAAAAGCACCTAAAAGATAAATATAAGTTTTTTGGTGCGCCTGTTGTTAGGGGCGTAGTAAATTTTGTTGAAGCTATGATACAGGGCTACAAGGCTCTTATGATTTCGGCAGACAAATCTGGTATGACCGATTTGGAAGAAGGCAAGGAAAAAACCGAAAAACAGGAGAAAAAGGAAAGCGTACTTATTAGTGCGGTTATGCTTATAGGTTCGGTTTTAGGTGTGCTTCTTTCGGTATTTTTGTTTATGTATATCCCGTCGCTTTTGTTTGATGGACTATCCTTTTTGTTTTCGGGAAAAATAAGCGACACTTTTCGCCCTATTTTTGAGGGTATAGTAAAAATAATGATTTTTGTGGGATATGTTGCCGCTGTTTCACAGATGAACGATATAAAAAGAGTTTTTATGTATCACGGTGCCGAGCATAAGACTATTTTTTGTTATGAAAAAGGGTTAGAGCTAACAGTAGAAAACGTAAGGTGCGAGAAAAGGTTTCATCCAAGGTGCGGCACATCTTTTATGATTTTAATGCTTGTGGTTGGTATATTACTTAACCTTTTAATAGTTACTGTTTTCCCGGACGTTACAAAGCTTAGAATTCTTTGGGTTTTGGTAAAAATTTTAATGCTACCCTTCATTTGCGGTTTGGGATATGAGCTTATTCGTTTTTGCGGAAGGCATGATAACTTGGTTACAAAAATTGTTTCTGCACCGGGAATGTGGGTTCAAAGGCTTACAACAAAAGAACCCGAAGATGATATGCTAGAGGTTGCAATAGAGTCACTTAAGGCGGTAATTCCTGAAGACACCGAAAAGGACAGGTGGTAGTTTTGACATTTAAGGATGCCAAAGAGTTTACCACTAAAAGTTTGCAAACAGTTACCGACTCTGCACAGTTTGAGGCGGCTAATCTTCTGGAAAAGGTAACGGGGTTCGATAAGACAAAGCAGCTTTTACAAAAGGATACTTTGCTAACACCTTATCAGCTCAAAAGCCTAAAGAAGCTTGTGAGAATTAGAAAACGCGGTGTGCCTCTTCAGTATATACTTGGCGAGTGGGAATTTTATGGTCTAAAATTCAAGGTAGGAAAAGGGGTTTTAATTCCAAGACCCGACACCGAAACCATAGTTGACCTCGCTTTAGATTATTTAAAAGGTAGCAGCGCAAAAACAGTTTTTGACTTTTGTGCGGGAAGTGGCGCAATAGGTATTTCAGTGTCCGTTAATTCTCCCACAACAAATGTTATAATGGTGGAGAAGAGTAAAAAAGCTTTTAAGTTTTTAAAGAGAAATATCGGTCTTACTTGCGGCGGTACGAATAAACCGTTGGCTATAAAAAAAGATATTTTTAGATTTTCCCCTAAAGAGAAATGTGACCTTTTAATTTGCAACCCACCATATATTGATTATGACGAAATTAAGGGTCTTCAAAAAGAGGTTAAAAAGGAACCTAAAATGGCTCTTTACGGTGGCAAGGATGGACTTAGCTTTTATAGAAATATTTGCCAAAATGCAGAGAAATATTTAAATAAAAAAGGTAGAATAATTTTTGAAATCGGGGCAAAACAGGCGAAGGATGTTTCAAATATTTTGACCGAAAACGGCTTTGGGAATGTGTGTGTAGTTAAAGATTTAGCTTCTAACGACAGGGCGGTTTTTGGTGATTTTATAAGTAGGTAATTATTTAATATAATTTTATCTTGGAAGGAATGGTTATTATGGCAAAAACCAGTAAAGCACCGGTAAACGCACCGGTAACCGACAAAGAGAAAGCACTTAAAACGGCTTTAGACCAACTCGAAAGACAGTTCGGTAAGGGCGCCGTTATGCGCCTTGGCGAAAACGCTGCTATGAACGTTGAACATATTTCTACAGGTTCAATATCGCTCGATATGGCGCTTGGAATAGGCGGTCTTCCAAAGGGAAGAATTGTTGAAATTTTTGGACCTGAATCTTCGGGTAAAACAACTGTTGCACTTCACGCTGTTGCAGAGGCACAAAAAGCAGGTGGACAGGCGGCGTTTATTGACGTTGAACACGCGCTTGACCCAGTTTATGCGGCGGCTCTTGGCGTTGATATAAATCAGCTTTTGGTTTCACAGCCTGATACCGGCGAACAAGCTTTAGAGATTACCGAAGCGCTTATTCGTTCGGGCGCTATCGATATAATTGTTGTTGACTCGGTTGCAGCTCTTGTTCCCCGCGCTGAAATTGAGGGAGAGATGGGCGATTCTCATATGGGCGTTCACGCAAGGCTTATGTCTCAGTCGCTTAGAAAACTTGCGGGTGCAATTTCTAAGTACAACTGTGTTGCTATTTTTATTAACCAGCTTCGTGATAAAATTGGTGTTATGTACGGCCCTACCGAAACAACAACGGGGGGACGCGCACTTAGGTTTTATGCAAGTGTTAGAATTGATATCCGCCGTGCTGAAACAATTAAAAATGGTACCGAGATGATAGGCTCTAAAACCAAAGCAAAGGTTGTTAAAAACAAGGTTGCCCCTCCCTTTAAGACTGCCGAGTTCGATATTATGTACGGAAAAGGCATATCTAAAGAGGGCGAAATTTTAGACCTTGGCGACACACTTGGAATTGTTAAACGTTCGGGCGCATATTTCTATTATGGCGAGCTTAGACTTGGTCAGGGTAGAGATAACGCAAAGCAGTTTTTAATTGATAATAGCGAAATTGCAGACGAAATAATAGGTAAAATTATGGCGGCAAGGCAGGGAGAAGTAAAAGAAACCGAAGTAAATGATGACGACCCCGTTATTATGCCTGTAGGCGCAGATATACCTGAGCCCGAGGCACCCAAAAAGCGCATTAGTATTGATGTGGCGGTTGACGACTAATGAAGGTTATGGAAATTGGTATTCGCCGCCGACATTTAGCGGCCCTTACCCTTATGCCTGCCCCCAAAGAAATTAAAGGCGCGGAATATGAAGGCGATAAGCTTTTGATTGACCGCGAAATTTTAGAAAGATGTAACATAAAAAAAGGTAGCGAACTTTCCTTAGAGGATGTAAGGGAGCTGGTTTTGGTTTCTGAAAGCTATAGAGCAAAGCAAAGGGCACTTTGGTATCTATCCCGAAGTGATATTTCCGAAAAAAGCCTATATAATAAGCTTCGACGTGGTTTTTCAGAAAAGGCGAGCGCTTTTGCTACCGAACAAATGGTGAAACGCGGTTATCTTGACGATAGGCGCTTTGCAGAAAATCTTTCAAGAAGCCTTTCAGAGCATAACATTTCGGCTAATGCCGCAGTTGGCAAAATGCTTGAAAAAGGTCTTGAGATGGAGCTTATTAAAGACGTGCTAAAAGGCTATAAAGACCATGATACAAATAGAATAGTAAACCTTTTGGGCACAAAGTATAAAAACAAAATGGGCGACGAGGCGGCTATTCAAAAAACTATTGCCGCTTTGGCGCGTCGTGGGTTTTCTTTTGATAATATAAAGGAAGCAATACGTATAATATCCAGTAAAGAGTATTAGGAGAAGTTTTAAAAAATGGCACAAAAAATCGGTATGGTGTCGCTTGGTTGCCCTAAAAACCAGGTAGATGCCGAAAGGCTTTTATACCTTTTAAAAGAAGCGGGCTTTGAGATAACGGCCGAAGAGGAAAAAGCAGATGTTATAATTGTTAACACCTGCGGTTTTATCGAATCGGCAAAAAGCGAAGCAATAGAAAATATTGTTGAGGTTGCAGGGTATAAGCAAAATGGCAACCTAAAGGCTCTTATTGTAACGGGTTGCCTTGCCGAAAGGTACAAAGAGCAAATTATAAACGAAATGCCCGAGGTTGATGCCGTTTTAGGAATAGGCGCAAATTTGGATATTGTTGATACAGTTAAAAGGGCTCTTTCGGGCGAAAAGGTACAAAATTATCCGGATAAGGCAAAGCTTCCTCTTTGCGGGGAAAGAATTCTTACAACACCCTTTTATACTGCATATTTAAAGGTTGCTGAGGGTTGTGATAATAGGTGTACATACTGTGCCATACCTGATATTAGGGGTAGATTTCGCAGTCTTCCTATTGAGCAGTGTGTTGCCGAGGCAAAAACTTTGGCAGAAAATGGTGTTAAAGAACTTGTCGTTGTTGCACAAGATACAACTAACTACGGCAAGGACATTTATGGTGAGCCAAAGCTTTGTGAGCTTTTAAGAGAGCTTTGTAAGATAGAAGGTATAGAGTGGATAAGAACTCTTTACACCTATCCCGAAAAAATTACTGACGAGCTTTTGGACCTAATTTCAAGTGAGGAAAAGCTTGTGCCCTACCTTGATATACCAATTCAGCACTGTAATGACAAAATTTTAAAGAAAATGAATCGTAAAGGCAAAAAGGAAGACCTTATTTCGCTTATAAAAAGGATAAGGGAGAAGATTCCGAATATTACACTTCGCACCTCACTTATTACGGGATTCCCCGGTGAAAGCGAAGAGGATTTTACCGAGCTTTGTGAATTTGTTAGAGATGTAAGGTTTGACAGGCTTGGTTGTTTCGCCTATTCAGCCGAGGAGGATACTCCCGCCGCTGAATTTGAAAATCAGGTTGAGCTTCAAACAAGATACGATAGAAGCGAAAATATAATGAACGACCAAATGACCATTGCCGCAGAGAAAAATGAAGAGAAAATCGGAAAGACCCTAAAGGTTTTGGTAGAGGGTTACGATTCGTATATAAAATGCTTTTTTGGAAGAAGCGAGGCCGACGCACCCGATATTGACGGCAAGGTTTTCTTTATGAGCGAAAAGCCTTTGTCGGTTGGAAGCTTTGTTAACGTTTTAGTGAACGACGTTTTGGAATATGACCTTTTGGGCGAAAGAGTGGAGGACTAAATTATGAATTTACCCAACAAACTTACGGTATTAAGAATTTTAATGACACCGCTATTTCTTTTAGCGCTTTTAATACCTTTCCCGCATCACCTTTTAGTAGCGCTTGTTTTGTTTGCCGCGGCAAGTATTACCGACGCTATTGACGGACACATTGCGCGTAGCCAAAATCTTATAACCGATTTTGGAAAGTTCTTAGACCCACTTGCAGATAAAATGTTAACAACGGCGGCGTTTTTAGGCTTTATTAAGCTAGGCCTTGGAGTAGGTATTGTTTGGATAACTTTTATTGTTCTTATAAGAGAATTTTTAATAACCTCACTTAGACTTGTTTCGGCAGGTAAAGGAACGGTTATTGCCGCAAACATTTGGGGCAAAGCCAAAACTGTTAGCCAAATGTGTGCAATTATTTTTACAATTTTTGGTCAGTACCTTTTAAGCCTTTTTGAAAATGCGGCGGTTTTGGAGACTTGTGTAAATGTTGTAACAAATGTAACGCTTTGGATTTCGGCTGTGTTAACGGTTATTTCGGGTGTGGTTTATATGGTTCAAAACGCAAAGTTTATCGACCCCGAAAAATAGTACTAGACAAAAAGACAAATTTGACATATAATATATTATAATATATAAGTAATGCTATAAATGGGAAGAGTAGTTTTAAATCTAATTTTCAGGGAGTCGCCTTCATAGACTGAAAGGGGCGATAAAAAGGTTTTTTACAAAGTGCGCCCATTTGCACAAAAAAGGAACACTTTAGTAGTTAGTATTTTTTTGCGGTTGGCACCGTTAAATGCCTTTCAAGTTATAAATTGGAGTGGAACCGTGGTTACATACCGCCTCCTATACGCTTTGTCGTATTGGAGGCGGTTTTTATTTTAGTCGTTGAGGTGATTTTTTGTTTAAACAGTTAATTGAAGATGTTAATGCGGTTAGGGATAGAGACCCTGCGGCAAGAAATTTTTTTGAAATTTTCTTTCTTTACCCGGGTGTAAAGGCAATAAGAAGGCACCGCGTTGCACATTGGTTTTACAGAAATAATTTCAAATTCATAGCAAGGTGGATTTCTCAGGTAACCGTTAGAAAAACGGGTATTGAAATTCACCCTGCCGCAAAAATAGGAAGAAGGCTTGTTATTGACCACGGTGTAGGTGTTGTAATAGGTGAAACTGCCGAAATTGGCGATGATGTTTTAATATATCAGGGCGTTACTTTGGGCGGTACAGGTAAGGATACGGGAAAGAGACACCCAACCATAGGCAATAATGTTATGATTTCTTCAGGCGCTAAAATTTTAGGACCTTTTAAGGTTGGCGATAACAGTAGAATTGCTTCCGGAGCGGTTGTTTTGGAAGAGGTCCCCCCGAACTCTACTGCGGCGGGCATACCTGCAAGAATAGTTAAAAGAAACGGCGCAAAGGTTAAACCCTTAGACCAGGTTCATATACCCGACCCTGTTTCAGAGGAACTTTGCAGGCTTGAACTTAGAATTAAAGCCCTTGAGGCAGAACTTTTAAAAGCAAAAGAAAACGGCAATTAGTTGGAGGAGAAGAATATGCAAATATTTAATACTATGACAAGGAAAAAGGAAGAGCTTGTTCCTTTTGACGGCAAGGAATTTAAAATTTACGCTTGTGGACCTACAGTTTATAACTTTATTCATATTGGTAACGCTCGTCCGCTTTGTGTGTTTGATGTGCTAAGAAGATATCTTGAATATAGAGGTCATAAGGTAAACTTTGTGCAAAACTTTACCGATATTGATGATAAGCTTATTAAAAAGGCAAATGAGGAAGGCACAACAGTTCCTGAGGTTGCAAAACGTTATATAGCAGAATTTTGGACCGATGCAAAAGGCCTTAACGTTAGAGAGGCAACCACTCATCCTAAAGCTACCGAAAATATTGATGCGATTATAGATATTATCAGTACACTTGTTGATAAAGGCTTTGCATATAAAGCCGATGGCGATGTATATTTCAGGGCTTCTAAATTTTCTGAGTATGGCAAGCTTTCTCATCAACCTCTAGAGGATTTAGAGGCGGGTGCAAGAATTGATATTGCCGAGCATAAGGAAAACCCAATGGACTTTTGTCTTTGGAAAGGCGCTAAGGAGGGTGAGCCTTTTTGGGAATCTCCTTTCGGAAACGGCCGACCCGGTTGGCATATAGAATGTTCGGCTATGGCCGGCAGATTTTTGGGTAAAACCATTGATATACACTGTGGCGGTCAAGACCTTATATTCCCTCACCACGAAAATGAAATTGCCCAGTCAGAATGTGCTAACGGTTGCACATTTGCAAAATATTGGATGCATAACGGATACATTAATGTTGATAATAGAAAAATGTCAAAATCGCTTGGTAACTTCTTCACTGTAAGAGAGGTTGCCGAAAAGTTTGGGTACGAGCCTATTCGTTATATTATGATTTCTTCTCATTATCGTAGCCCAATAAATTATAGCGTTGATATTTTAACTCAGTCTAAAAATGCTCTCGAAAGGCTTTATACCTGCCTTGAGAATATGGAATTTGCCTTAGAAAAGGCAGAACAGGGCGGCGAAATTCCTGCATTTTTAGAGGAAAGAAAAAATGAATTCATCTCCGCTATGGACGATGACCTTAATACTGCCGACGGTCTTGCTGCAATTTTCAGTCTTGTTAAGGATATCAATATAATGTTAAGCGAGAATCCGAAAAAACAAACGATTTTGGCTGCAAAAGAACTTTTCGATGAACTTACCGAAGTTCTGGGACTTGTTTATAATAGAGAAAAAGAACTCCTTGACAGCGACATTGAAGAGCTTATCGAAAAACGCACCGAGGCTAGAAAGAATAAGGATTTTGCCCTTGCAGATAAAATCCGTGACGATTTAAAGGCACTAGGAATTGTGCTTGAAGATTCGCCCACAGGCGTTAAGTGGCATAAGGTGTAAATTATGTCTTACGAAGGAATTTCGTTACAACCGCTAGGTGACGGTACAAGTATTTACGTGTCAAAAAATCATACCTTCGGCACCGATGCAGTACTCCTTTCAAATTTCGCCTCGCCAAAGAAAAACGAAACTGCAGTAGACCTTGGCACAGGCTGTGGAATTATTCCAATGCTTTGGATGAGGGATAATTCGGTCAAATATGCCGCAGGGCTTGAAATCTCAAAAGAGGCGGTAGAGCTTGCGAATTTTAGCATAAAGGAAAATAGCTTAGAAGGAAAATTTGAGGTTTTTGAGGGAGATATTAAAAATCCATTTAAAAATTTAAATAAAGGCTTTTATAACCTTGTTACCTGTAATCCGCCATATAAAGCAAGTGGCGCAGGTATACTTAGCGAAACTAAAACAGACAAAGCGGCGCGTCACGAAACCCTTTGTAGTTTAGAAGATGTCATTAAGGCGGCGGCAGGGCTACTTCAGTTTGGTGGAAGATTTGCAATATGTCAGCGCCCCGAAAGACTTGGCGAAATTTTTTCGCTAATGACCGAAAACGAGATAGAACCAAAGGTGTTGCGACTTGTTTGCAAAAAAGAAGGAACAGAACCATGGCTTGTTCTTGTTTTGGGTAGATTTAAGGGCGGCAAGGGTATGAGAATTATGCCAAACCTTAACGTGTATAATAACGATGGAACCTTGAGTGATGAGATGCTTAAAATATACGGACCTTATAGGAAGATAAATTATGATGAGTAACAAAAAGTCAAAGGCGCTAGTTGGAATGAGCGGCGGCGTTGATTCCTCGGTTGCCGCATTAATGCTTTTAAAAGACGGATATGAAGCTGTTGGCGTGACTCTTAAGCTTTATGAGAATAAAGCTCAAAGTGTAGCGGGGCAAACTACCTGCGGCTCTTTGAGTGATGTTGATGACGCTAAAACGGTTTGCGACCGTCTTGGTATGGAGCATTTGGTATTAGACTTTTCTGACAGGTTTGAGGAGTGTGTTATTAAACAATTTGCTAAGGAGTATCGCCTTGGAAGAACTCCCAACCCATGTATTGAATGTAATAGGCATATGAAGTTCTCGGGTATGCTGGAAAAGGCAACTGAACTTTCTGCCGATTTTATTGCTATGGGACATTACGCTCAAGTTAAAAAGTTTGGGGATAGGTTTTTTCTTACAAGGCCCGTTGACCAAAGCAAAGACCAAACATATGTCCTTTACATGTTAAGTCAAGAAACACTTGCAAGGACTCTTTTTCCGCTTGGTTCACTTACAAAGTCAGAGGTTAGGGAAATAGCCGAAGAAAATGATTTTGTTAACGCAAATAAGCCTGATAGTCAGGATATTTGTTTTGTACCGGATAAGGATTATGCTTCTTTTATTAAGGAATATGACGGAAAGCCCCTTGGAGTAGGCAATTTTGTCGATAAGGATGGAAAAATTCTTGGCAAACATATGGGCATAGAAAAATATACTATAGGGCAAAGAAAGGGTCTTGGCATAGGTTTTGGAAAGCCTATGTTTGTTGTTTCAAAAAATGTTTCAACACGTGATGTTATATTAGGCGAAGAAACCGACCTTTTCACAAAAACTGTTCGCGTTGAAAATACAGTCTTTAGCGCCTTCGATAAGTTTGATGCGCCCATCAAATGTAAAGGTAAACTGCGTTATCGTCAAAGGGAGGAAGACTGTATAATTCATCCTATTAGCGAAACTGCTGTTGTAGCCGAATTTTTAGAGCCTCAAAGGGCTCCTGCCGCGGGACAGGCCGCTGTTTTTTATGATGGCGATACAGTGCTTGGCGGCGGAACTATTGTTTTTTAGGAGGAACTAATATGGAAGACATTTTAAAGGTTTTGGGTAAAGCTTTAGAAAAAAACGGAATGGAAACCTTTTATGCAAAGACGAAGGAAGATGTTTTGAATATTGTTAAAACACTTATTCCCAAAAATGCAACGGTAGGCGCAGGCGGTTCTTCAACTCTTCGAGAGTGCGGAATTTTAGAGCTTCTAAAAACAGGTGATTATAACTATCTTGACCGCCATAAAGAAGGGTTAACAAGAAAGGAGGCTTATCAAATTTTAAAGCAAAGCCTTACTGCAGAGTATTACCTTTCTTCGACTAACGCGGTTACCTTAGACGGTCAGCTTTATAATGTTGACGGAACGGGAAACCGCCTTGCAGCACTGAATTTTGGCCCTGAATATGTGATTTTTGTTGTTGGCAAAAACAAAATAGTTAAGGATTTAAAGGAAGCGGACTTTAGGGTAAAAACAGTTGCCGCACCTAAAAATACCATAAGACTATGCAGAAATACTCCTTGCAGTAAAACAGGCAAATGCTTAGCCGTTACAAATGGTACGAACAGCGATTTTAATGACGGGTGCGATTCCCCTGATAGAATTTGTCGAAACTATCTTATTTTGGGCAAACAAAAAAATGATAAAAGAATAAAAGTAATTCTTTGTGAAGAGTCTTTAGGTTATTAAAATATTAACACCTTCATATACTTTTTATAAGTAAAGGAAGGTGTTATTTTTATGTTTTTGAATATAAAAAGCGTTACAGCCTTTTTGTTGGCAATAATAATATTGTCGACCGGCTTTTCGGCGCTGGCAGAGGAAAAAAATCTTGCAACTGAGTATTATAGTGAAGATATTCTTTGCAATATTTCTTCTGTTTCAGAAAATACTACTGTACTTGATATTAAGGCCAAATCGGTAGTTTTGATGGAGGCAAAAACGGGTAAGATTTTGTACGAAAAGGATGCAGATGAAACTGTTGCTCCTGCATCAATTACAAAAATTATGTCGCTTCTACTTATTATGGAAGCCATAGAAAACGAGCAAATAACCTTAAACGATACAGTTACAACAAGTGAGCATGCCGCGAGTATGGGCGGTTCACAAATTTGGCTTGAGGTGGGAGAAACAATGACGGTTGATGAAATGCTTCGTGCTACCGTTATTGCAAGCGCCAATGATGCTACTGTTGCACTGGCAGAGCATTTGTCGGGAAGTGAAGAGGCGTTTGTTTTAAAGATGAACGAACGCGCCAAAGAACTTAAAATGACAAATACAACCTTCAAAAATGCGTGTGGACTTGATGAGGAAGGCCACGTTACATCGGCAAGAGATGTGGCTATTATGTCGAGCGCACTTATAAAGCACGAGCTTATTAAGAATTACTCTACAGTTTGGATGGATGCTTTGCGTGACGGCAAAAGCGAACTTGTGAACACCAATAAGCTAGTTAGGTATTATAAGGGCGCAACGGGACTTAAAACCGGAACCACCTCGAATGCGGGGTGTTGTGTATCGGCAACTGCCGAGCGAGACGGGATGGAGCTTGTAGCAGTAGTTATGAAAGGCGAAAACAGTAACGAGAGGTTTTCTGCGGCAAAAAAACTTTTGGATTTCGGTTTTGCCAATTGGGAATTTACCGAGCCTTCCTTTGATGAGGGAAAAATACCCGAAATAAAGTGTAAAAAGGGTATGGAAGAAGTTGTTTTACCGCAAATAAGCGGAAGCCTTAGCCTTTTAACCGAAAAGGCTAGTAAAGGAAAGGTTGAAAGCAGTGTAGAAATATTTGAGAACTTAACGGCACCAATATCGGCAGGACAGGAAATAGGAAAAGTAACATTTATGCTTAATGGAAAAAAAGTGGGAGAAATACCTATAACCGCAAAAAACGGGGTTCAAAAAATTGATTTTTTTAAGGTGCTTGTGAAAATTTTGGCCTCGGCGCTTATGCCATAGCAGATGAATAATAAGTGTAATAGTTTTTAATTTTTTGTAAAAATAATAAAATTTTCAAAAGTCTATTGAAAAAGACGTCAAAGTATTGTAAAATAAAATTAGAAGAAAAAAGGTAGGAAAGCTTAGTATTATGTCAATTACTTTTAGTGATAAATATGCAAAAGATTTTCTCAGTGAAAACGATGTTTTGAGTTATGGTGAATCTCTTTTAAAGGCTCATAACACACTTCACAATAAAAACGGTCTCGGAAGCGATTTTTTAGGTTGGCTAGAGCTCCCCTTTGATTATGATAAAGAGGAATTTGACCGAATAAAAAAAGCCGCAGAGAAGATTAAAAATGATAGTGACATTTTAATTGTTATAGGTATAGGCGGTTCATATCTTGGCGCTCGTGCCGCCATTGAATTCTTAAAATCCCCTAATTATAATAGCCTTAGAAAAGGTACCCCTGAGATTTATTTTTCGGGCAACAACATTAGCGGTAGCGCTTTAAGTGAACTACTTGAAATTTGCAAGGGCAAACGTGTTTCGGTTAATGTTATTTCAAAATCGGGTACCACTACCGAACCCGCTATTGCTTTTAGGGTGTTTAGGGAATTCCTTGAAAATCAGTACGGCGAAGAACAAGCGGCTAAAAGAATTTACTGTACTACCGATAAAAAAAGAGGTACACTTAAGGCCTTGGCCGACGAAAAGGGATATGAATGCTTCGTTATTCCCGATGATGTTGGCGGTAGGTTCTCAGTGCTTACTGCGGTTGGGCTGCTTCCTATTGCAGTTTCGGGTGCAGACATTTCTGCTTTAATGTCGGGCGCAAGGCTTGCGGCAGAAGAATATAGCGAATGTGATATAAATAAAAATGACTGTTACAAATACGCCGTTTTAAGAAACGTTTTTTATAATAAAGGCAAAACCATTGAGCTTTTGGCGTCTTACGAGCCAAGGTTTTCAATGATGGCCGAATGGTATAAACAGCTTTTCGGCGAGAGCGAGGGTAAAGATGGTAAAGGTCTTTTCCCTGCAAGCGTAACCTTCTCAACCGACCTTCATTCTATGGGTCAGTATATTCAAGACGGTTTAAGGCTTATGTTTGAAACGGTTGTTCTTATTAAAGACTGTGGTCTTGATAAGGTAATTAAGGCTGCCGAAAACGACGGTGACGGGCTTAATTTCCTTGCGGGTAAACCACTTTCTTATGTAAATAGAAAGGCCTTCGAGGGTACCGTTTTAGCTCATACCGACGGCAAGGTTCCAAACCTTGTTATTGAGCTTGATAAAGCCGACGAAGAAAATTTGGGTAGACTTATTTATTTCTTTGAAAAGGCTTGTGCTATATCGGGATATATGCTTGGGGTTAATCCCTTCGACCAACCCGGTGTAGAAGATTATAAGAAAAATATGTTTGCTCTTTTGGGTAAACCCGGTTATGAAGAGCAAAGGGCCGAATTAAATAAAAGGCTTGGAAATTAAAATGTATATCATCGCTTGCAAAGAGCAAAGCGGTTTTATAAGGAGATTTTCTCCAAAAAAAACAAGGAGTGACAAACTATGATTAAACTCATTATCGGAAACAAAGGCTCGGGCAAAACAAAAAAACTTATTGACTTGGTAAATACTACTGCCGAGTCTAGCAAGGGCAATGTTGTTTGCGTAGAAAAGGGAGATACCCTAACATATAGCATCACTCATAAGGCTCGTCTTATTGATGCTGAAGCATACGGAATTAGTGGCTACGGTGAACTTTATGCGCTTCTTTGCGGAATTCATTCTTCCAACCACGACGTAACTGATATTTTTGTAGATGCTACTCTTAGACTTGGTGTAAGAGATTATGAGGCATTGGCAGATTTCTTTGAGAGACTTTCTGCTGCAGCTGAAGAAAGCAATACCAACTACATCTTTACAGTTTCTTGCGCTGAGGAAGATTTGCCTGCAAGAATTTTCGAAGTAGCAGAAAAAATCTAATACTTAGAAATATTAAAAGTTGCCGCCGCTTATTTTAGCGGCGGTATTTTTTTGCGAAAACATATAAAAAATTAACAAAAAAATCAAAAAAGATTAAAAAATTTAGTTGAAAACCACAAAAAAGTATGGTAAAATTATTGTAATTAATAGGTTGCTAGTAATTTTCAATTTATTATTTATATATTTTATAAGAAATGGGGTTCCATAATGAAACAGTTTTCTACTCAAAAAATCAAAAATGTTGCCTTGCTTGGCCATGCCAATTCAGGAAAAACTACCGTTGCTGACGCAATAATTTTTGCAGCAGGGAAAAGCGATAGAATTGGTAAAACTTCCGAAGGCACATCGCTACTTAATTTTGATGCTGAGGAGAAAAAAAGAGGGACCTCTGTTTTAACGGCGGCTTACCCTGTTGAGTGGAAGGAACATAAATTTAATCTTCTTGATGCCCCCGGCCTTTTTGATTTTGCGGCAGGAAAAAGTGAAGCTCTTACTGCGGCTGAGTCAGCGCTTATAGTACTTTCGGGCAAATCCGGTCTTACTGTTGGCGCCGAGCAGGCTTTTGAAACAGCGAAAGAGTACGGAAAAGCTATTGCATTTTTCGTTTCTAAGTTAGATTCAAATCATGCCCATTTTTACCGCATAGTTTCCATTTTGGTTGCACATTACGGCGCAGTTATTTGCCCCGTTTTTGTTCCTGTTTGCGAGGGTGACCATGTTGTTTCTTATGTTAACCTTATAAACGGTAAGGGCTACACATTTGATGGAACAGTGGCAAAAGAAGTTCCTGCCGTATTTGATGATAATGTTACAGCTATGAAAAGTATGATGGTTGAAGCGGTTGCTTCCGCCGATGAAGAACTTATGGAAAAATACTTCTCGGGCGAAGAGTTTACTGAGCAAGAAATTTTATGCGGGCTTAAAAAAGGTGTTCTCTCGGGTGATATTTGTCCTGTGTTTAGCGGTGTTGGTCAGCTTGGACACGGAATTGTTCCGCTTATGGATATTTTAACCGAGATTTTGCCTTCTCCTACTGATAAAGAGGGTGCTATTAAATGTGATGCATCGGCGGATGCCGCCGCAGTTGTTTTCAAAACAATTGCCGACCCGTTTGTTGGAAAGCTTTCATACTTTAAGGTACTTTCGGGCGAGATAAAAGGCGATATGAAGCTTAAGGTTTCAAGAACAGGCGAGGAAGAGCGTCTTTCAAAGGTACAGTATATTTGTGGCGGAAAGCAAGAGGATGCCGCAGTAATTACGGCGGGCGATATTGGTTGCGCTTCAAAGCTTGGTAATGTTATTACGGGCGATACCCTTTATACAGGTAAAGAGGTTTCGGCAGATATTGTTCCCTTCCCCGCTCCTAGCCTTTCAATGGCGGTTTATCCTAAGAAAAAGGGCGAAGAAGAAAAAATTGCTTCAGGTCTTATGCGCCTTGCCGAAGAAGACCCAACCGTTACATTTAAGGTTGACCCTGAAACAAAAGAGTCGGTTTTGTCCGGTCTTGGTGAACAACATCTTGATGTTATTGTATCAAAACTTAAAAATAAATTCGGCGTAGAGGTTGATTTAAAAGAACCTGCCGTTGCTTATCGCGAGACTATAAGAAAACCTGTTAAGGTACAGGGAAGACATAAAAAACAGTCGGGTGGACATGGTCAGTTCGGCGATGTTTGGATTGAGTTTTCGCCCTGTGATAGTGAAGGCCTCCAGTTCGAGGAAAAGGTTTTCGGCGGCGCGGTTCCCAAAAACTTCTTCCCTGCAGTTGAAAAGGGTCTTTTGGATTCGATGGCTCACGGCGTTTTGGCGGGATATCCAATGGTTGGCGTTAAGGCAGTTTTGGTTGATGGCTCTTATCACCCTGTTGATTCTTCCGAAATGGCATTTAAAACGGCAGCAGGTATAGCCTTCAGAGAGGGTATTCCAAACGCATCGCCAACTATTTTAGAGCCTATTGGAACCCTTACCGCTACTGTTGATGACGATAATTTGGGCGATGTAATTGGTGACATAAATAAACGCCGTGGCAGAGTTATTGGTATGAACCCGATAGCAGGTCATAGGCAAGAGGTTATGGCAGAAGTGCCGATGGCCGAAATGGGCGATTTTTCAACTGCTATGCGTTCTATAACTCAGGGTAGAGGCTTCTTTACTTTAGAATTTGCAAGGTATGAAGACGCTCCCGCACCTGTACAGGCGAAAATTATAGAAAAAGCCAAGGCAAATAAAGAATAAAACATAAAAGATATTCCTCTTTGGGAACCCCATAAAAATTCCCCCGTCTTTTTAAAAAAGGCGGGGGAATTTTTTTGCCTCTAAACGATGGCGGAGGCAGGATTAGTTATCTGATAAAAGAGAAAGAGGAGAAACGGGTAGAGAGTTGTCGTAAAATTCTAAATGAAGATGGGGCGCATCAACACATTCGCTTGTTACAACACCTATTGAACCGATGTTGGTTCCACTAGTTACTATGTCGCCTTCTTTTACTTTTAGAGCCTCGCTAAGGCCGGCATAAACTGCGGTAATATTGTTGCCGTGGTCGATTTTAACAGTGTAGCCTAAAAGCTCATCTTTGCCTGCGAAAATTACTGTTCCGTCTCCCGAAGAGTTTACTGCAGTTTTAAGGTCGGCGGCAATATCAATTCCGGTGTGAAGTCTCATATCGTTGTAGGTTAGCGAAAACTGAAGCTCGGTGTCAGAAAAATCCTTTATAATTTCTCCGTTTACGGGATAAAGAAAGTATTTTGCCGCAGGGGCTTCTGCTTTAGTAGCGCTTTCCACAGGCTCTGCCGATTCGGTGTCGCTTTCGTATTTAATGTCTTCTTTTTCTTCATTAACCAAGGCTTCACTATTTTGTTGGGCACTGCTGGAAGGTGTTATAATAAGGCTGCTATCGTTTTCGGTATGCTTATCACCATCGGTAGCCTTAAAGGCCGAATAACCGCTCCAAGCCGAAAAACCTATTGCAATAAGGCAAATACCAAGGGCAACATAAAATCCTTTGCCGTTTAAAAATTTATTTAATCTATCCTTTTTCATATTATTCGCGAGAGCTTTGCTCCATTCCTTTCATTTGATGTTATTTATATTTTTGTCTAAATATAAATCTTTATTCAAAACGCGGGTTTTAAAAATTTGACAAATTGTAAAATGTTTTGGAACCTATTGAAAAAGGCAAGGAATGGTGTTATAATATTTTGGTAATTAAAAAGGAATGAATTTAATGGAAAATAAAAAAAGTTCTAAGCCAAATAAGCTTAGGCAGTGGCTTGAAAATTTTTGGTATTACTATAAATATCATACTATCGTCTGTATTGTAGTTGCTTTTGCGTTGGTGGTAAGCGTTACTCAGTGTGCGTCGCGTGTCGATTACGATTATCAGTTTGTTTTGGCAACTTCATCGGTCGAAATGGTGCCTACTCAAATTGAGGGTATAAAAAATGAACTTATAAAGCACCTGGAAGATGAAAACGGCGACGGTGAGATAAATATAAATATTATTGACTGCTCTTTTAGTGAGAAAGATAGCGCGCGTCAAATTATTGAAGGCAAAAGGCAAAAAATTCAATCAATCGCTATGAAGGAAGAAAATATCTTAATCTTTTTAATGGATAAGGCCTGCTTCGATTGGCTTGAGAAGGTCTTTAAAAACGGTTTTGCAGAGGATTTAGAGCTTTCAAAAGAAAACGGAAAATATTTTCCTCTTTCAGATACAGCGTTTTATGAAAATGCAAAAAAAGGCTTCGATTCAAGCTATAAGTGGCCAAATGAGCTTTTGCTTACAAGACGAATTGTAAAGGGCACACTCATAGAAAACAGCGGTAATATTGATGAGTGTGTTGCAAGGGCAGATAAAATTATTCAAAATATTATAAGGGCATATAACTGAAAAGGAGAATAAAAAATGTCAGGACATTCCAAATGGAGCACAATTAAGAGAAAAAAGGAAAAGACAGACCAACAAAGAGCAAAGGTGTTCACCAAAATTGGTAGAGAACTTGCGGTTGTTGTTAAATCAGGCGGTCCCGATCCCAATGTTAACTCAAAACTAAAGGACGTAATTGCAAAGGCAAAAGCTGCTAACGTGCCTAATGATAATATCGAAAGAATTATTAAAAAAGCCGCAGGCGAGGGCGATTCGAGTAACTATGAGGATATAGTTTATGAGGGTTATGGTCCTTCGGGTGTTGCTGTTATCGTTGAAACCTTAACCGATAACCGTAACCGTACTGCCGGCGATTTAAGGCATTATTTCGATAAGTTCGGCGGAAATATGGGACAACCCGGCTCGGTTATGTTTATGTTCAACCGCCAAGGCGTAATTACTATTGATTCTGAGGGTCTTGATGAAGATACCGTAATGGAAGCAGCTCTTGAAGCGGGTGCAGAAGACTTTAGCGCAGAAGACGGTGTTTTTGAGATTGTTACAGGTCCTAACGACCTTGGTGCAGTAAGAGATGCTTTGGAACAAGCAGGTTACTCTGTCCTTTCTGCTGAGGTTGCTTACGTACCTACTACCACAACAGTTTTGGATAATCCTGATGACGTAGTTAAAATGGAAAAGCTTATAGATATTTTAGAAGAAAACGATGATGTTCAGGATATTTGGCACAACTGGGAGATGCCTGAAGAATAATAAGAAATATATGCACTGCCACCTGTTTAAAAGGTGGCAGTTTTTTTGCTTTTTTAGTTAAAAATCTCTTGAATTATTAAGGTAAAAATTGTATAATAAAATGTGTATATCTATCTTTATATTTGAAACAATATGTATTAACGCTTGCTCACTTAAAAATGTTACTTGAGGTGTTAAAAATATGTTTTCAAATATAAACAAAAATGATGATAAGAACAGCGGTACAGATAAAAAGGGTGTTACCGAAAAACAGCTTGAACAAATTGAACAAACGGGCACCGTAACGGCAAAGGGTAAGCACCATATTCATTGCCTTATAATAGCGGGTGAAATAGAAGGCCATGTTGAGCTTCCTCAGGGAAACAAGTCTACTAAATATGAGCATATTATTCCACAGCTTGTTGCGGTTGAGGAGGACCCTGATATTAAGGGTATGCTTGTTATTTTAAATACAGTAGGCGGCGACGTTGAAGCGGGTCTTGCACTTGCCGAGCTTATTTCAGGTATGAGCAAACCTACCGTTTCCCTTGTTCTTGGTGGCGGACATTCTATTGGTGTTCCCTTGGCAGTTTCTGCCAACAGGTCGTTTATTGTTCCGTCGGCTACTATGACAATTCATCCTGTCAGGACAAGCGGTCTTGTTTTAGGTGTGCCTCAAACACTTAATTACTTTGAAAAAATGCAGGAAAGAATTACGGGGTTTGTCACAAAAAGTTCTAATATCACCGCCGAAAAACTAAAAAAGCTTATGATGAACACCGGCGAGCTTGCTACCGATATGGGAACGGTGCTTTGCGGCGAAGATGCCGTAAAAATTGGTCTTATCGACGAGGTGGGAAGCCTTTGCGATGCTTTGTCGCATCTTTACGGTTTGATAGAAAATAAAAAAGTATAATTACGGGGGACTTCCCCAATACATAAAAAATGAAAAATATTTTTGTGAGGCGTTACAATTTCGAATTAAAAGGAGGGCCTATAAAATGGCACAAAAGCGCACTGGACCAAAGAAAAAATCGGCTAGCGCTACCGAAATTACCAGAAAGAAACAGTCTAAAAAAGCTACTCCAACAAAACAAAAAGAAAATTATGGAGGAAGAAAAGAAACTGCTTCAATACTGCTTTTTGCCCTTGCCGTACTCACCTTGTTTTTAATAATAATCAAGGGACAAACTGCTTGGCTTTGGCTACATAATACTTTATTTGGGCTTTTTGGTATAGGTGTTTTTGCTTTGCCTGTAATTTTGGGCGTTATTGCCGTTTTTGCGGCTATGGATAGGCTGAAATTTTCCGTAAAGGCAAGAATTTGGGAGACTGCATTTTTATTTGTATTTATAGATGCGGTTATTGATATCTTCACAACCTCTGAGGGTGAAGGCTTTATAGAGTGTGTAAAGCTTGGATTTGAAAAGGGTGTGTCGCTTGCAAGCGGCGGTGCAGTTGGCGCTTTGGTAGGAACACCAATACGTCTTGCTTGTGGTACTGCAGGTGCGGCGGTAATTATCTTTATTATAATTTTTGTTCTTTTAATGCTTATTACAGGAACAACACTTATAGGGTTTTTCCGCGCGCTTTCAAAACCTGTTCGTTCAACCCAAAGGCAGATTGCCGAGGCCGCAACTCAAGAGGAAAAAAGAAATAAGGAAAGAAAATTTAATATAAATGTTTCGGTTGATGATATCCCTGATGAAAGAAAATTCGCTTTTAGCGGTGACAATTTTGGAACAGAGGATAAAGGCCAAAAGCTTATTGATAGTTATAATTTTGGCGAAGAAGATGAAACCGAAAAAGTCGAAAAGAAAACCAGAACAAGAGCTTCCAAAAAACTATTTGGAGCGAAGGAAAATCCTAAACAAACGGTGCTTGATACAGGCGACGCTACCGATATTTCGGCAGACGAAAACGCAGTACATACCGCCACTATGGACGATGGCGAAAAGATTAACGTAAAAGAGGAAACAAACGCCTTCACCAAAGAGGTTATGGAGGGCGAAGAGTATGAGGAGGTTTACGAATTCCCCGACCTTTCGCTTTTAAATGAAAATAAAAATAAGTTTGGCCCTATTTCCGAAAAAGAACTAAGGGCAACTGCCGAAAATCTTGTTAATGTGCTAAAAAGCTTTGGTGTTGAAACAAGGGTAGTTGACGTTAGCAGAGGCCCTGCGGTTACAAGGTATGAGCTTCAACCGTCGGTTGGTGTTAAAATCAGCAAAATAACAGGCCTTGCAGATGATATTGCCCTTAACCTTGCTACTGCGGGAGTTCGTATTGAGGCTCCTATTCCTAATAAGGCGGCGGTAGGTATTGAGGTTCCAAATAAAGCCACCTCAATGGTTGGTATTAAAGAAATTTTAGAAACAAATTCCTTTAAGGCTGCCAAAAGTAAGTTAACCGTTGCGCTTGGTAAGGATATAGGTGGTAATGCCGTTATGACCGATATTGCAAAAATGCCGCACGGACTTATTGCGGGTTCTACCGGCTCAGGTAAATCGGTTTGTATTAACTCGATTATTATGAGCCTTCTTTATAAGGCATCTCCCGACGATGTAAGGCTTTTAATGATTGACCCTAAGGTGGTTGAGCTTGGTGTGTATAACGGAATTCCGCATCTTTTGGTGCCGGTTGTTACTGACCCCAGAAAAGCTTCGGGTGCTCTTGGCTGGGCGGTTACCGAAATGGAAAAACGTTATCGTCTTTTTGCCGAGAATGATGTACGTAATCTTGAGGGGTATAATCACCTAGCCGAGATGAGCGATGATTTACAAAAAATGTATCACATCGTTATTATTATCGACGAGCTTGCCGACCTTATGATGACGGCGCCTAAAGAGGTTGAAGATTCTATTTGCCGTATTGCGCAAAAGGCTCGTGCGGCGGGTATGCACCTTATTATAGCAACTCAGCGCCCGTCGGTTGACGTTGTTACAGGTCTTATTAAGGCAAACGTTCCAACAAGAATTGCTTTTGCGGTTTCTTCTCAAATTGATAGCCGTACAATTTTAGATATGGGCGGCGCTGAGAAGCTTCTTGGCAAGGGTGATATGCTATTTTGTCCTGTTGGCTCTAATAAGCCCACCCGTATACAAGGTTGCTTTGTTAGCGACGCTGAGGTTGAAAGGGTTGTTAACTTCGTTAAAAACGGCAAAACTGCCGATTACGATAAGGATATAAGCGATACTATTGAAACTCTTGCCACCGCAGGAAAAGAAAAAGGCCACAAAAACGATGGTGCCGCCTCTTCGGATAATGACCCGATGATAGAAAAGGCTATCGAATGTGTTATTGAGGCGGGACAGGCTTCTACATCTTTGCTTCAAAGAAGGCTAAAGCTTGGCTATGCAAGAGCGGCAAGGATAGTAGACGAAATGGAAGCGCTTGGTGTTGTAGGGCCTTATGAAGGTTCTAAGCCAAGGCAGGTGCTTATCTCTCAGGCAGAGTGGCTTGAAAAACAGGCTCTGGCCCCAAGTGAAGAAGTAGAGACTATCGAAGAATAAACCGGAGATTTAAAATGAGTTTTTTGCCCATTACTAAAAAAGAGGCGCTTTCGCGCGGAATAGAAACACCCGATTTTGTTTTTGTAACAGGTGATGCGTATGTTGACCATCCATCATTTGGTACGGCTATTTTGTCGCGCCTTTTAGAGAGTAAGGGCTTTTCGGTTTGCATAATCTCACAGCCGCAGTTTAAAAATACAGATGGAATTTCTGAGTTTGGAAAACCTAAATATGCATTTTTGGTTAATGCGGGAAATATTGATTCAATGGTGGCGCACTATACCGCCGCCAAAAGAAAAAGAAGCGATGATGCTTATTCCCCTGGTAATAAGGCGGGGCTAAGGCCCGATAGAGCAGTTACAGTATATTCGCGTCTTATAAGAGAAAAATATCCCGATGCTGCCATTGTTATAGGTGGTATTGAGGCATCTCTTAGAAGATTTGCCCATTACGATTATTGGAATGATAGCGTTATGCAGTCGGTGCTCACCGACAGTAAGGCCGATATTTTATCCTTTGGTATGGGTGAAAAATCTATTTTGGAGATTGCTAAGGCGCTTGAAAGCGGCAAACATATAAGCGAAATTACCGATGTTCTGGGGACGTGTTTTAAAACAAAGAATATTGACGGAATAAATGGTATAATGCTTCCGTCTTTCCAAAAGGTAGCAGACTCTAAAGAGGCATACGCGAGTGCTTGTAGGGTTGAGTATGACGAACACGATAGCGTTCGCGGAAAAAGACTTATTCAAATGCAAGATGGCGGAGAATATGTTGTTCAAAATCCGCCAATGCCGCCACTCACCACCGCCGAGATGGATGAGGTTTATGCCCTACCCTTTGAAAGAACATATCACCCTGTTTATGAAAAAATGGGCGGTGTACCTGCAATAAAAGAGGTACAGTTTTCTATAACCCATAATAGAGGTTGCTTTGGTGCTTGTAATTTTTGCTCAATAGCATACCATCAGGGTAGGCAAATTACGGTAAGAAGTAAAGAGTCGGTTTTAAGGGAAGCAAAACTTCTTGCAAACGACAAAAACTTTAAGGGTTATATTCATGATGTTGGTGGCCCAACCGCCAACTTTAGAAAGCCCTCTTGTAAGGGTCAACTTGAAAGGGGACTTTGCAAAGGCAAAAAATGCCTTGCCCCTAAAAGATGCCCAAGCCTTGAAGTAGACCATACCGAATATTTGGATATACTGAGAGAAATGTCCAAAATACCTAAGATTAAGAGTATTTTTATTCGTTCAGGCATAAGGTATGATTATCTTATCGCCGACAAAAATGAAAGCTTTTTCAAAGAGCTTGTTAAAAACCATGTTAGCGGTCAATTGAAGGTTGCTCCCGAGCACTGTTCGGCTGCAGTTTTAGATAAAATGGGGAAACCGCATATAGAGGAATATTTAAAGTTCCAAAAAAGGTTTTACGAAATCACTAAGGGCGTAGGTAAGGAGCAGTATTTGGTACCATACCTTATGTCCAGCCACCCGGGAAGCACCTTAAACGACGCGGTGGAACTTGCACTTTTTCTTAAAAAGCAGAGAATTCATCCAAGACAGGTTCAAGACTTTTATCCAACGCCGGGCACGGTTTCAACCTGTATGTTCTATACAGGGCTTGACCCATATACTTTAAAGCCTGTTTTCGTAGCAAAAACCGCCGAAGAAAAGCAAATGCAGCGCGCACTGCTTCAATATTTCAAAGAAGAAAATGCCGCCATTATTGTTAAAGCTCTCAAAAAAATAGGCAGAACAGACCTTATAGGCTTCGATGAAAATTGTCTTATAAAGCCACCAAAGGGCTACTTTGTTAAAAAAGAAACGCAAAACAAAAAAAGGCATCCTATCAGAAGCATAAGAAAGGGTGCTAAAGGTGGAAAATCAAAAGCAAAAAGCCAAAAAAGAAAATAAGCGTTTTATAGTAATTTTAGTTTCAGTTATTTTATCCGCTTTAATTGTTTTAGAGGGTTCCTATAAGGTGGGAATTACCACTTTTTCTCCTTCAAAATTTATTAGTCAAACCTTTAAGATTTCGGCGATAAATAGCAGCTCTACCTTAGTTCAGTTTTTAGCAGTCGGTCAAGGTGATTGTACAATAATTAAGGTAAAGGATAAATGTATTGTTATAGATTTCGGCCTTGAAGATGATAGAAAGACTGTATATAAGGCGCTAAGAAGACTGGGTGTAGAGGATATAGATTTGGCGGTTGTTACCCATCTTCATAAGGACCATTTTGGTGGATTTTTAAATTTACATGATCAAATAAAAATCAAAAATATAGTTGTTTCAAAAAGTGGTGGAGACGATACCGACGAGGCACTTGCAAAAGAGTTTTTCGCTAAAATCGAAAAACATAATATAAACCTTATAGAGCCTTATGTCGGGCTTAAAGAAACCTTCGAAAGCGGCAGCTTGGAAATTCTTTATATGGATGAAAAATCTCGCGAAGAAAATAATCGCTCACTTTTTGTTTCGGTTATAATAGACAGTGTAGGGTTTCTTTTCACGGGTGATGCAAGCTCAGATATTGAAAAAGACTTTTTAAATAAATACCCGGGCTTTAAAACCGATTTTTTGAAACTTGGCCATCACGGTTCGAGCAGTTCTTCGTCGGATGATTTTATAGAAAAACTTTCCCCCAGGCTTACAGTAGCAAGCTGTGGATATAATAATTATTATAATCACCCGTCGAACAAAACAATTTCAAATTTAAATGATAAAAATGTTAAATATCTTCGCACCGATTTAGACGGCGATATAACGGTTGATTTTTTGGAAGATAAAGTTACCATTACTACGAAAAGGCGGTAAAATATTGATTATTTTAGATAGATATGAGGGCGACTTCGCTTTTATTGAAATTGATGGCAAAATTAAAAAAGAGCCTGTTTCAAGGCTCAAAAGCAGGGTAAAAGAAGGCTCGGTACTAACTGTTAAAGATGGTATGTACATTCCCGACGCTGCGGCAACCGCAATCCGAAGAAAGCAAATTGCCGCACTTTCGGATGAGCTTTTTTCTTAAAGTTTAAAAGCTTTCAAAAAAAGCATTAACCGTGTGTTCTTGCGTGGGTGTGCTCGTCTTCATTTCTGAATAAAAGCGAGATGCACCAAACAGAAGCGAGGGCTATAACTGTGTAGATAATACGGCTTATAAGTGCGGTTTGTCCGCCAAAAAGCCAAGCAACAATGTCAAAATTAAAAAGACCGATGCTTCCCCAGTTTAGTCCGCCCACAATTGCAAGTGCCAAACAAATTTTATCAAGCATACTACGAACTCCTTTTTTCTGCCAACATTAAAGGGCAAAATCCCTCAAGCCTAATATACAGACATTTAAATCGCTAGGCTCATACTTATGTTGTGCTGAAAAATTAAAAATATTCAAATAAATCTTGGAGGAAAAAATTATGTCAAACAAAAAAATTTTAGCATTCGATTTTGGCGCATCAAGCGGTCGCGCAATGCTTTCTAAAATCGAAAACGGCAAACTGATTATTGAAGAAATTCACCGTTTTTCAAACGACCCTGTTTCAGTTAACGGACATCTTTACTGGGATGCTCTTCGCCTTTTCCATGAAATTAAGCAGGGTATATTGAAGGCAACTATTGCAGGCGGGTTCGATTCTATCGGTATTGATACATGGGGCGTTGACTTTGGCCTTTTGGGTAGCGATGGGCAGCTTCTTGCAAACCCCACACATTATAGAGATGCAAGAACTATAGGTATGCAGGACGAGTTTTATAAAGAGATGCCCTCTAAAGAGCTTTATGCCGCAACAGGCACACAACAGCTCGATTTAAACTCTGTTTATCAGTTTAAGGCTTTAAAAGAAAAACAACCTTGGCTTTTAGAAAATACCGAGTCTATTTTGTTTGTACCCGACCTTTTTGCATATTTCTTAACAGGAGTTAAGAGAACCGAGTACACTGAGGCTTCTACTTCAGGTATGCTTAATCCTATAACAAAAAAATGGGATAAAAAGGTGCTTGACGTTTTAGGACTAAGAGAAGATATGTTCGGACCTATGATTAAACCCGGTGAGGTTTATGGTGAACTTTTGGACGAAATTTGTGAAGAGCTTCATTGCCCGAAGGTGCCTGTAATTGCGGTTGCAACACACGATACCGCTTCGGCAGTAGCTTCTGTTCCCACAAAAGAGAAGGACTATGCATATATCAGCTGCGGCACTTGGTCGCTTTTCGGTACTGTTAACGATGAGCCTATTTTAAGCGAAGAGTCTTTAGCTGCAGGCTTTACAAATGAGGGCGCTTCTGACGGAAAAATCCGCTATCTTAAAAATATAATGGGACTTTGGCTTATTCAGCAGTCAAGAAACGAGTGGAAGCGTCAAGGCCTTGATGTTTCATTTGATGAAATGGAGCGTGCCGCTAAGGATGCCGAACCTTATAAATGCTTTGTTGACCCCGACGCAAAAGATTTTGTAGCGCCCGGAAATATGCCTAAGCGTGTTCAGGAATTTTGCAGGAGAACAGGTCAGTATGTGCCAAAGACTATGGGCGAAATTCTTCGTTGTATCTATCAAAGCCTTGCATTTAAGTATAGAAACACTGTTGAAGCACTTGAAAAAATTTCCAATAAAGAAATTAAGGCTATACATATGATAGGCGGCGGTATTAAGGACCAACTTCTTTGCACAATGACTGCAGATTTTTGCCGTAAAACCGTTATGGCAGGTCCTGTTGAGGCAACCGTTACAGGTAACGTTGCAGTTCAAATGATGCATTTTGGTATTTTTGAAGATTTAAATCATGCCAGAAGCGTTATTGCTGAAAGCTTCCCGATTAAAACATATGAGCCCAAGGCAGATTTTGACGGTGAAGAAGCATATAAAGAGTTTGTAAAATATATAGGCAAATAAGTTTTTGAAAGAATAAATAAGTTTTAAAAAATGCGCCTTTTCGCTTGACAAGGCGCATTTTTTGGGTTATTATATTTATAATAAGTTAACTCGTTGACGGAGAAAGTAGCCTTAAACTAAGCATCAGAGAGCCCGATTATTGCTGCGATTCGGGTTGTGAGGTTTTTGCGTGAAGACCACTCCTGAGTGCCGCCGAAACAAGGCCGGCCGCGTAGTTGCGTTAGAGACTATACAAGTGGCGCTATTGCGCAATTTGGGTGGAACCGTGGAGAACTTTAAGTCTTCATCCCATTGGGGTGAAGGCTTTTTATTTTTGTCTTTACCTTCAAAAATTAAGGAGGAAATATTATGATTAAAGTAACACTAAAGGGCGGTACAGTGAAGGAGTTTGAAAAGGGCATAACACCTTTTCAAATCGCTAAAGATATTGGCCCCGGTCTTGCCAAAAGCGTTACTGCGGCAAGTATCAACGGCACAAATGCCGACCTTCGCACCGAAATTACCGAAGACTCAGAGGTTTCTCTTTTAACCTTTGATGATGAATATGGTAAATGGGCTTTCAGACACACCTGTTCGCATATTTTGGCTCAGGCGGTAAAAAGACTTTATCCTAAAACAAAGCTCGCTATCGGCCCTGCTACAGATAATGGCTTTTATTATGATTTTGATACCGAAACTGTTTTTACTGCCGAGATTTTGGAAAAAATTGAAGAGGAAATGAAAAAAATCGTAAAAGAGGATATTTTGCTCGAACGATTTGAGATGTCAAGACAAGAGGCTATTAAATTCTTTACTGAAAAAGAGGAGCCTTATAAGGTAGAGCTTATAGAGGATTTGCCCGAGGACGCAGTTATTAGCTTTTACTCTCAGGGTGATTTTACCGACCTTTGCGCCGGTGCCCATCTTATGTCTACAGGCGCGGTTAAAGCCTTTAAGCTTACCTCTGCAACCGGCGCTTATTGGCGCGGCGATTCGAAGAATAAAATGCTTCAACGTATTTATGGTACCGCCTTCCCGAAGGCTTCTGCCTTGGAAGAACACCTAACCGCTTTGGAAGAGGCTAAAAAGCGTGACCATAACAAGCTTGGCAGAGAGCTAGAGCTATTCACAACATCTGACCTTATTGGACAGGGACTTCCTATAATGCTTCCTAAGGGCGCCAGAATCATTCAGCTTTTACAGCGTTTTGTTGAGGATGAGGAGCAGCGCCGCGGTTGGCAGCTCACAAAGACTCCTTTCATGGCTAAGTCAGACCTTTATAAAGTTTCGGGACACTGGGACCATTATAAAGAGGGTATGTTTGTGCTTGGCGATGAGGAAAAGGATGATGAGGTTTTCGCTCTTCGTCCTATGACCTGCCCCTTCCAATATCAAGCATATTTAAACCGTAGCCGTTCCTACCGCGATTTACCAATTCGCTATAATGAAACTTCTACTTTGTTTCGTAATGAGGCTTCGGGCGAAATGCACGGTCTTATAAGGGTTAGACAGTTTACAATTTCCGAAGGTCACCTTATGTGCACACCTGAACAGCTTGAAAGCGAGTTTAAGGGCTGTTTGGAGCTTGCTATATATATGCTAAAAACACTTGGTCTTTATGAAGATGTTTCTTATCGCTTCTCTAAATGGGATCCTAATGATAGAGATAAATATATCGGCACCGAGGAACAATGGAACGAAGCTCAGGATATGATGGAAAGAATTCTTGAAAATCTTGAAATTCCGTTTAAGGTTGGTATTGGTGAAGCCGCGTTCTATGGACCTAAGCTTGATATACAAATTAAGAATGTTCATGGTAAAGAGGATACCCTTATAACAATTCAAATTGACCAACTTTTAGCCGAAAAGTTTGGTATGGAGTATGTCGATAAAGACGGTGTTAAGAAAAATCCTTATATCATTCACCGTACTTCAATTGGTTGCTATGAGAGAACCTTAGCGCTTCTTATTGAAAAATATGCAGGCGCATTCCCAATGTGGCTTGCTCCCGTTCAGGTTAAGCTTCTTCCTATTGCCGACAGGCATGTCGAGTATGCAAATGAGGTAAAGGCAAAGCTTGAGGCAGTAGGTATGCGCGTTGAGCTTGACGATAGAAACGAAAAAATAGGTTATAAAATTCGTGAAGCTCGTATGCAAAGGGTACCTTATATGCTCGTTATGGGTGATAACGAGGTTAGTGAGGGTACGCTTTCCGTGCGTTCAAGAAAAGATGGAGATTTGGGCGCTAAATCGGTTGATGATTTCATTAAAGATGCCCTTGTGGAAATAAACACAAAAGCAAGATAAAATAAAAAGGCAGATGCACTTAAAGTAGGTGCATCTGCCTTAATTTTTAGCTAATATTTTTATCTGAAGGTATATGGCTCATAATTTGGGTAGATTTTTGAATTTTCAAAGGCTACAATTTTATTATAGTTATCAATAAGGTGCCTGCAGTAAAAACAGTAAGAAACAAGAAAAAATGGAATTACATAAAAAAGTGGGATAACCAAAACCGAAAGTAATGCCCAAAGGAAGAAGGAAAAGAGAAAGCTAATTGTTTTTCCGTTAGCAAATTTTGAAATAATTATCGAAAGGTTGAGAGCCTCTTGTGGTGAAATCTTCTCATCATTTATAAGCAAAATGGGAGAGGGAACATATCTTATAAGTAGAATAACCGAAAGGGTGGCGCCAAAAAACTCCAAAACATTTCCAAGCGCCCAAAGCGAAGAAACAAAGTATGGCATTGAAAAGCCAAAAAGTGAATAAAATTTGGGCATACAAATTATAGTGATAATAATTGAAGGGGAAAAGCAAAGTGCTAAAATTATTATAATTCTAAGGAATATTCTAAAGCCAAGCGAAATTGCACGAAAATAATTTTTGCCGCTTCCAAGGTAATAAAAAATTTCAACAAAAGGAACATTTTCACCACCGCTTATATACCAACACCATCTAAGCGTACCGTACAAAAGCGGAACGCCTAAAAATTGCCAAAGCAGTAACACAGGGATAAGTGAAATCAAAAAAGCCGACAAGTCATTTAAAAATGGCCTTAGAAGAGAAGAAAAAAGGCTCCAAACCGAGAGGCCTATAAAAAACATTCCAATTATAACCGAAGCAATCGCAAACCCCATTGTCCATTTTCCGCGAAGACTTTCCTTCGCCTCTTTTTTTATTGCTATTACTGGTGGCATCGAAATCCCCCTTCTTTTAATATTTTATTTATTATACCACTTGAATTTTCGGAATATATGAAGTAAAATTAAACAAATAACAAAAAAGGAAAAAAATTATGAAAAAAATAGGTATTAGCATAATTTTAATAATTTGTCTTATTTTGCTATCGGCCTGTTCGCCGATAGGCTTCCCTGTAAAAATTGGCGAGACGGAAATATCTTCACCGCCTAACAGGGTTGTTTGCCTTAGCGAAAGCACCGCCGAGCTTCTTTTAGGGCTTGGTTATAAAGAAGTGCTCGTTGGCGCACCACAAAGTGTTATAGAGGCCGAAAATCTTTCGGCTACCGATATTGGTACACCTCTAACACTTTATGATGAAACAATAATTTCCTTAAAGCCTGATTTAATTATAACATCTTTTGAAATTAAAGCAAGTTTAAAAAATCTTTTAAGCCAAAATTCAATTCCAATTGTTGTTTTAGAAAATTCAAATAGTCTTGAAGAGCTTAAAAACGGCGCAAATAATGTTTTTAAAATATTTAAAGGCGAGAAAAAATCCGCCAAGCCTTTTGAAAGCTTTTGCGAGGAGTTTGAAGGAAAAATCTCTGAGATTAAGGGTAAGAACGCTTCGGGGAAAAAGGCTTTAGTTTATATAGAAAAGGGCTTTGTAGCAACAGGCGATTCGCTTATTTCTGACGCTATAACCAAAATAGGCTTTTTAAATATTGCGGCAGATAAAACGGGCTACGTTATGGAAAATGGCGACATTGCAGAAAAAATGCCCGAGGTTATTTTCTGCCCTAAGGGTATGGGAAATTCTATTATGCAAAAAGCCGTATTTAAAGATACACCTGCCATAAAAAATGGCGCGGTTTATGAGGTTGATGTTTTAAACCTTTTGAATTTTGGTCCCGAATTTTTTGGAACATTAGAGGAAATGGTAAATCTTAATAAAAAATAAAAATAACCCACGTAGGAAGTTTTTGTTACCTACGTGGGATTTTTTATCTTTTGTCTATTGGCAAATATTCTTGAGGAACAGATTCGCTTATATAAGCGGGTCTTATTATTTTGCCTTGTGAAAGAATTTCTTCAATTCTGTGTGCGCTCCAACCAACAACGCGGCTTATAGCGAAAATTGGGGTATAAAGCTCAGACGGCAAATCCAACATATCATAAACAAACCCACTGAAAAAGTCAACATTAGAGCAAACACCCTTGTAAATTTTTCGTTTTTGGCCGATAATTTGCGGTGCAATACGTTCAACCGTTTCGTAGAGCTTAAATTCTTTTTCTCTACCCTTTTCTGATGAAAGGTTTCCAACAAAGGATTTAAGAATAACTGAACGCGGGTCGCTGAGGGTATAAACGGCATGTCCCATACCATAAATAAGGCCGGATTTGTCGAACCCTTCTTTATTCAAAAGGCTAGAAAGATATTTTGCGATTTCTTCCTCGTCTTCCCAGTCTTTAACCTTTTCCTTAAGGTCACGGAACATTTGAACCACCTTAATATTAGCACCACCATGGCGAGGACCTTTAAGGCTTGAAAGAGCGGCCGCCATAGTTGAATATGTGTCGGTGCCCGAGCTTGTTACAACGCGAGTTGTAAAGGTTGAGTTGTTACCACCGCCATGCTCTGCATGTAAAACAAGCGCAATATCAAGTAGCATTGCTTCGGCCTTTGTATATTTCCCGTCGGGACGCAGTAGGTGTAAAAGATTTTCCGCAGTGCTAAGGCTTGGATCGGACTGGTGTATAATAAGACTGTTTCCCAAAACATAGTGGCTGTAAGCTTGATATCCGTAAACAGATAAAAGCGGGAATAACGATATAAGCTGTAAGCTTTGCCTTAAAACGTTTGGAATGCTATTGTCGTTTGCGTGTTCGTCATAACTGTAAAGGGTTAAAACGCTTTTTGCAAGTGAGTTCATCATATCTGAACTGGGGGCTTTTAGAACAACGTCCCTAACAAAGTTGCTAGGAAGTCTGCGGTAGGCAGAAAGAAGCTCTGAAAAATCAGCAAGTTCGGCTTTGCTTGGAAGCTTACCAAACAAAAGAAGATAGGCTGTTTCCTCAAAACCAAAGCGGTTTTCTTTTGTAAAACCTTCTACTAGTTTTTTTACCTCAACGCCTCTATAAAAAAGCTCGCCCTCACAAGGAGTTTTAACGCCATCTATCATTTTAAAGCCGTTAACATCGCTTATTTTAGTGAGACCGGTTTTAACACCATTGCCATTTTGGTCGCGAAGACCTCTGTAAACCTGATGCTTTGTATAAAGCTCGGCATCTATCTGCCCGTTTTCTAAGCAGTGGTCTGCAAGCTGAATCATTTTGGGAGTTACGTTAAAAAGGTCGCTATCCTGATATTTCATTTTATCATCTGCCTTTCACATTTAAAAATAGTTATTGACTTATTTTACCACACAACGAGCAAAAACACAACAAAAAATTTTCGGCATAACAACATTTTCTCCCAAAAAATGCTAAATATCAAAAAAATCTATTGAACTAGAAGGTGAAATAGGGTATACTTACTATAAGTATATTGTTATGGAGGAAGTTTAAATGTACGAAAATATGATGGATACTATAGGCTTTGTTAAGAGCATTGACCCTGAGGTTGGCGAGGCTATGGGTAACGAGCTTAAAAGACAAAGAAGAAATATTGAGCTTATCGCTTCCGAGAACTTCGTTTCTCCTGCGGTTTTAGCTGCTATGGGCTCTGCCCTCACTAATAAATACGCCGAGGGCTATCCGGGAAAACGTTACTACGGCGGTTGCTACTGTGTTGACATTGTTGAAGATATTGCAAGGGAACGTGCAAAAAAGCTTTTTGGCGCTGACCACGCAAATGTTCAGCCCCATTCGGGTGCTAACGCAAACCTTGCGGCTTATGCGGCACTTGTTAATTTGGGCGATACAATTATGGGTATGAACCTTGCTCATGGTGGACATTTAACACATGGCTCACCCGTTAATCTTTCGGGTAAAAACTACAATTTTGTTCCTTACGGTGTAAATGATAACGGCGTTATTGATTACGATGAAATGAGGAAAATTGCAAAAGAATGTAAGCCAAAGCTTATTGTTGCGGGTGCTTCTGCTTATGCGAGAGAAATCCGCTTTGATATTATCTCTGACATCGCTAAAGAGGTTGGCGCCTTGTTTATGGTAGATATGGCACATATTGCGGGTCTTGTTGCGGCGGGTCTTCACCAAAATCCCGTTCCTTATGCCGACGTTGTTACAACAACTACCCATAAAACCCTTCGCGGCCCAAGGGGCGGCCTTATTCTTTGCAAGGCAGAGCATGCCGCCGCTATTGACAAGGCTATCTTCCCCGGTACGCAAGGCGGCCCGTTAGAGCACGTTATCGCCGCAAAGGCAGTTTGCTTTGGCGAGGCGCTTACTGATGAGTTCAAGGCATATCAAAAACGCATTGTTGAGAATGCAAAAACCATGGCAGACAGGCTTATAGAAAATGGTATCAATCTTGTTTCGGGCGGTACCGATAATCACCTTATGCTTTTAGATTTGGTTGGCACAGGCATTACCGGCAAAGAGCTTGAACACCGTCTTGACGAGGTTTATATTACAGTAAACAAAAATTCTATTCCTAACGACCCTGAAAAACCGTTTGTTACTAGCGGTATACGTGTTGGCACACCTGCCGTTACAACTCGCGGAATGGGTAAAGATGAAATGGTTAAGATTGCCGACTTTATTACTATGGCGATTCGCGACTTTGAGGGGAATAAAGACAAAATTATTGAGGGTGTTGAGGCACTTTGCGCAAAATTCCCTCTTTACGAGTAATTTGTAAAATTTAAATCGACTAAAAGGGAAAGGGGGAATTTTAAGTGGCGCCACTTGCAGATAGAATTCGTCCGCAAAGTATTGAAGATGTAGTAGGTCAACATCATTTGCTAAGTGAGGGTAAAATTCTTCGCCGTATTATTGATAGCGGGGAAATTCCAAACCTTATTTTCTACGGACCTTCAGGTGTTGGTAAGACAACTGTTGCAAATATTATCGCAAAAAGTAGTGGCAAATCGCTTTACCATCTTAATGCAACAACCGCCTCTACTGCTGATTTGAAGGCAATAATTTCAAGCCGTAACGACATTGAAAATCAAAACGGCATTCTCCTTTACCTTGATGAGATACAGTATTTCAACAAAAAACAACAACAAACCCTTTTAGAGTTTATTGAGAATGGTGATATTACCCTAATAGCATCTACAACCGAGAACCCCTATTTTTATGTTTATAGCGCAATTTTAAGTCGTTCAACAGTTTTTGAGTTTAAGGCTCTTAGTGAAGACGATGTAATAGAATTTTTAGAGAAAACTTTCAAGCAACTAGGCGAAGAGCAGGGTAAAGAGGTTGTGCTTGAAGAGGGGGTTTTAAAGGTTATTGCAGGTGGTAGCGGCGGCGACCTTAGAAAAGCGCTAAATACTACCGAGCTTTGCCTTTTAACTGCAAATGAAGTGGAAGGTAAAATAAGCGTTACTAAGGAATCGGCCCTCATGCTTACCTCCCAAAACGCTATGCGGTATGATAGAAATGGCGACGAGCATTATGATGTTATTTCGGCCTTTCAAAAATCAATGCGCGGTAGCGACCCCGATGCAGCACTGCATTATTTGGCACGACTGTTAGAGGCGGGTGATTTGCCTTCGGCCTGTCGTAGACTTTTGGTAACTGCGGCTGAGGATGTTGGTCTTGCCTACCCGGGCATTATGCCTATTGTAAAATCTTACGTTGATACGGCGCTTATGGTTGGGCTACCCGAAGCGGCAATCCCACTTGGTGATGCCGTTGTTTTGGTGGCTATAAGTCCCAAGTCAACAACGGGGCACGACGGTATAGCTGCCGCACTTTCTGATGTTAGAGCGGGACTTGCAAAAACAATTCCCCGCCACCTTCAAAATAAACATTTCGACGGTGAGGACCAGGCGATTAAGGGACAATTTTATAAGTATCCTCATGCCTATCCAAACCATTATGTAAGGCAGCAGTACCTGCCCGACGAGCTTAAAAATAAAAAATATTATGAGTTTGGCGATAATAAAACCGAGCAAAGTTTTAAGGCTCATATGGATAAAATTAAGGGAAAATAATAAAAAAAGGGAAGTCGAGAGAGACTTCCCTTTTTTAGTTAAATGTGGCTACGCCACGCTAAATAACACGCTAGGCGTGTAGCTAAATGTTGCTTCGCAACGCTAAATAACTCCTTCGGAGTAGCTAAATGTGGCAATGCCATGCTAAAAGGCGTTGCCGAGCGTCAACAAAAAATTTACTTTTTACAATTACATTTACCTATAACCATAGTTCTTGTCGCGTTTAGAGTTGCTAAAATCGTAACACCTACATCAGCAAAAATTGCAAGAGCCATTGGAATCTCCATAAACGCGCCAAGTAGTAAAACTACTACCTTTATTCCTATAGCCGAGATAATATTCTCTTTAACAATAGTCATTGTTTTTCTTGCTATTTTCTTTGCGGTTACAAGCTTTTCAATAGCGTCATCCATTATAACAATATCGGCGGCTTCAATAGCGGCATCGCTTCCGGCCGCACCCATTGAAATTCCAACGTCTGCGCGCATAAGGGCGGGGGCATCATTTATTCCGTCACCGACGAATGAAACTGTTTCATTTGGGTTTGCACTTTTCTTTACCTCTTCTAAAATGCGAACCTTATCGGAGGGAAGAAGACCCGAATAAACCTTTTCTATACCAACCTCTTTGGCAACAAGATTTGCAATTTTTTCGTTATCACCCGAAAGCATAATTGGGGTAACTCCATTTTTCTTGAGGGCAAAAACTGTTTCCTTGGCGCCTTTTTTTATTTGGTCAGAAATTACTATATGCCCCATATACTCGTTTTCAACGGCTATATGAATAGTGCTACCTAGGTGTCTATGGTGTTTACATTCGTCGCATTCGCTAACAGTAACCCCTGTTTCTTCCATAAGCTTTTCGTTTCCGATTAAAACGGCTTTACCGTCTACTGTTGCGCTAATGCCTTCGCCGGAAAACTCTCGAACATTTTCCACCTTCAAATCGGGCACCTTGCCGTAAGCAGACACAAGTGAGAGTGAAATAGGGTGATTACTAAAAGATTCCGCCGCCGCCGAAATTCTAAGAAGCTCGGCTTCGGTTATTTTTTCGGGGTGAATGGCTGTTACCTTGAAGCTGCCGCTTGTGAGGGTGCCTGTTTTATCAAAAAGGCAGTACTTCATTTTATTATAGTTTTCAAGGTGTACGGCGCCCTTTATAAGAACACCCCTTTTACTACCTGCTCCCATACCACCAAAAAATGAAAGAGGAACCGAAATTACCAGAGCACAGGGGCAGGATATAACAAGAAAATTAAGGGCTCTATGAATTCCGTCAACAAATGAAAGCAAACCAAAAAGTGCAGGAATAGTTGCCAAAACTACTGCACAAACAACTACGATAGGTGTATACACCGACGCAAACCTTGTTATAAAGTTTTCGGTTTTCGCCTTTTTTGTTGCGGCGGTTTCTATAAGCTCTAAAATCTTTCCTACAGTTGAATTTTTATATTCGCTTTCTACCAAAACCTTTATAACCGAGCCAACACTTACCGCGCCGCTTATAACCTTATCGCCTACTGTAACACTAAGCGGTGTGCTTTCGCCCGTAAGGGCAGAGGTATCCAGTAAACCGGTTCCCTCTATTATTTTTCCGTCAAGAGGAACGCGTTCCCCCGCTTTAATAACGATAATTTCTCCCACCGAGACCTCTTCGGGAGCAAGGGTTAACAGCTTGTCGCCGCGCTCTACGTTTGCAAACTGGGGCATTATGTCGGTAAGGGCTTTAATAGAACGGCGAGAGCGTTCGGCAGCTATACTTTCAAAAAGGGTGCCAATTCGGTATAGTATTACAACCATTGCCGCCTCTTCTGCACCGCTATGAGAATGAGAGGAACCATCTCCCTCAAAAATACCTAAACAAAGGGCACCTATTGTTGCAACCGCCATTAAAAAGTTTTCGTCAAATATTCTTCCCGAAAGAATATTTCTAAACGCTTTCGAGAGAACACTTGCACCACATATAATATAAGGAACAAAAAAAGCGGCAAGTTCTAAAAGCTTATGATGTTCACCGAAGCTATCAAAGGGGATAAGCTTACATATAATATATAGCAAAACCGAAATGATAATAACGGTTAAGGATTTTCTTTGCTTTTTTGTTAAAGTGTTTTTCATTTACTCTAAAACCTCGTAATCTTTGTCAACCTTCTTGACTACCTTTTTAATTTGTGCCAAAAGGGTTTCAAAATCCAAATCGTCACTGAACTCTATTATCATTTTTTGTGTTAAAAAACTAACGCTGACGTAGTCAACACCTTCTAGCTTACTAACACCTTTTTCAATATTAGCGGCACAGTGGCCACAGTCAATGTCGGTTATCTTAAGTACTTTTTTCATAAATATTCTCCTTTAAACTATTCTTCTAAATGCTCTTTGCCTTGTGCGATTATTGTGTGAACGTGGTTATCGCTTAGACTATAAAAAACCGTTTTGCCGACTTTTTTTGCCTTTACAAGCTTGGCGGTTTTTAAAATTTTAAGCTGATGTGAAATTGCGGACTGTGTCATATTTGAAATCGCGGCAATGTCACAAACACAAAGCTCGCCTTTTGTGAGAAGGCAAAGAATTTTAATTCTTGTAGAGTCGCCGAAAATTTTAAATAGGTCAGCCATATCGCAAAGCTCCTCATCGCAGGGAAGCAGATTTAAAATTTTGTCGGCCGAAGCCTTATTTAAATACATATACCCAACCCCGCTTAACACCTGTTCCATCAATTCACCATCCTTTAACATATGAACAATTATTCATATGTTAACATATTTTGCTTGTTTTGTCAATGAGATTTTGAAAACTAAACGAAAAATATTCAAAAAAAGGAAAAATTTTACTAAAAACAAATCCAAAACAAGTAAAAAAATACCAAAAATGTTGTTTTTGTTTGATTTTTTATTGTTTTTGTGTTGTTTTCTATTGACAAAAGGATAGTTTTGTATTAGAATATAAATGTAAAAATATCAATAAGATTCAGGAGGTATAATATGTCTGAATTTTACATAAACGAAATTACGAAAAGCCCAAGAATAGCTAAGCTTATCGACCAGCTTTTTGAGGAGATGCCTCAAATTGAAACTGATAGAGCGGAGCTTTTAACTGAATCGTATAAAGCTTCAGAGGGCAAACCTACTATAACCAGAAGGGCAGAGGCTTTTGAGCATATTTTAAAGAATATTCCCATAACCATTCGCCCTAATGAGCTTATTGTAGGTGCGGCTACCATAAAGCCTAGAAGCTGCCAAATTTTCCCTGAGTTTTCTTTCGAATGGATTGCAGACGAGTTTGACACTCTTGCCACCCGTAGCGCCGACCCGTTTTATATTTCCGAAGAGTCGAAGAAGACTTTAAAAGAAGTCTTTAAGTATTGGAAGGGCAAGACTACAAGCGAACTCGCTACAGAGTATATGACCGAAGGCACCAAAACTGCAATGCGCCACAACATATTTACACCTGGCAACTATTTTTATAATGGTGTTGGCCACGTTACAGTAAACTATGGCGAAGTTTTGGAAATTGGTTTCGAGGGCATTAAGGCGAAGGCTGAGGCTGCTCTTGAAAAATGTAACGAGGGCGATGCAGACTATTCTACACGCAGTGCGTTTTTAAAGGCGGTTATCAAATCTCTTGACGCCGCTTGTGAGTATGCAGAGCGTTATGCAAGGCTTGCATTAGAAGAGCTTGAAAAAGAAACCGACCCCAACAGAAAGCTTGAACTTGCTTTAATTGCAAACAACTGTGCTAACGTGCCGAGAAAAGGTGCCACAAGCTTTTATGAGGCTTGTCAGTCCTTCTGGTTTGTGCAAATGCTTATTCAAATCGAATCCAGTGGTCACTCAATTTCCCCGGGACGTTTCGACCAATATATGTATCCTTATTATAAGAAGGATTTGGATGACGGCAAAATCACAAGAGAGTTCGCCCAAGAGCTTATTGATTGTATTTGGGTTAAGCTTAATGACTTTACCAAGGTACGCGACATAGCTTCTGCTGAGGGCTTTGCGGGTTACAGCCTTTTCCAAAATCTTATTGCAGGCGGTCAAAACAGCGAAGGTGTTGATGTTACTAACGACCTTTCAATTATGTCGATAACCGCTTCAATGCATGTAATGCTTCCTCAACCGTCGCTTTCGGTTCGCGTTTGGAATAAAACACCACATGAGTTCTTACTCCACGCGGCAAAGCTTACAAGAATGGGTAGCGGCCTTCCCGCTTATTATAACGACGAGGTTATTATCCCCGCCCTTGTAAGTAGGGGACTCACCCTTGAGGACGCCAGAGAATATAACATTATAGGTTGTGTTGAGCCTCAAAAGTCAGGCAAGACAGAGGGTTGGCACGACGCCGCATTCTTCAATATGTGCCGTCCGCTTGAGCTTGTTTTCTCAAACGGTGCGGAGTATGGCGAACAGGTTGGTCCCAAAACGGGTGAGATTTCAGAGCTTACCACATTTGAAAAATTCTATGACGCTTACAAGGCTCAAACCAATAAGATGATTGAGTATCTTGTTAATGCCGATAACAGTATCGACGTAGCACACGCTGAACGCGCACCGCTACCTTTCCTTTCTTCTATGATTGAGGACTGTATTGGAAGAGGAAAATCAACACAAGAGGGCGGAGCGGTTTACAACTTTACAGGTCCGCAAGGCTTTGGTGTTGCGAATATGGCAGATGCTCTCTATGCAATTAAGAAGCTTGTTTATGAGGATAAAAAATACACGCTCACACAGTTTGCCGATGCGCTGAGAAATAACTACGGCGAGCCGTTTAACGACTTGTTGGCAACAAATCTTACAACCGAGGTTGTGAAAGAGCTGACTAAAAAGGGTAGAACTGTTGCAAATAGCGAAATTGAGAGTATTTTCCGCAAAGTTAAGGAAAATGCTACCGACCCGACTAAGAAAGCCTTTTATGACAGGCTTCGTAGTGATATTGACAGTCTGCCGAAGTTTGGTAACGATATTTTAGATATTGACCTTTTTGCAAGAGATGTTGCTTATACATACACAAAGCCGCTTCAAAAATATAAAAATCCGAGAGGTGGTATTTACCAAGCAGGTCTTTATCCTGTTTCGGCAAACGTTCCGCTGGGCGCACAAACAGGTGCAACCCCCGACGGACGTCTTGCAGGCACACCTGTTGCTGATGGCGTTTCACCTGCTGCGGGTAGAGATACAAACGGTCCTACCGCTTCTTGTAACTCGGTTGCAAGGCTCGACCACTTCATCGCCTCTAACGGAACACTCTTTAATATGAAGTTCCACCCGAGCGCACTTAAAGGTCAAAGCGGTCTTGAAAGCTTTGTTGCTTTGGTTTGCGGTTATTTTGAGCAAAAGGGTATGCATATGCAGTTTAACGTTGTTAGCCGCGAAACTCTTTTAGAGGCTCAGAAAAACCCTGAAAAATATAAATCACTTGTTGTTCGCGTTGCCGGTTACAGCGCACTCTTTACAACCCTTTCCCGTTCGCTTCAAGATGATATTATTAACCGTACGGAGCAAGGCGGGTTCTAGGAATGAGTGATTATTTAAATGTAAGGGGAAGAATTTTTGACATTCAAAAATTCTCGGTACACGACGGGCCCGGAATTCGCACCATTGTATTTTTAAAAGGTTGCGTTTTAAGGTGCAAGTGGTGTTGCAACCCCGAATCTCAAAGCTATGAGATAGAACAAATGGAGGATAGAGGTAAGGTTAAAACCGTTGGTCGCGACGTTACCGTTAAAGAAGTTATAGATGAGGTTTTGAAGGACCGAATTTATTTCAGAAGAACGGGCGGAGGTCTTACTCTTTCGGGTGGTGAAAGCCTTTGTCAGCCCGAGTTTGCAGAAGCTTTGCTTCGCGCCGCTAAGGAAAACGGGCTTAGCACTGCGCTTGAATCAACTGCGGCCGCACCGATGGATACCATTCGTCGACTTCTTCCATATCTCGACCATTATTTAATGGACATAAAACACGTTGACACATTTAAGCATAAGGCCTTTACGGGAAGGGATAACACCTTAATGCTTGAAAATGCCAAACAACTTGCAAAAGAGGCAAGACACTTGGTTATTCGCGTTCCGGTTATACCAACCTTTAACGATACGGTTGAGGAAATTTCTGCAATCGCTTCTTATGTTAAAGAGATTATGCCGGGCGGTGAAATACATCTTTTGCCGTATCACAGACTTGGCTCTGATAAGTATAGGCGTCTCGGTAGAAAGTATGAGCTTGAAAGCTTAGTTCCGCCTACAGACCAGCATATGGAGCTTTTGTTGGAAACGGTCAAAAAATTCGGCCTTCTGGGTCAGATAGGGGGTTAAAAGTGGAACATTTTAGTTACGATGATTTGGACAAAACCGTTAAAGCAAGGATTATACAAGAACTTGTTCCGGGTAAGCAGATAACCTTAGCCCATGTTATTGCAAACCCCGACCCCGACCTTTATACAAAGCTTGGTCTTGACCCTGCAGGTGATTATAATACCACTGCAATAGGTATAATCACGATGTCGCCCGCAGAAACAGCAATTATAGCGGGGGATATTGCAACCAAGGCTTCAGGCGCTTTGCTGGGCTTTGTTGACAGGTTTAGCGGTACTTTGATTGTAACGGGCAGCGTTTCACAGGTTAGTGAAGCGGTTAAAGCGGTTATCGACTATGCCGCCGAGACTCTTAAGTTCACTGTTTGTCCCATAACAAAAACCTAATGAATAAGGTAATTCTAATTGGTAGGTCGGGTAGCGGAAAAACAACCCTTACCCAAGCGCTCAAGGGTGAAAAAATCGCCTATAATAAAACCCAAACAGTTGAAAGGGAAGATTTTTTAATTGACACCCCGGGCGAGTACATAGAAAGCCGTAATTTTGGCGGTGCATTGGCGGTTTATGCTTATGAAAGCGATATTGTGGGACTTTTGCTTTCAGCAATCGAGCCATATTCACTTTTCAGTCCTAACATTACAAGCATGGCCAACCGCCCCGTTATTGGGATTGTTACCGAGATAGATTTGAAAAATGCAAATCCCGACAGGGCAGAGAGATGGCTTAGACTTGCGGGGTGTAAAAAGGTATTTCGTGTCAGTTCTGTTACGGGCGAAGGGATTGACGAGCTAAAGGCTTTTTTAACCGGTTTTGACACTAAAAAGTATTTCAAAACAAAAAAATTCGAAGATTGACCGCTTAAATTACTAAAAAATGGTAAAAAACAGGTAAATCACAATAAAAAACAACAAAAAAGAGACAAAAAACAAACGAAAACATACATTTGCTGTTGACTTTTGTTGGTTTTTGTGGTATATTTGTAATAGAAAATTAGCAACTTTGAAAACATTATATAAAAAAGGAGAAATAAAAATGGTATCAGAGTACGAAATCAAAAAACAAATATGCGAAATCGGTAAGCGTATTTATAACAAAGGAATGGTTGCTGCTAACGACGGTAACATTTCTGTAAAGCTTAACGATAACGAGTTCCTTTGCACACCTACAGGTGTTAGTAAGGGCTTTATGACCCCTGAATATATCTGCAAGGTTGACGCAGAAGGTAAAGTTATTCAAGCTAACGCAGGTTTCAAGCCCTCATCTGAAATTAAAATGCATATGAGAGTTTACAAACATCGTCCTGATGTTAAATCTGTTGTTCACGCACATCCTATGTACGCTACAGCTTTTGCTATCGCAGGAATTCCCCTTACTCAGCCCATCATGCCTGAGGCAGTTATCGCTTTAGGTTGCGTACCGATTGCTGAGTACGGCACACCTTCTACTGATGAAATTCCTGATGCAGTTGAAAAATATCTTCCCTATTTTGATGCAGTTTTGCTTGAGAATCACGGTGCACTTACCTTCTCTGATTCTTTACTTGCTGCTTATCACAAAATGGAATCTGTAGAATTCTACGCACAGCTTCTTACTATTTCCAAACAGCTTGGCGGCGCTCAAGAGCTTTCTAAAGCACAGGTTGAAAGACTTTATGAAATCCGTCGTCAGTTCGGCCTTTCGGGTAAACACCCTGCAAATCTTTGCCCCAACGCAAAAGCAGGTCTTCCCAGCTGTCATACATGCGGCAATAAGATTTGCGGTTCAACAACTGAAAACACTTCAGCTGCTGCCGGAAACGACCTTATCGCTGAAATCACCAAAAAGGTTATGGCACAGCTTGGTAAATAAGTAGGTTTTAAATATGACCGAACAAGAAATTAAAAAAATCGTTCAAACGGCGGTTGAAAATGTTTCGGGTAACGGTGGTATAAGCCTTAAAAAAGCCAATGCTTTAATTGAAAAGGTTTGTCAAAAAGCCGACGAAATGGGTGTTAAGGCGGTAGTTGCAGTTGCAAATGCTGCTTCAAATCCAATTTCGGTACAGTGTATGGATGGTGCTTTTATAGCAAGTTATGATATTGCCTTTAATAAGGCGTATACGGTAACAGCTTTAAAAATGCCTACCACAAAGCTTTCTGAGCTTGCAGCTCCGGGTGGTTCCCTTTACGGTATACAGTTTACCAATCAAGGAAGAATTGTTATTTTCGGCGGCGGTGTTCCGCTTTACGATAAAAACGGTATTTTGGTTGGCGGACTGGGTGTAAGCGGCGGAACAGAAAGTGAAGACACATTTTTAGCCGAATATGGCGGTGAAATTTTTCAAAAAGGCATTTAATTTAGGAAAGGAAATAGACTATGAATTCTGCTGAAATAGAAAAAATTGTAAGGCAGGTAGTTGGACAAATGCAGGCTTCGGGTACTGCTTCTGCTTCAAAAAGCACAGGCGAAGTTCCAAAAACTGCAAGGGTTGCAATGCTAACCTCCCTTGAAAATTTTGAGCTTAAAGAATTCCCCATCCCACCTCTTGGTGACGATGATATGCTGGTTAAGGTTGAGGGTTGCGGTATTTGCGGTACCGATGCTCACGAATTTAAAAGAGACCCCTTTGGTCTTATTCCGGTAGCCCTTGGCCACGAAGGTACAGGCGAAATTGTTGCAATGGGAAAAAATGTTAAGAAGGATAGCGCAGGTAAACCTCTTAACATTGGCGACAAGGTTGTTACCTGTATGATTTTTAAGGATAATCCGGACATTACAATGTTCGACCTTAATAAGCAAAACGTAGGCGGTGCCGATGTTTACGGACTACTTCCTGATGATGACGTTCATCTTAACGGTTGGTTTGCCGATTATATAGTTGTTCGTGGCGGCTCTTCAGTATTTAACGTAAGCGAACTTGACTTAGATTCAAGAATTTTAATTGAACCTGCAGCAGTTTTAATTCACGCAGTTGAACGTGCAAAAACAACAGGTATTTTGAGGTTCAATAGCCGTGTTGCTGTTCAGGGTTGCGGACCTATCGGTCTTCTTTGTATTGCGATACTCAGAACAATGGGTATAGAGAACATAGTAGCAATTGACGGTGAGGAGAAGCGTCTTGCTTTCGCAAAGGAAATGGGCGCTGAAAATTCAGTTAACTTTAAAAACCATAAAGGTATCGAAGAACTTACTAAGGCAGTTGAAGATGCATTTGGCGGTTATCCCGCAGACTTTGCATTCCAGTGCACAGGTTCACCTATCGCTCACGCTAACATTTATAAGTTTATTCGTAGCGGCGGCGGACTTTGCGAACTTGGCTTTTTCATCAACGGCGGCGACGCAACTATCAATCCTCACTTTGATATTTGCGCTAAAGAAATTACAACGGTTGGTTCTTGGGTATACACCCTTCGCGATTATGCTACAACCTTTGATTTTCTTAAACGTGCTAAGGGCATTGGCCTTCCAATTGAGAAGCTTATTACCCACCGCTATCCGCTTGAAGAGATTAATGAAGCACTTAAGACTAACCTTTCAATGCAGGGTCTTAAAATTGCTATCATTAACAAGTAGGTGATACTATGGGTAAGGCTGTAGGAATTATTGAAGTTTACGGACTTGCAGCGGCTTTTGTTGCTTGCGACGCGGGTTGTAAAGCGGCAAACGTTACGGTAGAAAACTTCGATAAAAACAAACCCGGCAATCCCGACGGGTTGGAAGTTCCCCTTATTGTTGCGGTTAAGTTCCGCGGTGGCGTTACCGACGTTGAGGCGGCGGTGGAGGCAGCAAAAGATGCGGCGAACAAGGTTTCGGGAGTAATTACAACACATATAATTCCAAGCGCAGAAGAGGATACAGAAAAAATGCTTACCCTCAATGCATTTGACAAAAAATAATTAAAACGGAGGAAATAAAAATGGCACTTGAAGTATTAGGTATGGTAGAAACAAGAGGTCTTGTAGCAGCAATTGAGGCTGCAGATGCAATGGTAAAAGCAGCAGAGGTTGAACTTATCGGCACTGAGAAAATCGGTTCCGGACTCGTATCTGTTATGGTAAGAGGCGACGTTGGAGCAGTTAAAGCAGCTACCGAAAGCGGCAGCGCAGCAGCTTCCAAGCTCGGCGAACTCGTAGCAGTACATGTAATCCCCAGACCTCACGCAGACGTTGAGAAAATTTTACCTAAACTTTAATAATAATTTACGAGGTACTTTAAATGAAGTCTTTAGGACTAGTTGAGGTACAAAGTGTAGCGGCGGCGGTTGACTGCTTAGACCTTATGTGTAAGGCGGCCGACGTTAAGTTCATCACGTGGGAGAGAAAACTCGGCGGAAGACTTGTTACCATAATTGTTGAAGGTCAGATTTCGGCAGTTAAGGCGGCGGTTGAAGCAACGGCGAGTGCAATTATAAAGCCTGCGGCAACCGCAGTTATTGCAAGTCCCCATAGCGAGACTGAGCGCATGGTTATGCTTAGCGCCTCAAGACTTTTGAAAAAAGCTAAAACAACGGACAAAAATAAAACTGAAGACCATATCAAAGAGGTTTAATTTAGTCCTTTGTGAAAGGTGAGTTTTTCATGGCAGAAACTAAAAAAGCGGCTACCGAAGCAAAAGCAAACGGTACCACAAACAAAACAAGCGGTGCTAAAAAAACTACGGCACCAAAAACAACAAATACAAAAACAACAACTGTAAAACCTGTTAAGGAGGAAAAGAAAATGGCACTTGAAGCACTTGGTATGGTAGAAACAAGAGGTCTTGTAGCAGCAATCGAAGCAGCAGATGCTATGGTTAAAGCAGCTAATGTAGAGCTCATCGGCACTGAGAAAATCGGTTCCGGACTTGTATCTGTTATGGTAAGAGGCGACGTTGGAGCAGTTAAAGCAGCTACCGAAAGCGGCAGCGCAGCAGCTTCTAAGCTCGGCGAACTCGTAGCAGTACACGTAATCCCCAGACCTCACGCAGACGTTGAGAAAATTTTACCTAGATTAAAATAATTTAGGGATAAAAATGTTGGTTTTCCGTTAAAAACGGTTAATTATTTACTTATATTTCTGTAATAGGAGGAAATAAAAATGGCACTTGAAGCACTTGGTATGGTAGAAACAAGAGGTCTTGTAGCAGCAATCGAAGCAGCAGATGCTATGGTTAAAGCAGCTAACGTAGAACTCATCGGCACTGAGAAAATCGGTTCCGGACTTGTATCTGTTATGGTAAGAGGCGACGTTGGAGCAGTTAAAGCAGCTACCGAAAGCGGCAGCGCAGCAGCTTCCAAGCTTGGAGAACTTGTAGCAGTACATGTAATCCCCAGACCCCATGCAGATGTAGAGAAGATTTTACCTACTTTAAAATAAGGTGAAATCGGTTGTGTAGGTACGCCTACAAGACGGATTATTAAGGCTTCGCACTAGGCTATGCTTTTTGCGAACTTGCCTAGCGAAGCCTTGTCCGAACTAAAGTTTACTAACATTTCTTAATTGAAAGGGGCTTAGTGACATGATAGTTGGAAAGGTTGTTGGCAGCGTTGTTGCTACACGTAAGAACGAAGGACTTATCGGTAGCAAATTTATGATTGTTGAACCTAACTCAAATATGTCAAATAGTGGCCGTATAGTTGCAGTAGACAATGTTGGCGCAGGTATTGGCGAACTTGTTTTGGTTGCAACAGGTAGCGCGGCAAGAATCGGTTGTGCTATGGATAATGCACCGGTTGATGCTGCAATAGTAGGTATTATTGATAACTCGATAGGACTTGAATAGTAATAATGAATATAAATGAACTCAAATCAGTTCTTCAGTCAGCGGGCGTAGTTGGTGCCGGTGGAGCCGGTTTCCCAAGCTATGCAAAGCTTAATGAGGCTGCAGACACTATTATTTTAAACTGCGCTGAGTGTGAACCGCTTTTAAAACTTCATAGACAGGTTATGCAAAAGTATGCTTTTGAAATTATGTCTGCTCTTGACAGCGTTTGCGATGCGGTTGGAGCAAAGAAAGCAATAATCGCAATAAAGCCTTCTTATAAAAGTGCGGTAGAATCAGTAAAAGCTCAGCTTAAAAATTTTAATAAGATAACAATCGGCCTTTTGCCGGAGGTTTATCCTGCCGGTGATGAGGTTGTTACAATATACGAAACTACGGGTCGTGTAGTCGGCCCTGGTAAGCTTCCCATTTCGGTTGGTGTGATTGTTTTTAACGTTGAAACAATGCTCAACGCTTATAACGCAATTACAAACGGAAAGGGAGTTACCCATAAGTATATTACTGTAACGGGCGAGGTGAAAAATCCTATCACTGTATGTGTGCCGCTTGGTATAACAATTGGTGAGGTTTTAAAACTCGCAGGTGGTGTTACCATAAGCGATTATGCCCTTATAAACGGCGGACCTATGACAGGCATGTTTGTGGGCGAAAGCGATGTTGTTACCAAAACAACCAACGCTATTTTGGTAATGCCTTCTGACCAATACATAGTTAAAAAGCGTCAGACCAAAAACAGTATTTCAATAAAGCGCGCAATGTCGGCTTGTTGTCAGTGCAGAATGTGTACCGACCTTTGCCCTAGAAATCTTTTAGGGCACCCTATTGAGCCTTCAAAGTTTATGCGCTCTATGTCCAGTGGTGTAACGGCAGATGTAGAGCCTTATCTTGGCACCTTCTTCTGCTCGTCCTGCGGACTTTGCGAAATGTACTCCTGCTTCCAAGGTCTTTCTCCAAGAACACTTATTGCTTCGGTGAAAAGCGGTCTTAGAAAGGGTGGCATACCGATTCCCGATGTTTCGGGCGCACCCGTTAAAGAGGAAAGACAGGGTAGGTACATTTTAAAATCTCGCCTTACCGCAAGGCTTGGCCTTACAAAATATAATTTCCCTGCGCTTTTAGATGAAAGTGAGTACAGTCCTAAATCTGTTAGACTTATGCTTTCACAACACATTGGCGCACCTGCAAAGGCAATTGTAAAAATTGGCGATAAGGTTGCAAAAAATGATATGATAGCGGCCGCACCCGAAGGTGCACTGGGTGTTGCAATTCATACACCTATAAACGGTAAAGTTACGGCCGTTACCGATAAATTCGTTACTATATCTGCAGAATAAACTGCTACTGAAAGGAATGTTAACTTAAATGGGCAAATCGATAGGCATGGTAGAATTCACTACCGTTTCTGCCGGTATGACCGGAGCCGATACTATGATAAAAACCGCTGAGGTTGACGTAGTAGAGTGTGCAACAGTATGCCCCGGTAAATATATTGTTATTATAAGCGGCGAACTCAGTGCAGTTAAAGCGGCGGTTGATGCGGCTAAAATCAAGGCTGATAGCAAGGTAATTGATAGCTTTGTTCTTGGTAACCCTCACGAATCGCTTTTCTCTGCAATGTATGGTGCCACCCAACCTGAAGGGGTTGAGGCGCTTGGCGTTATGGAAAGTTTTTCCGCTGCCACCGCTATTGTTGCCGCTGATGCGGCGGCAAAAACCGCTTTGGTAGATTTAATAGAACTAAGACTTGCACGTGGAATGTGCGGAAAATCCTACCTTCTTTTAACAGGTAGCGTTTCGGCAGTTTCGGCGGCAATCAGTCGCGCGGAGAGCGAGGCGGCTGATAGAGGAATGTTCCTTGACAGTTCTGTTATTCCCCGTCCTGATGAAAAACTTTGGCAAAGTATACTCTAAAATTTTTTAAGGAGTTGTTTGTTTGTTAGCTATTGAACGTAGAAATGCTATACTTTCTAAGCTTTCGATAGAAGGCAAGGTTGTTGTAAGTGACCTTAGTCAAGAGTTTTCTGTTACTGAGGAAACAATTAGAAGAGACCTTGAAAAGCTTGACCAAGAGGGTTTGGCGACAAAGACATACGGCGGCGCAGTTAAAAAGGAAAACTTTAATATTGACCTGCCTTTTCACGTTCGTCAACAGGCAAACGTGACAGAGAAGCAGTATATAGCTTCTCTTATTGCTGAAGAAATTCACGACGGCGATTATATAATGCTTGATTCAAGCACAACGGCTTTATATGTTATTAAAAACATACTCGACCGTAAGAAGATAACCCTTATTACTAACTCGATTAAGATTTTAATTGAACTTTGTAATAAGCCTGATTGGACGATAATTTCTACAGGTGGCGTCTTGAAAGAGGGCGGACTTTCCCTAGTCGGCTACCAAGCTGAAAAAATGGTGGGAGACTACCATGTTGATTTGGCAGTCTGTTCTTGTAAAGGACTTCATACAAAGATGGGCGTTACCGATTCCAACGAACGCGATTCAGAAATTAAGAAAGCATTTTTCGCTGCGGCTAACAAAAAGGTTTTGGCGGTTGACTCGACAAAGTTTGATAAGGCATCATTCGTAAAGGTTTGTAGTATATCAAATGTTGATATGATAGTAACCGATAAAGACCCGGGCGAAATTTGGAAAGAAAAAATATCCACTTTTGGCACTAGCCTTAAGTTTAAAGCACAAGAAGAAAATTAGTGTGTTATTGGAGGAATAGAAATGGCTGAAATTAGTAGGTCAGAGGTTGAACAGATAGTAAGAATGGTTGTAAGCGGGCTTGAAAATACTGCTACACCTTCTGAAAATAAAAAGCCTTATACAAGCACCGAATATAACGGTAGAAAGCTTGTTGGTGTTTATAGCGATATGAACGAGGCTATTGCTGCCGCAAAAGAGGGCTACAAATCTGTTCGCGCAATGAGTGTTGAACAAAGAGAGAAAATTATTACAGTCATTAGAGAGCTAACAAGAAAAGAAGCACCTGTTATGGCAGAAATTGGTGTTGCCGAAACAGGTATGGGCAGGGTTGACCATAAAACTGCTAAGCATCTTTTGGTAGCCGATAAAACTCCCGGCACAGAGGATATTGTAAGCGAAGCAAAGACAGGTGATAACGGTCTTACTCTTGTTGAAATGGCTCCGTTTGGTGTTGTTGGTGCAATTACACCAAGTACAAACCCAAGCGAAACAGTTATTTGTAACAGTATTGGTATGATAGCCGCAGGTAATGGCGTTGTTTTCAACCCTCACCCCGGTGCAATTTGTACTTCTAACTATGCGGTTGACCTTGTAAATAGAGCTTCAAAGGCAGCAGGCGGTCCTGAGGTTTTGGTTACTTCTATGGATAAGCCAACAATGGATTCCGCAAAAATAATGCAAACCCACCCTGATATCAGACTTTTGGTTTGTACCGGTGGTCCCGGCGTTGTTCGCTCGGTGCTTTCTTCAGGTAAGAAGGCTATTGGCGCCGGTGCAGGAAATCCCCCTGTAATTGTTGACGATACTGCCGACATTGTTAAGGCAGGTAAAGATATTATTGATGGTTGTACCTTTGACAACAACCTTCCCTGTATTGCCGAAAAGGAAGTTTTTGTTTTTGCAAACGTTAAAGAGCGTCTTATTAGTGAAATGCTAAAAAACGGTGCATATTTGATTTCTTCTGCACAGGCCGACGCACTTTCGAAGGTTGTTTTAAACGACGTTGAGGATAAAAAGACCGGCAAAACTAAAAAGGTTGTTAGCCGTAAGTGTGTTGGTAGAGATGCAAAGGTATTGCTAGAAAAAATTGGTGTTACTGTAGATAACAGTGTTCGTTGTATTATTTGTGAAACCGATTTTAATCATCTCTTCGTTCAGGAAGAACTTATGATGCCAATTCTTCCTATTGTTACGGTTAAGGATATTGACGAGGCTATTGACCTCGCAGTCAAGGCAGAGCATGGCAACCGTCATACTGCTCATATGCATTCAAAGAATATAGATAATCTTTCTCGCTTTGCAGCGGCGGTTGAAACAACAATTTTCGTTAAAAATGCTCCATCTTACGCGGGTATAGGTTTTGGTGGTGAAGGTCATACAACCTTTACTATTGCAGGTCCTACAGGCGAGGGTATCACTTCGGCCAGAAGCTTCACAAGAAAACGTCGTTGTGTAATGGCAGACAGCTTCCGTATCATTTAGTTTTAAAACATAGCGTTTTAAGGAGTAGGTTATGGATATAAACATTTCGGCCGTTGCGGCGGCAGTTATAAAGGCTATGGAGCAAAGCGGTAGCTTTGTATCTGATGGCGATATACCGGTTGGTATTTCTAACCGTCATATTCATCTTTCTAAAGAGCATGTTGAGGTGCTTTTTGGCAAGGGTTATGAGCTGACACCTTTAAAGGATCTTTCACAGCCCGGTCAATATGCTTGTAAAGAGCTTTTAACAATTGTAGGCCCTTCGCTTCGTCCTATTGAGAAGGTAAGGGTTTTGGGTCCCGCAAGGTCGGCCTCTCAGGTTGAAATCTCCCGTACCGACTCGTATCTTTTAAAGGTTAAGCCTCCGGTTAGGGAAAGCGGAAAGATTACAGGTTCCGCACCTATTACAATTATAGGACCTAAAGGAATTGTTACTTTAAATGAGGGTTGCATTATTGCTAACCGCCATATTCATATGAGCCTTGAAGATGGTCAAAAATATGGCGTTAAGGATAACGAATATGTAACGGTTGATGCTTTTGGAGAACGTAAAACAAGGTTTTATGACGTTCAGGTTAGAGTTCATAAGGATTTCAGACTTGAAATGCATCTTGATACAGACGATGCAAATGCGGCAGGCCTTTCAAACGGCTCTAAGGTGAAGATAGTTAAGGAATAAGGTAGTTATGAATAGGTTCAAAATTCGTACTGAAGTACGTTTTAATCAAAATGCTCTTGATACGCTTAGAGAGTTTAAGGGCAAATCAGCGGTAATTATAACAGATAAGTTTATGGTTTCGTCGGGTATTATAAATAAGATTACTGATAAAATGGACGGGTACAAAAGCATCGCCGTTTTTGATGGTGTAACACCCGACCCCACTATAAAGCTTATCTCCGAAGGTCTTAAGTTCTTAATTGAAAACAAGGCCGAAATAGTTATTGCGCTTGGCGGCGGTTCGGCAATTGATGCCGCAAAGGTAATCACCCTTATGGCAGAACGCTCTGGGATGGGTGATATAATTTTAATCGCTATTCCCACAACAAGTGGTACAGGCTCAGAGGTTACTAAATTCGCGGTTGTTACAGATCCCGAGCAGGGCAGAAAATTTCCGCTTGTAGATGAGGATTTAATACCGGACCTTGCGATTTTAGACCCTGACCTTGTATCTTCGGTACCGCCTTCGGTTACTGCTGATACAGGTATGGATGTTATTACTCACGCTTTTGAGGCACTTGTTTCGCTTCAAAATAACGATGCATCTAACGCACTAGCCGAAAAAGCTTTGCTTATTTCGTTTAAATATTTGCCCTTCGCTTTCAGACACGGTGAAGACACAAGGGCAAGGGAGAAAATGCATAGTGCATCCTGCCTTGCAGGTATGGCTTTTAATGAGGTAGGGCTTGGTGTTAACCACTCTATAGCTCATGCACTTGGTGCGAAGTTCCATATTCCGCACGGCAGAGCAAACGCAATGCTTCTTCCACACGTTATAAGATATAACGCACATCTTCGCGCCTGCTTTGGTAATGAACCCACTAATGCAGCGATAAGGTATGCAAGCATTTCAAGAAAAATAGGCTTACCTCATGACACAGTTCGTATTGCGGTTGAAAGCCTTATTGACGAGATTAAACATATGATGCGCCGTATGGAAATTCCCGCAACCCTTTGGGATGCAGGCGTTTCAAAAGAGGATTTTGAAAGGGAAAAGGAGAGCATTATCGCTTCAGCCCTTGAAGATGCTTGTACGGCTACTAATCCGAGAGAAACAACAAGAGAAAATATTGAAATGCTTCTTGAAAAAATTGCTCCTACACAGTAATATAAGTAAAATAAGTAAAAACGGTTTACGAATAATTCGTAAACCGTTTTTATTTTACAAAAACAGAGCGGCTCTTCACTTTTAAGAGCCGCTCTATTTAAATCGCACTATATCGTTTGGGGTACAACCGATAATGGCACATAGTTTTTCTACAGTTAAAAGTGTGATATTTTTGTTTTTCTTTAAACTGTCTAATGTTTTATTATCGATTCCGGATTTTAACAAAGTATATTGTGAGATACCTTTTTTATCTAAGGTTTCCCATAAAGGTTTATAATCAATAATTTTTATCAACCCCTTTTTCTTTAATATAAGTTTAAAACAAAAACAAGAAAAAGAGTATTGTGATTATATTCACAATGTGATATAATTAGGTAGAAATAAAACATATATAGCAATATAAGGAGTGAGAAAAATTAACGAGAAAAGCTGTTGCTTTACTGGACATAGAGCTCTTTCAAGTGGTGAAGTTGAAAATATTGAAAAAGAATTAGATAGCTCAATAAGTAGTCTTATTAAAAAGGGATATTTTCGTTTCTTGGCGGGCGGTGCATTAGGATTTGATACGTTGGCAGCACTTATGGTACTAAAAAAGAAAAAAGAACATCCACAAATTAAATTAGAACTAATTTTGCCTTGTTTTACTCAAGCAAAAAAATGGGAAGAGAAGGAAATTAAGCTTTATGAAGAAATTAAACAGCAAGCAGATAAAGTAATATATGTATCTAAAGAGTATACAAAAGGATGTATGTTCAAACGTAATAGACGCCTCGTAGAAGAAAGCTCTGTTTGTATTTGCTATTTAACAACAAATAAAGGAGGAACTTTTTATACAGTAAGTTACGCATTGAAAAGAGGAATAAAAATAGCTAACCTTTTTAATGATATTTCTGCAGAGAAAAGTCATACGCCTAAAGTTATTTAGATTAAAATTCATCATAATAATATCGCCTATATTCGTTTTTGTTTTCTTCATCGGGAACGAATATTTTAAAAGGCACACCAAGTACGCTGCATTTGTTTAATGTAAAAACAGTGCCGCGACTTTTTTTGTCCCAAAAAGCTATAACCAGGTCAGAATTTTTAACTATCGTTATATTCCTTATAAGAGGGGCGCTTTTTCCGTATTTATCATATTCCGGCAGAAATTCGATTATAGGAATATTGTGTTCATTCGCCCATTTTTTAGCGCATGAGTCAATCCCTCTGGCTCCACCCGACACAAGTTCGGTTACCTCTTCGGGTAAATATTTTTCTAAATTTTCTACTAAAAGGGTTCTAGACCCAACTACACCAATCCTCATTTATCATCCTACCGCCTTTTCTATTGATTTTTTAAGTTTTTCTATTATGCGCTTTTCAAGGCGCGAAATATACGACTGCGAAATACCAAGGCAGTCGGCAATTTGTTTTTGCGTATATTCCTCATAACCAAACATACCAAAGCGCATTTCCATAATTTGACGTTCTCTTGGCGGTAGAGAAATAACAAGCTGTTTTAAAATGTTATGCTCATCTTCGGTTTCAAGTCCGCGCGAAATCTCATCGTTCTCGGTGCCTAAAACATCGCTAAGAAGAAGTTCGTTTCCATCCCAGTCAACATTCAGTGGCTCGTCTAATGAAATTTCGCTTCTTAGGTTTGAGCTTTTTCTTAGGTACATTAAAATTTCATTTTCAATACACCTTGAAGCATAGGTGGCAAGTTTAATTCCTTTTTCAGGACAAAAGGTGCTCACCGCCTTTATAAGTCCTATTGTTCCTATAGAAATTAAATCCTCTATTCCCGCTCCCTTAGTATCGAATTTTTTAGCTATGTAAACAACAAGTCTCAAATTGTGGGTTATAAGCTCTTTTCTTACCTCTTCGGGCTCGGTTTTAAGCTTTAGGTAAAGTCTTTCCTCCTCTTCTGCCGTTAGTGGCTCAGGCAAAATGTCGGGGCCATTTATGTAGTGAACAGAAGTTAACCCTCTTAGTAGTGATAAAAATTTAGTGTATATGTTTTTAGCGAAAATTAAAGCAGTCATTAACTATTTTCCTTTCAGTTTAGTTTAACACTTCGGGATTTATAATTGCCCCAAAATCTTCACCTAGTTTTTCTTCAGATATTGCAACTAAAACTTCTCCAAGAAGTTTAATCTCATTTTCGGTTTTTACTGTAACTCTTTTAGGTTTAAATGCAGATATAAGTCCTTTGCCGCCTATTGTGGAAAAGGGCAAAAGTCTAAATCCCTTCACGTTTTGCAGATCACCTGAAGCTATATTTTCGGTTGTAGGCAAAATTTCGAAAAGCTTTTCGGCTAATTCTTTTTCAATTATTATTACCGAATTTCCTGTAATGCTGTCCCTAAGGCTATTTCCTGTATCCAAAAGGGCAGTTACTGTAATTTCCCCGTACATAGTTTCAACAGTAAGCGTTACCCTTTTTCCTGCCGATGCATCGCGCCTTGTAAAAAAACGGATAACAGAGATTATCAAATAACTTATAAGTGTTGCCGCAATTAAAATTATGGGTGAAATGTCAAGATAAACAATACCGTTATTGATTGCTAAATTATCGGGCTTTAAAACAAGCCAGACAGCCATCATTATTCCACCGTAAATAAAGGTGGCGACAAAGAAAACTGCGGTTCTTCTTAAAAGAGCCTTTATACTGTCGAAGCCAAAGCAAATAAGAATAATAACACCTGAGATGATTATTTTATAAAGATTTTCCAATATGAAGTTTTGCGGCGGTAAAAATATGTAAAGAGAAAATAATGCTCCAACCAAGGCGGCAAGTAGCATTCTATATAGCTTATATCCATCTTTGCAAAGTTTTGAGGTGAGCGTTAAAATAAAAAAATTGACGAATGTGTTTAAAAAAATTAAAACATCAAGGTAGATATCCAATTTTATCACCACCAAAATTATTATAGGTTAAAGCGTTTAAAAAAAATGTCATAACCTGTCGCTTAAAAATTATTATTTTCGGTAGCGCTGTGGACATTTTTAAAGGTTTGTGTTATTATTAGATAAATAGATTTTAAGTTGATTTTAGGTGAATATGTATGAAAAAGAATGATAAAATCGAACTTAATATTGAAGCTCTTACGGGCGAAGGTGTTGGAATAGGCAGGGTTTCGGGGCTTGCTGTTTTTGTTCAAGGCACCGCCGTAGGCGACAAAGTTTTGGCCCACGTAATAAAGGTAAAGAAAAACTATGCCGTTGCAAAGCTTTTAGAGGTAATTGTTCCGTCGGCGGATAGAACCGAGACTTCTTGCTCTGCTTTTAAAAGCTGTGGCGGATGTGCATTTAGGCATATTTCTTATGAAAAGGAGCTTGAGGTAAAGCAAAGAGCAGTAGAAGATGCTATGCGCCGTATAGGTGGGGTCGACAAGTCGCCTTTGGAGATTATACCTTCTCCCGAAATTATGGGTTACCGAAATAAAGCGCAGTATCCTATAACCGTGAAGGATGGTAAAATCTCTTATGGCTTTTTTGCAAGGCATAGCCATAGGGTTATTTGCCATGACGACTGTAAGCTTCAACCTGAAATTTTCGAAGAGATTATGAAAACAGTTTGTCTTTGGGCTGAAAGAAATAAAATCACAGCCTATGACGAGCAAAGCCATAAGGGTCTTTTACGCCACATTATTATAAGAAGGGCTGAACAAACGGGTGAAATAATGGTTGTGCCCGTTATAAATGGCGAGGATTTACCACAAAGCGATGAACTAATATGCGACCTTAAAGCCTTTATTCCCAATAATTTTTCTTGCCTTTCGGTTAATATAAATAAGGAAGAGACTAATGTTATTTTAGGTGAAGAAACCAAAACTCTTTATGGAAAGGGTTATATAACTGATATTATTTGTGGTGTAAAACTAAATATTTCACCAACCGCTTTCTATCAAGTGAATAGGTCGGCGGCCGAAATTCTTTATAAAAAGGCCAGTGAATTTATTTCGAATGAGGATAAGGTTATTCTTGACTTATACTGTGGTATAGGCTCTATTGGTCTTTCGGTTTTAAATTTGTGCGGTAAGGATAAAAAGCTTTACGGTGTTGAGATAAATCCGTTCGCGATAGAAAACGCGAAGGAAAATGCCAAGATAAGCGGCCTTTCAGATGCCGAGTTTTTTGCGGCAGATGCTACAAAGGCGGTTAAAATGCTGGAAAGTAAAAACATCTCACCCGACATTGTTATTTTAGACCCTCCCAGGAAAGGTTGCGACGGGGAACTTATAAATACTGTGGCAAATGGCTTTAAACCAAAAAAGATTGTTTATATTTCTTGCGACCCCGCAACACTTGCAAGGGATACAAAGCTTTTAAATAAACTAGGATATAGTCTTATAAGTTATCAGCCTGTAGATTTATTCCCAAGAACGGGACATGTAGAAACAGCTGCGCTGTTTCTACGCGATATAAATTCCTGATAGAATTTGTGATATATACTTCATATGCGATATATCTTTGATGCGATATGTCCCTTCGGGACGATAGAGGAATTTATATCATATCGCAACCGAATATAGTAAGGTTATATCGCATTTTTTAAAATATATCGCGCGAGCAGAGCGAGCATATCGCAAAAGAGGTAAAAATATGGATAATAAAACAATAAAAGAGTTATCAATTGAATTAACAGTAGAGACCACTGCTGTTTGCGATGGTGTAAAGGGACGTTCTGTTTTTGTAAACCAGTTGTTACGTTCTTGTTCTTCCATTGGTGCTAATTCACATGAAGCAAAATACGCTCAAAGCAAAGCAGACTTTATAAGCAAATTAGAAATTGCTTTAAAGGAATGCTATGAAACTGAGTATTGGCTTGAAGTTTTATTCAAAGTTAATGCGATTGACGAATATGCATGTAAATCTCTGACAAGTAAATGTGGAACAATACGAAGAAAACTAATATCATCTATTACTACTGTTAAAACAAAAAACAGTTAAATTATATCTGTTAGGATGATTAAAATGGTGCATAAAATGAATTTGAATTCTTCTCCGTTTGAAATGATAAAGAGTGGAGAGAAAACAATTGAACTTCGTTTGTATGATGAAAAGCGCCAACAATTAAAAACGGGCGATAAGATACTTTTTACCAATATTGCTAACGGAGAAACACTTAACACAACCGTTGTAAAATTGCATAGGTTTAATTCTTTTAAGGAGTTATATAAATCTTTACCTTTATTACAATGTGGGTATACAAAAGAAAATATTGATAAAGCAACACCGTCTGATATGGAACAATATTATTCTGTTGAAGAACAGAGAAAATATGGTGTTGTAGGTATTGAAATTTGCCGACCTAAAGAAATTACAGACGAATGTTTGGCGGCCTTTAGCCGATAAGAGAGTAAACCTTTTAAAAAGGAGTTTAAATTTATGGATATAGCAGTTGTAACCGGCGCATCTTCGGGTATGGGTAGAGAGTTTGTTTTAGAACTTTCAAATTATGTGAAGGTTGACGAGATTTGGGTAATTGCAAGAAGAACAGAAGCACTAAATTCTTTAAAAGAACAGGTGACCACCGCTGTTCGTCCAATTAGCTTAGACCTTTTAGACGAAAAAAGCTTTGAGGTGTATAAAAATCTTTTAGAAAGCGAAAAGCCAAACGTTAAGCTCTTGGTAAATGCGGCAGGGTTTGGTAAGTTCGGAAAATTTGATGCCATACCACTAGTGGAAGATTTTCGTATGATTGATTTAAACTGTAAGGCCCTTGTTGCTATGACAAGACTGACACTGCCTTTCATGCAAAGCGGAAGCCATATTTTACAGTTAGATAGCCTTTCGGCATTTCAACCCGTACCCTTTATTGCAACCTATGGCGCAACTAAGTCGTTTGTTTTAAGTTATACAAGGGCGGCCAACAAAGAGCTTAAAGCCAGAAAAATAAGAATGATGGCAATGAATCCGGGTTGGGTTAAGACCGAGTTTTTCGACCACGCACTTAAAACTAACGGTAATGAGGTTCAGTATTACAACCATCTTTTTGAGGCTAAGGATGTAGTTAAAACAGGTCTTAGGGACTTGTATAAAACAAAAAAAGATTATTCGGTTCACGGATTTTCTATTAAAAATCAGGTTAGGCTAGTTAAGCTTTTACCACACAGTATTGTTATGAGCGTTTGGTGTAGCCAACAAAAAAAGCCAAAGAACAATAAAAATTTAAGGACAAAGTAAATTGATTATATGTAAAAAAGCGGGGAAATCTCCTCGCTTTTTTCTTGTTTTTAAGCGGTTTTTTAGCCTTTTTATCGGTGTTTTTTGAAAAAATCGAAAAAATTTAAAAATTTTTAGAAAAAGGGGTTGACAAACCTTCTTTTATATGTTATTATGTTAACACTTTAGCAGAGTAAAGAACTAAAACAAAACAAATTGGAGGAAAAAATTATGAAAAAGATTCTTGCTATTTTAATGGCACTTGCCATGATGCTAACTGTATTTGTAGGATGTGGAGAAAAAGATGTAGCCGATTCGGAGTATGTTAAAGAAAAAGGTAAGCTTGTTGTTGGTATTACCGACTTTGCTCCTATGGACTATAAAGATGCCGAAGGCAAATGGATTGGTTTTGATGCTGATATGGCAACCAAGTTTGCAAAAAGCCTTGGTGTTGAGGTTGAGTTTGTTGAAATCAACTGGGATAACAAAGTGTTTGAGCTTGACGGTAAAAACATTGACTGTGTTTGGAATGGTATGACTCTTACCGATGCAGTTAAAGAGGCTATGGAAACTTCTAACCCCTATTTCAACAATGCACAGGTTGTTATTGTTAAGAAAGATGTAGCTGCTAACTATCAGACCGCAGAAGCTTGCAAAGACCTTAAATTCGCAGTTGAAAATGGTTCTGCAGGTAAAGAACAAGCCGAGGCTTACAAATTCTCATTCACCGAAGTTGAAGACCAGGCTACTGCACTTAACGAAGTTAAAGCAGGTACAAGCGATGCCGCTATTATCGACTATTTAATGGCTACCGCAATGGTAGGCGAAGGCACCGGTTATGCAGACCTTACATACGCTGCAAGCCTTAACAGTGAAGAGTATGGTGTTGGCTTCAGAAAAGGCTCTGACCTTGCTGAAAAGCTTAATGAGTTCTTCAAGGCTTCTTATGCAGACGGCTCTATGAAGGCTTGTGCAGAAACATACAAAATTGCTGATAAACTTATCGAACAAAAATAAGTTTAAAAAATCTCCTATTATACTAGAATAAACAAATAAACGGCACAAACAGAGAGCGGCTTATACCGCCCTCTGTTTTAGTGCGAAATGAGAAAATTATGGATTTTACAAAATTTATTGAACAGTTTCCAATAGTATTTGATGCTATAAATTCGGGTCTTTTGCAAACGCTAAAACTGTTTTTCGTAACCCTTTTAGGCTCAATACCGCTTGGACTTTTAATTGCATTTGGCTCAATGTCAAAATTTAAACCCATTAGCTCTTTTGTGAAGGTGGTCGTTTGGATTGTTAGAGGCTCTCCTTTGATGATTCAGCTTATCATTATTTATTACTTCCCCGGTATAGTTTTTGATAATAATATTTGGGGAAGCGGCGAGAGTGGAAGATTTGTTGCGGCTTCGGTTGCCTTTATTTTTAATTACGCCTGTTATTTTTCTGAAATTTACAGGGGCGGAATTCAGGGTGTTCCCCAAGGGCAGTTTGAGGCGGGCGAGGTGCTTGGCTTTACTAAAACACAAATCTTTTTTAAGGTAACCCTCCTTCAAATGATAAAACGAATCGTTCCGCCAATGTCTAACGAAATAATTACCCTTGTAAAAGATACATCTCTTGCAAGAATTATCGCTCTTCAGGAAATAATTTGGGCGGGTCAGTCCTTCCTTAAGGGGTCTCGCGGTATTTCGGGCGAAATATGGCCGCTATTCTTTACTGCGGTTTATTATCTTGCCTTTAGCGGAATTTTAACATTACTTTTCAGTAAAATTGAAAAGAAACTTAGTTACTTTAAATAGGGGGGATATGCCTTGGCAATTTTAGAAGTAAACGGAATTAGAAAAAGCTTCGGTAAGGTTGATGTCTTAAAAGGCATAGATTTTTCCCTAGAAAAAGGCGAAGTTTTGTCAATAATCGGCTCTTCGGGAAGTGGTAAAACCACACTTCTTCGTTGTCTTAACTTTTTAGAAAGAGCAGAAGCGGGAACAATTAAGGTTGCAGGTAAAACCGTTTTTGATGCCGAAAAGAAATTAACAGACAAAGAAATTAGAGAAAGCAGGCTGCATTTTGGTCTTGTTTTCCAGCAGTTTAATTTATTCCCACAGTATAATGTGCTTAAAAATGTAACGCTTGCCCCAACTCTTCAAGGAAAGGGTAGTCCGGAAGAAATAGAAAAAAATGCTAAATCCTTAATAGAAAAGGTAGGCCTATCTGATAGAATAAGTCACTATCCCTGTCAGCTTTCGGGCGGTCAGCAACAAAGGGTGGCCATAGCCAGAGCACTTGCGCTAAACCCGCATATTCTTTGCTTTGACGAACCTACAAGTGCGCTCGACCCCGAGCTTACAGGCGAGGTTTTAAAGGTTATTAGAGGACTTAAAGGAAGTGACAGTACAATGATTATTGTTACTCATGAGATTGAGTTCGCTAAAGAGGTGTCTGACAAAATTATTTTTATGGATGATGGCCATATTGTAGAAGAGGGCACACCTAGTGAGGTTATTGATAATCCCAAAAACGAAAGAACAAGAATCTTTTTAAACAGATACAACGCCTAAAGCAAAAGCGCCGTAGGTCAATCTACGGCGCTTTTGCTTTACTTTATTGTTATATTAGTTTCTATTTTCAATTTCGGTTATCATATTAACCCTTTTTGCGTGTCTGTCACCCTCAAACTCGGCAGTTAAAAAGGCTTCAACAATCATCTCTGCCATAGCCTCACCAACAACCCTCGCACCAAAGGCAATTATGTTGGCGTTGTTATGCTCTCTTGTAAGCTTTGCCGAGTATGGCTCTGAACAAACGGCGGCGCGAACACCCTTTACCTTATTTGCGGCGAGAGAAATTCCAATACCTGTTCCGCAAATTAAAATGCCCAAATCACATTCGCCCTTTGAAACGGCTATACCAACCTTTTCACCAAACTCAGGGTAGTCGCAAGAGTCTGTTGTGTCGGTGCCGAAATTGACAACTGTATGCCCCATATTCTCTACAAACTTTGTAATATGTTTTTTAAGCTCTACTGCCGAATGGTCGTTTCCTATTGCGATTTTCATTTTAACGTCTCCTTTAAAATCAAATTATTTTAGTGTTATAATAGCGGCAAGATTCCCTCTATTTCCCAAGGTTGCTCTATGTGAATGCAGAAAGTGACTGTTACAACAAGTGCAAATATCCGAAACACAAATGTTTTCCTTTTTTATTCCTGCTTTTATAAGAATTTGCTTATTTGTTTCTCTAAGGTCTAACATATATTTGCCGCTACCCTTATCTAAAAGCAGTTTATTCAAATCTAAATAGGGGATAGCCTTTATTTTGTTTGCCACAGGGTCGTCAACCTCGTAGCAACACTTTCCAATACTGGGACCCACCGCCGCCTTAATGTTTTCGGGATTGCAACCAAAAGCCTCGGTCATTTTATTTACGGTTTTAAGGCCGATTTCTAAAACCGTCCCCTTCCAACCTGCGTGCGAGGTGGCAACAACCTGTTTTTGGGGGTCATAAAAAAGAAGCGGAACGCAGTCGGCATACTGTGTTACAAGGGTTACACCTTTTATATTAGTGATAAGACCATCAATATCCGAAAAATCCCTTTCTTTTACTATGCCTTTACCAATATCATTTTCTATTACTATTTTAATATTATCGGTATGTGTTTGATGAGATAAAACTGCCTTTTTGTAGTCGAGCTTTAAAGCGCCAAATAAAATTTTATAGTTTTCTAAAACTGTATTTTTGTCATCACCGCTATAAAAACCCATATTCATTGAGGCGAATTTGCCTGTGCTAACCCCACCCATACGGGTTGTAAAGGCCGCCGTTATATTTTCCCCCTCCATATTTGGAAAGGTGATATAAATAAGGTCGCCTTTTTGGTTAATTTTAAGAGTTTTAGATTTTAACATAACTAATCTCCCATTAAAGGTCCTGCTATATTTGTATTAAAAGAAATTTTCCCGTCGCCGTTACAAAGGGCTGTAACGGTTTTATCTTTATCGGTTCTATATATTTTTACTTTGTTTTCTAAAAGTATATCTAATGTTTCCTTATGTGGATGAGAATATGAGTTATCTTTACCACAGGAAATCACGGCATATTTTGGAGAAATAGCCTTCAAAAACTTAGGCGAGGTGGAAGAAGAGCTACCGTGATGGCCTACCTTTAAAACGTCGGCAGAAAGATTATATTTTTTAGATACAACTTGAGCTTCTGCTTCTTTTTCTGCATCGCCCGTGAACAAAAAAGAATTTTCGCCGTAGGTTAGTTTGAAAATGATGGAATAGTTATTAAGACCATCGTTTTTGTCCTTGTTGGGTGAAAAACATTCAGCCTTGTAGCCTTTGCCTTCAAAAAGAGTGGCGCCGCCCTTGGCAGTAGTAATTTTAAGGCCTTTATCCTTAACACTTAAAAGAAAATTCTCATAGGCCTTTGTGGTTGGAATATCGCCGTAAGCAATTTTGGGAGCAAAAACCTTGCCAACCTCAAATGAATTTATTATATCGGCCATACCGCCTATATGGTCGGCGTGCGGGTGGGTAGCAACAATAAAATCTAGCTTATCGGTACCATTTTGCTTTAAATATGCGGATATTTCATCGCCGTCACCATTATTCGCCGCGTCTATAAGCAAGGTTTTTCCGTCGGGCAAAGTAACAAAAGTGCAGTCGCCCTGCCCTATATCCAAAAAGCTGACCGATAAGGTGCCGCCGTCACCCGAAGGGCTTGACGAGATATTTTCGGGTTTTAGATTTACGTCATTTCCGTTAAAATACCAAACACCCAGTAAAATAACGATAATAAGGCAGGTATAGAACTTAAGTTTTTTGAAAAGTTTAATTCTCGCCACCACATCACCGCCTTTTAAACCATTATACTATACTGCGGCTAAATAATCAAACAATTTGTACAGAAAATTTTTCTAGCCAATAGTTAAGGCTAATCATATAGGCGATGGTTTGGGGTGTAGTCATAAGTTGGCCGTACCAAGGCTCGCTTCTATCTGTTTCAAGTAAGGCTTCAAGAGATTTTTTGTTTATAATATCGAAAATTGGCGAAGAAGGATTCGATAAAATATCTCTTAAAATATTTTTAACGGCCTCAAAATATGCAGGGTTATGAGTTTTAGGGTAGGGGCTTTTCTTTCTCCACAAAATACTTTCGGGCAAAACACCCTCCATTGCTGTTCTTAGAAGTCCTTTTTCTCTACCGCTTAGATTTTTGATTTCCCAAGGCACAGTATATAAATATTCAGCAATTTTATAGTCGCAAAAAGGAACACGTACCTCAAGACCTGTGTACATACTCATTCGGTCTTTTCTATCAAGAAGGGTCTGCATAAACCAATTTGTGTTAAGGTTTACCATTTCTCTCATTCTTGCTTCCAAAGGGGAAATATTCTCTCTTTTTGATGCCGCTGCAATCGTTTGCTCGTATCTTTCGTTTACATAGTCGCTGCCGCAAAGAAGATTTTTAAGTTCGTCTTTTAAAAAGCTTTCTCTATATTCTGTTGACTGCGCCCAAGGAAAGCCATACTTAGAACGGATTTTTTCATCACGATACCAAGGATATCCGCCAAAAATTTCATCGGCACATTCTCCCGACAGGGCAACCGTAACGTGCTTTTTAATTTCTTTGCAAAAAAGAAGCAAGGAAGAGTCAACATCTGCCATACCGGGCAGGTCTCTTGCATCAACCGCTTTATACAGAGCATCAACAACGTCGGCAGTATCTAAAACTACGTTTATGTGTTCGCTGCCAAGATAGTTTTGCATTATTTTTATATATTCTTCATCACTGTTTGGTTGAAACTTACTGCTTTTGAAATACTTGCTATTGTCCTTATATTCAAGCGAAAATGTTTTAAGTTTGTATCCATTTTCTTTAAAATGTTCGTTAGCAACTGCGCTTATAATACTGGAATCTAAGCCACCCGAAAGAAAAGTACCGACAGGCACATCGCTTACAAGCTGCCTTTTTATAGAATCAGTTACCAAAAATCGCACCTTTTCTATCACTGTGGCGGTAGGGTCATTATTTTCTTTATCTAGTAGTTTAAAATATTCCTTCACCTTTAGTCCGCGTTCGTCAAAAATAGCGCAGTTGCCTGCTTTTATTTCAAAAACATCTTTAAAAACGCCCTGTCCTGGCGTTCTGCCGGGGCCTATAAATAATAGCTCGGCAATACCGTTTTTATCAATTTCAGGTCTTACCTTTGGGCAAAGAAGAATTGTTTTAAGTTCGCTGCCAAATATAAGCGAGCCATCTCTGATAGCATAAAAAAGTGGCTTAACACCCATTTTGTCTCTAGCAAGAAAAAGCCTTTTATCATTTGGCTCATAGACCGCTAGGGCGAAAATACCGTTAAATTTCGAAAGGCAGTTTTCTCCAAAATGCATATATGCCTTTAAAACCACTTCGGTATCACTTTTTGTTTTAAAGGTTTCGCCCAAGCCTAAAAGCTCGTTTCTGATTTCGTTTGTATTATAAAGCTCGCCATTATAACAAATTATATATTTTTTATGTCCCTTTTCAAGTATCATTGGTTGTTTGCCGTTTTCGGGGTCAATAACCGAAAGTCTGGAGTGAAGCATAACGGCATTTTCGTGTGTAAAAATTCCGTTTTCGTCAGGACCGCGACGTTTCATTGAATATAACATTTTGTCGTGGTAATCTTTTCTACTAATACCATTTTTAAAATTTATTTCACCAGCTATTCCGCACAAAGTAAACACTCCTTCAATAAAGTTTACTTTATTATATGCAGAAAAATTTTGGTTTAGGCAAACGAGAAGAATCCTATACAAAAATCCGATTCAAGTTTAAATGCTTTGGCTAGCCAAAATAAAACCCGTGGGTATTTCCCACGGGTTAAAAATTTTAAATTCCGCAACTTTCACAGTCGTGGCAGTCACAAGCGGTGCGCTCCCCTAAAATTGGGGTGGGGTCAACACCTTTGCCCTCGTAGTAGTTCCAAAGGGCCTCTTTAACGGCTTGCTCTGCTAAAACTGAGCAGTGAATTTTGTGCGGCGGAAGACCGCCAAGCGCCTCAACAACCGCCTTGTTTGAAAGCTTAAGAGCGTCTTCAACGGGCTTACCCTTAATCATTTCGGTTGCTATTGAGCTTGTTGCAATAGCCGAAGCGCAACCATAGGTTTTGAATTTAACATCCTCAATAATTCCGTTTTCAATTTTGAGGTATATTTTCATAATATCGCCACATTTTGCGTTACCAACCTCGCCAACGCCGTTAGCGTCTAAGAGTTCACCCATATTGCGAGGATTTGTAAAATGTTCCATTACTTGTTCGGTATACATTAGTATTTTTCTCCTTTTTCTTCCCGTTTAATTTTGTCCCAAAGGGGAGACATTTCTCTTAGTCTATCAATAATCGGCGGTAAAACCGAAAGAATGTATTTTGCATCATCTAAGGTGTTTTCATCGCTAAAGCTAAGCCTTAAAGAGCCGTGAGCAACCTCGTGCTTTAGCCCTATACTGAGCAGAACGTGGCTGGGGTCTAAAGAGCCTGAAGTACAAGCCGAGCCCGAGGAAGCGCAAACACCCTTAAGGTCAAGCATTAATAGAAGAGATTCGCCCTCAACACCCTCAAAGCAAAGGCTAACGTTACCGGGAAGTCGGTTTTTTCTATCGCCGTTAACACGGCTGCGTTCAATTTTAAGTGCCTCGTCGATAATATAGTCGCGGATTTCGGTAAGCTTTTTAGCTTTTTCCTCCATACCGTTTACGGCAAGTTCAATTGCGGCACCCATGCCAACAATTCCTGCGGTATTTTCAGTGCCCGCTCTTCTTCCTTTTTCCTGTGCGCCACCATCAATAAGGCTTGGAATTACAACACCTTTTCGAATATAAAGTGCGCCGACACCTTTAGGACCGTGGAATTTGTGGGCCGACATAGAAAGAAGGTCAATTTTCGCATCATTTACGTCTATGGGGATATTACCAACAGCCTGAACGGCATCGGTATGGAACAAAACGCGGTGTTTTGCACAAATTTCGCCTATTTCTTTTATTGGCTGAATGGTACCGATTTCGTTGTTGGCATACATTATAGTAACAAGAGCAGTATCTTCTTTTATTGCTGCTTCAAGCTCGTCGGGTCTTACAAGACCGTCGCTGTGCACATCTAAAAGGGTAATTTCGAAGCCCTGTTTTTTGAGCCTGTCCAAGCAGTGTAAAACCGCATGATGCTCAAAAGCAGAAGAAATTATATGCTTTTTACCCTTCTTTGCCATAGCCTCGGCAACCGATTTAATTGCCCAGTTATCAGCCTCGCTACCGCCTGCGGTAAAATATATTTCGGTAGGTAGAGCGCCTATTGAGTTTGCAACTTGATTTCTTGCAACAGTGATAGCCTCTTTCGATTTATTACCAAAAGCATAAAGGCTTGAAGCGTTACCGTAGTTTTCCTTAAGGTAGGGCATCATTTTATCTAAAACCTCTTGGCTTATAGAGGTTGTAGCAGCGTTATCTGCATAGATGAATTTTGACATAAATTTACTTCCTTTTTTATTGTTATTTATATTGTATACCATTTTAGTATACTTTGCAACAATATTTTAGAAAAATTTGAAAGTATTAGAACCAAAAATACAAATCAAGGTATATTTATAACGATTTTCCCCTTTTTTTCAGCTAATTCTTTGAATTTTGCGGCGCCACCAAAGCAATATCTAACATAGGTAATAACTATATCCGACTCGTTAATAAGCCACTCGTTTCTTTTGCTTATGGCAAATTTAAGGGGCGTTTTTTCAAGACCGTCAGGATAAAGAGTATCCGAATAATCCTCTAATTCAAATTCATTTTTAAAAGGAATATATGCTAAAACAACTTTATAATCTATTTGTTTATAAATTTCTTTTATCTCTTTCAAAATATCTTTTACAATATAATCGAAATTCCCTTGATTTCCTACTAAAAACATTTTAACATTTTGCTCGATTATGAGATTTTCAATAGTATTTCTAAGAATGGGAATGATATCCTTTTTGGCATCGCTGTGTCCGAAAAAGGTACAAACCATAAAATCACCTTCAACAAATAAAACAGTTATTTGTTATATTTTATATGAAACAATTAGATATGTCAATATAATTTAATGAATGTGTTAGATATAATTGGTGATAGTATATAGTACAATTATATACGAAGGATGGTGTCATTAATGGAAAAAGTTGCCTTTAGTCAAAGACTTTCAATGCTTCGTACAAATAAGGGAGTTTCTGCTCGTGATATGAGTTTGTCTATTGGACAAAGTGCGGGTTATATAAATAATATTGAAACAGGCGTTAGTTATCCGTCAATGACAGTATTTTTCTATATTTGTGACTACTTAGGTATTACTCCGTCTGAGTTTTTTGATACAGATTCTAAAAATCCCACCAAGGAGAAAGAACTACTTGAGGCGGCAAAAGGGCTAAGCAGTGAACAGCTTGAAAATCTTATAAGTCTTGCAAAAGGACTAAAAAAATAATTTGATTTTTAGAAAATTACATATAAACGAAAAAAATAGTGGTAAGGGATTCTCCTTACCACTATTTTTCGTAAAATTTAAATTATTTGCAGTATTTTGCAACAATTTCTTTCATCTTGTCCCAGTTTTTCTCCATTTCAGCAACAAGCTTCATTTGATTTCTGCAACGGTCAAGATTGTGCTTTTCTCTAGTACATTTAAAGTATGTATCGCCGTTTAAATAGTCGGTTAAAAACCTCATACCGCACTCAAAGGTCATCATTTTAGCGCCTTCGGGCAGTAGCATAATTTCGCTGTTTGGAAGGCTGCCGCCGCAACCCTTTAAAAATCCGTCGGCATAAGCTTCAAACATTTCGAGGTTGAAGTTTACATTGTCAAGATTAGGGTCATCCTCGGCAGTGGTGTTTGCACCGAAGCGAATAGCGTCGCCAAAGTCGGTAACCGAGAAGCCGGGCATTGTTGTATCAAGGTCGATAACACAACAAGCTTTTCTTGTATCTTTATCGAATAAAACATTGTTAATTTTCGTATCGTTATGGGTAACGCGAAGGGGAAGCTTACCTTCTTTATTAGCGTCAAAAAGAACGCTGCAAAAATCCTTCCTTGCTTTAATAAACTCTAGCTCGGGAGCAACCTCATCAAGTCTACCCGCAATATTATTTTCTACTGCTTCCATAAGCATTTCATAACGCCAAGGTGTATTATGGAAATTGGGAATAGTTTCGCCAAGTTTTTCAACCGGGAAATCAGCAAGGTCGCGTTGGAACCTACCAAAAGCTCTTCCGCTTTCAAAAAAATCGTCCTTTGTTTCGGGAGCATTGATTGAAAGAGAATTTTCAACATAAACATAAAGACGCCAAGATACACCATGCTTATCGGTTGTAAAATACTCGCCATCATTTGTAACAACGGGGGTAAGAACATGATTGGGATTTTCCGCCGTTTTAAGTAAATATTTTGTTATCTCAGAAATGTTGTTCATAAGTAACACAGGGTCTTTAAAAACCGAGGTATTTATTGCCTGTAGAATATACCTCTTATCAGTATTATCGCAGGTAACAAGATATGTGCTATTAATAAGACCCGAACCATATGGTTCAATATAAGGATTTGTACCTTCGTACTGGAAATTTGATATTGCTTCGGTTGGTAATTTTTGGGTTTGCATATAAAAACCTCCAAATTAAGTATTATAAACCAAATACATTATAAAATATTTTGTTGCATTTTGCAAGAAAAAATAGTAAAATTATTAAAACAAAGACAAAAATATTCGTTTTTAAGATTTTTTTATATATAAAATTATCTCAAAGGAAAGGAGAAATTATGACTAAGCTTAAAGAAAAATCTATGCCTTTCGAAGTTAATGTTGATAATAGAAAGCCGACTTTTTTAGGTAAAATAAGGGCTTCGTTTTTGGTGTTTCCAATCAGCATTATAATAATGGAAATTATACTTAAAATTTGTACAGTTTCAAGCTTTTTCGACTTGGGGCTTTTGTTTATGCCGCTTTTTTCCATTTCTACGGGCATATTTTTAAGCGTTATATGTTCCCTCTTTTCTGAGCGTACAAATAATATTCTTGCTAATATATTTTCTTTTTTACTTGCCACATTATATTCAACTCAAACGGTTTATCACTGGTGCTTTGACAAGTATCTTATTCTTTATTCGGTCGGTGCCGGCGGTGCCGACCAAATCATAGAGGACGGACTTTTAGAGCAAACAATCAAAACCATAAAGGCTTGTGCTTTCCCTATTATTTTATATTTCTCGGTTGCGGTTTTGGTTTCGGTTATAATAGGCAAAAAAGTTATTTCCTTTAAAAAGTTAGAACTTAAAAAATCATTTATTTCGCTAGGCGCTAATCTTTTGTATCATATTTTAATTGTTCTTTTAATCCTCTTAATTCCATTTTCCAGAGAGGTTTATGTTCAAACTTTTGACCCCAACATTACTGTTGGTATGTTTGGCCTTATAAATACTGAGGTTATGGACTTTAGATATAATGTTCTTAACTTGGGAAGCAGTTCTAATATTGATGATTTTAAAGATATATCATCGGTAGGCGTGTGGGGAGAGACCTCTTCTGAGGAAACTTCAAGCGATGAGCCGGAGATAGAGCCGGAAATAAAACCCGAACAAACGGGTGCTAATATTATGGATTTTGATTTCGAGCTTCTTGCCGCAAACACTAAGGATAAGGAGCTTTCAAAGCTTCATAAATATTTTGCCGGAAGAACACCGACAAACAAAAACAGTTATACAGGGCTTTACAAAGATTACAATCTTATCTACATAACCGCAGAGGGTTTTTCGCAGTACGCTATTGATAAAAACCTTACTCCTACACTTTATAAAATGTACAGTAGCGGTTATAGGTTTGAAAATTTTTATACGCCAATTTGGGGGGTAAGCACCTCGGATGGCGAATATGTAAATTGTACGGGACTTTTACCAAAATCGGGCGTTTGGAGTTTTTATCGTTCGGGTGAGCAAAAAAACAATATGGCATTTACAATGGGCAGACAGTTTTTAAAGCTGGGTGCCGATAACGTATATGCTTACCATAACCACACTCATTCGTATTACCACAGAGATATATCGCATACAAATATGGGTTATGATTATAAAGGAATAGGAAATGGCTTAGAGGATAAAATTACAAAAAATTGGCCAGAAAGTGACCTTGAGCTTATTGAGGCTACTGCCGACGACTTTATAACGGCAGATAAGCAGTTTCACGCATATTATATGACGGTTAGCGGACATCTTGAATATTCTTTTGACGGCAACGCCATGTCAAATAAAAATAAAGAAGCTGTTAAAGATTTAGAGCTTAGCGAAAGAGCAAAAGCGTATCTTGCCGCAAACATTGAGCTTGATAAGGCTATGGAGCTTCTTTTAGATAAGCTAGAAAAAGCAGGTGTTGCGGATAAAACACTTATTGTAATTTCGCCTGACCACTATCCTTATGGTTTAGAAGATAAGGAAAGCGATAACAAGTATCATTATTTTGACGAACTTGCAGGGCACGAAATTGAAACAAATTTTGAGCTTTATAAGAGCGTTTTGTTAATGTATACACCCTCTATGACCCAGCCTGTTTCGGTGGAAAAATATTGTAGTAGCTTAGATGTTGTTCCAACCCTATCAAATCTTTTTGGAATGGAGTATGATTCAAGGCTTTTAATGGGAAGAGATATCTTCTCCGACGCCGAGCAGCTTGTTGTTTTCGCCAACCGCAGTTTTATAACCGAAAAGGGTATGTATAATTCTGTGGAAAGAAGATTTGAAGCCTTTGAGGGTGTGGACCTTGAAAACGAAGAGGAGTATATTCTTGAAATGAAAAATGAGGTAAATAATATGTTTGTTGCCTCAACAAAAATATTAGACGAGGATTACTACGGAATTTTATTTGGAACAAAGAAGGAAAAATAAACTATTGCTTTTTTTATCTAAATAATTTATAATACCCTTTGCGAGTAGACTAAACGGCTGCGTATTATTTAATATGAGGAAAGTCCGAGCTTCACAGGGCAGGATAGCGGCTAACCGCCGCCGAGGGCGACCTTAGGACAAGTGCAACAGAAATATACCGCCGCATTTGCGGTAAGGGTGGAAAGGTGAGGTAAGAGCTCACCGGACGTTTGGGAGACCAAGCGCCCCTGTAAACTCTATCCGAAGCAACACCGACCGGAACTATACATCTGCCCGATGTGTTCCAACGGGTGGCTGGAGCGGTGCAGCAATGTGCCGCCAAGATAGATAGCCGTTCACGACAGAACTCGGCTTACAGGTCTACTCGCAGCATAAAAAATCAAAATTCGGGTGGTGCGATTATAAAAAACGCACCGCCTAATTTTTTACGGTTTCAATAGGAAAGAAAAAATTAGGTTGTTGGTTTGTCAATGATGTGTTACAAAATTAGAAAACTTCGCCGTTAGAGATAAAAGCTTTGATGTAATCGGCAGGAGATTTCCAATTAAGAGGACGCATAGGAAAATTATTGTATCTTCTGTTGTGAACAGAAAGTTG
>JAZSOH010000023.1:0-62023 GCA_045536815.1 Acutalibacteraceae bacterium | reverse complement strand
ATCGGCAGAGGCGGCAAAAAGCCCCGGAAGGATATTGCCACCTGGAAGGAAGCCAAACCTTACATGGGCTTCTTCTATGACGCGTATCTGGAACAGCCGGTATTTGACGAAAAGTTCAGCAAGGAGACCGTGGCTGCGGCTCTGGAGAAATTCCTGGAGCGTTTTGATATTCAGGACGATTCCGGTGTCTGGTTTGACAAGGTCAAAGCCATTACCGAGGAGCTGGGCTTCACAACAGATATGAAGGCCTACAAGGCTGACCCCGATGCCTTCCCCGGCACCGTTGCCGATGTGTCCACCTTTATCCGTCAGGCAGTCACCGGCAAGACCAACTCCCCTGACCTGTATACTGTCATGCAGATCCTGGGTTATGACCGGACTGTTGCCCGGATCAAAGCCATAAAGGATTCCCTGTAAATAAAAGACCGCCGGAAAGCTGATGCTTTCCGGCGGTTACTTTTTATATTGGAAGCAAGCCCATTGCCATCAGAATACAAGACAGGAAATAAACCGTAAGTATGGAGCCCACACTGGACCAGACAACGATCTGTGTAGCAAGCTGTTCATCTCCACCCATCTGACCGGCCATGACCGCACCGGAAATAGCCGTGGGTGACCCAAACAGACCCAGCAGCACCGCATATTCATTGACCCCGCAGGTCAGCAGATCCGTATGGGCGGCAAGAAGGATCGCACCGCCGATACCAATCACAGGGGCCAAAAGAATGCGACCAAGTGTACCTGCAACGATTTCACGGAACATTCCCTTTACTGCGGAAAACTTAAATTGCGCTCCCAGCACTACCAGCGCCAGTGGTGTAGTAATGGATTTCAGGCTATTGACGCAACTATACAAAAATGGCAGATCATCCCTGACCGAAAAAACTACAGTCCCCACAAAAGCATTTTGCAGCTCCCGGACGATCAAACATACCATGCCCAAAAGCACACCGACAATCATGGGATTTTTTATAATGGATCGCAGCACATTTGGAAGACTGTGTCCCTTTGGATCTTCTGGCCTGGAAAAAACGGTAAGCGCAATGACCCCCAGCACATTAAAAAGCGGGATCGCAAAGGCAGATGCCACAGCCGCCACTGACTCGGCTTCCGCGCCACCAAAGGCACTTGCCAGAGAAAGGCCCAGAATCGCAAAGTTGCTTCTGAAAACGCCCTGCAAGATCACGCCTCTGTGACAAGCCTTCTCGGTAGAAACGATCGCCACAAGGATTCCCAAGAAAAACAGCGCCACAATAATTGCTACAATGTAAGCTACAAAGTCCCACTTGATAGAGGCCACCTCGCTGATGCTGTAAACATTGACAAACATAGAGCAGAACAGGCACACATTGAATACAAATTTATTGGCCGTCTTTGCAAAATCTTCAGAAAGAAAATGGATCCGCCGCAGCCAATAACCAAACAGGATCAGCAGAATGATCGGCAAAATTGCATTTGCCGCTGTAGCCAAAATCTCCACCGTTTTCATTTTCTTGCCTCCGACATAGATTTTTCTGTCATTATATGTCAGGAAACAGTATCCGTCAAGTTCACAGCATGGATGGGATCACCGCTTGGTGATAACACCGCAGGCAATTTTTTCTCCCGCATCCCCGCTGGGCTGCGTGCGAAAATCGTCCGTATTTCCGTGTATCACCACAGTCCTGCCGATAATGTCCCGGATAGAAAACCGGTCTGTGATCACCGCCATATACGCCCTGCCGCCATAGGATAATAAAGGCGGCAGATCCCCCGCATGTCTGGGATGGGGATTGCGATTTCTGTCGTAATGGCTTCCCGTTGCCGGAAAGCCTTCTCCCATGCAGGTGCTCCCGTCATGAATGTGAAAACCAAAAAAACCGCCCGGACTGTTTGGCAGACCGGACACCTGCGCCTCTACCAAAACACCGTAGGGTCTTTGATAAAAACGAACCGCACCTTTCAGCATGGGATTATTCCGGTCACCCTTTATGGCGGCGATCGCTGACGCTCGCCCATATGTACCTATCATAGAATCACCTCATGCTTAAGGTATGCAAAAGCCCCTGATGCAGTGCATCAGGGGCTTTATATTATCCCAAAATCGCCCGGTCGTTGGCAAAGGTCTTACCGCTTGCCTGGGCAAACAGGTCCAAAAGCATCTGAACTGTCAGCTTCTGCTTTTCCTCGCCTTCCACGTCCACAACGATTCTGCCCTCATGCATCATGATCAGCCGGTTGCCGTGGGCAATGGCGTCATTCATGTTGTGGGTAATCATCAATGTGGTCAGTCGGTTCTCCCGGACAACGCGGTCCGTCAGTTCCAAAACCTTGGCTGCTGTCTTGGGGTCAAGGGCTGCGGTATGCTCATCCAGCAAAAGCAGCTTGGGTCTGTTCAGAGTCGCCATCAGCAGCGTTACAGCCTGCCGCTGACCACCGGAGAGCAAGCCCACCTTGGTAGACAGTCTGTTCTCCAAGCCCAGCTCCAGATCCATAAGAAGCTTTTTGTACTTCTCGCGCTCCTGCTTTCTGACACCCCAGACAAATCTGCGGCGTGTTCCCCGCCTTGCGGCAATTGCCAGATTTTCCGCAATTTCCATATCCGGCGCTGTGCCCTTCATGGGGTCCTGGAACACACGTCCCAGAAACTGTGCACGTCTGTGTTCCGGCATGTTGGTCACATCCACGCCGTCGATCTCCACCGTACCGTAGTCCGGCTTCCAGACACCGGCAATGGCATTGAGCAGTGTGGATTTACCCGCTCCGTTACCGCCAATGACCGTAACAAAGTCTCCGTCCTTCAGTTCCAGATCCAGACCGCTCAAAGCTGTCTTTGCATTGATCGTCCCGGGGTTAAAGGTTTTTTGTAAATTGGTGATCCTAAGCATTGCCATTTCCTCCTGTCTTTGCGTCATCACAAGAGGCTGCCGGTATGGGCAGCGGCTTTTGCTTTTGGAAATACGTGCTTTTGATATAGGGCACTGCCAGGAACAGAATCACGATAATGGCAGACAGCATCTTCAGATAGTCTGTCTTCAGACCCAGCAGGATCACAAAGTTGTAGATCACATAGTAGACAATTCCACCACCTACAACACCGATCAGACTGACCACAAAATTGGGTTTGATCTTCAGAGATACAGACAAGCCGATGAAGATGGCAGCCAGACCGATGACGATGGCACCTCTGCCGTCGTTAATGTTGGCAGAGCCCTTATACTGGGCAAGCAGTGCACCTGCAAGGGCAACGATACCGTTGGCGATGGCAAGGCCGATCACCTTATTCAGCTTCACATTGACACCCTGGGCCCGGCTCATATCCGGGTTGTCACCGGTGGACTTCAGTGTCAGACCGATCTCCGTGTAGAAAAACAGCCACAGTCCGATAATGACGGCCGCAATCATCAGCACCAGTGTAATGATCGCACCAATATTATCACTCATGTGCAGTAGCAGTGGGCTCGCCCGATGGTCAACAGCCATCAGCGATTTTCCGCCCAGTAGAGACAAATTGACCGAGTAAAGGATCAGCTGGGTCAGAATACCTGCTAAAATAGAAGGAATGCCCAACGCTGTATGCAGCAGTCCCGTTACCACACCGGTCACCGCACCGGCAGCAAACGCCAGCAATACACTCAACCATACCGGACAGCCCAGACTGATCAGCAGCGCACAGACACAGGCTCCGGTGCAGATAGACCCGTCAACCGTCAGGTCTGCAATATCCAAAATCTTGTAGGATATATAGACACCGATGGCCATCAATCCCCATATCAGTCCCTGTGCAATGGCACCGGGCAACGCATTCAAAAACGCCATGTTCTACCTCGATGTAATTAGTTTTCCTCCGGAACTGCGATGCCCAGATCTGCACACAGATCCTCATTGTACACCAAAGAAGGAGTCAGTTTTGCAATTTCGATGTCAGCAGGGGTCTTCTCGCCCAGCAGGATCTGGGCAGCCATCTTGCCGGTCTCCTCGCCCAACGCATAGTAGTCGATGGCAAGGCTGGCGTAGCAGATCGCTCCGCCGTAGCTGGTGTAGACAGGAATCTTTTTCTCGCTGCAAATAGAGCCGACGATACTGTCATTGTCCGCAACCGTGTTATCGGAGGGAACATAGATCGCCTTGCACTCGCCGCAAGCGGTGGTGACCAGCGTCTGCAGTTCCGTAGTCTCAGAGAAAGTGTATGCCTTGACAACGATGCTCTCAGCCTCAAACAGAGCCTTAACAGCCTCGTACTGGATCTTGGAATTGGACTCATCGGAGCAGTACAGAACGCCCACCTGGTCGCCGGCGACCAGATTCAAAGTGTCGATCATCATCTGTGCCTGCTTGTCGAAATCCACAGCATCGGATGTGCCGGATACATTGGCGGGGATGTTGCCGCTGAAGGTATCGCTGTAATCGGTGACAGATGTGCCGAGAACAGGGATGGTCTGTGTAGCATTGGCGGCAGCCAGCAGAGCAGGTGTTGCGTTTGCCATGATCAGATCCACATTTTTGGCAGTAAAGGTATTGATAACCGTGGTGCACAGATCAGAACCGCCTGCCACCTGCTCCTCATAGACAACAGTCTTGCCTTCTGCCTGCAAAGCAGCGTCCAGAGCAGCCTTAAAACCCTCTGTTGCCTTATCCAGAGATTCGTGTTCCATCAGCTGGCAGATTCCCACAGTAAAGTCCGCAGAAGCGCTGCCGTTACCGGTGCCAGCACATGCTACCATGCTCACGCACAGCATCACAACAAGGGTCAATGCAATCAGTTTTTTCATATTTGGTTCCTCCTATATTTGTCCGCAAAAGCGGGAATATACAACAAAAATCGTCCCTGATAATACAGGGACGATCGTAAAATCGTGGTACCACTCTGCTTCGTGCTGTCCTCACGGAAAGCACCTTATTGGGCTCTAACAAGTCCTCAGCGATATAACGGTCGCACCCGTTGTGCCTACTAAGCGGTTCAACACACTGCTCGCAAAATGAACTTCAGGCGTTTCCTCGCTACTGCCTTGCACCAACCGGCAGTTCTCTGAAACGTATCTTCGCCCTACTCTTTTTGCTCAAACGCATTTCACAATATGCTTCCTATCTATCCTATCAGTTTTTTTAATTTCTGTCAAGACATTTTACTTCAATTTGTAAACCCGGGAATCAAGTGCCTGTCTTCTTTACCATCTGTTCCAGGAAGTACCGGATCAACAACGAACCATCTACAGTATCCTCACGTTTTTGGGTAAAGCACATTCTCTCCGGATGCCACTGGACACCAAAAATCGGCAGAGAATCATGCTCATACGCTTCTGTCAAATTGTTCCAAAACGCCGTTGCCCTGAGACCGGATCCCAACTTCATAACCGCCTGATGGTGAGAACTGTTAACCGAGAAAGTATCTCCATAAAGCTTCTGGGGAATGCTGCCTTTCTCTGCAGTTACTGTATGGACACTGTCTATGTCGTTATGTCGGATATGCAAATCTGCGGATTCGATATGCTGTTCCAGCGAACCGCCAAAGAAAACATTGATAAGCTGGTAGCCACGGCAGATACCCATAACCGGTTTGCCCGCCTTTACATAGGCATCCAGCAATGCAAACTCCACAGCGTCTCTTTCTTTATCAATATCTACAGAGCCATTAAGCGCCTGACCGTAGTATTGCGGATCCACATCACTTCCTCCGCAAAGGATCAAACCATCATAACTGGTATCAATGGGGGGCAAGTATTTTGCATCCGCCTCGGCACCCAGTCCATTGACAGCATCCACATAGAATTGCAAATTAACTTTTCCAGAAAGTAGTATTTTGGGTTTATGCATGTCCATTTCCCCTATCCGTTTGTAAAATTGGTTTTAAAAATAATCCATCCTACGCTTTTCGCGCAAACCCATTTGTCATGTATTACCTGCTTAGATTATCAGCTTGTTCTCAGCCTGTCAAGTTTCCTCTAAGAAAGCGCAAGAACAGTCGCGGCACAGGACTATTCGCATCTGTTCTTTTTCAGCCAATTATCACCATGTGCACAACACCGTGCCGTTGCCGTACAAACATAACCGGGATAGATGGACTTCTGAATAATCCTATCGCCCGTGGCGGTGAATTTCATAGCTTATTCCTCTGTCAGCGCAGCGGCCATCCGGATGGCGATCTCCAAGCCGGGAATCAGAGATGTTTTTTCTAGCCACTCCTGCCGGGTATGGGAACCGGCACCGGCATAAAACACCAATACACATAGCAGGAATCCCCAGAGAAAGCGGAATATTGCAGTCAGTGGATGCGGACTTGAAGTGCAGCGGCGCCTGGGTCATGTCCTCCACGATGGGTCTTACAATTCTTCGCAAGCGCTCGATTTTTGCATCATCAGTGTTTCGTTTTGTCGGATGTCCTTTTTGTTTGTCTCTCATGTCCGAAAAAGAACTGGTAGAAAACCTTAGATTTTCTTAAAAAATAGATTGCAATCTTTGCAATAATTTATGTTTTTAATTTTTGCCACTTCAGACCATTTAAGCACGTTCTTTTTTCTTTCCCTAATGTGTAACACATCATTGACAAACCTACATAAAAATTTTGGTGGGATCTAATCGTTGCCAAGCTCTTTTACCGTAATATGATGCCTTTTCATTTCGGAGTAAAGCAATTTAGCAAGAAAGTGAACATTGGCGCTTTTTTTACCTTTGGCATTTCCCATAACCACAATGGCACATTTTGCTTTTGTATTAAAAATCATGGAAGTTCTAAAAGTGCCAACGCCACCTACATGCCAGCATTGGTTTGAACGTTTATATGTATGCCAACCTAAACAGGTATCGGTTTTCCCTTTGCGATTCAAAGAAAATTTACAGCGTTGTTGAGCCAATTTTGTAAAAGTGTATGGTTGTTCTACTTGTGCTTTGGCATATGTCATCATATCACAAATGGTCGAAGAAATGCCACCGCTCGCGAGATACGGATTGTTGCTTTCCCAATCCCACGGCGGAATAATATGACCATTCAAATTACTTTTCACACGATTATCGGTAGAAATAACATGTGTATTTTTCATACGATAATCATCTATCACATCTTGCAGGAGAGTCATAATATTTTTGCCGGTGATACGGCTTGCGACAACAGCTAATATCGCATAAGCAAAATCCGAATAAGAATATCCCCGAGCACGAGTGTGATTTCTTTTTGAAAGTGCCTTAATTACGGCTTTTTCTCGTATACCACGATACACATTTGCCCTTGCATACGACTTAATCAACAAACTCGGTACGGTTATTTCCACAGGCGTAAGGTGTTTATATCCTGCAGTATGGGTAAGTAGCATTTCAATTGTGGGATAAACCCCTTTTGGAAGCGGCAAAAATGCATCCACAGAATCGGATAATGACAATTTATTCTCGCTTACAAGTTTTAATATTACTTGTGCGGTGAAGGTTTTACTGATTGAGCCAATATCAAATAGAGAGTCTGCCTGAATACCGGGCGATGTGTAGTATCCTATCGCTCCGTCTGGAAACAGCACACCAATAGCCAAACAGTTATTTTTGGAAAGTTGCAAGTAACGAAGTACTGTTGCTTCTCCTTTTTTGCCCAAGTTAACCTTTGTTTTCATAACCTCACCTCACCGACCCGCTATGAATTGTGATGATAATATTTTTATCATCATCACTTTTAGCACATGATAGCACAAAAGCGGTGCAACCTCAATAATTATTCATTGTTCATCAGCGAAGCGGCTTCAATATTCATTATACATTCGAAAATCCGTTCTGGTTTAATGAATAATGAATGATTAATATTGAAAAATGAATAATACAAACAAAAATCCGTCCTCTTTCGAGAACGGATTTTCATTTGGAGCTGCTAACCGGACTTGAACCGGTGACCTCATCCTTACCAAGGATGTGCTCTACCACCTGAGCCATAGCAGCATTACGAACAAGTGATATTATATATCAATAACCCAAATTTGTCAAGGAGTTTTTTAAATATTTTTAGATGGACTTGCAATTTTTTAAGACACCAACATAATATTGAGTATATTATGATTTTTGGATGTGTTTTCTATGCTTTTTTCGTTTATTTATGGAATAATTTCGAGTTTATTTTTTATTGCTCTTCATCCTACAAATACAGGCGCATTTCCAAAACCTCTTTCACCTAAAGAGGAGGCTGACTTAATTTCTAAAATGGAAAAAGGGCAAAAGGAGGCGCGTGATAAACTAATAGAACATAACCTGAGACTTGTCGCGCATGTGGTTAAAAAATTCACAACAGATAAGGTTGAACAAGATGACCTTATATCAGTTGGCACAATTGGTCTTATTAAAGGAGTATCGACATATAAATCAAAAAAGGGGATAAAGCTTGCAACCTATGCGGCAAGATGCATAGAGAATGAAATTTTAATGCACTTTAGAAGCCTCAAAAAAACATCACAAGATATATCGATAAACGAGCCCATTGATACCGATAAAGATGGTAACGATTTAAGTCTTTTAGATATAATTGCAGATGATTGTAATTTGCTTGATGAAATTGATTTAAAGATTAAAACAGAGCATTTAAAAAAATATATGAACGAGGTTCTAGAGCCTAGAGAAAAAATAATTATCGGCCTTAGATTTGGGCTTATTGGCGGAAAAGAAAACACGCAACGGGAGGTAGCAAAAAAGCTTAAAATTTCCCGTTCTTATGTTTCAAGACTCGAAAAAAAGGCTCTTATTAAACTTTACAATAGGTTTGAAAATAGTGGCATAAAATAAGGGGGAATAGAGTTGCCAGAATATAATAATATAACAAGTAATCATAACGTTATAATGGAAGAAAGAAAAAAGCTTGTTCTTTCGGGAATTTTGGAGGTAATAAGCTTTGAGGAGGATAACGCAGAGCTAAAAACTACTTCGGGAAATTTAACCATAAGAGGGAATGATTTCAAAATGGAAAATTACAATAGCGAAACCGGAGATTTGAATATAAGCGGTAGTGTCTATGCACTGGTTTACACAAATGATACCGCCGAAAATAAGGGCGGAATTTTTAAAAGAATTTTTAAATAACAATGTGGGAAATAAATAACTATTTTCAGTGGCTAAGTTTTGGTAGAGCTATAATTTTTGGCTTTATACTGTGTTTTGTTTATGATATTTTACGGCTTGATGTATATGTTTTCAAAAAGGGTAAAATAGCTCAGGCAATAAATGATTTGGTTTTTTGGATAATTGCTTCTATTACTACCTTTTGTTTTTTACTTGCTGTAAGTAACGGTCAGGTCAGGGTATATATTATTTTTGGTATGGCTATCGGCTTTTTTGCCTTTAAGATGTCTTTATCAAAGGTTATTTTTTGGTGCGTAAAGCCTATAAGAAAATTTTATATAGCGGTATCAAAGCGATATAAAAGTCTAATCTTAAAGCTACAAAAAATTTCACCTTTCGCAGACATAAACAAAAAAATAAAAAAACTTTTTGGTTTTTTATCTAAAAAAAGAAAAATATCTTGAAAAACACTTGCAATAAATTCTATCACTGTGTATAATATAGACATATTTTAAGTGATTGGATGATGGAGTGTGCAGGGTAGTGTTCGCGGCAGAAAGAGCATTATTTTAAGACTTTTGCTTTTTGTTTTTGCTGTTTACTCAATAATATCTTTGCTAAGCCTTCAGGTGCAGCTTATTGACCTTAAAAAAGAACTTTCAAACCGCACCGCATATTTGGAGGAGGCAAATTATAAAATTAAAGAAAGCTTAAGTTTGCTTGAAAACGGAACTGAGGCCGAGCTTATCGAAAAGGCGGCAAGAGAGCGCCTTAACCTAGTTTTTCCTGATGAGCAGATTTTTGAAGATATAAATTAAGCAAAGTTTTTAGGAGGATACTTCTTAGTATGTTACCAAAGGTTGGAGAAATCATCGAAGGAAAAATTACAGGTATTACCAAATTCGGCGTTTTTGTTGATATGGGTGAAAACCGCACTGGTATGGTGCACATTTCCGAGGTTGCTCGTACATATGTAAATGACATTGCTGATTTTGTTAAAATGGGTGATACAGTAAAAGCAAAGGTGCTTACTGTTTCAGAGGACGGTAAAATAAGCCTTAGCATAAAACGTGCGCTAGAGGATATTGAAGGCAGTAAACCCAAGCCCAAAAGAAACAGGACATTTACACCGCCAAAGCCGGATAATTCTTTTGTTTGGACTTCACCGTCAAATGAATCTTCTTCTTTTGAGGATATGCTTAAAAAATTCCAACAAACAAGTGAAGAAAAGTTTTCTGAACTTAAAAGGAAGAATATGGATGTTCGCCGTCCAAAGCGCGGCGCGGCTTCAAAATAACAATTCAGGCAGGCATTTTTAAAATTTGCCTGCCTTTGCTTATACGAGGAAGATTTATATGCAAATATTTAAAATGGTTGCGCCAACCATATTTGGCGTAGAAGGTATTTTGGCTGATGAGCTTAAAAGGCTCGGTGCAGAAAATATTAAAGCAGAAAACGGTAGAGTGTTTTTCGAAGGCGATATAAATATGCTCGCTAAAGCGAACATTTGGCTTAGAACTGCAGAACGTGTTTTAATTGTTGTCGGCAGGTTTCACGCCACCAAATTTGAGGAACTTTTTGATAACGTTTACGCGCTTAATTTTGAGGATTATATTGGTGTTAGAGATGCATTCCCCGTAACAGGTTATAGTATTTCTTCGGCGCTTCATAGTGTACCTGATTGTCAGGCAATTATTAAAAAAGCTATTGTTAAAAGGCTTTCTAAAAACTTTGGTGTTTCTTGGTTTGAGGAGACAGGCCCTTTACATAAAGTTAGGTTTTCTATTCAAAAAAATGATGTAACTGTGTGTATAGATACTTCCGGAGAAGGACTTCATAAAAGGGGGTACAGGGCAAATTCTCTCGAGGCACCTATAAAAGAAACCTTAGCTGCGGCAATGTGCTACACAGCCAGAATTTATCCCGACACAAAGCTTTATGACCCTTTTTGCGGTTCGGGAACAATTTTAATTGAAGCCGCACTTATGGCTAAAAATATTGCCCCCGGTATTAGAAGATTTTTTGCGGCCGAGAGGTTTTCTGAGGATTTTGCTAAAGCCTTTTCAGAGGAAAGAAAATCAGCTCTTGATAAAATTCAAAAGGACGTAAGCTTTAGGGCTGTTGGAAGCGATATTGACGAGAATGCCATAAAGCTTACAATGGATAATGCAAAAAAAGCGGGTGTTTCGGATATAGTGTCGGCCAAGGTTTGCGATGTTTCAAATCTTTCAATTGCCGATGAGCGTATGCTTTTGATTACAAACCCACCGTATGGAGAGCGACTTTTAGATATAAAAAATGCAGAAAAATTATATAAAATAATGGGCGAAAAAATGCCCAAGGGACTTGGTAAAAAGTATTTCATTATTAGCCCTAATGATGATTTTGAAGAGTTTTTTGGAAGGGTAGCAGATAAAAGAAGAAAGCTTTATAACGGTATGATTAAGTGTCAACTTTATATGTATTTTAAAAACTGACCTAGGATGTGAAAAAATGAAATTTGCTTTCATTATAAACCCTGTTGCGGGTAAACAAACAAAGCAAGAGGGCTTTGCCGAAAATGTAAAAAGTTTTTTCAGTGAAAACGGCGGCGAGTATGAGATTTTTTATACAAAAAAGCCGGGTGACGCCAAAAAACGAGCCAATGAACTTGCCGAAACAGGCGAGGAAATAAGAATATATGCTTGTGGCGGCGAAGGTACAGCGTTTGAGGTTTTAAATGGAATAATAGGCTATAGTAATGTTAGCCTTGGTGTTGTGCCTTGCGGTTCGGCAAACGATTTTATTACATATTTTTCCGAAAGGGAACTGTTTTTAGATGTTGCCGCTCAGGTTGATGGAGAAACAACTGAAATTGATGTTATAAAGGTTGGCGACAACTATGCTATAAATTCCTGCTCGGTTGGTTTAGATGCAATGGTAGCGGCAAATATGTCAAAATTTAAAAGATTGCCGTTTGTTTCGGGCTCTATGGCTTATGTACTAGCCCTGGTTTATACACTTTTTAGTAAAATGGGCGTTAATTTAAAGGTAACCCTAGATGATGGGAAAAAGGTTATAACAAAAAAATCGCTTTTCGCCGTTGTTGGTAATGCCCCTTTTTATGGCGGCGGGTTTAACCCCACCCCTGCGGCAACACCTTTTGATGGCGAACTTGACTTTTCTGTAATTTCGGTTGTGTCAAGGCCAAAGATATTGACATTACTTAAAAAATACCGCGCAGGAACCCATACAAACCTGCCTATTTGTGAAATTGGTAGGTGTAAAAAGGTTTTAATTGAGGCGGACGAGACAGTACCGCTTAATATGGATGGCGAAATTCTTTTTACTAATAAGGCAGAGTTTGAGGTTATAAAAGATGCGATTAAGCTGATTTTGCCAAAAACAATCAGTAAAGCGTGGAAAGAAAAAATAAATAAAACAAAAGAAGTTTTAGCATAGAAAAAGCGAGGGTGTATAGCCCTCGCTTTTTTATTTAGAAACAAACCTTGTCGGGGTTAAGTATATTCTTTTCGTCAAAAACTTTTTTAATACCTTGCATTAAAAGAATATGCTCCTTACCGTATTGTTCTTTCAGATAGCCCTTTTTAGCATAGCCAATGCCGTGCTCACCCGAAACTAGACCGCCGATTTCCTCAGCTTTTTTATACATAAGGTCAAAGCATTTTGAAAGCTTTTCCTTCCAAACGGTTTCTTCTAAACCGTCTCTGCATATATAGATATGAAGGTTACCATCACCCGCGTGTCCAAAACTTGGAATTCTAATATTTTCATCTTTGGCTAGTTTGTGGGTGAAAACGATAAACTCATCAATTTTATTGACGGGAACAACAACGTCGCACTCGTCCATTTCATCGGTTGAGGATTTAATAGCCTCTAAGAAGGCGCCCCTTGCCGACCAAACCGATTTCTTTCTCTCGTCGGTATCTACTATATAAACATCTATAGCACCGATTTCAAGGCAAAGCTCTGCAACCGTATTTATTGAAGAGTTAACCTGTTCCTCGGTATTGCCGTCAAAGGTTAGAAGAATGTAGGCGTCATTTTTAGTGTCGGGGAATTTTTTGCCCAAATAGTTTTCAGAGAAAAGTATAGTATCCCTTGACATATATTCAATGGCGGTTGGCGCCGTTTTTGAACGGAATATTTTTGGAACCGCTTCGATAGCACTTTTCATATCCTTAAAGGGAACCAAAAGGCTAATTGAAACCTTGGGAAGGGGAACAAGCTTTAAAACTGCCTCGGTGATAATACAAAGCGTACCTTCCGAGCCGATTACAAGGTCTTTAAGGCTATAACCCGAACTATTTTTGGCAACAGTGCCACCGAGAGTCATAATATTTCCGTTTGGCAAAACAACGGTAAGACTTCTAACATAATCACGAGTAACACCATATTTAACCGCCCTCATACCGCCTGCGTTAGTTGAAATGTTTCCGCCTATAGTAGCTGATTTTTCACCCGGGTCGGGGGGATAGAGAAGGTCGTTATCTTCCGCAAAAGCTGCAAGCTCCATTAAAAGCACACCGGGTTGAACGGTTACTGTTAAGTTTTCGGTATCAAGTGACAAAATTTTGTTCATTGCCGTTGTTTCAAGCAAAATACCGCCACGTGTTGGAACTGCGGCGCCTACAAGACCGGTGCCACTACCCCTAACAGTAACAGGAATTACCTTCTCGTAGGCATATTTCATTATCTTAGAAATTTCCTCAGTAGAGTGTACCTTTATTAAAACGTCAGGCATTTTGTTAATATCGCCTAGTTCGTCATGGCCATAGTCAGGGCTTATTTCGTCATAGGCAAGAAGGTTATCATCGCCAACGATTTTTTTAAGCGCTAAAATATCGCTACTGTCAATTTTTTTATACATTAGCTTTAACCTCCTTGATTTTTTCTATGATACTAGGCAATATTTCATTAACATCGCCGACAATACCGTAATGGGCAACGTCAAAAATCTGTGCATTTTTATCACTATTTATTGCAACAATACAGTCGGAAGAATTCATACCGGCTGTAAATTGAACGGCGCCTGAAATACCAAGACAAATGATAAATTTAGGTTTTACGGTTCTACCCGAAAGACCTATTTGATGTTTAGCATCAAAAATATTAGATTCAACAAGTGGACGTGTACAGGCAATATGTCCACCTAACAGCTTAGCAAGTGTTTCGGCATTTTTTCTTGTTGCCTCACCCGAAGCACCTCTGCCAATGGCGACAATAACGTCTGCTTCTGAAATGTCGGTCTCTACAGGTTTGTTTTCGGTAGAAAGAATTTCAATTTTTGATTTAAGCATTTTAGCCGTCACAGGCATTTTAATAATTTCACCCGACGGAGTATCATTTGGTTTTGGTTCATTAAAAATTTTATAACGAACTGTGCAAAACTGTGGCCTTGTGTTAGGTGAAATTATTTGAGCCATAATGTTGCCGCCAAAGGCGGGACGAATTTGTACAAGGTCGGTATTTTCTTTCATCTCTAAAATAGTACAGTCGGCGGTAAGACCCGCTTTACATCTGGCCGCAATTCTGGGAGCCAACTGTCTACCTAAATTTGTAGCACCAAGCATAATTGAAGAAGGCTTAACTTTCTCTATAAAATCGTAAAAAGCTGCGGTGTATGGCTCGATTTTAAAATCTTCAAATTCTTCACTTTCGTAAACAAAAATTTTATCGAAGCCGTAAAGCCAAAGGGTTTCCAACTTCTTTGAAAGATTATTGCCAATAATAAGGGCATACACAGGGTGGTTGATTTTTGCTGCTAATTCCTTTGCTTTTGCTGCGAGTTCAAAGGTTACTTTATGTATGCCATCTTTATTGTGGTCAACATAAACCAAAACACCGTTCCAAAGAGATTTATCAACACTTTTTACCGCGTCTTCTTGATAGGTAACAAGTCCGCCGCCTTTTTTAACACAAAGCTTACACATTTTGCAGTTTGAAGCGACTTCCATTTTGCCATTTTCAAAGGAAAGTGCCGCGAAGGGACAAAGGGAAATAAGTTTTTTAGAATTTTCTTCGTTTATAAGTTCGTTTTTAAATATAAGCTTACCCAAATTTATCCCTCCTTATATAATTTTTTTGTCTACGATAAGGTCGAATAAAGCGTCAATTTTTTCTTCAGTGCTTCCCGTAATCATTTGCTTGTCGGTATTTTTTTCGGGTGGGAATATTCTCTCAACCTGTGTTGCTGAACCCGCAAGACCGTAGTTAGATTCATTTTTATCATCAAAATCGTTAAATGATAAAAACCTTATCATATCATCAGAAACAGTTTTCTTTATTTTGTAAGAGGGAAGTCGGGGTGTGTTAATATCGTCCTCCATAGAGATAAGACAGGGGAGTTTAACACTCATTTTAACAATCTTTTGGTCTAAGGAAGCAGTTAGAAATATTTTCCCGTCACGAACGTCTTCGACGGATAAAACATTTGAAATATTAGGAATATTTAAATATTCAGAAAGCTCGGCACCAACCTGAGCGGTATCACCGTCGGTGGTTTGTTTACCGCAAACAATAAGGTCAAATTTGCCCATTTTTTTAACGCCTTGCGAAAGGGTGTAGGCGGTCGCTAAAACGTCGGCACCTGCAAACCTTCTATCGCTTAAAACTGTACCGCCCGAAGTGCCCATACAAATTGTTTCGGCAATAACTGTTTTGGCAGATGGAGGCCCCATTGTTATACTTTGAACAGTACCGCCAAATTTTTCACACAGCGACATCGCTGTTTCTATGGCATACAGGTCGTAAGGATTCATTTTGCTCATCGCACCGTTTCTTTTAAGTACGCCTGTAATAGGGTCAACCTCAACATTATTTGACCCCGGCACTTGTTTAACACAAACTAAAATATTCATACAAAAACTCCTATAATATAATTACTTTATTATGATAACATACCTACACATTATATGTCAATAATAGATAAAATTTTAACAATATATAGTAAAAAACTATTAAATATATATAATATAAACTAAAAATGTTGTAAAAGCGATTGAAGAAATTATTACAATATGATATAATGATAAAAAAATTTCGAGGTAAAAGTAATGGAACTTATTGAAGGTATTAAAACAAGAAGAAGTGTAAGAAAATTTTTAGATAAAAAAGTTTCTGCAGATGATATTTCAAAAATTATTGAGGTTGCAACCTTTGCACCTAGTTGGAAAAACTCTCAAACTACTAGATATATTGCGGTTTTAGATGAAAAAGTGAAAAACAACTTAGCGGAGGATTGTATGATGGGGTTTGAGTATAACATTAAAAATGCCCAAGGCGCCCCCGCTTTAGTTATTGTAACCACTGTAAATAACCGCTCAGGGTATGAGCGAGACGGCTCATTTACTACCTCTAAAAAAACACATTGGCAGTCCTTTGATGCAGGGATTGCAACACAAACGTTTTGCCTTGCAGCCCACGAAAAAGGTCTTGCAACGGTAATTATGGGTATTTTCGATGAGGATAAGGTGAAAAATCTTTTGGAAATTGGGGAAGATAAGTCTGTTTCGGCAGTTGTTGCTATAGGTTACGCTAGCGAGTCTCCAGAAGCACCAAAAAGAAAAACTGTAGAAGAACTTTTAATCGTAAAATAAATTAAAAGCACGTAGCTAGTTGCTACGTGCTTTTTTTATACCTTCTAAAATATGTTTTTTTGCTATAAGAAGTTTTTCTTTAGATAAAGCGTTAATATTTGAAATTGGATACTTAATACCTAGTTTTTCATACTTTGAAACACCAAAGGTATGATAGGGGATAACATCAAGCGCTTTAAGGTTTTTAAGCTTGCCGATAAACTCGCCTAATTTTTCCAAATAAATTTGGTCGTCAGTATAACCCTCTAAAACAACATGCCTTACCCAAAGTGGAGTGTTTCTCTCTTCTAAAAATTTTGCAAATTCAAGAATGTTTTTGTTGTCTTTTCCTGTAAGCTCTTTATGTTTAACTGGGTCGATATGCTTAATATCTAACATAACAAGGTCGGTTAAGTTTAAAAGCTTATCAAACTTTTTTATAAGAGCTAAATTGTTTCTATCAAAGGTTATGCCCGATGTATCAATGCAGGTGTGAATGTTTTCCGCCTTAGCCTTTTGGAAAAGCTCTATTAAAAAATCAATCTGCAAAAGGGGTTCGCCGCCCGAAACGGTTATACCGCCATTTTCATAGAAAGCTCTATTTTTAATAATTTCCGAAATAACTTCATCTGCAGTAATTTTTTCACCGCCGCTTTGCTCCCAAGTATCTGGATTATGGCAGTAAATACAGCGCATAGGACAACCCTTTAGAAAAAGAACATATCTCAGTCCCGGCCCGTCAACAGTGCCGAAACTTTCCTTAGAATGAATAATTCCAAGCATAATTAAATTTTGTCGTGGAATGTTCTTGAAATAACTTCGTCTTGCTGCTCTTTAGTAAGCTTAATAAAGTTAACTGCATATCCGCTAATTCTTATAGTAAGCTGTGGATATTTTTCGGGATGAGCTTGAGCATCAAGAAGAGTTTCTCTAGTAAAAACATTCACGTTCAGATGATGTCCGCCCTTTTGAACATATCCGTCAAGAAGGGAAACGAGGTTATCAATTTGATTTTTTGTAGCAGCCATAAAGTTTCTCCTATACTAGTCTTCGTTGCTATCGTCAAGGCCTTCAAAAAAGGGTTGGTGAAAAACAAGCTCCGCTACCGCAGTCAAGGTCAACTTCAATATCACCAACAAAGATTTTGTCATCCTTACCGAGAGCATCCGGAATAATTGAAAATGTGTTAGAAATGCCGTCTTTTGCATCAATAAAGGGGAGCTTCGCAACAGAAGAAAGCGAAGCAACTGCACCTTTTGTATCTCTTCTATGCATTGGGTTTGCACCCGGTGCAAAGGCTTCACCGCGTTTACGTCCATCAGGTGTAGCACCTGTATTTTTGCCGTAAACAACGTTTGAAGTAATAGTTAAAATTGAGGTTGTGGGTATACTGTTGCGGTAGGTATGATTTTTTCTGATATGCTCCATAAACCTATGAACAACATCATAAGCTATTGTATCAACCCTATCATCATCATTACCGTATTTGGGGAAATCACCCTCAATTTCATAGTCGGTTGCAACTGAGTCTTGATTACGAATAACCTTAACCTTGGCATATTTGATAGCAGAAAGCGAGTCGGCAACAACCGAAAGACCGGCAATACCTGTAGCAAACCAACGCTTAACTTCCTTATCGTGAAGCGCCATTTGAATTTTTTCGTAACAATATTTATCGTGCATATAGTGAATAATGTTTAGAGTATTAACATATACACCTGCAAGCCAACGCATCATATCGTCGTATTTTTGCATAACCTCGTCGTAGTCAAGATATTCGGAAGTAATTGGGCGATATTTCGGGCCAACCTGGTTACCTGTTATTTCATCAACACCGCCGTTGATAGCATATAAAAGACATTTTGCAAGGTTAGCTCTTGCACCGAAAAATTGCATTTCAAGGCCAACATTCATTGAAGAAACGCAACAAGCAATAGCGTAATCATCACCGTGAGTAAAACGCATCATATCGTCGTTTTCGTATTGAACTGAAGAAGTTTCAATAGAGGTTTTGGCGCAGAAACGCTTAAAATTGTCGGGTAGGCGGGTAGACCAAAGCACAGTAAGATTCGGCTCGGGTGCAGCGCCTAGGTTATTAAGTGTGTGTAAATAGCGGTAGGACATTTTAGTAACAAGATGTCGACCGTCAATAGCAACACCGCCGATAGATTCAGTAACCCACTGTGGGTCGCCCGAAAATAGTTCATTATACTCAGGTGTACGGGCAAATTTCACAAGGCGAAGCTTCATAATAAAATGGTCAACCATTTCCTGAAGCTCTTTTTCGGTATATCTGCCGTTTGCAAGATCGCGTTCGGCATAAATATCAAGGAAGGTAGAGGTTCTACCAAGGGACATTGCTGCACCGTTTTGCTCCTTAACTGCCGCTAAGTAACCAAAATAAAGCCACTGAATAGCTTCTTTTGTGTCCCTGGCGGGAAGTGAAATGTCAAAGCCATAGCTTGCTGCCATTTCCTTAAGGTCTTTAAGGGCGCGAACCTGCTCTGCAAGTTCCTCTCTTTTACGAATAACGTCCTCATACATTGTAGAACGGGTAGTTTCTTCCTGCTCAAGCTTGTCCTTAATAAGCCTGTCAATTCCGTAAAGGGCAACTCTACGGTAGTCGCCTATAATCCTTCCACGACCATAAGCGTCAGGAAGACCTGTAATAATATGGCTGGAACGACAAGCGCGCATTTCGGGCGTATAAACATCAAATACACCTGCGTTATGGGTTTTTCTATGGGTTGTGAAAAAGTCTTTAATTTGTGGGTCAATTTCATAACCGTTTTCTTTAAGGGCTTTTTCTGCCATACGAATTCCACCATAGGGCATTAAAGCGCGTTTGAGAGGCTTATCGGTTTGAAGACCAACAATTTTTTCTCTTTTTTTGTCAATATATCCGGGTGCATGAGAGGTTATTGTTGAAATAACCTTAGTGTCCATCTCTAAAACGCCACCCGATTCGCGTTCTTTTTTAAAGAGCTCAAGCACTTCGGCCCAGAGCTTATTTGTATCTTCAGTAGGACCTTCCAAAAAGGCTTCATCGCCGTCATAAGGGGTATAATTATGTTTAATAAAACTTCTAACGTTAATTTCCTTTTGCCATATACCGCCTTCAAAGCCGGTCCACGCTTCGTAGTTGTAATCCACCAAAAAATCTCCTTTATTTTTCTATAACAAATATATTTATATTATAACATTTAAATAATAATAGGTCAACACTAGTTTAGGGTAAAATTTAACCAAAAAACAGGTGATTATTCTAGAATTTTTTCAATGATTGTTTTTAAATTTTCTTCAATAGAAAGATTTTCGCAGTCAACTATAATATCTGCATATTTTTCATAAAGAGGGTGGCGCTCTGTGTAAAGTGCATCAATACTGGTGCCGCGTTTCATAGCAATACCGCGTGTTGTGATGTTTTTTATGCGCCCATCAATAGCCTTTGGTGAAAGCTTTAGATAAACAATCTTAGCGCCTTTTTTGAGATTTTGCATTGCTTTTTCACCATATATTGCGCTACCGCCCGTAGCAATAACAGTATTTTTTCTGTCCACTTCAGATAAAGCCAAATTTTCAATTTCCTTGAAGCCATCTATACCGTTTTCTTCAATAATATCACAAAGAGATTTTCCATATTTATTTTGAATTAAAAGGTCAGTATCCAAAAAGTCGAAAAGCAACGATTTGGCTAGTAAAACACCAATTGTACTTTTGCCGCAACCGGGCATTCCTATTAAAACTATATTCATAATATCAACTCCAACTAGTATTATATAGTATACTATAAATTTTTGCAATTAGATATTTTAAAATAGTACTTGAAAAAAACATTAAGTCGTGATATAATACTTAAAAATAATTTTCGGAGTAGATTAAATGGACGACGAGGACGCGAACTGTACATACATTACAGTTTTGCATTTTATAAAAAATAAGGCATAGCCGTTACTTTTGGTGACGGTTATGCCTTTTGTTGTCTTTTGAAATTAAATTGTTTAAATGAAAGGGTATTTTTAGTTATGGAAAGCGACAGTTTATCTTTATTTGTTGCAATTTTATGTTTATTATTATCGGCTATTTTCTCATCAATCGCGACGGCTTATTTAAACCTAAGTAGGTCTAGAATAAAAGCGATGATTGAAGACGAAAATAAAAAAGCCAAGGTGGTTTTAAAATTATCAGACAGCGACGAATTTATTGTTAATGCTGTGAACATCGGTAACATAATTGTTAACGTTTTAGCCGCAACCTTTTTTTCAAAGCTTTTGGATAAGTTTGTTTTCGGTGAAAATGTAAGCATTTTTGTTTCAATACTCATATCAATTCTTACGGTTCTTTTATTTGGTGAGATTATTCCTAAATCAATAGCGGCGGAAATTCCCGAAAAAACAGCTATCGAGTTAGCTTATATTACAAGAATATTTGCTATTATTTTATCTCCTTTTGCTTTTTTGTCTCGTGGTGTTAGTAATTTGTTTTCTTCAATTTTAAAAACTAAAGACGATAAAGCAGATACCGAAGAAGAACTGCTTACAATAGTTGAAGAGGCGGAAGAAGAGGGCGAAATTAACGAGCACGAAAGCACCTTAATTAAAAGCGCTATTGAGTTTTCAGAGCAAGAGGCTATTGATGTTCTTACACCCAGAATTGATATTGTGGGTGCGCTTGAAGGTTCAAGCAAGGAAGAAATTGCAAAACTTTTTTCGGAAACCGGTTTTTCAAGACTACCGATTTATAGCGAAAGCATTGACCATATTGTCGGCATAATTTATCTTAAAGATTTTTATAATAAGGTTTATAATACTAAAAAACCTATTAAGGATATAATTCGCCCCGCAGTATACACGACACAAAACAAAAAAATCAGCGAGCTGCTTAGAGAACTTCAGGTTAAAAAGCTTCATATCGCTGTTGTTTTAGATGAATATGGTGGTACAATGGGCATAGTAACATTAGAAGATATTATTGAAGAGCTTGTTGGTGAAATTTGGGACGAGCATGACGAGGTTACTGAGGAAATTGTAACATCAAAGGAAAATGAATATATAGTTTTAGGCAGTACAAATATTGAAGAAATGTTTGAAGAACTTGAAATTAGGGCGTCTGAAGAGTTTGAGGTACAAACTGTTAGCGGTTGGGTTATGGATAAGCTTGGTCAAATACCGAAGGTTGGCGACAGCTTTACCGACGAGAATCTTTCGGTGACTGTGACTGAAATGGACGAAAAACGTGTTGATAAAATCAAGGTAACAATCCTTCCAAAAACAGAAGAGGAATAATTTTCAAAGCAAGGACTAATATCCTTGCTTTTTTACCCCAAAAATTTAAATTTTTTGGTAGAATAACTATATATATTTTTTTAAGGAGGATTTTATGTTTATAACAAAAGATATCAAGTATATAGGCGTTAATGACAGGGTGACCGACCTTTTTGAAGGACAGTATAAAATACCGAACGGCATTTCTTATAACTCTTATGTGATTATTGATGAAAAGATTGCAATTTTTGATACAGTAGACCAGAGGTTTACACACGAATGGCTCGATAATATTCAAAATGTTTTAAATGGTAGAAGTCCGGATTATTTAATTATTCAACATATGGAGCCCGACCATTCAGCAAATATCCACAACTTTATGAAAACCTATCCTGAGACTGTAATCGTTGCTTCCCAAAAGGCGTTTGAGATGTTAAACGGATTTTTTGGTACCGATTTTTCTGATAGAAGAATAATCGTTAAAGAAGGGGATAGCCTTAGCCTTGGCGCACACACTCTTAAGTTTTTCTCTGCACCAATGGTGCATTGGCCTGAGGTTATTGTTACCTATGACGAAACCGAAAAGGTGCTTTTTTCAGCTGACGGATTTGGTAAATTTGGTGATTTGAACGCAGATGAGGGGTGGGCCGACGAAGCCAGAAGATATTATATTGGTATTGTTGGTAAATATGGTGTTCAGGTGCAAAATCTTTTAAAAAAGGCTGCTACCCTTGAAATAGAAAAAATTTGTCCTTTACACGGCCCTGTTTTGAGCGAAAACCTAGGTTATTATTTAAATCTTTATGATATTTGGTCTTCGTATGGCGTTGAAGATGACGGCATTGTTGTTGCGTACACCTCTGTTTACGGTAACACAAAAAAAGCGGTTGACCTACTTGTAGAAAAATTAGCGGCAAATGGTGCTCCCGCAGTTAAGGTTTTCGACCTTGCAAGGTGTGATATGTCGTTAGCGGTATCCGAAAGCTTTAGATATGGTAAGCTTGTTTTGGCCACGACCACATATAATTCAGAAATTTTCCCCTTTATGAGAGAGTTTATAAACCATCTTACCGAGCGTGGATTTAAAAATAGAATGGTTGCTCTTATAGAAAACGGAAGCTGGGCGCCTATGGCATCAAAGGTTATGACCAAGATGCTTGAGGGCTCAAAAAACCTTAAGTTTTGTGAGAATCAGGTAACAATAAAATCGGCGCTTTCGTCTGAAAGCACCGAGCAAATAGAAAACCTAGCCAATGAGCTTTGCCGCGATTATTTAGCAATAAATAATAATTCCGCAAATAAAAATGACCTTACCGCACTCTTTAAAATCGGTTATGGACTTTATGTTGTAACTTCAAATGATGGCAAAAAGGATAATGGACTTATTGTTAATACAATTTCTCAGGTTACCAATACGCCTAACCGTGTTGCTGTAACAATAAATAAAGATAATTATTCTCATCATATTATAAAGCAAACAGGTATTATGAATGTTAACTGTCTAAGCGAAGATGCACCTTTTTCAGTCTTTGAAAACTTTGGTTTCAAAAGCGGAAGAAATAATGATAAATTTGAAGGTGTTGATTTTGCCCGTTCAGATAACGGCCTTGCATTTTTAAAGAGATATGTAAACGCATTTTTATCTCTTAGGGTTGAACAGTACGTTGACGTCGATACACACGGTATGTTTATTTGTAGCATAACCGAGGCGAGAGTTTTGTCCGACGTTCCAACAATGACATATGATTATTATTTTGCTAACGTGAAACCCAAGCCAAAAACTGATGATAAAAAAGGCTTTGTTTGTAAAATTTGCGGCTATGTATATGAGGGTGATACCTTGCCCGAAGATTTTATTTGTCCGCTTTGTAAACACGGCGCATCTGATTTTGAACCTATTGAATAGATTTTAATTCAAACGACTAAAAAACTCCTCTTTAACACTTAACGTTAAAGAGGAGTTTTTAATAACTAATTTATTTTTTCGCAAGAGGTAATAGTCTTTCCCGAATATGAAATGTTAATTTTATCGCCAACGCTTAATAGAAGCATATCTTCATTAGAACTTGCTTTCGCTTTGTAAAGTCCGTCCTCATTGTCGATTATATAGATGTAGGTGTTACCGTCTATATCTATATATTTAATTGATTTAATTGTTACGGTTTTCTTTTCGATTTTTTCCGGTTTGGTATCACTTTCAATACCCAAGGCTGCCTTGTATTTTTTTATACACTCAGACTGAGAAACTGCCGTTGTTACAATGTTATACTGTTCAACATTTACTGTAGCGTATAACTTAACAAGTCCGCCGGAATCTTTTAAAACCATTATATAAGTTGGGTGACCTTCAATATTTATTAAAGAGGGGAAAGAAGCTTGATAACCTTTTTCCTGAACCTCACCTTCTGCGGCGATCATAGCCGATTTCTCGTCGGCACCTGCAATAAGGTAAAAGCGGCTTTCGCCCGTTCTCTCGTTCGCCAGTAAAAAACCTATATTAGAGCTATCACCATTTACAGAGGTAACACCTGTATAAATCCAAATGTCGCCGTCCTTAGCTACATATCCGTAGTCAGAAACAGGGGCATCGTCAACCTCTTCTTCATCGCTTGAATAGTAGGTTGTAACCTGTTTACAGTCTTTTTTACTGAACAAGCTGTTGAAAAATCCGTTTTGGTACATACCGTGCCAATTATACTGCTCACAAAGAAGGTTCCCATCAAATACAACATCAATCCAGTTTGGAATGCTTTTAAGGTCGTATTTTATTGTCTCACCATTTACAGGGTCTAAAACAACACAACCGTCTACTGTTTTACCACCAAAAAGACCAATGGTTTTCTTAACGATTGAAGCAATATAATAAGGTTTTCCGCTTTCATCAATCTCAAAATGTAAATTGTCAAACATAATGGTAGGGTACTTAAATCGAAGATATCTACGGGCGTCTTCAAAGAAATAAGCAGACGGAACATACTTCATACCTTCTGATTTTTCAAAAGAAGCCGACATCGAAACGGGATTGACCGTTACATAACCCTTTACACCGTTATCTTTGTTGTTTAGCCATTTAAAAAAGCCGGCATACCCAAGCGCAGAAACCTTAACAGGCTTTCCGTTATAATCAATTTGTGTGTAGTCGTATGAAACGTCGAACTGGCTCACAACATCAGAAAGGGCACCAATTTCGCGGTCGCCGAGCATTTGTGCCGAGGCGGTGTCCATAAGCGCAATAGAGTCTGTACCTACAGATTCAGCCAAGTCAGCCGAAAAATCAGAATCAGTAACAGTTAAAATTTTAGAATAGGCAGTGGCGTTAAATACTGTACTGCCTATAATTGAAATTAAAATAATTACTGCAGTAAAGCCTAGGGGCAAAAGATAGTCTTTAACAGTAAAATTGAGTTTTTTACTTTTTTTAGATTTACCCGTTGCTCCGTTTTTTGTTTTAACGGCCACAAGCTTAAAATCATTTTGTCCCGATGCAAACCTAGAAGCAATAACAAAAACAAGTAGAGTGAAATCAATTATTATCCAAAGTCCTAGATTGTTAATGTTTAGTGCAGGACAAAAAAGATAAAAGCATAATCCAAAAAATATTAGGGCGGCAATCGCGCCAATTATGTAGGGAAAAATTTTAGCTTTTTTCATTAAAAACACTCCGTTCACAATATTTAGTTGTACATAAACACAATTTTTTAGGTCGAGTCGCTAAGCTTAAATTAGCATAAGACCTTAAGACGAATTGGGTGTCGAGACACTCGACTGGTGGAGGCGAGGGGAGTTGAACCCCTGTCCAAAAACCTTTCCACATAGCTTTCTACGGGTGTAGTTACTTACAAAAATTCCCAAAACATAGTCTTAAGTAACAAAGGCTATGCTTTGGTATCCCCAAATTCATATTAACGGAAGGGGAAAGCCGTTAATACGTTCACCGCTAATCGACGCTCTTCCAAGGTCGCGGTATCCCAAGGTCGAACGGCAGCCTAATTAGGCTGCAAAGGCAACTTTATTGTTGTCGTTTAATTTTAAATTACGGATTTTAAAGTGTGTCCGCGCCACTACCCGCTTACTATGCTTCTTGGTCCCTGTCGAAACCGTTACGCCCCCATATATGACCCGTCAAAAGACGGGTATGTAACAATTATAAGTTTTTGAGCCAGTTTATTGCTTGTTCAACCCAAACCGAGTAATGCTCAAATTCCTTTTTATGAAATGCTTCTGAGTCAGCAGAAATATCACAAATGGAAAGTGCATGAGGTCCTTTTGGGAAAATGTGAAGCTCTGTGTTGATTTTTTTCTCGGCCAAAGCAAAAGCCATTAAAAGTGAATTTTCAACCGGAACACCTTGGTCTTCAAATGTGTGCCAAATAAAGGCGGGAGGAGTATCGCCAGATACTTGCTTTTCGGCCGAAAGCAGATTTAAAAGCTCTAAGTCTGATTTTTTGTCGCCTAAAAGATTTTCAAAGGAAAGAAAATGTGATTTTTCACCGCTTGTAATTACAGGGTAACAAAGAATCATACCGTTAGGTTTATTTTCTTCCGATTTAAAGCCAAAATACTCTTTAATAAAATCTTTATTCCAAAGGTTACCGTAATTTGCAGTGAGATGTCCTCCCGCTGAAAACCCTAATACAGCAACTCTTTTGGTATCAACATTCCACTCGTTAGCGTTTTCTCTGATAATTTTAACTGCCATACTAAGCTCGATAAGTTGTGCAGGGAAACGTACGGGCGAAACACTGTAGCGTAAAACTGCTGCGTTACAGTCCTGCGCCAAAAACTTAAGGGCAACCACCTCAGCCTCGCGGTCGGTAGTAAACTCATAACCGCCACCCGGACAGATAATTACCGTAGGTCTTTTACGGTTAATATCAATTTCAGGCGAATTTGAGGGGAAATATAGACTTAGAGTTGGCTTTACGTCAGGTGTAACCGTACCAAGTTTTTCATAATCAACACTTAGTTCAATAACTTTGTAAATCATAAAATCACCTGTTTTGTTCCTTAATAGTTCTTTCGATTTCTCGATTAGCGGTTTTTTGCGCGATATCAGCACGTTTATCATAAAGCTTTTTACCCTTACAAACGCCAAGCTGTACCTTAACCTTTGAACCTTTAAAATAAAGCGATAGGGGAATAAGGGTAATGCCTTGTTGCTTTACAAGCCCAAAAAGGCGAAGAATTTCGCGTTTGTGAAGCAAAAGCTTTCTTACACGCATAGGGTCTTTATTAAAAATATTACCCTTCTCATAAGGGGCAATATGCATACCCTTTATCCACATTTCGCCGCCGTCAATATCGCACCAAGCGTCCTTTAGATTGACACCGCCCGAGCGTATTGATTTAACCTCAGTGCCGAAGAGTTCAATACCGGCTTCAAGACTTTCGTTTACAAAATAGTCGTGAAAAGCTTTTTTGTTATTCGCAATTGTTTTTGTATTTTCCACCGATATCTACCTCCTTTACACCATTTTATGCAAGTAATTATAACACATTTATATTCCTCCGTCAAGCAACGAAACCCTTATAATTCGAGGGAATATTGTAAAAATTTGAAAAATATTGGAATTTTGTATTGACAAAAATCTTCACATAATATATAATTAACATACGATGTGAATTAAATTGGAATTTATAAAACGGCGGTGCAAATATGTATTATGTAATTAAGTCTAATATTTCTATTGAAGGTGTAAAGCACATAGGTTATGGTATAACTAATAGAAAAGGACTTGTTATCAAAAACCTTTCTACTGATTATCATAGAGTTTTAGCTTTTGTTTGGTTACTAAATAAAGAAGGGGCAGATGAAGATATTTTGCCATATTTGATTGAAGATTTTTTGTGTGAAAAATGATTTTTTTATTAAATGTTCGCCGGGTTTAACTTTGGCGGACATTTTTGTTTTGTTTTTGGTATTTATGACTATCGTAAACTATTGACAAAAAGTGTAAATTAGACTATAATTTTATAGAATAATGGTAAATTTTTGAGGTGTAAAAAATGAAATGGACTTCGCTAAATGATTTAAGGGAAAGCTATCTTAGTTTTTTTGAGTCTAAGGGCCATCTTAGGCTTGGAAGCTTTTCTCTGGTTCCCAATAATGATAAATCGCTTTTACTTATAAATTCGGGTATGGCGCCAATGAAAAAGTATTTTACAGGTGAAGTTACTCCGCCGAAAAATAGGGTTACTACTTGCCAAAAATGTATCCGCACGCCTGACCTTGAACGTGTTGGTATTACAGCGCGTCACGGTACATTCTTTGAAATGCTTGGTAACTTCTCATTTGGCGATTATTTTAAAGAAGAGGCTATTACTTGGGCTTGGGAATATTTAACCAAAACCCTCCAGATTCCCGCAGATCTTCTTTGGCCCTCGGTTTATGAAGAAGATGACGAGGCATATAACTTTTGGCGCGATGTAATTGGTGTGCCAGAAGAAAGAATTGTTAAAATGGGCAAAGAGGACAACTTCTGGGAGCATGGTACAGGCCCTTGCGGTCCTTGTAGTGAGATTTATTTTGACCGTGGCGAGAAGTATGGCTGCGGCTCGAAAGACTGCAAACCCGGTTGCGACTGCGACAGATATATGGAAATATGGAACAACGTTTTCTCGCAGTTTAATAATATGGGCGACGGCACATATACCGAGCTTGAAAACAAAAATATTGATACCGGTATGGGTCTTGAACGTCTTGCTTGTATTATGCAGGGTGTAGACAATATGTTCGAGGTTGACTCTATCAGAAATATTTTGGACAAGGTTTGCGCTATTTCCGGCAAGGAATATGGTAAGGATACAAAAACCGATATTTCTATTCGTGCTATTACCGACCATGCGAGAGCAGCTACATTTATGATTAGTGATGGTATAATTCCTTCCAACGAAGGTAGGGGTTATGTTTTAAGGCGAATTATACGTCGTGCTGTTCGTCACGGCAAGCTTATCGGTATAAATCGCACCTTCTTTATGGAGCTTTGTGACGTTGTTATCAACGAAAATAAGGGCGGTTATCCCGAACTTATTGAGAAAAAGCAGCTTATCACAAAGGTTATTACTAACGAAGAAGCTTCCTTCAATAAGACTATTGACCAAGGTCTTAATATGCTTGAAAATCTTACAAAAAATACTAAGGTTCTTTCGGGCGAAGATGCTTTTAAGCTTTATGATACTTACGGCTTCCCAATAGACCTTACAATAGATATTTTGTCTGAAAAAGGCTTAACCGTTGACGAAGCACGTTTTAAAGATCTTATGAATGAACAACGTCAGACTGCACGTAATGCTCGTAAAGCGTCTGACGGCGAAAGCTGGAGCAGTAACGAAATCTCTTACGATTTGGTTTCGGCAACGCAGTTTTTGGGTTATGAAGATACTAATATAGTAGCAAAGGTTATTGACATTGTTGTTGATGGTGAGCATACCCTGGTAGCAAACAAGGGCGATAAGGCGGTTATCGTTTTAGATAAAACTGTTTTCTATGCGGAAAGCGGCGGTCAGGTGGGCGATAGCGGCGAAATATATTGCAACGGCTTTAAATTCAAGGTAATCGACACTAAGAAAACTCCCGGAAGCGTATTTACCCATTTAGGTAAGGTTGTAGACGGTAGCGTTTCGGTAGGTGACGAGGTTAATGCACAAATTGACGTAAGCAGACGTAATGCAATAAAGCGCAATCATACAGCTGCCCATCTTTTACAAGCCGCTCTTAGAACTGTTCTTGGTAATCATGTTGAACAGGCGGGTCAGCTTGTAAACGATAAAGAGGTTCGTTTCGACTTTACACATTTTGCGGCCCTTTCAAAAGAGGAAATTTTAAAGGTTGAAAATTTAGTTAACGAACAAATTTTAAATGGCGTTACTGTTCTTTCAAGAGAAATGCCAATAGAAGAGGCTAAAAAGCTTGGTGCTATGGCACTTTTTGGTGAAAAATACGGTGATACTGTTCGTGTTGTTTCGGCCGATGATTTTACTGTAGAATTTTGCGGTGGTACACATATTGATAATACTGCAAAAATTGGTTTATTTAAAATTGTTTCTGAATCTTCAGTTGCAGCGGGTGTGCGCCGTATAAACGGTGTAACAGCAAATGGCGTTTTAGAGCTTTTGGAAGGCTTTAAGAAAACTATTTATGATACTGCGGCTGAAATGAAGGCTCAAAATGTTTCGGAAATTATAAATAAGGCAAGGCAAATGACCGCACTTATAAAGGAACAAGAGAAGGAGATTTCGGCACTAGAAGCTAAACTTGCTTCGGGCAAAATGGACGAAATTTTAAGCGGTGCCATAGAAAAGAATAATGTTTTGGTTGTTACTAAGGTGCTTAAAAATATGGATGCAAATGCCGTTCGCACACTTTGTGATGCCCTTAAATCTTCTAAACCAAATGTTGTGTGTGTATTTGCCGCGGTAAACGATGATAAGCTAACCTTTGTTTCGGCTTGTGGTAGCGAGGCAGTTAAAAATGGCTGTCACGCGGGTAATATTGTTCGCGAGGTTGCAAAAATAACAGGCGGTAATGGTGGCGGAAGACCCGATAGTGCTATGGCCGGTGGTAAAGATATTTCTAAGGCAGAACAAGCTCTTGGTATTGTGCCTGAGCTTATTTAGGAGTAAAATAATATGGATTGTTTATTTTGTAAAATAGTAAATGGCGAAATTCCCTCTAAAAAAATATATGAGGACAGATGGGTGTATGCCTTTGAGGATATATCTCCTCAGGCGCCTTTTCACGCAATTATTATTCCAAAAGAGCATATTGCTTCGGCAGCAGAAATTGATGAAGAAAACAGTCATTTAATGGCGGCAGTTTTTGAGGCGGTTGCTAAAATTTCGAAGGAATATAATTTAGAAAAAGGCTTTCGCGTTGTAAATAACTGCGGCGAAGACGGCGGACAAACAGTTATGCACATTCATTTTCATTTACTTGCAAGAAGAAATCTTGCTTGGCCTCCCGGTTGATATAATTTGTTTTAATTTGGCAGGTTGGAATAAATGGTTAGAGTTATGTTTTATACAGGTATTGTACTTTTATTGATATCTGCGGCACTACTCTATCTTCCAACCTGTTTTTGCTGTATTTTAGCGCTTATTTTGGCGATTTTATTACTGGTTTTGTTTGTTTTTAGGAAAAAGATACATATTGCAGGTCTTAAAACACTTTTGATTTTTTCATTAGTGTTTTTAATTTTTGGACTTTTCACTTTGCAGTTTAGGGTAAAGCCTGTACAAAATTTAGATGACAAAACGGCAATTATTATAGGCAGTATAGCCGATTTTTCCGATGTTAATGAGTCGTATACAGCTTATACCATAAAAGCTCAAAGAATTGTTGTTACCGACAAGGATGGTAATGAAATTAGGGTAATTTATAATCAAAAGGTTAGGGTTACCGATATATACGATTCAGGTTTTGATGTATTTGAAAAGGTAAAGCTTAGTGTTAAGTTTACGCCCTTGGGTGACTTTAAAAGTTCTACTTATTCTAAGGGTGTTTACTGCTCTGCAAACCTTTTGAAAAGGGGAGAGTCACTAGGTGATTTCGATAGACCTATTTACGCTATCTTTTATGACCTTAGAAAGAATTTAAGTAAGCGTATTTTTGAAAATTTACCCTTTGATGAAGCTACGATTTCTGCCGCAGTTTTACTTGGGGATTTTGAATTTTTAGATGAAGATTTTTATTTAAACTCCAAAATAACAGGCGTTACTCATATGCTTGTTGTTTCGGGTATGCACCTTGGTATAATTTTTACTGCTTTATACTTTTTGCTTTCGCTGGTTAAGGCTCCAAAGCGACTAATATCAATAATAAGTATTTTTGTGATTTTTGCCTTAGCGGCAGTTTGCGGTTTTTCACCATCAATTATTAGGGCAGGGCTTACATACTTTATTATGTCGCTTGGTATGTTCTTTTTATTAAAGCCCGACCCACTCAATTCTCTGGGAATTGCGGCAACAGTTATATGCTTTGTATCTCCTTTTAGCGCAGGAAATATTTCATTTTTACTATCATTTTTATCAACATTTGGTATAATTTTTGTTTGTCCAATGCTTTATGAAAAATGCATTTTGCTTTTAAATGGAATGCTTTTTAATACAAAGCTCTTTAAAGGAATTTTGTTTGCAATTTGTCAAACTGTTTCGGCAACGATTTGCACCCTTCCAATATCGGTTTTGGTGTTTGGCTACATATCCATCGTATCTGTACTTGTAAATGTTTTAATTGGCTATGCTATGTCGTTTGTCTTGGTTTTAAGTATAGCTTTTGTGATACTGGTTTCTTTAGAAATTAAATCTCCTGTTATAAACACACTGGTTTCAACTGTACTTTGTCTTGGAATCAGATATAGCGTATTTATAATTAACAGTATGGCGAAACTCGAAAATTCTGTAACTGCTGCAGAAATTTTATATTTGGTTCCTTGGCTATTGCTGGTTATTACTGTTTTGCTCTTTGTTATTGGTAAATCTAGTAAGTTTTCGGCAGTTCTGCGCAAAGCGTGTGCAAGTCTTTCGGTGGTTTTATTTTTGATAGTTTATTTGTTTATTCCTAAAACAAATCTCGAAGTTCTGTCGTTAGGAAATGGCGCAGCGGTTGTAATAAGAATGGACGATAAAATTATTGCAGTTGGTGCGGGTGACGGCGAATTTGATATACAAAAAATCAAAAATTCGGTAGTAGGCTTAGGCGATAATCAAATTGATTTACTTATTTTACCTACTCTCGAAAAAGATTTTTCGGGTGGTGCACCAAAGCTTATAAACGAGTACGAAAATCTTTCGGTTTGTTTGCCAAACGATGGCGAATTTACTCAAAAACTAAACTATGTCAATAACGGTAAATATACATATTTTGAAAACAAAGCAAGTATCATTTTAAACAATGATTTTGAGCTCTTGATTTATAAAGATAAAGGTGTTATTATTAACAGTAAGGAAATGTCTGTAGTTATTGCTTGTAGTGATGATGTTTCTGCCTTTTTAAGTGATGCAAAAAGAGAAAATGTTTTACTAATTTGCTGTAATAAGGTCCCAAATAATATTGAAAAATCTAATATTAAGGAAATAGTTTTTGTTGGCGACGAGGAAAATTTTACGAAGTATAAAGGAAACCTTGTGAAAAATACATTTAAAAAGTCAATTTCTTACAAAATAAGATAAAAGTGAGGTGTTAAATATAAATACTGAAAGTGAACTCAGAACAAGTTTAAGCAGTCGAGGTAGAATTAAACCTATATATCTTTTAGTAGGCGATGACCCGTATCTAGTTAAAAATTATGCACAAAAAATTGCTAAGATTACGGTAGGGGATAATGCCGATTTAAACCTTGTTGCTTTGCCCGAAAACGCCGAGGTTCAGGATATTTATGATAATATTATGCAGGCTTCTTTTACAGGGGATAGTATTTGTGTTTTAGCCTCAAACTACCCATTTGAAACCTGTTCTGCGACGGAGTTTAAAAAACTAATTTCAGTTATTGAAAATGCACCTACAAACAATGTTTTGGTGCTTTACTATGATGTTATAAAGGTTGATGTAAAGAAGGCAAAGAATTTTAAAGCTCTTACGGGTGCGGTTGAAAAGGCAGGAGGAATAGTTTGCGCCTTGAACCATAAAACCGAAAGCGAACTTGTTAAAATTCTTTGTGATGGGGCTGCTAAAAGGTTTGTTCGTCTTGAAACTGCGGCCGCAAAATATATGGTTTCGGTATGTTCAAATGACCTTAATATTTTAATAAATGAGCTAGATAAGCTTTGCGCATACGTTGGTAGCGAGGGCGTTATTACAACCGAAACAGTTGATATAATTTGCCCAAAAACTTTAGAGGCTTCGGTTTTTGATTTAACAAAACTTATTTTATCCGGTAATGCCCAAAAAGCCTTTTTACTTTTAAATGACCTTTTGGCTAAGGGTAATTCTCCTGCACAAATTTATAGCCTTATAAGTGACTGCTATGTTGATATTTATAGAGCGAAATCGGCCATCAAAGAAGGGGTAAGACCAAATAGTATAGCAGAAAAATTTGGCTACGGAAGAAGAGCTTTTGTTTTAGATAATGCCGTGCCATATGCCAGAAGATTAACCGATAAACAACTAAGCCTTATTTTAAATGAAATTTTATCGGTAAATACAAAGGTTAAAAATGATTCTAAAATAACCTTGGATGGCGCTAAAACCTCTCTCGAAACACTTGTAGTAAAAATACTTAAAATTTCAAGCGGTGAATATAATGCTTAAGGTTACGCTGCCGATAATTGTTGAGGGAAAATATGATAAAATAAAACTATCATCATTTTTAGATGCAACTATTATTACCACTGACGGATTTGGGATTTTTAAAAGCAAGGATAAGGTAGACCTTATAAAAAAACTTGCCGAAAAAGACGGAATAATTGTTTTAACTGATAGTGATAGCGCGGGGAATATTATTAGGTCTTACCTCAAAAATATTATAGGTGAAGAAAAAATTTATAACGTTTTTCTGCCTGAAATTAAGGGTAAAGAGAGACGCAAAAGCAAAGAATCTTCCGAAGGACTTTTGGGGGTAGAGGGTATTTCCAAAGAGGTAATTATTTCGGCTTTGGAGAGGTTTCTCAAGAAAAAAGATGTAGAAAAAAATAATGAGATTACGAAGGCTTTTTTAATGAGCGTAGGCCTTTCGGGAGGCCAAAACAGTTCTAAACTTAGAAAAGAACTTCTAAGAAAACTTGACCTTCCGACAACTATTTCACCAAATACTCTTACTAAGGTTTTAAACGAAATTACCACAAAGGAAGAAATCTTAGATATTTTATCAAATTTGGGGTGAGAAAATGGGCTTTGTCAGTCAAAAAACAAGAATTTTGGCGGTTTATGACATACTTAAAAGAATGTCGGATGAAGAACACCCGGTAAATACTAATTTTATCATTGATGAACTTGCGGCTATGGGGTGCAATTGCGAAAGAAAAACAATTTATGCCGATATTGAGGCGCTAAATTTGTTTGGTGTTGAGGTGTTGCATGCCGATTATCCGCAAAAAGGTTATTTTCTTTCTGATAGAAGTTTTGAGGTTTCTGAAATTTCGCTTTTAATAGATGCAGTTTTATCTGCCGACTTTATTTCGCCTAAAAAATCAGCTAAGCTTATAGATAAGCTGCGTGGTTTTTTAAGTGTATATCAAGAAAAGGAAAACACAAATAAAACCTTTATTGACAACACAAACAAGTGTGATAATGAGGAAATATATTACAGTATTGATGCAATTCAAAGGGCTATAAACAGTAGGCATAAAATATCCCTGCTTTACTATAAGTATGTGCTTAAAAATGGTCACTTTATCGAAACATCTTCAAAAGAAATGAAGGTTAGCCCATACGCGCTTATTTGGGAAGAGGACCATTACTACTTGGTTTGCAATAATGAAAAATATGATAATCTTATGCATTTAAGACTTGATAAAATTAAAAAGGTAACCGAGCTTTCGGAAGGTTGGCGACATTTTTCAGAGGTCAGCGAGTATAAAGAAGAGTTTAATCGCTTGGATTATATTCAAAAAACCTTTAATATGTTTAGTGGCGTTAAAGAAACCGTTACCCTAAAGTGCAGTATTAAAATTTTAAATTTGGTTGTTGATAAATTCGGCAGCGATATTTTTGTGCGCTCGTCTGATGAAAACCACTTGATTTTTGACTGTAATGTTTATTTAAGTGAAGGGCTAGAGGGCTGGCTGCTTTCTTTCGGCAAGGATATTGAGGTCATTAAGCCTGAATCACTAAGGGAAAAAATAAGGAACGACCTTAGCGCAATTGCTCAAAACTATAACTGATTTTGCATATTTTCACCACATTGTTCATATTTTTATTTTGGTGGTGTAATTGTTAAAAATTATTTTGATTTCAGCTATAGTTATTTATGGTTTTGTGTATCTTGTTTTAGCAGTAAAAACAAAAAAACCAATAACTACGATTCTAATTATGGGCTTTTGTGGTATGGCTTGTTTAATTCTAATTAATCTGACCCAAAAGTTCACATTTATTTGTTTACCAATTAACTTATATACTGTTGGAATTTCAGGTATATTCGGTCTTCCCGGAGTTGTACTTTTGCTCGTTTTAAATTTAATTATTATCTAAATAAAAAACTGCCTATTTTTTTCAAAAAAAGGCAGTTTTTTTATTGAAAATTTGCAAATATTATGTTATAATCTATATAGTTGTATAATTATACACTTTTTTTGGAATTGTTTATGCGATTTTCGCGGAGTGGAGGCTTTTTATGAAAAAAATCTTATCGGCTTTATTGGCAGTACTATTGCTTATTTCTGTTGTACCGTTTGGAACTGTGGCAAGCGCTGCAACTAGGGGGTATTATACATATACTGTTTCCGACCATGAGGCAACAATTGTTATTGTTGACCCTTCTATTTCGGGCGTTGCAAATATCCCTGCTACCTTAGGCGGCTATCCTGTTACAAAAATAGGGGAGTATGCATTTCAAAATTGTACCTTAGTAACAGGGGTTTTAATTCCCGAAAGCGTTACTTATATTGGCAACAACGCTTTTGAAAACTGTAGCAAGCTTGCATCTGTTACAATTCCTAATAATGTTACTTATATTGGCGAGTCCGCTTTTAATAAGTGTTCTGCCCTTACAACATTTAATTTCAATGCAACTAACTGTGCTGTTATGGGCTCGGCAGAACATCCTGTTTTCAGTGGTTGCACTTCACTTGTAAATATAGCAGTTGGAAGTAGTGTTACTAAGCTTCCTGCCTGTGCTTTTTATGAGTGTACAAAAGTTGCTTCAATTTCGCTTCCCGAAAGCCTTACCGAAATTGGCGAAAATGCTTTTTATAGATGTTCTGCTTTAAGCGGTATCGAAATTCCTCAAAATGTTACTAAAATTTATGATTATACCTTTTTTGGCTGTAAAGCGCTTACTAATCTCACAATTCCTGATAACGTTTTGTCTATAGGTAATTCTGCATTTGCATACTGCACTGCTTTAAATTCAGTTACACTAAGTACTAATTTGGAAACTTTAGGCGAAGGCGCTTTTTCCGGTTGTACTTCACTAAAAAATATTAGCCTTCCTTCTTCGCTTAAGAATATTTCTGCATTTTTGTTTGAAGACTGTTCTAATCTTCAAAGTCTTGTTATTCCTACAGGTGTAACAAGTATAGGTGCTTATGCTTTTTCAAACTCCGGCCTTAAGGATATTTCAATTCCTGTAAGCGTTAAAAACATCGGCGCTTATGCCTTCAGTGGTTGCTCTGCCCTTAGAAACGTTTGGTATAGCGGAGATAAAACTAACGCAGAGTCTATTGAGATTGGTTTAGAAAATACGACTGCTGATGGTAAATGGAGATATAATACTTGTTTAAGTGGTAGCCACACCTACTTAAGCGATTGCGATACCACTTGTGAGACTTGCGGTTGGTTTAGAACTGTAGGTGCAAGCCATACTGTAACCAGCGGCTCAGATATCTTCTGCTCAATTTGTGGTGAGGCGGCTTTCCTTAATTATTCCTTTGATGGTGACAATGTTACTATTACCGGAGGAACACCTTCTAGCACCGGTGAAATTAGAATTCCTTCTAAAATACACGGATGTCAGGTTAATATCATTGCTGCGGGTGCATTCTCAGGTGCAACTAATATTAAAAAAGTTGTAGTTCCTCACGGTGTTAAAATTATTGGCAACTATGCATTCAATAACAATACTGCTCTTACTGATATATCTTTACCTACTTCACTTGTAACAGTAGGTAAGGGCGCTTTCGCGGGTTGTTCTTCGCTTAATAATGTTTGGTATTATGGTACTGAAACTAATAAATCCATCATTACATTTGGTGAAAATAATGACCCTATAACTTCGGCTACATGGAACTATAATACTTGTGCTTTTGGCACTACACATGCAGACTATGTTACCTGTGATACTGTATGTAGTATTTGTAACAAAACACTTTCGGCTACGGGGTCTCACACCTATAAAGAGGCGGACGATATAATTTGTTCAGTTTGTGGCGCGGTGAGATATATTACATATACTGTAGCAGATGGAGAGGTTACAATTACCGACTGCGATACTTCTGCGAGTGGTACCATAGAAATTCCTGAATATATTGGTGGATATCCTGTTACAACTATTGGCGATAGTGCCTTTGCAAGCTGTAGCAAAATAACAAAGCTTTATTTACCTGATTCTATTATTTATGTTGGCGATAAGGCATTTGATAGTTGTTCAGGTCTTACATACAATTCATATTCAAGCGGTTCATATATTGGTAGCAAGAAAAATCCCTATAATATTTTAGTGGGCGCTGCTGCTAAAAACGGTTCTACCTTTACTGTTCACAACGAAACGAAGGTAGTTTATTATAGGGCATTCGTTAACTATACAGCACTTACTTCTATTTCTCTGCCCGATAGCGTTATTTTCATTGGTGGCGAAGCATTTTACGGTTGCTCGAAGCTTGCCTCAATAAAGACACCAAGGGATGTAAATTATATAGGTGCAGGCGCATTTAGGGGTTGTTCGGCGTTAACTGAGATTAGAATTCCTAATGGTTTTAAACAATTTTTAGGTTATACCTTCTACGGCTGTTCTAGTTTAAAAAATTTGACTTTACCAAGTACTCTTAAAACAGTTTATCGTTTTGATTTTTCTAACTGTAATAAGTTGACTGATATTTGGTATGTAGGCAACGAAACTCAAAAAGCTACTATTGGCGTAAGTAACTGGGGCACATCTCCCTATACTAATGCAACTTGGCACTTCAATACCTGTAAATATGAACATAGATATTTTGGTGACTGCGACGGCACTTGTAATGATTGCGATTGGACCAGAACAGCAGTTAGCCACTCTTACTCTTGGGTAATTGATAAGGCGGCAAACTGCGGCTTTACAGGTCTTAAACACGAGGAATGTATTTACTGTCATATTTCACGTAATCAAAATACAGTAATTGCTATTAGCGGAAGTCATTCTTATGAAAATGCCTGTGACGCAGACTGTAATGTTTGCGGTACCACACGCGTACCTTCTGCCCATGTTTATGACAATGCTTGCGATACATCTTGTAACGTGTGCGGTGAGGTAAGGACTACTTCTGGGCACGTTTACGATAATGACTGTGATGCAAACTGTAATCTTTGTGGCACAACACGTACACCCGCTGACCATATTTATGACAACGCTTGCGATGCTTCTTGTAATGTTTGTGGTGCTACACGTACTCCTTCTGACCACGTTTATGACAATGTATGTGATGAAAATTGTAATGTGTGCGGCGAAGTTAGAAACGCAACGCACAAATTTAAGTGGATTGCCGATAAGCCGGCTACTTGCGGAGAAAACGGCATAATGCACGAGCAGTGTTCACTGTGCGGAGAGATAAGAAGCGAAAATACTGTTATCCCTGCAACAGGTGAGCATACATACGATAACGCCTGCGACGCCGAATGTAATAGATGTGGTACGATTAGAGTCCCTGCTGACCACGTTTACGACAATGATTGCGACGCTTCTTGTAACGTTTGTGGTGAGGTAAGAGAAATTACTCACGATTTTGAGTGGGTTGTTGATAAAGCCGAAACTTGCGGTGCTAATGGCACAAAACACGAAGAGTGTACAGTTTGCGGCGCAACACAAAACGAAAATACAGTTATTCCCGCAACTGGCGAGCACAGTTACACTAATAACTGCGATGCTGACTGTAATGTTTGCGGTACCACACGTGTACCTTCTGACCACGTTTACGATAACGCCTGCGATACTTCTTGTAACGTTTGTGGTGAGATAAGAGAAATTACTCACGATTTTGAGTGGGTTGTTGACAAGGCCGAAACTTGCGGGGTAAATGGTTCTAAACACGAAGAGTGTACAGTTTGCGGCGCAACACAAAACGAAAATACAGTTATTCCTGCAACAGGTGAGCACAGTTACGAAAACGACTGCGATGCAGACTGTAATGTTTGCGGCTCTACACGTGTACCTGCCGACCACGTTTACGATGATGAAAATGATAACGATTGTAATGAATGTGGCGAGTTGAAGGCAAAGGTTCTTTGGAATCTTGCTCCCGATGGTACCCTTACAATTAGCGGTAACGGTGCTATGGAAGATTACACAACCTATGGCGATACCATGGCGCCATGGAAGAATTCTCAGGTTAAGAAGATTATTATTGGTAAAGATATTACCAGAATTGGTGATTTTGCTTTCTTTAGCTCAGGTGCTAAATCGGTTTACTTTGAGCCCGGAAGCAAATTAAAAGAAATTGGTAAAGGTGCATTCGGTTATAATGCGAGCTTAACTGAGATACTTATTCCTGCTTCAGTTGAAACTATTATAAGTTATGCGTTCTATTATTGCTCATCTCTAAAGACGGTTGATTTTGAGTGGGGAAGCAACCTCAAAACAATTGGTTCTACGGTGTTTAGAGCAGATACCTCACTTGAAACAGTTTATATTCCTTCTGGCGTAACAAGTATTGGTGGTAGCTTGCTTTATGAGGCAAGTGAAACCGTTGAGTTTAACGTACTAGAGGGCTCGTATGGCCAAACCTATGCGGATAAGAACAATATTGCAACAGTTGTTCGTACTGAAAGTTTGTTGGATAGCGGTAAATTAAATGGTTCTGTATATTGGAAACTTCATGAGGATGGAACAATTGAAGTATTAGGTTATGGTGAAATGCCTGACTTTACCAATTCGGGAGATAATGTAGCACCTTGGTCTACATATACCTTGAACAAAATTAAGATTGGTAAAGCTATTACAAAAATCGGCGATTTTGCATTCTACCGTTCTTTGAGTAAAACCATTGAATTTGAAGATGATAGCATTCTTGAAAGCATTGGTAAGTCGGCATTTGGATATAATTCAAATCTCGAAGGAGCAACAATACCTAAAACAGTTAATTCTATTTTAGGGTATGCTTTCTCATATTCTCCAAACTTCAAAAAGCTTGAGTTTGAAGATGGTTCAAAGCTTAAAACCTTCGGCAATGCAGTTTTCCGTGGTGATACTTCACTAGAGTCTGTTTTTATACCTTCAACTGTTACAGCAATAGGAGGGGACTTTATCTATCAGGCTAATTCAGAAGTTCTCTTCTATGTTGCAGAGTACTCATATTCACATACTTATGTTGAGCAAAGGAGTTATAATTTTGAACTTCGTGCTGAATATATTGTGAAAGATAGCGGTACTGTAACTGATACGGTTTATTGGGAACTTTATACGGATGGAACGCTTAAAATTCTAGGCGAAGGCGAAATACCTGACTATCAAGCAATAAATGGTGCTACAACAGCTCCTTGGGTTAAGGTTAAATTTAGCAAGGTATTTATTGGTAAAAACATTACCAGAATTGGCGAATTTGCTTTCTTTGCTAAGAACTTTGTTTCTGTAGAATTCGAAACAATAAGCTCGGTTAAAGAAGTTGCTAAGGGTGCATTTGGTTATTGTTCTAAGTTGGAAAATGTTCTATTGCCCGGATCAGTTGAAACGGTTGAAAAATACGCCTTCTACTATTGTAGTTCGCTTCAAAAATTTGAATTTGAAATCAGAAGTCAGCTCGATTATATAGGCGGTGGCGCTTTTATGGGCGATACTTCAATCACAAGCATTTATATTCCTGCGGCTGTTCCTAAGCTTAGCAGTGACCTGCTTTATGGAGCAAACCCTGACGTTGTTTTACTTGTAGCAGAGGGGTCTTATGCTCATGATTATGCAATTCAAAACGGTTTCAACTATGAAACAAGGTTTGAGTCCTCTCTTGTGGATGAGGGTCAATGCGGTGAAAATGTATTCTGGGAATTCTATTCCGATGGTTCTCTTATTGTCTTTGGTGATGGGGATATGTATGATTATGCCTCTAGTGGCACAAATGTTTCACCGTTTGCAAAGTTAAACGTTAAAACTGTGACTATTGGCAAAGGAATTACAAAAATTGGCTCGTTCGCTTTCTTTAGATGCAAAGCTAACACAGTTGAATTCGAGCCAGGAAGCATTTTAACAGAAATTGGTAAAGCCGGTTTTGGCTATTGTGGAAATGTTTTAACATTTGAAATTCCTAACTCAGTTGAAGTTATAAACAACTATGCATTTTATTATTGTACATCACTTATAAGATTTGAATATCAAGAAAACAGTTCGCTAATAAAACTTGGTAGCACTGTCTTCCAAGGTGATACAGCATTAGAGGTTGTATACTTCCCTGAAACCATTGTAACGCTCGGTGGTTCGCTTTTCCATAATGCTAACCCTGATGTACTTATGCAGGTGGCAAATCTTTCTGTGGCTCATACTTATGCAGTTAATAACGGACATAAGTTTGAGCTTAGGCTAGGCGCTGGAACCGGCGGAAATGGTTACACAAATGACTATGTTATAGAACAGTAATATTAAACCCACCTAGTAAAAGAACTAGGTGGGTGTTTTTTAGTTTCTTCTGTCGGGGTTGTAGATTGTAACAAACTTAATTGAGTATAGGTCGCAAATTAGATATCTATCGTTTTTTCTATCGTATAAAACAATGTAACTTACACCAACAGCATATAAAATACCGCTTCTTGTTGTTAGCGCACTGTTTCCAATTAAAAATTCAACATCAACATATTGACCAATATTATCCTTTAAAATTTGCTGAATAGAGCCTTGGTAAGCATCAAATCCCATACCGTAAGGTACGGTGATTTCGGAATTTTGCCCATTACTGTTATTGTTGTTCATAGTGCCCTCCGTTAATATCAAGTTGTGAAAATTTAAGTGTCGGCATAATATTCGGTTGGGTTGTAAAAACAGTGTTCGCCGATTCTAACAGCAAATGTTCCTACTCTTGAAGGGAAATTTTGCCTACAAGTAGTACTATATGGGTTGAAATACCAAAGCGCAGTGCCCAGTCCGTAAAGCTTGTTGCCTGCCAGCGCCCAGTCGGCTATATTGTAGTGCTCGTTTTGGGGGTTCATATTATAGATGTTTTGTGGATTATATTTGCCACCTATAGTTTCTCTAACACAGTCGAACTGCCCGGGCTGATAGATAACATTTCTAAGATTTCCTCCAAGACGGCTATATTCTCCATTCGGCACATGAACCCTGTTCATAACAACATTTGCAACCGCTTTCATTCCGTTTTCACCTTCACCGCCCGCTTCACACTGTACAAGTCTTGCTAAAAGTTCTCGGTCGTTGAATGCCACCCTAGTTCCTCCTTTTATGCTTTATAAATTATACTGTTATAATAGGGAAAATATGACTAGTGTGAGTTTTAAGTAAACAATAAAAAACCCGCCAACATTTAGCTGGCGGGTTAAAGCTATTTATTTGCTGTCGGGTATTTCTTTGTAAAGATTAAATCTAAAGAGTAAAGATTCATCATCGGGATTAGTACAACGAATTGTTGCTTCAGAAATTTCGGCGCCCCTTAAAATATTTGCGATACCAATTATCTGGCAAAGCTTTGATTTGAGATTTAAAATATCGCCATCAGTAGTTTCCATAAAAACGTCGCCCTTGCAGCAGTCGAGAGTTTTTATGAAGTCCGGCAAATCTAGATTATGCAAAGTCATTTTTTGAGCCATAGTAAATTCTCCTTTATAAGTTATATTTAATAAATATTATATGTATTAAATTAAAAAAAGTCAAGTAAAAGGCCTAAACATTAAAGCGGAATAAAACAACATCGCCGTCTTTCATAACATATTCCTTACCTTCGCTTCTAACAAGACCCTTTTCTTTTGCGGCGTTAAGACTACCACATTCGATTAAGTCGGTATAGGCAACAACCTCAGCTCTGATAAAACCACGCTCAAAATCTGAGTGGATTTTACCCGCAGCACCCGGTGCTTTTGTACCTTTTGTTATTGTCCAAGCTCTAACCTCGGGTTCACCTGCGGTTAGGAAAGAAATGAGTCCTAAAAGGTCGTAACAGGTTTTTATGAGTCTGTCAAGACCGGATTTTTCAAGACCTAAATCTGCAAGGAAAAGCTCTTTTTCTTCAGGGGAAAGGGAGGAAATCTCTGCCTCCAAAGAAGCGCAAATTGGAAGAGTTTCGGCGCCTTCTTTAGCTGCAATTTCTCTAACTATTTTAAAACGCTCGTTATTTTCAATACCGTTTTCAAAATCGCTTTCGCTCATATTACAAGCGTAGATAACAGGTTTGTTTGAAAGAAGGGGCATATCATTTAAAATTTCATCTTCGGATTCGTCTCTTTCAACCGAACGGGCTGTTTTACCACTTTCAAGCTCGCTTAAAAGTCTTCGTAAAAAATCTACCTCGGGCGCTAAAGATTTATCACCCTTAAGTGCTTTAGCGCTTTTATCAAGACGGCGGGAAACAATCTCCATATCGGAAAGAATAAGCTCTATATTTATGGTTTCAATATCTCTTGCAGGGTCAACCGAACCTTCAACATGTATAATATCGTCATTTTCAAAGCAACGAACAACGTGAACTACTGCATCAACTTCTCTAATATGAGAAAGAAATTTGTTGCCAAGGCCCTCACCGTGAGAAGCACCTTTAACAAGACCTGCAATGTCAACAAATTCAATTATGGCAGGGGTGTATTTTTTGGGGTTGTACATTTTAGCAAGCTCGTCAAGACGTTCATCGGGCACGGCAACAACGCCAACGTTAGGCTCAATAGTGCAAAAGGGGAAGTTGGCCGACGCGGCACCCGCATTTGTTATAGCATTAAATAAAGTTGATTTACCAACATTAGGCAAACCTACAATACCAAGTTTCATTCTAAGTTCCTCCAAAGCGCGAATAGTAATTTTTATATAATTATACATTCATTAGCAAGATATATCAAGTTTTTATTAAAAAATTTTACATAATTTAAAAAAAAGCCTTTAAAAGTAAAATAGTATGTTGTATAATATTATTAGATATATTTATATTAATATATAATATTTGGGAGTGTGTACTATGAAGTGCGATTATAAAGTTTCACTTGCGAAAATTATTAAAGATTTTTCCCTTGAAACAGTTTATCTTCCGGATAACCCAGAACAGATTTTGGTTTCAAGTTCTGAGGTGAATCGTCCGGGACTTCAACTTGCAGGATACTATGAATTTTTTGACAGTGAAAGAATTCAAATTATCGGCAAGAGTGAAGATAGTTATCTTGAAGAACTTTCAAAAGATGAACTGGAAAAATGTTTAGATAAATTCTTTTCTAAAAAGCCAAGCCTTGTTATTGTTTCCCGCAAGCTTAATATTCCTGATGAGATGAAGAAAGCTGCAGAAAAATATGAGGTTCCGCTACTTAGAACGGATGATTCAACTTCGGGATTTTTGGCTGCACTAATTGCATTTTTAAATGTTCAACTTGCTCCAAGAATTACAAGGCACGGTGTTTTGGTAGAGGTTTATGGTGAAGGCATTTTAATTTTAGGTGAAAGCGGTGTTGGTAAAAGTGAAACCGCTATTGAGCTTGTAAAGCGTGGCCATAGGCTTATTGCAGACGATGCGGTTGAACTTCGCAAGGTTTCCTCAAAATCGCTTGTTGGTTCATCGCCTGAAAACATACGTCATTTTATCGAGCTTAGAGGCATAGGTATTATAAATGCAAGCCGTATTTTCGGTGCAGGTTCTGTAAAGCTTACCGAAAAAATTGATATGGTAATTAATCTCGAGCCTTGGGACGCAGATAAGGTTTATGATAGAATGGGTCTTGAAAATGAAACAACCGAAATTTTAGGCATTAAGGTTCCTTCACTTACTGTTCCTGTTCAACCCGGTAGAAATCTTGCTGTTATTTTAGAGGTTGCCGCAATGAACAACCGCCAAAAGAAAATGGGTTATAATGCGGCTTATGATTTACTTCATAAACTCGGTATGGACGACGGCATTATCGATGGTGACAATGAAGAAAAGGTTGATATTTTCGATTAGTCGAATTTATTATTTTAGTAAAATTTTTTAGCAAAGTTTGGAGAGTTATTAAAAATGTTTAATGTTGGGGTAGACTTAGGTGGTACAAATATTAAGGTAGGAGTTGTAAATGATAATTTTGAAATCATTGGTAGAGCAAAGCTAAAAACCAAATGTCCAAGACCTGCCGAAGAAATTGTAGATGATATGGCTCTTGCCGTTAAAATGGCGGTAGAGGATGCAGGTCTAACTATGAAGGATATAAACTCTGTTGGCGTTGGTAGCCCCGGAAGCGTTAATCCTTTCAGCGGTATGATTGCAACATCCAATAATCTTGGATTTACAAATCTTCCAATGGCCGAGATGCTTAAAAAACGTCTTGATTTTGATTGTTATCTTGAAAATGATGCAAACGCTGCAGCTTATGGAGAGTTTTTGGCAGGTGCAGGAAAGGGCACAAAAACATTTGTTGCAATTACGCTCGGCACGGGTGTTGGCGGCGGCATTATTATAGATGAAAAGCTCTTTTCCGGCGGCAACCTTGCGGGGGGCGAGGTTGGTCACGCAGTAATCACCTTTGATGGTGAGCCGTGTACTTGTGGCCGCAAAGGTTGTTGGGAGGCATATGCTTCTGCAACCGCTCTTATCAGACAAACTAAAAGGGCTATGGAGCAAGACAAGGCTTCTAAAATGTGGGAAATAACTGAAGGCAATTTAGATAATGTTAACGGTCGCACCGCATTTGATGGTATGCGTGCGGGTGATGAGACCGCAAAGAAGGTTGTTGATACTTATATTGAGTATGTTGCTTGTGGCATTTCAAACCTTATTAACATCTTCCAACCCGATAGGCTTTGTATCAGTGGCGGCATTTGCTACGAGGGTGATACACTTTTAAAGCCTATTCAGAAAATTGTTTCTAAAGAAATTTTCTCAATAAATGTAGAAAAACAAACCGAAGTTTTAATTGCAAAACTTGGAAACGATGCGGGTATTATAGGTTCAGCAAACCTTTATCGTTTATATAAATAGTATCTTGCAAATTTGTGAGGTGTAATTTCTTGGATTATTCCGAACTTAAAAGTTTTTTAGATGAAAATCAGTGCTCATTCAAAGAAAATGAGCCAATGTCTCTTCATACCAGTTTCAAAATTGGTGGACCTGCAGATATCTTTATAGAACCTGTTGGCGAAAATATGCTAAGGCGCCTAATTATCTTTTTAAAAGAGAAAGAAATTCCTATTACTGTTATTGGTAATGGTAGTAATTTGCTTGTTTCTGATTTAGGAATTGAAGGTGCCGTAATTCATATCGGTAATGGACTTGGCGAATTTTCTCTTGACGAATTTAATGTTATAAACTGTGGAAGTGGACTTAAACTTTCTATGCTTTGTAGCTTTGCTGCAGAAAATGGGCTTTCGGGTTTAGAGTTTGCTTGGGGAATTCCCGGTCTTGTTGGTGGCGCTATTTATATGAATGCGGGTGCTTACGAGTCGGAGATTTCTAACGTTATTAGCGAGTGCACATATTTAACTCTTGACGGTAATTTCCACACAATTTCTGCGGAAGATATGAAGCTTGGTTACCGTACCAGTATTTTCAAAGAAAAGAAAAATTCTATAATTACTTCTGCCAAGTTTACGCTCACACCTGCACCTGTTTCGTCGATACGTGAAAAGATGGATACGTTGCTTTTAAGACGTAAAACCAAACAACCGTTAGATTTTCCAAGCGCGGGAAGTACCTTTAAAAGACCTAGCGGTAATTTTGCCGGAACGCTTATTGAAATGTGCGGTCTCAAGGGTTATGCTATTGGTGGAGCGATGGTTAGCGAGAAACACGCAGGGTTCATTATTAATACCGGAGATGCTACCGCTTCAGATGTAAAAAGGCTGATTGAATATGTTAGCGATAAGGTGTTTTTAGAAACAAGCGTAAGGCTTGAACCCGAGGTTGAATTTATAGGAAGATAGAATTAAGGATGATTTTATGTGCGAAAAATGTAGCTCTTTAAAGGTTAATATTATATCTTTTGGTTACAAATTTGGCTTAATAGACAACCCAAATCTGTTAGTTGATGTCAGATGCCTTGAAAATCCTTATTATGTTGATGAACTTCGTGAACTAAACGGTTTAAATAAGAAGGTAAGCGACTTTGTAATGCAGTTTGATTCTTCTAAAATTCTTGCGGAAAATATTATTACTTTAATAAAAACGTCTTTAAGGCTTCACTTTAAAAAAGGCTCTGAAGAATTTACTGTTGCTATTGGTTGTACGGGCGGCAAACACCGCTCGGTGACCATTGCCGAACTTATTTTTCAAGAACTTATCGACTGCGGTTATGATGTACATATAAATCATAGAGATATTATTAAATGATAGGATATTATTTATGTCTTTTTTATCAGATGTAAAAAGTGAACTATGTAAAATAGAAGCGTCCACCTGTTGCAAAATTGCCGAATGTTACGGCATTTTGTTAATGGGTAGGTCGTTTTCTGCTAATAATATGACTGTTACTACTGAAAGCGAAGATGTTGTTTTTAGACTTTCCTCACTTCTTACCAGATGTTTTGGCACAGTGCCAGACATTTCGGTTGGTGGAGCAAAAAAGGATTTATTTTCGGTAAAAATTAAGTCTAAAGCAAAAAGAGAAGAAATTTTAACTTCGCTTGGCTATTTTGGGTTTAAAGAAGGGGACAGTCTACTTAAAATGCATATTTTAGAGGATGACTGTTGTAAGTCAGCCTTTTTAAGAGGTGTATTTTTATCCTGTGCTACGGCATGTGACCCTAATAAAGAGTATCTTGCTGAATTTCCTATACATTCTAAGCAATTAGCTACAGAACTTTATGAGTTGATTTTGGAAGTTGGTTTATCGCCAAAACTTTCGGCTAGGGGTAAAAATCTTACTATTTATTTTGCAGGTAGCGAAAATTTGTCAGATATTTTAACTTATATTGGAGCAGGAACCTATGCTTTGCACCTTGCAGATATTACGGTGGTTAAGGATGTTAGAAATAGGCTTAACAGAATTACAAACTGTGAAACTGCTAATATTACCAAGACAGTTAATGCGGCTGTGACGCAGTGCTTGGCAATAAAAAAGCTTAAGGAGAGTGGTGAGTTTTCTAAGCTTTCACCCGAGCTTCAACGAGTAGGGGAACTAAGGCTTCAAAACGACCAAGCTACCTTAAACGAGCTTTGTGAAATGCTGAACGGCGAGGTCACAAGGTCGGGACTTAATCACCGTTTAAATAGACTTGTTGCTTTAGCAAATAATAAACAATAATTATTTAGGTGAGTATTATGGATTTCGTACATTTGCATCTCCATACTGAATATAGCTTACTTGATGGTGCCTGTCGTATAGACGGGCTTTTTGAGACTGCAAAAAAACTTGGACAGTCGGCAGTTGCTATTACTGACCACGGCGTTATGTACGGCGCTATGGAATTTTATAAAAAGGCTAAGCAATATGGTATTAAGCCAATTATTGGTTGTGAGGTGTATGTTGCACCTAATTCTCGTTTTGATAAAAAGAAAACTGAATATTCACCATACAACCACCTTGTTTTATTGTGTAAAAATTCAAAAGGTTATGAAAATTTAATAAAGCTTGTTTCCTTAGGCTTTACGGAAGGCTTTTATTCAAGACCCAGAATTGATAAAGAACTGCTCGAAAAACACAGCGAAGGTCTTATTGCGCTTTCGGCCTGCCTTGCGGGGGAAATACCTTCGGCAATACTTTTTGGTGAGTATGAAAAGGCAAAACAGGCCGCTATTTATTATAAAAATTTGTTTGGCGATGGCAATTTTTATCTTGAAATGCAAAATCACGGCATTAAGGAACAAATTACCGTAAATGCTGCTCTTAAAAAACTTTCGAGTGAGCTTGATATTCCGCTTGTTTGCACTAATGACGTGCACTATATTACAAAAGAAGATAGTAAAATGCAAGAGGTTTTACTTGCAATAGGAACGGGCAAAAAAATCGGCGACGATGACCTTATGTCTTTTGAAACCGATGAGTTTTATTTAAAATCATACGCTCAAATGTACGAGCTTTTTGGTGATACTCCCGAGGCAATTTCTAATACAGTAAAAATCGCCGAAAAGTGTAATCTTGACTTTGAATTTCATAAGCTTAAGCTACCTGTTTTTGATATTGGCGATAGGGACCATTTAGAGCATTTACGCTCTATGGCCTATGATGGACTAATGAAGCATTATGGTCTAAATCCCAGCGAACAGGTTAAAAAACGTTTAGAATATGAGCTTTCTGTTATTGATAAAATGGGCTTTACTGACTATTTTTTAATAGTTCAGGATTATGTTGCTTTTGCTAAAAAAAGCGGCATACCTGTCGGTACGGGAAGAGGCTCGGGTGCCGGTAGCCTTGTGGCTTACTGTATTGGAATTACAGGTATCGACCCAATAAAATATGACCTGCTTTTTGAAAGATTTTTAAATCCCGAACGTGTTTCAATGCCCGACTTTGATATCGACTTTTGCTTTGTAAGAAGGCAAGAGGTTATAGATTATGTAATAAATAAGTACGGTAAAGAGCAGGTTGCTCAAATTGTTACCTTCGGTACAATGGCGGCTAAGGGTGCGGTTAGAGATGTTGGCAGAGTTTTAAATGTTCCTTATAGCACCTGTGATAAGGTCGCAAAGCTTATTCCTGCCGCTTTGGGACAAACTCTTTCGAACGCACTAAAAGAATCGGTTGACCTTAAAAATTTGTATGAAACCGATAACGATGTAAAAAATATAATTGATATGGCCCTTAAAATTGAAGGTATGCCTCGCCACGCCTCAACTCATGCGGCAGGTGTTGTGATATCTGATAGGCCTGTTTATAGCTATGTACCTTTAGCGCTTAATGATGAAGCGGTTGTAACTCAGTTTACTATGACTGAGCTTGAAGAACTTGGTCTTCTTAAAATGGACTTTTTGGGACTTAGAAACTTAACTGTTATTTCAGATGCAGTAAAGATGATAAAAAAATATAAACCCGAATTTTCCATTGACGATATCCCTGAAAATGACCCTGAAACAATAAAGATGATGGCAGATGGCTTTACTGATGGTATCTTTCAGTTCGAGTCTGAGGGAATGAAGCAGGTTCTTCGCTCATTTAAGCCTGAAAATCTTGAGGATTTAACGGCAATTCTTTCACTATATAGGCCGGGACCTAGAAATTCTATTCCTACCTATATTTATAATAGGCATAACCCCGAAAAAATAGTTTATAAAACTCCACTTTTAGAGCCAATTTTAAAGGTCACCTATGGCTGTATTGTATATCAAGAACAGGTAATGCAAATTTTTAGAAGTCTTGCGGGATATTCGCTTGGAAGGGCAGATATTGTAAGACGTGCCATGAGTAAGAAAAAGCATGACGTTATGGCTAAAGAAAGAAATAGTTTTATCTTTGGTGAAAAGGATGAAAACGGTAATGTTTTGTGTGATGGTGCAATAAATAGAGGTGTACCAAAAGACGTTGCAGAAGAAATATATGATAATGTTGCACTATTTAGCTCTTATGCGTTCAACAAATCTCACGCCGCGGCTTATACAGTAATTGCTTATCAAACGGCTTATCTTAAAAGGCACTTTGCCAAAGAATATATGGCGGCACTACTTTCAAGCGTTTTGGATAGCGCAGGCAAGGTTACTCAGTATAGCGCTGAATGTAACAGACTTGGAATAGAGATTTTGCCCCCCGATGTTAATGAAAGTGATTTGCATTTTACAGTTTCGGGGGACAATATTCGTTTTGGCCTTTTAGCGATTAAAAACTTGGGCGCGGGTATTATAAGCAAAATGATAAAAGAGAGAAGTATTTCGAAGTTTACTTCACTTTTTGATTTCTGCAAGAGAATGAACGGAAGAGACTTTAATAAACGCGCCTTAGAGGGCTTAATAAAAAGCGGAGCTTTGGATTCGTTTGGCGCTAATCGTAGGCAAATGCTACAGTCGGTTGAAGAAATTATGTCGGCAGTCGATGAAGAGGCTCTTAGAAATGCAGGTGGTCAAACAAGTCTTTTTGACGATAATGTATATGAAAATTCGGCCCTTAGCTTTGAGTTTCCTAATGTTGCAGAAATGCCTGAGAGAGAAAAGCTATTCTTTGAAAAGGAAGCAACCGGACTTTATATGTCGGGCCATCCTTTAAATGAATTTTTGGGAAATATTAAAGCCATTAAGGCTACCAAGGTAAACGATATTTTAGAGCATAAAATTTCTGATGGTGAAAGAGTAAGGTTTATAGGACTTGTTAATAGTTTGAAAACAAAAACAACTAAAACGGGTAATTTAATGGCTTTTTTGGGCGTTGAGGATTTATATGATTCTATTAATTTAACGGTTTTTCCAAAGACTTTTGCACCTGTTAGAAATAATGTGAAGGAAGGCGAGGTATACCTTTTTGAAGGTAAGGTTACTGAGTCAGATGATAGGCCTAGTGAAATAATTTGCGATAAAATTGAACAAGTTTTTCCTATTAAAAAGGCCAAAAGTTCACTTAGCTATTCTAAGCTATATATAAAACTTGCAACTTATGACGCAAAACTGCTTAGTGCAATTAGTGCTGAACTTTCGTTAAGCGGTGCAGAAGTTATTATATACTGTGAGGATACAAAAAAACGTTTTAAGGCGGCGAAATTTGCCGATTTTGAATTAGAAAGTGAAAAATGGAACAAAATTTGTAATATTTTGGGAAAAAATAATGTAAAAGCGGTTGAATAATCTACTTTAATATGTTAAAATGATAACGTTTTAGGTTTAGGGGGAATTTAAATGAAAAAAATAGGTGTTTTAACTAGCGGTGGCGATGCACCGGGTATGAACGCGGCAGTTCGTGCTGTAGTTCGCACTGCAATTTCTCTCGGTATTGAGGTTGTTGGTGTTAAGCGCGGATATATGGGGCTTATAAATGGCGAATTTGAGGAATTTAATGAAAGGTCAGTTTCGGATATAATTCATCGTGGTGGCACAAAGTTATATACTGCTCGCTGCCCTCAGTTTAAAACCGAAGAGGGTATCAATATTGCAATTGAAAATTGTAAAAAAATGGGTATTGAAGGCTTTGTTGTAATTGGTGGCGACGGCTCCTTTAGAGGCGCTAGAGATTTATCTCTCAGAGGCATTCCTTGTGTTGGCGTTCCCGCTACTATTGATAATGATATCGCCTCTACTGAATATTGCATCGGTTTTGATACTGCTATGAATACTGCAGTTGAAATGGCTGACCGCCTTCGTGATACGACTCAGTCGCATGAGCGTTGCTCAGTAATTGAGGTTATGGGCCGCAACGCAGGCGACCTTGCTCTTCAAACAGGTCTTGCAGCAGGTGCTACTTCAATATTAGTACCCGAAATTGAATGTGAAATTAGTGACGTTTGTAAGAAGATTGAAGCTTCAAGAAAAACCGGCAAAGAACATTTTATTATTGTTGTTGCCGAAGGCTTCAAGACGGGCGTTTCTGAAATTGCTAAGATTATTGAGGCTACAACCGGCGTTGTGTCCAGAGCAACTATTTTAGGGCACATTCAAAGAGGCGGTAATCCTTCGGTTCGCGATAGAGTTATTTCAAGTAAGCTTGGCTATGCCGCAGTACAGCTTCTTAATAAAGGCATTGGTAATAGGGTTGTCTGCTCTCAAAACGGCAAAATTGTTGACTTCGATATTTTTGAAGCCCTTAATATGGCAAAAGAATTTGATGTTGAAAGCTATAAAATTGCTAATATTCTTTCATTATAATATAAAAAGCCGTAAGAGTTTCTTACGGCTTTTTATTTTTCTTTTTATGCTTGAAATTTAGGTGAAATTGCTTTAAAATATAATTAGAGGTGATAGCGTTGATTATTTATAAAAATGTTAAAATAAAAGATATGCTTACCGATATTTCAGTTGAAAACGGTAAGATAGTTTCAATAGAAAAAACTGATAAAGAGGGCATAGACCTTGGTGGATATGAGATAATTCCCGGAATGGTAGATATACATACTCACGGTTGTCTTGGTTTTGACCCTACCGACGATTTTGATAAGCTCGGTGAAATGTCAGAATATTTTGCGAAAAATGGTACTACCACGTGGTATCCTACAACCTTAACCGTTCCAATGGAGCAGCTAAAAAAAGCGGCCGAAACCGATATTAGTAATATAAAAGGCGCAAATATACCCGGTTTTCATTTAGAGGGTCCTTTTATTTCTAATAAAAAACTTGGCGCTATGAATGGTGATTATGTCCAAAAGCCTGATGCAGACGCAATTAACTCTTTAGAGCAGGTTAAGATAATCAATATCGCACCCGAAGTTGAAGGCGCTATTGATTTTATTGAAAAATGTAATGCTGTTGTTTGTCTTGGCCATACTGTAGCCGATTACGATACCGCAGTTTTAGCCGCAAAGGCGGGCGCAAAATGTTTAACACACGCTTTTAATGCGATGCCTCCGTTTTTACATAGGGAACCTTCTTTAATAGGCGCGGCTGTAACTGAAGATATGTATATTCAGGTTATTTCTGATGGCGTTCATATTCATCCTGCAGCAGTTATCGGACTATATAAAATGTTTGGCAGCGACCGAATGATTTTAATTAGCGACTGCATTAGCGCTACAGGTGTTATAGAAAACGGCGAAATTCTTTTCGGCGGCAAAAAAGCTATTGTAGAAAATGGCGTTTGCCGTAACGAAGAAGGTGCGCTTAACGGTTCAATGACTGTTTTGTTTGGCTGTGTTAAAAAGGCTATAGAATTTGGTATACCGAAGTATGAAGCAATTAAAATGGCTAGCGAGACTCCATCAAAGCTTATGGGCCTAAATAAAGGCGTAATTGATGTTGGATATGATGCCGATTTTTTAGTTGTTGATGATAATCTTAACATTATTAAAACAGTAATTGGCGGAGAAATTTATTGTTAATAAAAATGTGTAGGAACAGTAAATGTTCCTACACATTTTTTAATTATTTTTCAAAATCAATGCAAAGCCTAGTGTCTGTATATGGCCTTACAAAGCCGTTTGCCGCCGCAACGTGCGCGGGGTGTACTTGGTAGCCTTTAAGCGCTTCGGCGCTTTCTAGGGTACTGTCAAGCATCATTTCAGCGTTAGAAGATTCTAATCCTTCGGTAATAAGCTCTAGGCTTATAAGACCCGGTACAACTCCAACGAGAGATTCAAGCTCTCGCTTTGCATTAGCTTTAATTTCTATTTTTTCTTCACTTGAAAACTGTGATTTAAGTGTCCAAAGAATAATATGTTTTACCATTTTTAATGCCTCCTTTTATAATATTTTATATCCTTTTATAAAAAAGTCAATGTTTTTTTATAAAGGTTATTGTTTTTAAAATGAATAAATTTCAATAATTTTCAAAAAATAAAAAGAGCTAACAAATTTGTAAGTATCTTTTCTTAATACCACATTTATTCTTGTGTTTAAAATTTTTATTTACATATATTATATTTGCAAGCGAAGGAGGTTTAAATGCCAAAAAAATACGTAAATAGAATTAAAATTGTAATTTTTGCCGCTTTACTTTTATTTGTAGCAACAGTTTTTTCGGGTGTCTATTATGTTTCGTATAACACTCCGGATAATTTTTCTAGAGTTTATGGAAAAGAACTTAAAATTGAAAGTAAAATTCCAATAAGAGTTAGCGAGAATTCAGATAAAGAGTTAGACGTAAATGCGAATGTAAACGACAAAAATTTTTATTCAGCAAATATTAAGTTAATGGGTATTTTCCCTGTGAAAACTGTAAATGTTTCGGTAATAAAGGAAGAAGATGTTTTAGTTTTGGGAAAGCCATTTGGAATAAAGATTTATACCGATGGTGTTTTGGTTGTAAAAATAGACAGTGTTGATACCGAAAGCGGAAATAAATCACCTGCCAAAGCTGCTGGTATACAGGTGGGTGATTACATTATTACAGTTTGCGGTGAAAGGGTAAATTCGAATGAAGATGTAGCCAGACTTGTTGAAAAATCGGGCGGAGAAAAAATTGCCATAGTTTTAAGGCGAAATAATAAAAAAATGACTGTTGTTTTAAAGCCTGAGCTTTCATATTCGAGCGGCGAGTTTAAGGCGGGAGTTTGGGTAAAGGACAGTAGCGCGGGTGTAGGAACTCTGAGTTTTTATTCTCCATCTCTTGGTGTAGTTGCGGGGCTTGGGCATGCGGTTTGTGATAGCGAAACAGGAGTAAAACTAAGCCTTCAAAAGGGAAGACTTGTAACAGCTACGATACTTAGTATCGAAAAGGGGAGAGTCGGCACTCCAGGTGGACTGGTCGGAAAATTTACAAACCTAGATTTAGGCGAAATGCTGCTTAATACCGATACAGGAGTTTATGCCGAAAATGATATTGAGTATTTACCCTCAGACCTTATAAAAATTGCTCTAAGGCAAGAAGTTAAATGCGGTAAGGCAAAGATACTATCTACCATAGACGGCAGTACACCTAAATATTATGAATGTGATATAACAAAAATAAGCCATAAAAATACTATAACCAAAAATCTTTCAATAAAAATAACAGATAAAGAACTACTTCAAAAAACGGGCGGAATAGTGCAGGGGATGTCGGGCAGCCCCATCATACAAAATGGAAAACTAATCGGCGCCGTAACCCATGTGTTAGTCGACGACCCAACTAAGGGGTATGCAATCTTTGCGGAAAATATGCTCGAAACAGCACAAAGCGTTGCAGAGAACAATCAATTAAAAGATGCATCATAACCAAAAGGACTCCATACGGAGTCCTTTCTATTGCATTTTAAGACAAAATATGATAAACTAAAAATTGCCAAATTAAATTAATGTACTCGCATATTGATTAAGTTTGGCGACTATCGGAGTTTGTGTTTTTTGTGCGGTTACTTCGGTGGACGCACTTTTTATTTTTAGGAGAGATGGAAATGAACAAAATCGTAGTATTGTTTTTTGTGATAGCGCTTGTTTTTGCTTTTTCAGGATGCGGAGACAGTGAGGATTATCAATATGTGGATAACGTTTCTACAATTAGTTCAAGTGATTTTCTAAATGATGATGGTAGTTCCAAAGAACAAAATAATTACTCGTCTAAGAGTACTACAAACAACACAAGTATAAATGGCACACCGACCACAAGCACGGAAACAAGCAAGCTAACCACGAGCGACAAAGACAATAAAACAAGCAGTAAACCGAGCAACACGACAAGTACACCTACAACGAGTAAACCGACTACAAGCAGACCGTCATCAACATCAAGCACACCGTCACACACTCATAATTTTAGTAATGCTACCTGCACCGAACCTCAAAAATGCTCCTGTGGTGCTACAAGCGGTAGTGCATTAGGCCATACATATAATGAAGCAACATGCACTAAGGCAGAGACGTGCACTCGTTGTGGTGTAACTAACGGTGGTATGTTAGGTCATAACTATACAAAAAAAGGAAATTGTACTCGTTGTAATGTATTTAGTGATGAAATTGTAACCTCTCTATTTGAAAAAATGAGCAGTGCGTTTTTCTTAAGTGACCCATTTGAATTTGATAATACAAGTGAAATTTCGCCTACTTCTGCAGCTTTATATATTTTATGTGCACCAGATATGTATACAGGTCTAAAAACTGATATTATCAAGTCCTACACTGAAGGGCTAGATAGTATTATAGAAATTTCTCCTAAATATTTAAATGAACGAGCAGAAAAACTTTTTGGTAGAACATTTGATTTTTCAAAAGCACACGGAACTGCTATGGGCTTGAGTGTTCAATATCTTGAAAATGACGGCATAATTCAAGCACGATATTTCGGTGGTTGGGGCAGTGCAGAGATATTTAGATGTTTTTCGCACAGTAAAGTTGATGATTGTACTTACATTATAGTGGTAGACGATGTTGTAAGAATGTCCGAAACAGAAGCAAATGGACAAGAAGGTGTTAATTGGTATTATTCGGGTGAAAAATTACTAGATGGAACTAAAGAAGTTTGTCAAATAGAGGGCAGATACAATTTGACTTTAAAGTATGTAGATGATTGTTGGAGATATGTTTCTTTTGTAAAACTGGACAGATAAAATTAATTTATTGTAGTGTATATATTTTTTAGATAAACTTATTATTTGTTGGTCTATCTGTATCACATAAATGCACTGTTTTCGGAAACGAAAACAGTGCGTTTTTCTATGCCTATTTTTAAAAAGGCTTTGTGGTGCTGTTTTAATCTAAAAATTTCTTCTAAAGAGGAGACAGGGTACGGTTCTCTGTGTTGAAATGTTAACTATATTTAACCCGCCGATTCGTTGAGAATCAGCGGGTTTTGTGTGTAAAATAGCAAAAATCACATTTAAGTTTTTTGTAGAATTGCACACCCAGTATTTTTGCTGAAAATCGTAAAAAGCAGGCATATAGCGGCTTGATAATTCTACAACGAAAACGCGAAATGCACTTTAAAAGGTTAAATCGTGCGTATTAGAGGGCCAAAATGAGTATTTTAGGTAAAATACGGCAAGAAATACCTCAAAAAATGGTGTTGTATCCTACTTGACACACTCGTGTCGGGTAGCCCAATTTTGCAAAACGGTAAACTCATCGGCGCAGTTACTCACGTGCTTGTAGATGACCCCACTAAAGGCTACGGCATATTTGCCGAAAATATGCTAAAAACGGCAAGGACCTGTGAGACAGATAATATTTTAAAAGATGTATCGTAAAAATGTTTATGACACTTTCAAGCACTGAAAGTGTCATAGTGGGTTACGCACTTTCAAAAGGTGCGTAACGAGAGTACATACTTTTAAATTAACCTATCTCAAAACTAAGAAAAAGTGATATTGTGAGACAGGTCTCACAGTTTTATTTTGCCTATCGGCAAAGTGATATTGAAACCTGCAGTTTCAGTGATATTATATTCGCCTCCCAAACTGTCCGAAGGACAATATCACGATGCAAAGCATCATATCACTGCGAAGCAATATCACTCGCCGAAAGGCGAATATAACTGAGGCACCTTCCTTATGGAGGGTGCCTCAAATATGGGTGGATATTTTTGTGTTATTAACTATTTTAAAAACATTTTCCGTCTTTACAGTCTTTTGCCTCTCCGCTTTTATAGCAAAGCTCATTTGGGCATTGGCCATTATTAAAGAAACCGACAATATTTTTAACAGTTGTTTCTGCAATATTTTGTAGAGCTTCTTCGGTTAAAAAAGCTTGGTGAGAGGTAACGATAACGTTTGGCATTGAAATAAGTCTTGCCAAAGTATCATCCTCTAAAATATGCCCTGAATTATCTTCGAAAAACAGGTCGGATTCCTCTTCATAAACGTCCAAACAAGCGGCGCCAACCTTACGCGATTTAATACCTGTAAGAAGGGCTTCTGCATCTACCAAAGCACCGCGAGAGGTATTTAAAATTACAACACCTCGTTTACATTTTTGTAATGCTTCATCATCAATTATATGATAGGTTTCTTCAGTTAAAGGGCAGTGTAATGATATAACATCGCTAGAGGTTAAAAGCTCATCAAGCTCAACGTATTTTACGAATTCGCCGTCTTCTATAGATTTATCGGGAAATTTATCGAAGCAGAGAACCTTCATACCAAAGCCACGGCAAATGTTTATGAAAACTTTGCCGATTTTACCTGTACCAATAACACCAACAGTTTTACCAAACAAATCAAAACCGGTTAAATTATTAAGGCTAAAGTTAAAGTCGCGTGAGCGAATATAAGCTTTATGGATACGGCGGATTGAGGTAAGAAGAAGCGCCATAGTATGCTCGGCAACGGCATAAGGGGAATAAGCAGGAACCCTTAGTACGTGAAGCTTACCATAGGCATATTTCATATCAACATTGTTAAAACCCGCACAGCGCAAAGCCAAAACCTTAACGCCGAGTTCATTTAATTTATCAATAACCTTTGCGTCTACTGTGTCATTCACAAACACGCAAACGGCATCAAATCCGTGAGCAAGTTCGGCAGTATCTTCATTAAGCTTTGCTTCAAAATATTTTAATTTTATACCATACTGTTCACCATATTTTTCAAAAGATGGTTTATCGTATGGTTTTGTATCAAAAAATGCAACCTTCATAAAAAATCCTCCCTAATTATTTTTATTATACCACAAAAAAGGTGTTAGTAAAATATTATTTTTCTTTATACTGTTTTGGTGAAACACCAACATACTTTTTAAACAATTTGCTAAAATAGGGGACATCTAATATACCGCAGTGCTGCGCAATGGTTTGAATTTGTAAATTAGTGCTATTAAGAAGCTTTTTAGCCTCGGCTATTCTTCTATGGTTCACGAAATTTGTAAGGGTTTGGTTTGTTTCTTTTTTGAAAACAGACGAAAGATAGCCCGAGCTCACATTACATTTTTCGGCTAATTTTGAAAGCGTTAAATCTGCAGTAAGGTCGGAATCAATAGTTATTATAACCTTTTCAACAAGGGGAGAATAGTGAGCGCTTTTATTATCTTTAACTAGCTTACAATAGGTTTTGAATGTTTTTAAAATAAATTTTGGCACATCAGAAATGGAAGAAATAAGCTCAATTTTTTTGGCTATTTCAGATGAAACAAGATTTAAATAGTAAGGGTGAACTCCGCCTTTTTCTGCGGCCTTTCTAAAAAGCTTAATAAGATTAAAAGACCAAAAAAGAAATAATTAAGTTAAAAAATGGTTATCGCTTTGCTTTGCGATAACCGTTTTTCTTTTAAAAGTTTTTATAGAATTTGTTGGTATATTCGGTTTTACCAATTGTTGGGTTTTTAAGCATTAGTGAGTAAAGGTCACCCGCTTTTATTTCAAGTTCAGCATATTTTGCGGCAGTAGAACTAATTTTTTCTGCGTCTTTTAGGGAGCCTACAACAAAAAGTTTAGATTTTTTCTTTGATAGAGAAAGAATTTCTGCACCCTTTTGATTTAGCCCTAACACCCTAATATATGGCACCTTTCTTTGCCTATAACCTGCTGTAACACCTAAATAAGAGGCTAAAATAATTCTTCTTATTCTAGCATGTGTATAACGCTTTGTTTTTGATGCCTTTATTATATCATCAAGTGATGAGAATTTGTTAGCCGCTAGAATAATTCTGTTTTCAATGCCTTCCGAAACGTCGGGAATGTTTCTTAAAATTTCGGGAGTTGTTGTCCTTAGGTGAGCAACAATAGCCCTGTCAAGAAGAGAATATGAGGCGATTTTGCCAAGCTTTGCTTCCTCAATTAAGGTTTTATATGACTCAAAAGGCATATATTTTTGCAGCTCTGCAGGGTTTTCTTTTAAAAGCTCCCTTAAATATGAAGCAGAGCAAAATTCGCCGGTTGGAGAGCTTGAGTCGTGCTGAACACCAACACGTTTTATAGCTTTAAATTCGAAGTTGGCATTTAATCTTTTCGCGGCGCTTATATATTCAACTGCAAGGGTATCGTTAGGGGTTGTAAGCACCGATAAATCATCATCCTCAGCAAGTTTTTCGGCTACTGACTGACGGGCGGCGGGGTAACTAATGCCACTTTTAAGCTCACTTTTAAGCATCTCAGGCATAATGGGATTGTTTAAAATTTCAGAAGCTCTTATCAGTTTTTCTATATCACCACATTCGCTTCCAAAACATATTGTGTCGACAACTCCAAGTCCATTTAATGTTTCAATAGCACCGCTTGCAAAATACATCGCCGAAGCAATGCTATAGGGTAGAGGTAATTCTAAAACTAGGTCGGCACCGCATTCGATAGCGGCCTTAGTTCGCGCAAATTTTGAGATTATCGCAGGCTCGCCGCGTTGAACAAAATTTCCGCTCATAACGCAGATAACAGCTTCAGAATTAATTCGAGCTTGACTCAATAAATATGCATGACCGTTATGAAACGGGTTGAATTCCGCTATCACGCCGCTTATCATTTTGTTCACCCACTTTTTTGAAAAAATAACTTGAAATTGAAAGACAAATCTATTATTATATAATAGTTAGTTTATGTGTAGTTCTTTATTTGATTTTAACACATTTCTTTTAAGGAATCAACACGAAAAAAGCGTTATGCGGATAGGAGTATTTTAATGAAAATTTTTGTTGTAAACGCCGGAAGTTCATCTCTTAAATATCAGCTTATTGATATGGAAACAGAAGCGGTTCTTGCTAAGGGTATATGTGAGCGTATCGGTACATCCGGTGCTATCACTCACAAAGCTGCTGACGGCAGAGTCTATGAAGCAGACACTGCTATGCCTACTCATACAGAAGCATTTGAAGCTGTTGTATTTGCTATGACAAAAAGCGAAGCTAAGG
>JAZSOH010000012.1:0-3268 GCA_045536815.1 Acutalibacteraceae bacterium | reverse complement strand
TAATATATTGCTTGTCGCCGGTGAGTTGCCATTGGCAAGCCAGCGCGGTCATCGTGGGAGCATAGCTCAGCTGGGAGAGCATCTGCCTTACAAGCAGAGGGTCACAGGTTCGAGCCCTGTTGTTCCCACCATGTGGCCTGGTAGTTCAGTTGGTTAGAACGCTAGCCTGTCACGCTAGAGGTCGTGGGTTCGAGCCCCATCCAGGTCGCCACATTTGCCTCTGTAGCTCAGTCGGTAGAGCAGGGGACTGAAAATCCCCGTGTCGTTGGTTCGATTCCGACCGGAGGCACCATTTATTATGCGGATTTAGCTCATCTGGTAGAGCGCCACCTTGCCAAGGTGGAGGTAGCGAGTTCGAGCCTCGTAATCCGCTCCAAAGGGTGCTTATATAAGCACCCTTATTTTATGAATTGAATAAGGCACCATAGCCAAGTGGTAAGGCAGAGGTCTGCAAAACCTTTACGCCCCGGTTCAAATCCGGGTGGTGCCTCCAAACTTTTCCCCTTGAAAACCCTTTATTTAAGCGGTTTTTGAGGGTTTTTTGTTATAGCTTTACTTTCTTGAACAACAGTTTTATTTATCCTATAATATCCCTCTTTACCCTCTGTTTACCCAATAATTGCTTTCTAATTGCTTTCTGTAATTGCTTTCTTTTCCTTGACAAACACATTGTATTCAATTATAATGATAATCAAGGAGTGGTTTTATGAGCAAAAGAAACAATGGTGACGGGAGTATATTTAAAGTTTCTGATAATAAATGGGTCGCTACCATTCAAATTGGCAAAACTTTAGATGGCAAACCAAAAAGAAAGCAATTTAGCGCTAAAACAGAAAAGGAAGTCAAACGTAAACTTGCTGAGTTTAAAAAAAATCGTAGTATATTAGATAGCGTACAAAACTCACAAATTACGGTTGCTGATTACGCAAGTCGATTTTTAGCGTTCAAAAAACCTGCTTTAAAGCCAACAAGTTATCAACGATTACATTCTACAATTGACACATATATAATACCAAATTTTAATTATACATTTTTTTCAGAATTAACAACACAAGATATTCAAAATTTAATTAATGAAATTTCTACAGAGAAATCTTACAGTACAGCTAAAAAAATTTACGATTGCTTGAATGCAATGTATAAATACGATTTAGGATTGCCTCCACAACAACAAACGGCAAAATTTAATCCTTGTTCAAATGTCGTAGTTAATAAAAACGCTTTTAATGTATCGGCAATAAATGAAATTAAATATTTTACCGATAAAGAGATTATTAAAATTCAATCTGAAATTTATAGATGTAATGACAATAATGGAAAATTGGTATATCCATATGGATTACTATATATTATAATATTAAATACAGGCTTGCGCATAGGCGAAATTTTAGCTCTAACGAGAGAAGATATAAATTTAGAAGATAAAACACTAACTGTCAATAAAAACGCTATACAAATTAAAAATGAGAACGGTAAAGGATATGTAGTGCAAATACAAAACAATCCAAAAACATTTTCTGGCAATCGTGTTTTAAGTTTAAATAATACTTGTTTAAAAGCTATAAAAACTTTATTTGAAATATTTCCTAATCAAAAATATTTGGCTTTAAATTCAAATAACAAACCAGTTACCCCACAAAACGCAGAAAAAACATTTTCTCAAATTTTAAAAGTTTGTAATATTGATAGCAAGGGCAGAAAATGTCATGCTTTAAGACACACTTTTGCAACTAAATTATTTGAGCAAGGAATTGATGTCAAAATGGTAAGTCATATACTAGGTCACAGCAGTTCATCTTTCACAAGAGATGTGTATATTTCGATTATACAAAAAACCCAAGCATCCGTAATGAATAAAATACCGGAAATAAAAATCGAAAAAATAGGGGAGTAGATTAATTTCTACTCCCCTATTTTTATTATTTTACTGTTACAGTAAAGCCTTTTGCTTTCAAATCTTTTGCAAGTGTATCTGCTTTAGTTTTAGTAAGTTTTGAGACAGTAGCAGTTAAAGTATATGTTTTCTCAGCTACCCATTTAACACCTAAACTTTTTAAAATGCCTTTTGCTATTGCTATACCCATTTTCTTTTGCTCTGCGGCAGTATCGATAATAGCGATATCCTTTTTATTGTCAACAAAGGCACATTCTACCAAAGCAGCAGGGGCCACAGTTTCCCTTATCCAACCAAAATAATCTTTTCCGTTTTTGTCTAGTTTGGTTTTGAGACCTCTAGAATTTTGACCGATTGCAATAATCTCATTCAAAATATTTTGAGCTAGGGTTTTTGAGGTGCCGCCGCCCGAATAATAATATACCTCGGCGCCGTCTCCACCGCCCGCGTTATTATGAATTTCAACCGCGAAATCGGGGTTGAATTTGTTGCATTCCTTAATTTCCTCGGAAAGCTTGTCGTTTTCGTCTTTAGTTCGGCTTATGCCTACCAAAACACTATGCCTTTCGAGTTCGCTTTTACAAGCAAGGGCAATAGCGAGATTTAAATCTTTTTCCTTAAGTCCGTTTGCTACTGCTCCGGGGTCAGTTCCGCCATGTCCTACACCGATAAATACTTTTTTAGCCATAGATTAATTCTCCTTTTCAATGAATTGTTTAAATAACTGATGCATACCAGTAGAAGCAAGTCCAGAAACAAGACCGCCTAGCAAAATTTCAGGTGTGAATAAAAAGCCATTAAGCCAAGCATTTACAAACACGCCTAAAACCGCCATAACAAGCGGAATGAATCGGTTTACCTTGTCTGAGGGGATTAGATGCTTGATTACGTAACCAATGCATAAGCAAATGCCTACTACTATAAGCACCAAATAATCGTTTAAAAAGTCCATTTTTAGCATCCTTTCTATTTATGAAATTTTTCTAAATCTTCAATTCTATGGTCTTCCACTTTTAATTTCTCTTCTAAAACAGGAATTCTCTCGGCAAAATTATTGTGTTTATCAACCTTTTTTCCAACTGTTCAAGCCTGTAGTTAGTGAGTTTTGCACTTGCTAAAATACCGCCTAAGCTTCCTATAAGAGTTCCTAAAAATGAAAGAACACAAGCTAGTACTGTACCATCCATTTCCCACCGCCTTCTCTTTACTCGGTCATTGTTTCGGCTTCTACAATTGCATTTTTGTTGTCAATAGCGGTTTTAATTTCTGCTAAGTCTTCTGTCAAAAGTTTACCTCTATAGCACCATTCGGCGGATGATAAGACAATGTCACCATCTTCTTTTTTGCCTATAGATTGACGAAAACCAAACATAA
>JAZSOH010000006.1:0-17022 GCA_045536815.1 Acutalibacteraceae bacterium | reverse complement strand
CAAAGCGTTTCTGCCGCCGAATTTTTCGTGCGGAGAAGCGCGAGTTTGCCGCAAGGCTGTCGCCTTGCAAAAACTAGCACAAAGCCGTACGGATAAAGGCGGCGTGCGAAACTACGACAGGGTTCGAATCCTGTCACACTATGCTTAAACATATGGATGAACTGCAAAAGCTTTGGGATGCCTCTTTAGTAAAGGCTGTTGAAAACTACAAAAGCAATAAGGCAATAAAAAAATCCACCGATAAAAATGGTGGAAAATATTCTATACGCAAAAATTTCTATAAAGAGTTCGATGCGTGGGATAAGAAAAATTCAAATATAACTTTCACTATTGGCAAAACATCAGAGGCTTTAAAATCTATCAATATGAAAGAACAAGAAATTCAAAAGCACTCTAGTATGATATTAAGTGAGTTAAATAAGCATTCTGAAGTTACAATTGAAACATTCCGTAATATACCAGAACTATTAGAAAATCCTGTTATTGTGCAATTTTCTGATGCAATTGACCCAAATAAAAAAAGAACCAATAAATGGCTTTCCCTGAATGGGCTCCAATTGCCGGTGGGGGAAAACCAATATGGTTCTATAAGAAAGATAACATATTCAGACGGAAAAGTCAAGGTGCAAAATTCAAATAATTTAACTCCTGTGCAACTTGCTCTCCAAAAAGCTGGTGTTATCGATTCTTATGGTAATATTATATCCAAAAAATCAGATAGTGATACCGAAAAACTTTCTATTCGCCGTAGAAATGATGCTTATACTGCTTTAGGCGAAATGAAAACGCTTAAAAAACGCAATCAAAAGCTAGAACAGGATGTTGCAGAGCTTAGGCAGTTACTATCTTTGCAAAGCAAGTTAACTCACGGTAATGAGTTGAATCCAAGACAATTACGCACTGCCGCCGATATAATCCGTAAACGTGCGAATAGTACATACTCTACTGATGATATAACCAAACGCATAGGCGAGCTTTACCGATGGATAGCAAAGGGCGAGGATTTTTTAATATTTTTTATGACGAAAATTTCTAACTCCAGAATACAACATTAATATGCTAGCAAAAACATCCAGTATAATCCATGAGTTTTTGTTACAATGAAATGGAATAATTGGATTCCATAAAATAGCAACAAATATTGTGAAAACAAATAAACGAAATGCTTCGTCAGTTACTTTTTCAGAATAGTAAGTTAATACCAAATAAATTGAAGATAAAAAAACAACCCATCTCATAAAAGTATAGAAAAAAGTAGGCATGTTAAGGATCGAAAGCAAAAAAATGAAAACCAACATAAAACATATACCTGAACAAAATCTATATAATTTCTTTTCTGGAGACATTTCTTTATCTGTTTTTTGATTATGTTTTTTAACAGTTTGTTTTTCGTTTTCTGATTTTAAAGTTGGAGTGCCACACAATCTTTGACGAGTTTTGGTCAACACGCTCGCCTTATCTTTTTTTATCTTGCTAAATATATTAATCATAATAACATCTGACAAACTTATAACTTCTGACTGAGTTTTAGATAGTATCTCGTAATCTGTCACATATACAGGAGAGTCGTTTCCATATGATTGTATAGTACCAACCACAATATCCATTTGTATTATTAAAACAAATTCTTCCGAAACACATTGCATTTTCTCTCCAAGAGGAGCATTTTGCTTTTGACCGAAAAGATTTTCGTAAAATGCAAAACGTGATTTTAATACTTTTTTTGTGTTTTCTGTTGATAAATCTAAAATGTTACAAATGGTTTCTCCCGCTTCTTCAAGAATCATATTATATGTTTTTTGTTTATATTCACAATAATCCTTAACTGTGAGTAAAGAGTATATGATATACCAAATATATACATAAGTATCAAATAAGCACGACTTATTATAGTTCAAATATGATATGTCGCTGTCTCTTTTTATGTTTATAATTGTTTTGGTAATTTCAAAAGAAAAGTCATCAATAATTTGTTTTTTTAATTCGAGTGACAAATTTCCAGGAAGAAAATCAATATTCATAATATTATCCCCTTTTTGTTAAATTACCAAACATAACAATTAATGTGCCAATAAACCTTTTTGCAATATTTATTGCTTGCAAAATTGCGAGTATGTAAAACGCCATTGCAATAAAGTCTTGTTCTCCTTTTATCGTTACCACCAATGCCCATATATAAAGAATCGGCCTAACTATATCATAAACAGTATATACGATTGTTCCCCATGCTACTGAAAGAAACATCAATGGTGAGAACAATAAAAATGTGATAGCGCTAATAATTAAAAGATTAGCATCAAGCATAACCAATGCTATCGTCAATGAAACCGACATTAAAAGAATTTTGATGTATAAATAGTTGTTGCTTTGATTTTGCATTTTTTTAGACCCGCTTTCAGATTCATTCACTAAAATTATAAATTACAATAGTATGCAATAGCTTTCCTCATAAAATCTTCTGTGACACCAAAATAATCCGCTAGTTCGAAATTGTCACTGATTCCATCTTTATATGCTTTTATTAACTCATCCTTAGGGATGAGCTTTTTTATTGCCCATTTATCTGCACGAGCTTCACAACGTTCCCGAATATACCGAGGGGTATTTTCATTATAAAAGGAACCCGTTTCACAATGCCCTACTTCATGCGCTAGTTTGATTTTTTCCTCGGCATACAAAGATAAAATTAAAGGGTTTATTCCAATATAGCATTCGCCATCGGCAAGGATAGATAAACTGTCGATATATGCCAAATCATAACACTCTATATGTATTCCCTGTTGTTCGGCAAAATCGTATAAGGTGGTTAACTCCAATGACCGTCAACTTCTCTACCTTGAGTCTACAACGGCACTAAAGAATGTCCTAAATCGTGAAAAGTCTCTCGCAATGAAGAGACAGAAGCAAAAGGATACGGAGTATCTCAAGCAGTACAAGGAAAAGGTAGCCAAGACTCAAAGAGAACTTCTTGAAAGAAATCAAGAGTCTCGTAAGAAGGCTATTGAGAGCAGAGAAAAAACTGCTATGAGGCATAAGATTAAAAAAGTAGTAAGCGACCTTAACAAACTTCTTCTCAATCCTTCTAAGGAAAAACCATAGGTGATAATTCTTATTATGTTGTTCAAGCGATAGCAGATACAAAAGCCAAAACATTATACATAGTAACTGCGTTCATTGGAGAAAAAGGATATAAGAAAAAAGCCTCGCAGCTCATTAATGCCAAAGGCCCTAATGCAACGTCTAAAGACGATTCTACGATAGCTTCTAACAATAGATTATCACAAAAACCACCTATTGTCAATACTCAGTATATGCAAAACCCTCTCAGGCTTCGAGTCCTTTTCCTATTAACAAAAATAATAAACCACCCAAAAGGGTGGTTTATTATTTGGCAGGGGTAGAAGGACTCGAACCCTCAAGAACGGTTTTGGAGACCGGCATGTTACCATTACATCATACCCCTATGAATATTAAATTTTTGAAAGCTTTGGCGCTGTGTTACGCAGTGCCAAAGTTTTCATTTGGTGGGCCATCAGGGACTCGAACCCCGGACCAACCGGTTATGAGCCGGTTGCTCTAACCAACTGAGCTAATGGCCCGTGAAGGTAATTCTTGCGGCACAAATGCCGCAAGAATTATTATACATAATTAAAGTGTGTTTGTCAACCAAAAAAATGGGTTTTTACAAACTTTTTAAACTATTTAAACCCACTAGTCAATTCTGCCGTAAAGTGGAAGCTCGTCGGCGTCTTTAACGGGTGCGCGGTCGGGGTTAACTTCAGGCTTATATGCTTCCCTTTTAGGTGCTCGATTACCGCCTTTTTGACCCCTGCCTCTATTGTATCCGCCCTTTGAACCACGATAGTCGCTTCTGGGTCTTGGCTCTTTACCATCGGGAGCAATAACAACCCTTCTACCGTTTCCTTCACCAAAAGAAGTAGAGCTTACGCCTTCAATTTCTTGAACTGCGGTGTGAATAATTCTTCTCTCATAAGGGTTCATTGGCTCTAAGGTACGGCATTTGCCGCTCTTAATTGCCTGTTCAGACATACGTTTTGCAAGGGCGATAAGGGTTTGTTCCCTCTTTTGTCTGAAATCGCCTGTATTAAGAACAACGCGGAAGTAACCGCTTACCCCTGCATTTGCTGCAAGAGAAACAAGGTACTGCAAGCTATCAAGTGTTTCGCCGCGATGACCTATAACAACACCAAGTCCCTCACCGCTGATTGTGATTTGAATGCCGTTTTCAACTTCGCTGGCAGAAAGAGAAACTTTCTCACAACCTAGCTTTTCAAGAATATTTTTAAGGTAAGCTATTGCTTTTGCTGCAGGAGTTCCTGCCTCGAGTGTTTCGATATTGATTTCTTTTAAAGGTGCGCTTTCTTTAGGAGCCTTCTTAGGTGCTTCTTTTTTTGCTTCGATATTTTTCTTTTGTTGCTTTTGTGCTTTTACGGGCTTAGGGTCGGGTACTTCAATAGAAACCTTAACCTTTGCTTCACTACCACCGAAAATTCCTAAAATCTTACTTTTAGGACAAGCAAGTACCTCTACCTGAACATCATCTTCGAAAGATGCATTAAGCTCTTCTAAAGCTTTTTCTTTAGCTTCTTCAATTGTGGCTGCAACGCCAATTGCTTCTTTAAACAAAACTCGTTCCTCCATTTTATTTTTCCGACTTATTCAAAACCTTTTGTTCTTCCTTATAGCGTTTGTAAAGCTCGGTTGACTGTTCTTTTGCAATCATCTTATTCGGGCCATAAGCGGTTTGCAAAACTGCCTGAATTGCACCCGAAATAAGGCTTGAACATGCCCAATAAAAACCTGCCGCCGAAGAAACAGTAAAACCGATAATAAGGGACATTAGCGGCATAGTAAGCATCATTCCCGCCATATTAGGTGCGTCGGGATTTGCTTTCTTTTGAATTGCCATTGTAACAATACTGGTGAGCATTGCGGCGGCAAACGCCATAATAGGAATAAGCCAGTTGATATTCCAATTATTTATTATATCAATATTAAATTTGGGTTGGCTTGTAAGGTCAATTCCCAAAAAATTAAAGTCAACCTTACTAACAGCCTCTTTAATTGCATTAAACTCACTACCGAGTTTGTCTACATTTTCTATAATAGAGGTTTGAACCAAATACTGATTGTTTGAATTGATTTCAAGCACCTGCTGTGCTTTTGCGATAAGGTCGCTGGGGATACCCATAATAAAGGTAAGGGGCTTTAAAACAACCTGATAAACACCTAACATAATAGGAAGGCGAATGAGCATAGGAAGGCAACCGCCCGACATAGAAACGTTTTCTTCCTGATAAAGCTTTTGCATTTCTGCGCTATATCTTTGACGGTCATCACCGTACTTTTTCTTGAGTTCATCAAGCTTAGGCTTTATACGCGCCTGAGTAATAGTTGATTTTTGAGACTTAATATTAAGCGGTATTAAAACAACATTAATAAAAACAGTAAACACAAATACAGCAGCTGCAAAGTTGCCGCCAAAAAGGTAACTGAACTGCTCCAAAATCCATCCTAACGGTTTTAACAAGAAATTAAACATTTATTTCAACTCCGTTAATTTAATAAAAATTTATAGTAGACTACGCAAAAATGCTTCGTCTTTATTTTCTAGTTATTTTTTGACCTTTTTTTCGGGTACGGGGTCATACCCACCCTTGCAAAACGGGTTACATCTTAAAATTCTATACGCCGAAAGTATTAAACCTTTAAATACCCCGTGAACATTTATTGCCTCTATAGCGTACGCCGAACAGGTTGGCGTAAATCTACAGCTGGAAGGCAAAAAAGGAGAAATTTTTGTTTGATAAAACCTTATAAGTAAGATTAAAAACTTTTTCATACTTTAAGTACGCCTTCTTTTTTTAGGGCATTTTTTAACGAATTTAAAACAACAGTGCTTTTAACTAAGGTTGTACGAACGCGAGCGACAAAAATAAAGTCAAAATTGCCGTCAAGATACGGCAAAACTTCTCTAAACGCGGCGAAAATCACCCTCTTCGCCCTATTGCGCTTTACTGCAGAGCCTATTTTTTTGCTTGCAGTAACGCCTAGCCTACAGTGGTCTAAGTTATTCCTTCTATAGTAAACAACAACGGTAGGCAGTACTATGCTTTTCCCCCTGCCGTAAAGGCGGCGAAAATCTTTGTTAAGTTTGAAAATTTCATATTCTGCCAAAAAACCAGTCCCTTTCAAAACCTAGCTCTGTCCAGAACTTAAAATAAACTAAAAGGCCACTTAAAAGTTAAGTGGCCTTTATGAGTAGCGGCAAAATCTTAGTAGGTAAGCTGCTTTCTACCCTTTGCTCTACGGCGAGCGAGAACCTTACGGCCGTTAGCGTCAGCCATTCTCTTTAAAAAGCCATGCTCCTTTTTGCGGTGTAACTTTTTGGGTTGGTATGTTCTTTTCATGAATTTAACCTCCTTTTCGTGGTGACCTGACATTTAAAACTGTCACACATAATAAGGCTATAAATAAATTACAGGCCTAGCAATTTTAAATTATACCTTAAAACCTATGACAATGTCAATCTTTTTTTGATTTTTTTTGAATATTTCTATCAATTTTATTATTCAGAAAAAATTTCTTTGAATTTTTTATCCGAATTAATTATTGGCATTATGTTTACAATAGCCGTTTTGAGATAGGTATGCTCTTCAAGATATTCTAATGCCTTTTCATAACGTGCATTATTGTTTTTAAGTGCTCCGCCCAAAATAATACCTACAACTGCGTTTTGAGTTGCGCGGTCGCCCATATTATATGAATCAGAAAGCATATCGAAAAGCTTTTTAAGTGCCCTTTTGTTGCCCTCTTGGTCTATCATCTCGCCCACCTTAACGGTAAAGGTTTTAGAGAAAAATTCTATATAAAGAAGGGTTCCATAAGTGGAAACGTGCTCCTTATAATCTTCTTTAAACTGGGGGAAAACTGACAAAAGCTTTCCACAAAGTGCCTCAATATTTTTTGAGTCGCCCGACTTTTTAGAAGGAAGCGCAACATCGCCGCCTTTACCTGTTCGAACCCTTTTGACGCCGAGTTTTCCCTTTAATGTGTCATAAAAATCCATACCTGCCGAACCGGCATCTCTAAGATTTTCGGGCTCTTCAAAAAGCCAATTTGAAGCAGCTTCATATGCTCCCTCTTCGCCGTTTTCATTTATCTCGGCTACCAAAAGGCAAAGAAGCTTTTTCTCCTCATCGTGCTTAATTTTGAAGGCGATTTTTTCATTTTTATATTCGCCCTCACCAATTTTTTCGAAGCTATTAGACTCAATTAACGGCTTAACCGGTTCTAATATGGCTGATAAAACCTCTGTAGTCATTTAAAACTTCCCCCTTATTATATTTTATAACTTTTTTTAACAAGTTCAATAAACTTGTGGCAAAGAGGAATTAAAACTCCTCCTAAAGCGTTTCCTACCGTCATAACAAATATGTAAAGAAATGTATTTGATGTCCACATTCTGCCCGAAACCGCTTGATAAAAAACGCTTGATACACTGTGTTCAAAGCCGAAAATTAAAATTATCATTGAAACGGCAACAACCGTTAAATATTTTAAACCATCGCCCTTGGAATTTTTAAAAATATCTGCTGCAGCAAAAATTAGCAAACCGCAAAAGAACGAAAGAACAAGCACACTAAGCACTCCACCACTAAAGCTTTCATTACAAATTTCGGTCGCTCTGGATGAAAGTTTAGGGGCTAAACGGGTGAGGCTAAAAAGTCCACCCGCCAAAAATGCACCCATAAAATTACCCAAAAGTGCAGGTAATAGCATAAGTCTTTCGGTTTTGCTTTGAACCGGAATATAACAAACCTTAGCTGTAAAAAGAGAAAAACCATAAGAAAAAATTACAACAAAAGCAAGTGAAAAAAGTGCCGAACCAACATACCTACTTGCTGTATTTAAATATATTGCAGAACCTATAGAAATCACAATGCCTGCCAAAATGCCCTTAATTAAAGCGAAGAAGATATAAAGCCAAACCTTACTAATCTTTTTCTTTGTTTCCCTTTTCCTTCGCGCCTCATTATATATTTTTTCTACGTTATTTTCCATTATAGCCTCCAAAAGTTAAAAGCTTCTTCCGCTTCCGCCACCGCCGAAGCCACCGCCGCCGCCTCTAAAACCGCCGCCTCCGAAGCTACCGCCATGGCCAAATCCACTTGAGTTGCCGTGCCCCGAATGTCCGCCGAAAAAGAAAAACGGCATAATGCCTCCGCCGCCTCCGCGACGTCCGCCAAATCTAAAGGTTAAAAATATAATGATTAAAATTATAATTATCCTTGCTAAAACTGTGGGTAGTCCGCCTTCACCATCAACCTGCTCATAGTCCTCTGAAGGCTCCATACCATATTCAATATATATCTCGTTTACTACCGAGTTATATACTTCGTAAAGACCGGTGGAGAAATCATCGGCAGAAAAATGCTCCATACCGTATACATCAAGAATTCTGCCCGTTTTAGAATCGGTTAAGGCACCCTCAAGGCCATAGCCAACTTCTATCCTTACTTTTCTTTCCTCTACGGCGAGTAAAATTAAAACACCATTATCCTTCTCGTTCTCGCCTATACCCCACTCTCTTGCAAGTTCAATGCTGTAAGAATTTACATCCTTACCACCCATATCACTTACCGTTACCACAACGGCCTGAGCAGTAGTATCGCTAAATAACTTTTCCCCCATTTTCTGCATTTTTTGTTCGTTTTCAGACGAAATTACATCTGCAAAATCATTAACAAAAAAGTTAGAGGTGGGCTTTGGAAGAGCAAATACATTTATCGCCGAATAAAGCGCAAAAAGAAAAACCACGGCACTTATCGGCAACGCCTTTAAAATTTTATTTGCTTTTATCATTCGAAACTAACCTCAGGGGCATTTTCTGCTCCTGCCTGAGCCTCGAAATAATCTACCTTTTCAAAGCCAAAGATACCTGCAAAAATACTTGCGGGAAATCTTCTAATCTTTGTATTATACTTTTTTGCCGCCTCATTATAATCATTTCTTGCAATGGCGATTCGGTTTTCTGTACCTTCCAGTTGGTCCTGAAGCGCAATAAAGTTTTCATTCGCTTTAAGTGCAGGATAGTTTTCAACAACCACCAAAAGTCTTGAAAGAGCTGAAGAAAGCTCACTGTTTGCGTCATTTAGCTCATCTACACTTGTAGCTCCCGCAAGTTTACTTCTTGCATCTGCAATTGCTGTGTAAACTTCCTCCTCGTGAGCGGCATAACCCTTAACTGTATTAACAAGATTGGGAATAAGGTCGCTTCTACGCTGAAGCTGTGTACTGATAGCCGACTGTTTTTCTTCGACAGTTGCTTCAAGATTTACTAAAGAATTGTAGGTTCCAACAACACCTGAAATTAACAAAACCACAACCAAAACAATGCCTAAAATAACGAGCAATTTTTTGTTTTTCATAACCAAACACCCTTTCAATATTTCAAATATTATACCATAAAATTATTAATTTTTTGAGAATGCAGTTTAAATAGTTTTAATTTCCTTGGCATTAAAAGCAATAAACGAAACTTCAGGAATTTCTTTCTTAAGCTTTTTAAAAAGCTCGTTTACAATTACGTTTTCGGTATGAAAATGTCCCGCATCAAAAAGGCTAAAGTCATTTTCCAAAGCATCAATAAAATAACTATGCTTAACGTCTGCCGTAACAAGTGCATCAGCCCCGTTTTGCTTTGCGATTTGCCAATAATCTCCACCGCTACCGCCTAAAACTGCAACACAGGAAATATTTTTCCCCGAATCTATGTATCTTATTACTCCGCCAAGCTTAGATTTTATAAATCTCGCAAATCCATCGGCCGACATTGGCTCGGTTAAATTTCCTTTACGGAAAACAAAGCCGTCTTCACCACTTATTTTGCTAACATTTTTAAGGCATAAAGCTTTTGCCAAGGTATCATTTACTCCGCCATCTGCCATATCCAGATTCGTATGCATTGAAATTACCGAAATTCCATTTGCAAGAAGAGAAAATACCCTGCCGTTATCTGAAGTAATATTTTTAAGTGGACTGAAAATAATTGGATGATGACTGATTATAAGGTTTGCACCGTTTTTAATCGCGAAATCTACCACCGAAGAAGTAACGTCAAGACATATAAGCGCCTTTTCTACCTCCTGCTTTTTATCCCCAATCAAAAAACCGGGATTATCAAACTCGGCAGCGAGACTTATCGGAGCAATATTATTAAGTTTTTTGAAAATCAAATCAGCCTTCATTACAATTCTCCTTAAGCAAACGCGAATAATCCGAACCTGATTTTGAAGGTAGGATTTTTCGCATTTATTTATTTTTTGAAAGAATCCTTAAGCGCAACAGTGCGGTTGATTATAATGTTGTCCTTTGTTGAATCAGGGTCAATAGCAAAATAGCCCTGACGCATAAATTGGAAAACATCCCCCGCTTTAGCATTTGCAACATCCGACTCAATAAGTGCATTTTCAATAACCTGCAACGAATCGGGGTTGAGATTATCCGCAAAGGAAGAAACGCCCTCTTCATCTGACGGGTTTTCAACCATAAAAAGTCTATCATAAAGTCTTACAGTTGCTTTTTTAGCAGTATTTGCCGAAATCCAGTGAAGCGTACCCTTAACCTTACGGCCATCAGGAGCATCGCCACCGCGTGTTTCGGGGTCATAAGTACAATGTACTGCAGTAATATTACCATTTTCATCAGTTTCGTGAGAAGCATATTTTATAAAGTATGCACCCTTAAGCCTTACCTCTTTCTCAGGGCAAAGACGGAAATACTTGCCCGGAGGGTCAAGCATAAAATCGTCCTGCTCTATGAAAATCTCCTTAGAAAATGTAACTGTTTTTTTGCCAAGCTCAGGTCTATTAGGATTGATTTCAACCTCAAGCTCTTCGGTTTTGCCCTCTTCATAGTTATCAATAATAACCTTCAAAGGACGAAGCACCGCCATAGCACGTTCGGCATTTACATTAAGATAATCTCTAACGCAAGATTCAAAAAGAGCAAAATCAATTACGCTATATGCCTTTGAAACACCAATTTTAGAAACAAAGTCCCTTACCGCCTCGGCAGGATAACCCCTTCTACGCATACCGCAAAGGGTTGCCATTCTCGGGTCGTCCCAACCGTTTACCAAATTATCCTGAACAAGCTTTAAGCATTTACGCTTACTTGTAAGGGTATAGTTCACGTTCATACGGGCAAACTCAATCTGCCTTGGGGGAGTTTTGATATCAAGGGCCTTTAAAAACCAATCGTACAAAGGACGGTGATTTTCAAATTCCAAAGAGCAAAGTGAATGGGTAACCCCCTCTTTCGCATCGGAAAGAGGATGCGCCATATCATACATAGGATAAACACACCATTTATCGCCTGTTCTATGATGAGGAACCTTCATAATTCTATAGATTATAGGGTCGCGCATATTAAGGTTAGGTGATGCCATATCAATTTTAGCACGAAGCACCTTTTCACCGTTTTCGAACTCACCCTTTGTCATTCTTTCAAAAAGGTCAAGGTTTTCCTCAATAGAGCGGTTTCTGTAAGGGCTTGGAATACCGGGCTCGGTAAGAGTACCTCTATACTCCCTCATTTGCTCTGCAGTAAGATCGCAAACAAATGCAAGACCCCTTTTAATAAGCTCTACTGCGCACTCGTAAATATAGTCAAAATAATCGGAAGCGTAGTAAACATTGGCAAACTCAAAACCAAGCCACCTAATGTCCTCCATAATGGCATCAACATATTCTACATCTTCCTTAGTGGGATTTGTATCATCAAGGCGAAGATTACAAACACCGCCATACTTTTCGGCAGTGCCGAAATCTATACAAATGGCCTTTGCGTGACCTATATGAAGATAACCGTTAGGCTCGGGAGGAAAACGTGTTTGGACATGGTCGTAAACACCCTCTTTTAAATCTTCATCAATAAAATCATAAATAAAATTACTTTGAACTTTTTCTTCTTCAGAAAGGATTTTATTTTCTTCCATTATGCTTCTCCTATCCCTCAAAATGCGCTATAAAATCATTTATACGGCTAATTGACTTTTCTTTGCCTATCGTCTTCATTATACTGCAAAGGTCGGGTGTGTTTGACCTACCTGTAACAGCAATACGAATAAGTGTTGCTACATCACCCGGATGACCTTTATAATTTTGGGGCTCTGCCTTATATGTTTTTGTATCAGGAGCAAAGCCTAAATCAGGACAAATGCTCTTAATTTTTTCAAACCATTCGCTTTGCTCGTCCTCGTCGCTATAAACCTTTGTATATGCATTCAAAAGACTTACTGCATCTAAGGCGCTTATATTTTGAGGAAGCTCGTAGTTTGGTGTAAAAAGTTCGTCGAAGAAATAAGCCGCATACTCCTTAGCGTCGCTATATTTTGCAATATCCTTACGAGGTTTGGGAACGTCCCTGTCAATCGCAAAAATCTTCTTGGTAAAAGCCAAATCTCTTTTAAGCAGTGTTGCAAATTCAGTGTCAAATTCTTCTGCCCAAGTAATTAGCTCTTTTACAACCTCATCGGAACTTTTAAGGCAAATTATATTTTTAGAAACGTCTAAAAGTTTAACGCCATCAAAAAGTGCGCCCGAAAGACTCATCTTTTTAAGGCTGAATTTAAATTTCTTATATGATTCGGTTTTATTTGCCTTTCGCCAGGCTTCAAACTCGGAGCTTGCAATTGTCATTAAATATTCAATTACCGATTCTGCCGGAAAGCCCTGTTCAACAAAATATCTAACAGCTGCCTCTGGGTCTTTTCTTTTAGATATTTTTCTTTTATTTCCATTATCAAGCTTCATAATAGGCGCAACGTGAGCGTATTTTGGAGTTTTAAAGCCCAAAACTTTAAAAAGCTCAAGATGCTTAGGTGTAGAAGAAATCCACTCGTCACCCCTAATAATATGGGTTGTTCTCATAAGATGGTCGTCAACCGCGTGGGCAAAATGGTAGGTGGGAATTCCGTCAGATTTAAGTAAAACAAAGTCCTCATCATTTTCAGGCATTTCAATTTTACCTTTTATTCCGTCGGTGAAAACAACCTTTCTATCTTCACTGCCACCCGATTTAAGTCTTATAACATAAGGCTTTCCTTCATCTATAAGCGCCTTCGCCTCTTCAAAGGTAATATCCCTATGCTTAGCCCATTTGCCGTGATAACCGGTACGGATTTTATTCTTTTCCTGTTCTGCACGAACTGCCTCTAATTCTTCCGCAGTACAAAAACAAGGATATGCAAGACCTTGCTTTAAAAGCTCTTTAACATAGCACTGGTAAATCTCTGCTCGGCTACTCTGCTTATATGGTGCGTACTCGCCTTTTTGCCCATCATTTGTAAAGCCTTCGTCAATTATAACGCCAAAATGGTAAAGGCCGCTAACTATATCTTCAATACCGCCTGAAATCTCACGCTTTTTATCGGTATCCTCAATACGAATAAACATAGTGCCGCCTGTACTGTCTGCAGTAATTCTATTAACAAGCGCCATAAATAAGGTCCCCAAATGAAGATAACCCGTAGGGCTTGGCGCAATTCTTGTAACTGCCGCACCCTCAGGCAAATTCCTTTGCGGATAAAGTTCTTCATAATAGTTTGGTGCCTTATCTATCGAGGGCAGTAAAAGCTCTGCCATTTTTTCAAAATTCGTCATTACATACTTCCTCATTTTATAATACATATTAGTAATTCTATTATCTCAAATTTTCACTCAAATTACAACCATTATTTTAACATTTTATTTATTTTTTTATATAATTTTAAATATTTATATAAATGCAACAATTAAATGAGCAGTTTTTGTATTATAAATATAAATTTTAACAAAATCTTGTTGACTTTTATGATTTAAAGTGGTAATATAAAAATACGGTGAATTACTACAGTTTTCAGAGATCTGGAGGATGTATTATGATAAAACTTAAAAATGAAATGACCGATAATTTTTTCAAAGCGGTTTTAGCTCTTGAAACAGTTGATGAGTGCTACAAATTTTTTGAAGATGTTTGTACAATAAAAGAGATTAAATCATTTTCTCAAAGGCTTGAGGTTGCCCGTATGCTTAAAAATAAGCAGCTTTATAACGATATCGTTGCCGCAACGGGCGCTAGTACCGCTACAATCAGCCGCGTAAACCGTTCGCTTACCTATGGTAATGATGGGTACGAAATTGTCCTTTCAAGAATGAAGGATGAGTAATATTTTTTCACAAATAATAATATAAATTTAAGTCGGCAGTATTGTCGGCTTAATTTTTTGACAAGGGTGGTTTTTATGTCTTATAAAAAAATAAATGTTTATGATTTAAAAGAAAACTTTATGAATTCGGTAGGCAACGAATGGATGCTTATTACCGCAGGAAATCGCGATAAGCTCAACACTATGACAGCAAGTTGGGGCTTTACAGGTGTTATGTGGAATAAGCCCGTTGCTATTGCAGCCATCAGACCCCAAAGATACACAATGGACTTCGTCGAAAAGGAAGATTATTATACACTCTGCTTTTTAGGTGAAAACAAAGCTCCTCACACCATTTGTGGAAGAAAGTCGGGCAGAGATTTAGATAAAATTAAAGCGACAGGTCTTACTACTGTTTTTGATGAGGAAACCGGTGCGCCATATTTTAACGAAGCAAGGCTTGTTCTTGTTTGCAAAAAACTTTATTCAGAAAAGCTTAAAAAAGAATGTTTTTTGGATAATACTATTCCTGAAACGGTATATCCTACCGAAGATTATCACAATATGGTATACGGCGAAATTATTGCCGCATATATAAAAGAAAACTAAATTTAGTCTATACAAATTTCTCTTCTTTAAAAGGACTGTTAAACTATGCTTTTCAACCTGCACACCCATTCTAATTTTTGTGACCACGCTATTGGAAACCCTAGGGAATATGTAGAAAACGCTATCGAAAATGGTTTTAAAACTTTAGGATTTTCGGAACATTCGCCCTGCATTTTCCCTGATGGATATGTGTCTCATTACCGCCTTTTTGAAAAGGACAAAAAGCGGTATATTGATACCCTTAACTCCTTAAAAGAAGAGTATAAAAATGAGATAGAAATTCTTATTGGATTTGAAATGGAATATTATCCTTTATACTTTAAAGATATGCTTAAAATGGCTAAAGATTTGGGTGCCGAATATTTGATTTTAGGGCAACACTTTATAAATAACGAATATCCAAACGGATTTTATGTAGCAAGAAAGCACGACGATAAAAATATTCTTTCCAGGTACGTTGACGAAGTAATTGAGGGCCTTAAAACAGGGGTTTTCACCTATCTCGCCCATCCCGATTTATGTAATTTCACAGGTGATGACAGGTTGTATAAATCAGAAATAAAAAGGCTTTGCCTTGAGGCAAAAAATCTGAATATTCCAATCGAAATTAACCTTTTAGGCATAAGGGAAGATAGACATTACCCTAATGAACAGTTTTGGGAGGTCGCAGGCGAAACCAAAGTTCCTGTTATAATTGGCTTTGACTCACATTCTCCGCAAAGTTTAGGCAATATGAACGCCTACAAAAAAGCAGAGGAAATTATCAAAAAATACTCTATAAACGAGATTAAAGAAACTAAAATTATAAAAATTTAGAAAATCAAAAACACCGCAACAATTGCTAAATGTTGCGGTGTTTTTTATACAAAATAAAAATTCGTGTCCCAAGCGGGAATATATGGATAATGCCTCATATAAAGCTTGTAATCGGGTCTGATTTTAAGCACTGCAAGAGGAATTTCAAAATAATCGCTTATCTTGTGGTAACAAGAAATAAGCATTTTGGGTTTATGCTCTGAAATTAGCTTTTCGGCGCCCAAAATTGCCGAAAGCTCCTGCCCCTCAACATCGAATTTAATATAATTAAACTTTTTGCCAAGGCTATCGACTGTTATCGCCTTCGCCCTATCACTACCACCGTATACCGAGCCTCTGGACCCTTTGAATGAAAACGGAATTTCGCCGCATTTTTCCGAAATTGCGGCATTTATTTTGTTTATATCTAAATGCTTTGTATTAAGGCACAGTTTTTCAAAGCTTTTTTTGTCTGGCTCTACTGCAGTTATGTGCGAAAATTCCCCTACCCTGTTAACAAAATCTAAAACGGTATCGCCGTTATACGCGCCAAGGTCCAAAAAGCTATCCCCTTTTTTGAGCTTTAAAATATTTAAAAACGCCTCGTCTTCGCTTGTTTCACAAGAAAAAAGCCTGTTTATATCGCCGTCAAGCTTAAAAAGAACAGTTTGCTCAAAAACCTTTTTCGAATGTTCATCGGCCAAAAGGTTATAAACCTCTCTAAGCTTTTCTGCATTTTTTCTTGCATAGGAAATACTGAAAGGCTCCTCCCCGCAAACCGGCATTTCGGCAACCAAAATCTCAGTTTTTTTCATCATCTCTTTAACGACCAAAATAACCTCATCAGTATTTGAGCCAAAAGCAAAAAGCCCTAAAAAATCACCGAAAACTTCTTTTGCTTTAGTAAAGGTTATTATATCAAAATTTTTAAATTTTCTTTTCTTTCTAAACCCATCACTAGCGAAAACACCGCTTATCTCTATGCCATTTCTTTGCAGTTCGGCATATATTTTTTCTGCGCCAGAGCCAGAGCCATATAATAAAATCGGTTTATTTTCACCCTTTAGGCGAGTCCAGATATCTACCATAATTACACCTTTTTAAAGTTTTTAAAAATTATATCATACTATTAAAAAAAGTTCAATATGAAGTAAAGCTACCTATATACATAAAAAGTATGTTTTAACCCATACAGTGTTTTACATAATTTATAGATTAGAAATCGTTTACCAAAAAATAAAGAGCCGCATTTTGCAGCTCTTTACTTAGTGTGACAGGACTTGAACCTGTCATACCTTACAAAAGTTAAATTTCCGTTTGCCGTTGCCTTGTCGCTTGTAATCCGTTAGGATAACGGCGCTTCGCGGCTTAGGCGAAACAAAAATTTCTCTTTTTGTAAGGGCAAA
>JAZSOH010000031.1:0-20570 GCA_045536815.1 Acutalibacteraceae bacterium | reverse complement strand
TTCTTGGCACTTCACTTCCCTCCTTCACATATATGATATCTTAGGTACTCGAGTGACTAACATCCCGTGGCACCAAGCAAAGGCGAAAATATATATTAACGCCGCTGCTTTTGGTACTTGCAGCAGAGGATTTCGTCGTTTAAAAAATTGCTTACTTAGCGTTGGCCTTTGGCCTCTTTGCGCCGTATTTGGAACGGGACTGCATTCTGTTCGCAACACCTTGTGTATCCAAAGTACCACGAATAATATGGTAACGAACACCAGGCAAGTCCTTAACACGTCCGCCACGAATCAAAACAACGCTATGCTCCTGTAAGTTATGGCCGATACCGGGAATGTAAGCAGAAACTTCAATACCGTTTGAAAGACGTACCCTGGCAATTTTTCTAAGCGCAGAGTTAGGCTTTTTAGGTGTTGAGGTTTTAACCGCGGTACATACGCCACGTTTTTGAGGAGACTCTTGGTCGGTAGGCTGACGCTTCATTGAGTTATAACCCTTCAAAAGAGCAGGAGCCTTGGCCTTTTTAACGATTGTCTCACGACCGTTACGCACTAACTGGTTAAAGGTTGGCATGTTACACCTCCTATATAGATTTTTCGCAAATAAAACCGGCCTTAACCTGTTTTACCGCTATATAAAGCCTTTCGGCGATATACCAAAATCAAAATACGGTCAGGCTGGGGGTGTTGCCCCCAACCTAACTTTAATTTGTTTTTACGGAAATAACCATATTTCCACACAATAACACATTTTACACTCAAAATTCCCTTTTGTCAAGAGTTTTTATGAGTTTTTAAACTTTTATTCTTCAGTAGAAGTCTCTTCGCTTTCTACTACCTCTGCCTCAGCTTCGGTTTCTTCCAAAACTTCGGCATAAACAGTCTCTTCAAAATTCTTTACCTTTTGAGCTTCTAACTCTTCAAGAAAAGCTTTTGCGCGGTCATTATAAACCTTCATACCGGTACCGGCAGGAACAAGTTTACCAATGATAACGTTCTCTTTAAGACCAAATAACGGGTCGCTCTTTCCTTGAATTGCAGCTTCGGTAAGAACACGAGTTGTCTCTTGGAACGAAGCGGCAGAAAGGAAGGAATCGGTAGCAAGAGATGCCTTTGTTATACCTAAAAGCACAGGTGTACAGGTAGGTAGAACAAGATCGGTTTCACCTGCGGCAATACGCTGTTTAATGCTTTCTCTTACAGCGATAAAGTCGCTTCTTTCAACCCTTGAAAGTGGGAGAAGCTCGGTGCTTCCTGCATCCGAAACAGTAACCTTACGCATCATCTGACGGATAATAACCTCGATATGCTTATCGTTGATATCAACACCCTGTGTACGGTAGGTTGCCTGAATTTGCTCGATAATATAGTCTTGAACAGCTTCTTCGCCAAGAACTTCAAGAATATCTTGCGGAGCAATAGCGCCGTCAACAAGGGGTTGACCCTTCTTAACTACATCACCATCGGTAACGCGAAGATGCGCACCAACAGGAATAACCATACGCTCCTCAACAGGTTCACCCTGTGCATTTTGGCCATTTACAATAACAACCTTGTTTCTCTTCTCCTCGGAAACTGTAACAGTACCTGCGCATTTACTGATAACGCCTGCACGTTTAGGTCTACGAGCTTCGAAAAGTTCTTCAACACGGGGAAGACCCTGTGTAATATCTTCGGTAGATGCAATACCACCGGTATGGAAGGTACGCATTGTAAGCTGTGTACCGGGCTCGCCGATAGACTGGGCAGCAATAATACCTACCGCCTCACCTACTGTAACAGGTGTACCTGTTGCAAGGTTAACACCGTAACACATTTTACATACGCCGTGATGTGAGCGGCAGTTGAGGATTGAACGAATCTTAACGAATCTTTCTTGCTCAGGCTTCTCGGCAAGCTTTGCCTCGATAAGCTCTGCACCCTCTTTAGTAACCATTGTATCACAGTCAACCAAAACATTACCGTTTTCATCGGTAAAGTCTTCAAGTAAATAACGGCCAATTAAACGTTCAGAAATAGGTTCCAAAACGTTGTTGCCCTCTTTAATCTCACGGATTACAAGACCTTCTTTTGCTCCGCAGTCCTCATCGCGAACGATAACATCCTGCGAAACGTCAACTAAACGACGGGTAAGGTAACCCGAGTCGGCGGTACGAAGAGCAGTATCGGCAAGACCTTTACGAGCACCACGAGAAGAAATAAAGTACTCAAGTACGTTAAGTCCTTCACGGTAGTTAGCACGAATCGGAACTTCGATAACCTTACCTGCAGTATTGGCGATAAGACCACGCATACCTGCAAGCTGACGAATCTGGCTCATAGAACCACGAGCGCCCGAATCAGCCATCATAAAGATTGGGTTGAATTCATCAAGGTTGCCCTTAAGAGCATCTGCAACGTCTTCTGTAGCCTGATTCCAGATTTCGATAACCTGACGGCTTCTTTCCTCGTCACTGAGAAGACCACGCTTAAAGAGGGTATTGCTTTTTGCAACCTTTCTTTCAGCCTCGGCCAAAATTTCTGCCTTTGCGGGCGGAATAACGGCATCCTGAACGGCAACGGTGATAGCACCCTTTGTTGAATATTTAAAGCCAGTTGCTTTAATATTATCCAAAACAATAGCTGCCTCACTGGTTCCGTGAACACGGATACAGTCGTCAATAATTCTGCCAAGCTTTTTCTTGTCAATCTTATTAACGTTGCCCTTCTTATCAAATACGGGAACCTCTAAGTCAAGCTCATGACCCTCAACTGTACGGTCTACTGTACCAAGGTCTTGGGGAATTGATTTGTTGAAAATAAGGAAACCAACAGTAGCAAAAATTATACGAGAAATATCCTCGCCCTTATGGTTTTTACCTGTCATACGAACCTTAATAAGACTGTGAAGTCCTAAATTGCCTGTTTGATAGGCCATAATTGCCTCATCTTCGTCTCTAAAGGTGCGATAACGCATCTCTCCTGTTGCCTCGTCTTTATAAGGAGCACCCTTCTCATCATCCTTAACAATGGTAAGGTAATAAGAACCAAGCACCATATCCTGCGTAGGAACTGCAACAGGTTTTCCGTCAGAAGGCTTTAATAGGTTGTTTGCAGCAAGCATTAAGAATCTTGCCTCTGCCTGTGCCTCTGCAGAAAGGGGTACGTGAACAGCCATCTGGTCGCCGTCGAAGTCGGCGTTGTATGCGGTACATACAAGAGGATGGAGTTTAAGTGCACGACCTTCTACCAAAACAGGTTCAAACGCCTGTATACCAAGACGGTGAAGTGTAGGAGCACGGTTTAAAAGAACAGGATGTTCCTTAATAACTACGTCCAAAGCATCCCAAACCTGTGGGTCTGCGCGTTCTACCATCTTTCTGGCAGTTTTAATATTGTTTACAACGTCTGTTTTAACAAGACGCTTCATAACAAAAGGTTTAAAGAGCTCAAGTGCCATCTCTTTAGGAAGACCGCACTGATACATCTTAAGTTCAGGTCCAACAACGATAACCGAACGGCCCGAATAGTCAACACGCTTACCAAGAAGGTTTTGACGGAAACGACCCTGTTTACCTTTAAGCATATCCGAGAGGGATTTTAAAGGACGGTTATTAGGTCCTGTAACAGGTTTACCGCGACGGCCGTTATCAATAAGAGCGTCAACCGCCTCTTGAAGCATTCTCTTCTCGTTGCGAACAATAATGTCGGGAGCAGAGAGCTCTAAGAGCCTCTTAAGACGATTGTTACGGTTGATAACACGGCGATAAAGGTCGTTAAGGTCAGAAGTAGCAAAACGACCACCATCGAGCTGTACCATAGGACGAATATCGGGCGGAATAACCGGCAAGCATTCCATAATCATCCACTCAGGACGGTTGCCTGAAACGCGGAATGCATCTAAAACCTCAAGACGCTTTAAAATACGGGTTGCCTTTTGGTTACTTGCATTTTCAAGCTCCTCACGAAGCTCTGCACAGGTCTTTTCAAGGTCAATTTCTTCCAAAAGCTTCTTTATAGCCTCGGCGCCCATTCCTGCCTCGAAATCGTCTTCATATTTTTCTCTGTAATCTCTATACTGAGCTTCGGTCAAAAGCTGCTTTTTCTCAAGCGGTGTGCTACCGGGGTCAGTAACGATATACTGTGAGAAATAAAGTACCTGCTCCAAAACTCTGGGTGTTACGTCAAGTGTAAGACCGAGTCTTGAAGGAATAGTTTTGTAATACCAAATATGAGAAACGGGGGCAGCAAGTTCAATGATACCCATTCTCTCACGGCGAACCTTTGCACGTGTAACTTCAACACCGCAGCGTTCGCAAACCTTACCCTTGTAGCGAATTCTCTTATACTTTCCGCAATGACATTCCCAGTCCTTTTGGGGTCCAAAAATTCTTTCGCAGAAAAGACCGCCTGTTTCGGGTTTAAGTGTTCTGTAGTTAATTGTTTCGGGTTTAGTAACCTCTCCATGAGACCAGCTTCTAATCTGTTCAGGTGACGCTAAACCGATTTTTATTGATTCAAACTCTATACAATCCATTATGCGTTCCTCCTAAATTACAGATTATCTTCGTCAGACTCGAAAGAGTCGTTTTCTTCTACAATGTCTTCGCCATTTTCATCCTGAAGACCATAACCTTCAAAACTGTCGGCAACATTTTTTTCTTCAAAAGCTATGTCATCCTCGGGGAGAGATACGGGAACAAAATCAAACTCATCATCGTCAAAGTTTTGTTTTAGGTCGATTTCGTTCTTATCTTTATCGAGAACCTTAACGTCAATAGCAAGAGACTGAAGTTCCTTAATAAGAACCTTAAATGATTCAGGAATTCCTGCCTCGGGAACATTTTGTCCCTTAACGATAGCTTCATAGGTCTTAACACGTCCTACAACGTCGTCGGACTTAACTGTTAAGATTTCCTGAAGCGTATATGCAGCACCGTAAGCTTCAAGAGCCCAAACTTCCATCTCACCAAAACGCTGACCACCGAACTGTGCCTTACCGCCAAGAGGCTGTTGAGTAACAAGTGAGTAAGGACCGGTAGAACGGGCATGAATCTTATCATCAACAAGGTGATGGAGTTTTAGGTAATACATATAACCAACGGTTACAGGATTATCGAATTTCTCACCTGTACGTCCGTCATAAAGTGTAAATTTACCGTCGATTTTGCTTTCATCGGCTTCATAACCGCTATCAAGAGGCATATCTGCACGGTCAACATATTCATCGTGGATGCAGTTAGCCATTTTGAAGCACTCGCGAATGTCAGACTCGTGTGCGCCATCAAAAACAGGTGTGCAAACCTTCCAGCCCAAAGCGGCTGCGGCATAACCTAAATGCACCTCAAGAACCTGTCCAATATTCATACGTGAAGGAACACCAAGGGGGTTAAGAACGATATCAAGCGGTGTGCCGTCCTTAAGATATGGCATATCCTCGCTGGGTAAAATCCTCGAAACAACACCCTTATTACCGTGACGACCTGCCATTTTATCGCCGACAGAGATTTTTCTCTTTTGAGCGATATAGCAACGTACAACAAGGTTAACGCCGGGGCTTAATTCTGATGCATTTTCACGCGAGAACACCTTAACGTCAACAACTGTACCATATTCACCGTGAGGAACACGAAGAGATGTATCTCTAACTTCCCTTGCCTTCTCGCCGAATATAGCGCGCAGAAGTCTTTCTTCTGCGGTAAGCTCGGTTTCGCCCTTAGGTGTAACCTTACCAACCAAAATATCGCCCGAACGAACCTCGGCACCTACACGGATAATACCGCGCTCGTCAAGGTCTTTAAGAGCATCTTCACCTACGTTAGGAATATCACGGGTGATTTCTTCAGGTCCAAGCTTTGTATCCCTGGCCTCAATTTCAAACTCCTCAATATGAATAGAGGTGTAAACATCATCACGAACAAGGCGCTCATTTATCAAAACAGCGTCCTCGTAGTTATAACCTTCCCAGGTCATAAAGCCGATAAGAGCATTCTTACCAAGGCTTATTTCACCGTTGGAGGTTGCAGGACCGTCGGCAATAACCTCACCTGCTTTAATAACCTGACCTTCATTTACAATAGGTCTTTGGTTAATACAGGTACCATGGTTAGAGCGAAGGAACTTAATAAGCTCATAATCAACAACTTCACCATCGTTTTGCTTAATGGTAATCTTGTCGGCAGAAACCCTTTTAACAATACCGTCGGCCTTAGCTAGTACAACAACACCCGAGTCAACAGCGGCCTTGTACTCCATACCTGTACCAACGTAAGGATTTTCTGTTTTAAGAAGCGGAACAGCCTGCTTCTGCATGTTTGAACCCATAAGAGCACGGTTGGTATCGTCGTTTTCAAGGAAGGGAATCATAGCGGTTGCAACAGAAACAACCATCTTAGGCGAAACATCCATAAAGTCGGCGCGTTCGCTTTCAACTTCCATAAAGCGGTCACGATAACGTGCATTAACCCTTGGGTTTTTGAAGGTGCCATCTTCGTTAAGCGGCTCGTTAGCCTGAGCTACGATATATGCATCTTCTTCATCAGCAGTCATATAGCATACTTCATCAAGCACCTTGCCGGTCTTTTTGTCTACGCGGCGGAAAGGAGCCTCAATAAAGCCATATTCATTTATTCTTGCAAAGGTTGCAAGGTAGGAAATAAGACCAATGTTAGGACCTTCAGGAGTTTCGATAGGACACATACGGCCATAGTGACTGTAGTGAACGTCACGAACCTCGAAGCTTGCGCGGTCTCTTGACAAACCACCGGGGCCAAGCGCAGAAAGACGGCGCTTGTGTGTAAGCTCGGAAAGAGGGTTGGTTTGGTCCATAAACTGAGAAAGAGGTGATGAACCAAAGAACTCTTTAATAGCGGCACTAACAGGACGAGCGTTGATAAGTGAAAGAGGAGTTGCTGCTTCAACGTCTTGCGACTGTAAAGTCATCTTCTCTCTAATGCTACGCTCCATTCTGGAAAGACCGATACGGAACTGATTTTGTAAAAGTTCGCCAACCGAACGGATACGACGGTTGCCAAGGTGGTCGATATCATCAACCGAGCCTATTCCGTGAGGAAGACCCAAGAAGTAGTTTGCAGTTGCCAAAATATCGTCAACAGTAACATGTTTGGAAACTAAAGCATCTGCATTTTCTAAAATGGCGGAAATAAGCTCTTCGTCATTATTTGTATTTTCAAGAATTTCCTTCAAAACGCCGAAAGAAACCCACTCGTTAACGCCTTTTGCGTAAACCTCGTTATATACTGCTTCGCTAACAAAGTTCTTAAGGTCAACCATGCCACTTGAAAGAACCTTGAACTCGCGTGTATTGCCCTCGTTATCGGTAAGTGCCAAAACAACCGATTTAACACCCTTTGCACCGATAAGCTCTGCATCCTCACGGCTAAGAAGGGCGCCTGCCTCGAATAAAACCTCGCCTGTCATAGGGTCGGCTACAGGGGCAGCAAGTGTACGGCCTTCAATTCTGGAAGCAATAGAGAGCTTTTTATTGTATTTATAACGTCCTACGCGAGAAATCTCGTAACGTCTTGCATCGAAAAGGAGTTGTTGAAGATGGTTTTTAGCACCATCAACGGTAGCAGGCTCACCGGGACGAAGTTTTTTGTAAACCTCAATAAGAGCGGCTTCGGTGTTTGTCGAAGTATCTTTTTCAAGAGTTGCAAACAAACGCTCATCTTCACCAAGTACATCAGTAATCTCGTGGTTTGCAGAAAGACCGATATCGGTAAACGCACCCAAAGAACGAATGAATGTAGTAAGAGGGAAACGGCGGTTTTTGTCGATACGTACATGGATAACATCAGCGTCATGCATATCAGTATCATACTCAAGCCAAGCACCACGGTTAGGAATAATGGTAGAAGTCCAAAATTCTTTGCCGTTACGGTCGTCTGTGCCGAAATATGCGCCGGGAGAACGAACGAGCTGAGAAACAATAGCACGTTCTGCACCGTTGATAACAAATGTGCCCGACTCAGTCATAAGCGGGAACTCGCCCATGAACACTTCGTTTTCTTTAATCTCGCCAGTCTCTTTATTAAGAAGACGTGCGCGAACACGAAGAGGTGCGGCATATGTTGTATCACGCGCTTTACATTCTGTAACATTGTACTTAGGAGTATCATCCAGCCTGTAATCGATAAAATCTAACTGCAGGTTGCCTGAATAGTCAGTAATCGAAGACATCTCCTCAAAAACTTCTTTCAGACCTGTTTCAATAAACCATTTGTATGAATTTTTCTGTACTTCAATGAGGTTAGGCATGTCGATAACTTCATTGATTTTAGAGAAACTCATACGCTCATTGCCTCCAAGCATTACCTTTTTTGGCGCCATAAGCTTTCATCACTCCTTAATATTTATCGCATCGATTAAGCAAACGCGAATAATCCGAACCTGATTTTGAGGGGAGGATTTTCGCCTTTGCTTTGTTAAAATACTCGCGAATCCGTCAGGATTCACTGTGTTTTATGCCTCGCACAGTCAAAAATCCTATACCCACAAAATTCTACGACCTAAAATGAGCAAAATTTTGTGTGATTTTTGGTGCGAAAGAATTCGTAAGGCTAGCGCCTACGAATGATAACAAACCGAAAATCACCGAAATTTTGCCTTTAGGCAGGTTCGGATTATTCGTGTTTGCTTATAGTGACAGGTTTTTACGTGGGTAATTTTTGGTAAAAAAGTAGACCAAAACCCCCGTAAATACCACATATTTTGTGAGAAAGGCATAACTCCCCCACCCACTTATTTTTAAAAATAAGTGATATGTACCCATCATTAGACAGTATAACATTATAAATCATTTATTTAGCGTTGTCAAGGGTAATTTTTAAGTTTTTTTAAAATAATTCGTTAACTCTTTTTACACCTAATTTACACGGACAAAAAATATGGTAATGTTTTACTTTTGTAGTACCCGTTCCAATATTTAATTGTTGACGGAAAAGGTTAAATCGTTTATAATGTTATATACTATTAGTTTTGGAGGATATTATGGCGTTTAAAAACAATATAGACATTAAAGAAGATGTTTTTTGCGATGTAGAAAATACAGCCTATCTCCCCCTTATTCCGCTCAGGGGACTTGTTGTATTTCCACACGATGTTATAAATTTTGATATTGGCAGAAAGGTTTCTCTCGCGGCGGTTGATACCGCAATGAACACTGACAGAACTGTTTTTCTTGTTTCCCAAAAGGATGCAGATGTTGAAAATCCCGAAAAGAAGGATTTGTACAAAATCGGTGTTATAGGCAGAATCAGACAAATTTTGCGTTTGCCCGACAACTGTGTAAGGGTTTTGGTTGAGGGTGTTTCAAAGGCAAAGCTTATAGGCTTCGAAGAAGTAAACGGTGGCATTTTTGCAACTGTAGAGGTTTTGAAAGAGACTAAGTCACGCGCAAAAGCATCTTATAAAGATGCGCTGGTTAGAAAGGTTCAGGACTCATTTTTAAAGTTTTCTTCCTTCAACCCCAAAATGCCTAAGGATATTAAAAATACTGTGTCTTCTACAAACAGTCCTGACTTTTTGTCGGAATTTATTGCGGCAAATATGCCTATTCCTGTAGATGATAAGCAGTACGTTTTAGAACAGACAAATAGCATTAAAGCTCTTGAAATTGTTTTAGATATACTAATAAGGGAAATTGAAATTTGCGAAATCGATTCAAAAATAAATCAAAAAACCAGAAAGCAAATTGACGATAATCAAAAGGATTTCTATTTAAGAGAACAGCTAAAGGCAATAAACAGTGAGCTTTACGGTGACGAAGGCGAAAATGAGTTTGATGCTTACTATCAAAAAATCGAAAGCTCTTTGGCTCCCGACTCGGTTAAAGAAATTTTAAGAAACGAAGTTAGTAAGCTTTCTAAAATGCCACCCGGCTCACACGAAGGTACAGTTGTCAGAATTTATCTTGACACCTGCCTCGCGCTTCCCTTTGGTAAAAAGGACAAGCTTCAGCTTGATATAAAAAAGGCAGAAAAGATTTTAGAAAAAGAACATTACGGGCTAAATAAGGTTAAGGAGCAAATTTTAGAAAGTATTGCTGTTTATTCCTTAAATCCCGAAACTAAGGGTAGAATTTTATGCCTTGCGGGCCCTCCGGGAGTTGGTAAAACCTCTATTGCCAAATCACTTGCCAAAAGTATGGGCAGAAGCTTTGAAAGAATTTCACTTGGTGGAATTCACGATGAGGCCGAAATCAGAGGCCATAGAAAAACCTACATCGGCGCTATGCCCGGTAAAATTATGAAGGCGGTTAAGGATGCGGGTAGTATGAATGCCCTTATTCTTTTAGACGAAATTGACAAGCTTGCCTCTGATTATAAAGGTGACCCTGCCTCCGCTCTTTTAGAGGCGCTCGACTCTGAACAAAACGGCACCTTTGTTGACCACTTCATAGATTTTCCCTTTGACCTTAGCGATATTTTCTTTGTAACTACCGCTAATAATGTTTCGAACATCCCTGCTCCCCTTTTGGACAGAATGGATTTAATAGAACTGCCCGGATATACAAGGGAGGATAAATTCCAAATCGCCAAAAACTATTTAGTAAAAAAACAAATGGTTAAAAGCGGTCTTTCGTCGGCAAATATTAAATTTGATGATGCGGCGCTGTTTGGCATTATTGACTACTACACGCGCGAAGCGGGTGTTCGCCGACTTGAAAGGGAGATTGCAAGGCTCTGCCGTAAGGTTGCAAAAAAGGTTGCCGAAGGCGAAGCTAAAAAGGTCGTTGTAAACGCAAAAACACTTGAAGAGTTTTTGGGCACAAAAAAATACACCGCCGAACAAATTTTACCTACCGATGAGGTTGGCATTGTAAACGGCCTTGCCTGGACACAGGTTGGCGGCGAAATTATGCAGCTTGAGGTTTTAGCGGTTGAGGGTAGCGGCAAAATAGAGCTTACGGGTTCACTTGGCGATGTTATGAAGGAATCTGCAAAAGCGGCAGTTACCTTTGTAAGAGCAAATGCCGAAAGGCTTGGTATAGCCCCCGATTTTTATAAAACAAAGGATATTCATATACACGCCACCGAAGCGGCGGTTCCCAAAGATGGACCTTCGGCAGGTGTAACAATAACAACCGCTCTTGTTTCGGCTTTAACAGGTAACAAAGTTAAAAACACTGTTGCTATGACAGGCGAAATCACCATTCGAGGAAGAGTTTTAGCTATTGGTGGACTAAATGAAAAAACAATGGCGGCATACCGCGCAGGTGTTAAAACGGTTATTATTCCTAAAGAAAATGAGCCAAATTTAAAGGATATAGATAAAAAGGTGAAAGAGAATATAACCTTTGTTATCGCAGAGGATATCGACACAGTTTTAAAAACCGCACTTTGCTATGAAATAGGCTCGTCAAACGGCCTTTCCGACATTAAAATTACAGGCGAGAAAAAAGCTTTTTCTGATATTGCAAGAGCATAACCAAAATAAAAAGGTGTGAGAGAATGAACTATAATAATGTTAGCTTTGAAGCGGCTTTTGGTAATCCGTCGCAGTTTTTTGAATCTACCCTGCCCGAGCTTTGCTTTGCCGGACGCTCAAACGTTGGTAAATCAAGCCTTATAAACAAAGTGCTTGGAAGAAAGTCTTTCGCAAGGGTTAGTACAAAACCGGGAAAAACAATTACCATAAACTTTTATAGGCTTGAAAATCTGCGCCTTGTTGATTTGCCGGGTTACGGCTATGCAAAAATTTCGGGAGCCGAAAAAATGCGCTTTGCCGAGCTTATGGAAACCTATTTTGGAAGCAACCGAAATATTAAAACGGTTTTCGCGCTTATTGATATGCGACATAGCCCAACCGCCGACGATATAGATATGCTAAACTTTTTGCTCTCCACCGATTATCAATTTACAGTTGTGCTAACTAAATGCGATAAGCTCAATAAGGGCGAAAGGTCCGCTCGTGAGGCGGCGCTGGAAAAAGAACTTGATTTTTTACCTAAAGATATTAAAAAGATTTTCTTTTCATCTGTTACGGGCGAAGGCGTAGAAGATATGCGTAAAGTAATTGAAGAAATGGGTAAATAAGTTTTATAAAGAATGAGAACCTCGGCTTAATAGCCGAGGTTCTTTGTGTTTTAAAGAGTTATTATTAGATTTTGAAAATTTTAATAAGTTTATTTTCTTTTTTTGCACATTCTATCATATTCTTCGTTCCCCTGCTTTTGCCGTCCCAAAAGCAAATAACAAAATCGCATTTCTTTGCCATTTCTTCATTTCTAATAGGCCCCGCAGCCTTACCGTATTTCTCCCAATTCGCCGCGTACCTTTCTATTTTGTAGTCCTTTTCTTTAGCGTACTGCTCCCCTAACATATCCGCGCCTTTGCAGCCACCTGAAAGAACAATAATTTCATTCCCTTTAACTATGTTTGATATACAAAATTCAATAAATGCCTTCGCTCATTATAATTGTTGTAATCTCTTCCTCCCGCTATAACAATTCGCTTTATCATAGAATTCCTCCACCAGCACTTTTACAATCAATATATCATATTTCTTTTAAAAGTGCAACCATAAATGGTTATATAAATATAGTGTGTTTTGGTCATATTATTGTAGTGGGGGTTGATATTATGTTTAAAATTGATAATAAATTTAAAAGCGCCAATATTTCTCGCACTATACGTTTTACGGAATCTCTTTTCGAAGAATTGAATAAAACTGCATCAGAAAATGACATTTCTTTTAATCTATTAGTTCTTCAATGTTGTCAATATGCTTTAGAACACAAAGAAAACGATGAATAAATAGCATTTAGCTATTAAAAAAATACCACTAACCTTTTCTGGTTTGTGGTATTTTTTTAATAAGTTTTATCTTCAATTATATATCGGGGTCTTCCCTTTACCTCAAGATAAATTTTCCCAACATATTCTCCTACAACACCAATGCTTATAAGCTGTATGCCGCCAAGAAAGGCTATAACAGAAATGATTGATGCCCAACCGGCAACGCTGCTATTTGTAAAATAGCACACTATTGACCAAATAATAAGCAAAAAGCTTATCACAGAAACTATAAAGCCAAGTGTGGTAACCATTCTTATCGGCTTCACCGAAAGGCTTGTAATTCCGTCAAAGGCAAGGGATAACATTTTTTTAAGAGGATAGTGGCTCTCCCCTGCTATTCTTTCTTCCCTTTCATAGTAAACGGTTGTACTTTTAAATCCCACAAGCGGAACCATTCCACGAAGATATATGTTGACCTCTTTAAAATCCTTAAATGCCATAAGGGCGCGTTTTGACATAAGGCGATAATCGGCATGATTATATACAACCTCTACACCCATCAAATTAAGCAGCTTGTAAAAGCCCTGAGCGGTTGTTCTTTTGAAAGCGGTATCGGTTTTTCGGCTACTTCGAACACCGTAAACAATATCATACCCCTCAAGGTATCTGTCTACCATTTCGTTCATTGCGTTTATATCGTCCTGCCCGTCACAGTCAATGCTTATGGTGATATCGGCAAGCTCTTTAGCCTCCATAAGTCCCGAAAGAAGAGCGTTTTGGTGCCCTCTGTTTCGGCTAAGTGAAAGCCCCTCAAAACATTCGTTTTCCGCCGCCAAGGTTTTTATTATTTCCCAGGTTTTATCGCGGCTACCGTCGTTTACAAACAAAACCTTGCTTTTTTCACTAACCTTTTCAAGAGAAATAAGCTCTGATATTTTGTTTTTAAACATCGGGGCCGTTTTTGGCAAAACCTCTTGCTCGTTATAGCAAGGTACAACTATATAAAGAATTGGTTTCATTTTACTCCTCCTTCTTAAAAACTATAAACCTTTGACCAAAATAATTAAATACAACAAAAAGTCCCATACCAAAAAGCATTGCAGCGTTTTCCTTTATATTTAAAGGCGCGGCGCTTAAAATAAAGGCCGCAAAAGGCTTTGCAATGCCGTATGCCAAAAAATAGCAAATAGAAATATTTAAAATAAAGGTTAGTACCTGTTTTAAAGATTTTTCATTATTTTTAAAGGTGAAATATTTGTTTAGAAAATAACTTACTACACTGCCCACAATATAGTTTGATGCAGAAGAAAACCAATAATTTAAATGTAAAAGATTGTAAAATAAAAACATTACTGAAGTGCCAACAAGGGTATTTATTACACCAACAAGCAAAAACTTTATTGCCGTTTTTATATCATTTTTAGCTTTTGACATATATTTCACCCCTTTTTTTGATATTATACCACCCTCCTCTTTAAAAAGCAACAAAGTTGACACATATTGTATTTTATTATATAATATATTGGTGTGAAAGACACCTTAATTTAAACTTAAATGAGGAGGTATTTTATGAAAAAACCGATAGTAGCTTTGCTTATATCTGTTATGGTTTTCTGCTTTGCTTCTTGTGATAAAGCAAAGGCTCCTTCCTCCTCAAATTTTAATACATCTTCAGGCTCTAATGATTATATTTCCTCAAAAGAAAATTTAACGACCTCGGATAAAAAACCTCAAACAACCACCTCGAATGAAAGCGAAGTTTCTTCTAAAATGAATGAGACTTTAAATTCGGGCGGCGGAGAAACAACCTCTTTGCAAAATAAAGAAAGCTCTTCGAAAGAAAACCATACCTCTGCGCCGTATACACCACCAAGCAGTAAGCCGCAAGACTCGGTAAATATTGAAGAAGAATATACTTTAGCTGAACTCGGCTCTTCGATAAAAACGCTTCATAAAAAACTTAGTGCGGAAAATTTATACCAATACTCAAACCTTACTAAAACCGAAAAAAAGGCCTATGGTAAAATCCTTAAAAAACTTAAAGAAACGCAAAACATTGTAGACCTTAAAAATCTTGGTTTAACAAATGACGAAATTCTTTTGATATTCCAAAAGGTATTAACCGATTATCCTGAGTTTTTTTATGTTTCTCCCACAGTGAAAACTGTTTACAACTCAAAAAGTGAAATAGTAAATACTCTTTTTATCCACTATACAGATGGTGAAAAGACCGACGATTTGTCCGCAACCGGCGACCTTAAAATTGCAGCAGACCGAAAAACAATTAACCGACAAATTGAAAACTTTAATAAGAAGGTAACGGCGGTTTTAGATAATATTCCTATAAATTACTCTGCCGCAGAAAAAGAACGTATTATACACGATTATTTAATAAAGAATGTGTCTTACGACCGCAAGGGTTCTGAAAGCGGTAATATATCGAACCATTCCTTCACATCTTATGGTGCTCTTGTTTTAGGCGAGGCGGTTTGTGAGGGATATTCAAAAGCTTTTTCTTTCCTTTGCAATATGGTTGGAATAAACACAACCCTTGTAAGCGGAAAATCACAAGAGACTCTCCATATGTGGAATGCCGTTCAAATAGATAACGATTGGTATATGATTGACGTAACCTTAGATGATGGCGATAGTGGTGATGCTTGTTTTTATCATTACTACAATATTACAACAAACGAGCTTTTAAAGGACCACCAAATATCCACTAGTCTTTTATATCCCATATGTAACTCTACTAAGCATAGCTATAAAAATAAGTATGCGATTAATATTTCAAACGGTACCTTGCCCGAAAACTATAAAGAGATTATAGATAATACAGTAAAAAATAATGAAGCAACCCTTTGCCTTTATTTAGGGAAAAAAACTATCGATGACGAGCTTTTAGTAGAACTTATTTTTGAAAGCTATTCTCCCGTACAAAAATATATTAAACAAAAAGGCTATAATCTAGGTTTCGAAGATACTTATACTTTACAGGGCGAATATTTATATATTGATATTGCAAAATAAAAAACGCTGTAAAATTTTTTACAGCGTTTTTAATATCTATTTTTTAACTTTCTTTTCTAATAGGTCAAAAGTGAGGGATTCATACCCGATTGTTTTTGTGCTCCAACGGTCATGCTCACCATCGCAGTTTGGGTAATTATCTATCCACTCGTAAACTGGAAAGCTTAAAGTGATGCTTTTTCCGTCTAATTTGGGGTAGATTTCCTCATAAACCTCTCTGCCGCCTGTTTGGGCGGGAACACTTCCCTCGTCAAGAAGATTCTCGTCTGTGTCGTAGAATTTTACGCTTCCCTTAGCCTCAATCTCGGCTATTATCCCCTCTGTTTCAAAAAGGATATTTGTCTTTGAAATATAGCCCGATGCTATTTGAATTTTTTCTTCGCCATAAAAAACCTTGTCAATTTCTCGTGCCATATTTTAACCTACCTTTGTAAATTTTTTTATTTATGGTTTATTATAACATTATTATAAGCAAAATGCAATAACCGAAAATTTTGACCTGGTTTTTAAGATTTTTCTATATCTGCCAGATTTATAATAGGTATGCCTTTTAAATTTGCGTATTTAACAGTTTTATGTACGCCACCATCACTTTGTTTAAGATAGCAAATTATAAGATTTGCCCTATCTACCATCTCCCTATTTCGAATTTGTATAGCCGCTTTTGGACAAGCCACTGAAGCCGCATATGAAATCTCTATATTGCTATAATAATCTTCGAAGTTTTTTTGGTTGTTATTATATTCAGCGGTCAAATACGGTAGCACTAAAACAAGCGAACTATTGTCGTCTCTATAATTTTTACGTACACGTATCACCGAAGAAGCAACACTGCGGTCAAATTCTCCGTTACGACCTACCAAAAACTCTACATACTCGTGTTTTTCAATAAGCTCCAGTATATGCTCTTCAAGTAATTCTTCAATCCCCAGAGGATTATCAATATATCTATGTCCGAAAAAGGCAACTGTAAAAACATTTAACATTTTATATACACCCTTTCATCTTAACTATATAATACAGTTTAACATAACGGTAAAAATATTACAAGTATTGTGTATAAAGCCGTTAAGTTTAGAGGTAAAATATAGTTATGAAAGGTGGCGAGGATATGGATACACACGAAAGACTTCGAAAACTTTTAAATGAACGCGGTTGGTCGGAATACCGCTTATCAAAAGAATGCGGTTTGTCTGAATCTACTCTAGCCAATATCTTCAGAAGAAACACCTTGCCTTCAATAAGCACTTTGGAAGCAATTTGTAAAGGTTTCGGCATAACAGTTTCGCAATTTTTTGCTGATGGTGATATGGTAGAAATGACTCCCGAAATAAAAGAACTTTTCAATTCTTGGGTTTCTCTTACATCAGAACAGAAAAAAGCCGTTTTACAAATGATTAACACCTTTAATTCTAATAAATAGTAAAATTAAAAGCACCCTATGACTTCAAAAAGTCATAGGGTGCTTAGTTTATTTTTATTAACCAACAGTTACGAGCTGACGGCTTTTTAAAACCTTTTCACACATTTCAAGGTCTTCGGGAGAATTGATACCACGCAAATCATCACCGTCGCTATTGAAATATGTATCAACCTTCATACCCTTTTTAAGCATAAGCTCGGGAATCTCTGTAATATAATACTCGTTTTGAGCATTATTACAACCCATAAGCGGTAGAATTTCAAAAAGAGATTTACTGTTAAATACCATTACACCCGAGAAAAGCTCCTTAATTTTAGTCTGTTCTGCGGTGCAATCCTTACCCTCTACAATTCTTGAAAAACACCCTGTATCGTCACGAACGACGCGAGCCCACATTTTAAGGTCAGGATTTTCTGCCGTCATAAGTGTACAATCGGCATTATTTCTTTCGTGCTGCTCACACATTGCCTCAAGCTCTTCACGGCGAAATAGCGGCATATCACCAAAAGTAACTAAAACATTACCGTCAAAATTTGTAAATTGGTCGGCACACACCATTACAGCATGTCCTGTTCCAAGCTGCTCTTTTTGTTCAATATAATGAAGCGGCTCGCCAAAATATTCTATTATCTTATCTTTGCCACAGCCAACAACAACATAAACATCTTCTTCATCAATAAACCCAATGTTTTCAAGAACAATTTCAAGCATTGGAGTATTTAAAACAGGGACCATCGCTTTTGGAAGGTCTCCACTAATCTTTTGCAAACGGCTTCCCTTACCCGCGGCAGGGATAATCGCTCTAAGGTTTTTCATATGGTGCCTCCGAGTTTTTCATACTAAATAATTTGAACTTCTAAACCTAAATCTTGATATATTTTTTGTAAAATTTCTTTTATTTGCGGTAATTTCTTTTCCATATCTTCAAGAAGTTTAAGCTGTGTACGTGAGCGGTCTAAATTCTGTCCCGGATAATAAATATGATAATAAGTATCTCCGTCAATATGGTCCATTAAAAACCTTATTCCATCTTCAGATGTGATAACCAAAGAAGCATAAGGCAAAAGCTCTAATTCTTCCTTCGTTAACATATCGCCGCAAGACTCTAAATATCCACGTGCGTAATGCTCATAGAGGTTCAAATCACAAGAAACCTTTGACAAATCCTTCTCATCGTCCTTGGCTGTATTTGTGCCAATTCTCATACTGTCGCCAAAATCATAAAGTGGAGAAGAAGGCATAACAGTATCTAAATCTATAATAGCCACAGGAAGGCGTGTCTCATTATCAAAAAGAACATTATTTAGGTTACAATCGTTATGGCAAATTCGAAGAGGAATTTTACCCGAATCAAGCGCATCGGTGATAAGACCAAATTTGTCAGCACGTGCACGAATAAACTCAATTTCCTTTTCTACTTCCTTAACGCGACCAACGGGGTCCTTTGAAATAGATTTTTCTAAATCGTTATATCGACTAACCGTGTTATGAAAATTCGGAATTACTTCCCTTATTTCACTAACATCAACATCCGACATGCCTTTTATAAATTTACCAAAGGCAACGCCAGCATAATAAAATGTCTCAGGACAATCTGGTATATCCATCGAACAGGCATGGTCAAAATAGGTTAACATTCGCCAGCAGCCTGTCTCATCTGTAAAGAATGAGCCCCCCTCTTTAAGAGGACGAACCATTTGCACCGTTCCTCGCAAATGTTTGCCCGGCAGATCAAGTTTCTCATGTAAATGCTTTGTGGTTAGCTCAAAATTGCTCATTAAGGCTTGTACATCTGGGAACACGTTCGTATTAATACGCTGCAAAAGATATTTGTGAATATGTCCCGCCTCAGACAAGGTATTAATTCTATATGTACGGTTAATATAACCCTTATTGATTTCTTTAACGCCGGTAACTTTTCCTTGAATTGCAAAACTACTGATAATGTGCTGAAGCTCGTTAATAGGTAGCTTTTCCGCTGCTTTTTCTGCACACAAACTGTCAGTGGCAGTTATTTCTTTAGTATCGAAAGTTGCACCATCTTTACTCATTCCAACGCCTCTTTTCATAGTCGGTTATTTGGAAATTACGCTTTCTGATTATACACTGGCTTGTGTGACAAGATTCGAACCCTGTCGTGGTTTTTAAACGCGCATAACAAACCTAGTATATGTTTTTAAGTATTATAACACAAAGCTTTACAAAAAGCAACTGTTATTGATAAACTTAAGTTTTAGTCTGCTTTCGTTAGCAAATAAAAGACAGTTTTATAACACATTTATCTTCTTTAAAGCTTAGCCAAAATAAAAAGGACTACGCTTTTATAGGCATAGTCCTTTTTCTTTTATAGAATAACTACATTTTAATCAGGTTTGCGTGGCATAACAAGTGCCGCTACAATATACGCCAATATACCGGCGCCAACAAATAGTGTTGCTAAAACCCATAAAAGGCGAATTACAGTCGAATCAATATCAAAATATTCGCCAACACCTGCGCATACACCATCTATCTTTTTGTCGGTATTAGATTTATAAAGCTTCTTTTGCATAATAATTCTCCTTTTTTTTAAATTATATCACAATCTACAATAATTTGCAAGATAAAACGGACTATGGAACTCCATAGTCCGTTTAAGTTCGTTATTAGTCTAGGGGCTTAATAGTGGGGAGTGTTAAAGTATTAGTCGGTTGGTTTCTTATCGAACAATTCTATTGACAAAAAAGTTCGACCGCCTACATCCAAATCACCTTCAACGGATGTTTTGAAATAAGTAAATTTAGTATTATGGTAATTTTCAAACGCCCTAACAATATCATAAAACGCTTCTTTTGTTAATGTATCGGTTAAAAGAACCATGTCAGCTAATTCAGGAATCGGAAAGCCACCATCTATCTCTAAAGCGAGCGAACAACCTTTCGCAGAAGTATAGCCAATTGATGTTAAACCGCCCTTATATGTGCCTCCATCAATCTCCTCAAAATATGTTTGCTTGAAATCATTAGAATTATCAAAAACATCACGATAATATTGAAACTCTGCAAAATCATTATGATAACCAACCTTATAATTAAAACGTTTTTCAAGAGTGTCGCCATGAGCAGAAATAAATAAAAACACCCTTCACACCTCGTTTCTATGATTTTTCCAGTCACACAATAACTGAATTTCTATAAACAACGGACTATGGAATTCCATAGTCCGTTTAAGTTTGTTATTAGTCCAAAGGTTTCATCGTGGGGAACAGCAAAACGTCCCTGATAGACGATGAATCGGTAAGAAGCATTACAAGTCTATCCACACCAAAACCAAGGCCTCCTGTTGGGGCAAGACCATACTCAAGGGCGGTTACGTAGTCGTAATCCACCTGAGCTTTG
>JAZSOH010000024.1:0-63507 GCA_045536815.1 Acutalibacteraceae bacterium | reverse complement strand
GTCGGGTCCTTTTTGTCATCGTTGTTTAATTTTCAAGGTTCGTTTTCGCTTCCCTTTCTCAAGGGCGCCCAATTATATTACCAAATTTATTCCCTATTGTCAACCCCTTTTTTACACTTTTTTAAACTTTTTTTAGTTTTTACTTTTTGACCACCTTTTTGCCTTTTTATCAGCTTTTTTTATACCTTTTCACAAGTAACTAGTAATTTTAAACTTCATAAAGGTAATACCTATTATAGTTGGTTGCATTTTGAGGAAATTTGGTGTATAATTTTGGTATGTTATATATTATATGTATAATTTCCAAAAATATTAAAAGTGGGTGTAAATATGAAATTTGATAACATTTCTCCAAACGGCGTGGTTGACTGTTTTGTTATGCTAAAGACGGTTGACAAGAAAACATCCTCTAAAGGCGGTAGTTATTTAGACGCTACCATTGCCGACAAAAGCGGTGAAATGAATGCAAAGCTTTGGGACTACAGTGAGGCGGTACACGGCGAATATGAAAGCGGTTCGCTTGTTAAGCTTCGCGGTACCGTTAGTAAATATAATAATGTAGACCAGTTTAGAATTGAGCGCATTCGTCCCGTTTTGCCTGAGGACAATGTTAATATAAACGATTTCGTTCCGTCGGCCGATTTTGACGGCGAGGCTATGTGGGGTGAACTTTACGACATCGCTGCACATTTTGAAGACCAAGAGCTTAGCGCTATTGTAACCGATATTTTAAACGAAAAGAAAGAGGCTATGCTTTACTGGCCCGCCGCATTTAAAATGCACCACGCAGTTCGTGGCGGTCTTTTATGTCACACACTTTCTATTGTTCGCCTTGCCGAAAGAATTTGCGAGGTTTACCCCTTCGCCGACAAGGAGCTGCTTCTTTCGGGCGCCATTTTACACGACATTGGCAAGCTTGAGGAGTTTGAGCTTTCGGGCGCCGGTCTTGTTACGGGATACAGCGTTAAAGGTAATCTCGTAGGTCACCTTGCGGGCGGCGCAGTTTTGGTTGAAAAAACTGCCGAAAAGCTTGGTATTGTTTCAGATGTAACTATGCTCCTCGCCCATATGCTACTCTCTCATCACGGCGACCCAGAATTTGGCGCGGCAGTGCTTCCCCAGTTTTTAGAGGCCGAGCTTTTAAGTCAGCTTGACCTTATGGATGCAACGGTGTTTGAGATTTGCGAGGCCACCTCGGCGGTTGAAAAGGGTGGCACAACGGGCAGAATTTTCGGCCTTAATAACCGCAAGCTTTATAACCACGGCAGAAAAGATAATAAATATAACCCTAAGTTGTTTTAGTGCAAATTTATCACTCTTGGCTGTTCCGAAAGATTTATTTAATTGTCGCATAAGCGACTATTGGACATATTGCTGATATATAACTAAAAAGGGAGGTCGCGCGACCTCCCTTTTTCTTTTTACTTTTTCTTTAAAATTACTGTTCTTGTTTGAACCTTGTTACCGTATTTGTCGGTTACGTAACAAAGGACCTTGCGGCCGTTGACTGCCGAAGTCATTTTTACTGAATATGTATTTGTTTTTATAGAAGATTTATAGTATTTCGTTCCCTTTGCGCTTTTAATATACCAAGTATATTTAAGTCCGTCGCCCTTTGCCCCAACTTTTATTTTTGCGATTTTACCGTTTGCAACTGTTACGGATTTCGGCTGAGAAGTAATAGTTGCCTTCATTCGCATAAGCACTGTTTTACTTTGCACCTTGTTGCCGTACTTATCGGTAACAATACAAAGAACTCTACGGCCGTTTGTTGCGTTGGTTACTTTTTGCGAGTAGGAGCTACCTTTTATAGAAGATTTGTAATACTTTTTGTCTCCCGCATCTTTAACATACCAGTTATATGTAAGTCCGTCACCCTTTGCGCCAACCGTTATTTTTGCATAATTACCATAAGAGGCATATACTGTTTTTGGTTGTGTAGTAATGGTTGCCTTCATTCGCATAAGTACAGTTTTGCTTTGAACCTTGTTACCATATTTATCGGTAACAATACAAAGAACTCTACGACCGTTTGTTTTGTCTGTTAATTTTTGTGAGTAGGAGTTACCTTTTATAGAAGATTTGTAATACTTTTTGTCGCCTACATCTTTAACGTACCAATTATATGTAAGGCCGTCGCCCTTTGCACCAACCGTTATTTTTGCATAATTACCATAAGAGGCATACGCTGTTTTGGGCTGAAAAGTAATTTTAACGGGAGTTGAAGTTTTTTTACAAACCGAACAAGTTCCGTTTTTCCAAACGTGTTTGCCGGTTGCGGATATAATTGTACCCTCGCTTTTCTTTGCGTTACAACGGGCGCATTCCAAATGTTGTACGCCGGTTGTTCCACAGGTTGCTTCTTTGTCTGTCACCCAAGACCACATATGATTAGGAGAACGATATTCTCCGCAAAGATTACAGGTTGTATCGCAAAGATTATCGTAAGAATGCTCACAAGGTTTTGGATTACAGGTTTCACAAGTTTCAATATATGTAGGCTCAGCTGTGTTCTCTTTCACATCACCACAACTGCACTGATAGCATTTGTAATGTGGGTGATCCTTCCAGTAGTAAACGTAAGTGTTGTAGGAATGGGTGTGAGTCATATGAAATGAATAAACCAAAATGTCATCGCCTTTATGACCAGAAGCATCCCAAAAACCAGCAATATATGTAACATTATTCCATGCCGCGTTGTGTCCGGATGCAGTTGCCTTTCCTGCGCTATTAAATCCTGTACAAATCACAACATGTGGAAAAGTCCCACATTTTTTGCAATAAAAAAATATCGGATCGCCAGCAGAAAGTTTTCCGGAGTTTTGATATTCGTATATTGACTGCCCATTTTCTGTCAACAAATACTCTGTTCCCCAACCACCACTAATTAATTGATTTCTTAAATTCACAACTAATGAGGACCATGCGCTACAACCACCTGCAGACAAGCAGTTAGACACGAATGTTGCACACTTTCCTACACCATCATTCCAATGTAGATTTGCATAATTGACGGCAGCTGCACTATTATATGTGGCCGCACTAACAAGAATGTTTGTCGGCACAACCATCACCAACAAAACCATTGTTAATAAAATTGCTAATACTTTTTTCATAAAATTTCCTCCTTTGGTTTTTGTGCTTAAAAACAAAAAGTGCGGCTACCGAAGTAGCCGCACAAAAAACGCAAACCCCGATAGTCGCCAAACTAACCGAGTATGAAATAGGGCGTAAAACGCACAAATATACAAACATCGCCGGAATTTGCATTTTTATCAAATTCATACAATGTTCGTATAACCATAATAAGCGCATTTATCCCACAAAAAAGATAATACACCTTATTTCATACAATTATTCAGTTAGTTTGGCAAATACATTTTAACACAGTAATTTGCTAAATGCAATATTTTATGCGAATTTTTATTTAGTTTTCTCATAAACCACGCCGTCTAAAATTTTAACTGCGTCGTCTGTTATTTCTATAATTTTTACGTCCTTACCCGTTATTTCGCTACGCATAAGGCTATCGCCCTTTGCTATTCCTATAATAAGAGCTATAACGCACCCAAGCAAAAGGGCGGTTATAAAAAAGCTTTTTAAGAAAAGTCTACGATTCCTTCTTTTTATACTTTCCATTTTTATTCCTTTATTTTAAACTTTTAAGTGTTTCGGCAAGGCAGTCGGCAAGAAGAACTGCCGAATATTTTGCCTGTTGTAAAGTGTTTGCGTCGGTTCCACATTCGATAAGCAGTGAGCCGTTTGTAATATTTTGATTATATTTTCTTGAAGTAAAATGTATCGGTCTTGCAAGGCCTTGGTATTTGGTTTCCATAGTCTGTTGAAGTCTTAAAGCGAGGCGGAAATTTTCGCGCCAATTTGGAAAACCCGTAACCCCACCGTTTTCGCACCCCGAAACAAGCATAACCTGTGCCGCCTTTTGCCCCTTAATTTCGGTGGTAAGGGCGGTCTTGTTTCCTGCAGAATCGGTCATAGCGTCACGATGGAGGTCGATAACCACCTTAATAGTAGGATATTTTTTTAGATAGTTTTTTATGGTTACTGCCGCCCTATCATAGCTTCCTGTATACTCGGGGTAGTCGTGCTTTTCGGTAGCGTGAACAACACCTATTCCGTTTGCCTCAAGTCCTGTTTTAAGCACCTTTCCAACCGCTATAAGATTTTCGGTATCTTTAGTCGAACGGGATTTGTCGGCTTCGGTATAAAAATCTTTTTCATTTTGCATATAACATTCGGTTGTATGGGTATGAACAATTAGCACCTGCGGTTTTTTTGTGTTTTCAAGCTTTACCGAAGGGGCGATAGACAGTTCTTTTTTAATGTCAACATAAAGCCCCGTTAGGTTATTTATATATACATTATTATATATAAGGTTTGCCGCGCCCTTGCCGACAGTTTTTGTTATAATTTTGCCTTTTGCATTTTTAGCGCCGCCCGTAGCCGCAGTGCTTGAGCTTTTTTCGGCTTTTGAGGTAGTAGAAGCGGTTTTGCTTTCTTCTGTTTGCGGTTGTTTTTCTTTTAAAGGCTCTGCACTTTCGGAAATTCCACTTGCCGTTACCGGAGAGGCGATTTTAGGACAAAAAACAAAAACCGAGTAAACACTGGCAATACATATAATTAAAAAGGAAAAGCCAAAAAACATTCGTCTTAACAAAAGCAACCTAATCACCCCTTTTAAAAAATATATGTTTTTAAAAAGGGGCTTATGAATCAACTCATTATTTCTCTTATAACGCTTTGGTCAATATCTTTTTGCAGCGCCATATTTATAGCCGAAGAAATAAGCACCGACGCTCTTTGAATCAGTATATCAATTTCCCTTGGCGTTACAATCATATTCTTCTCATTTTTTTGGCTTTTTATTTTTTCATTATCGGTTAAATCGCAAACCAAGGTTTCGCAATCGACAACGGTTGGAACACCTATAGCTATAACGGGAATTCCGAGTGTATTTTTACTTATTTCACTTCGCTTATTCCCCACCCCTGCGCCGGGGGAAATTCCGCTATCGGCAATTTGAACTGTTTTACCAAGCCGTTCTAACCTTCTTGAAGCCAAGGCATCTACAGCAATAATAAAATCGGGCTTTGCCCTCTCGGCCACACCTTTTATGATTTCGAAGCTTTCAAGCCCCGTTTGCCCCAAAACACCCGGAGCAATTACCGAAACGCTTCGCGCCGCTTTTATACCCACCGACTCCCCAAGTTCTTTTCTGATATGCCTTGTAGCCAATACCTTTTCGCAAACAAGCGGCCCTAAGCTGTCGGGTGTTATATTTTTGTTTCCAAGCCCTAAAATAAGAGCCTCGCCCTTTTTGGATATTAGCTTTTCTATCTCTAAAGAAAGCTTTTTTATTTCCTTTTCATTTTGCGCCCTAAACTCCAGTGATGGAATTTCTACCGTTATATACTTCCCCTTTGGTTTTGAGAGGGCTTTTTCTCCCTGTTCGTTTTCTATTGAAATTCGGGTGATTTTTATATCCCCTTCGGTTTCTTCATTATATAAAACTCCGCTGGGTATATCTCCCGCAATTTCTCTTTGCTCTAAAGCAAGGTCGGTTCTTATTTGCATTTTAACACCACCTTTTATTTATTATTCACATCTAATTTTGGCGTTATACTAAGGCATTTTTTGTGAAATTTATAAATTTTTAAAAAAACTCTTGCAAAAACATGAAAGTAGTGGTATTATATCTTTGCGTCGAAATTTATTAAGGAGGTGGCATTATGCCTAATATTAAATCCGCTAAGAAGAGAGTTTTAGTTAGTGAAGCAAACTATCAGCGCAACAAAGCTTACCGTTCTGCTCTTAAAACTGCTTTGAAAAAGGCCGAGGCTGCTATTGAAGCAAATGCAGAGGATAAAGAAGCTACAGTTAAGGTTGCTGTTAAGAAATTAGACCAGGCTGCCCTTAAAGGCATTCTTCACAAAAACGCCGTTGCAAGAAAGAAATCTCAACTTGCAAACCGTATGAACAAGGCTTAATTTAAATTTAAGTTTAACAAAAGCTTCCTCGGGAACGCTCAGCGAATTCCCGAGGATTTTTTGTTTTCCTTTAGTACCAAAAATTTGCTTTTATTACTTGTATTTATAATAAATTTGTGGTAAAATAATCTAAGATATCATGCTTTAGAGCGTGCGAACGGGCGGGTCCTGTGCGATGGGCTGCCATGAACCATGTCAGGCGGGGAACCGAGCAGCATTAAGTGGACTTGTCTGTGCGCCGCAGTAAATCGGCTCGTTCGTACACTCTAACGCATGATTTTTTAAAATATAAGGGGGAAAGAAAATGTATCAAGCGCTTTATAGAAAATATAGGCCCAGCGTTTTTGACGACGTTGTAGGGCAAGAGCACATTACCGAAACCCTTAAAAACAGTCTGCAAAAAGGCAAGGTTTTTCACGCCTACCTTTTTACCGGCACTCGCGGCACAGGTAAAACCACCTGCGCTAAGATTTTGGCCAACGCCCTTTGTTGCGAAAACCCCATAAACGGTGAGCCTTGTGGGGAATGTGCCGCTTGTAAATCTATCGCAGATGGTACAGCCTCTGACATAAGCGAAATCGACGCCGCATCTAACAATGGTGTTAACGACGTTAGGGAGCTTAGAGAACAGGTTAATTTTCTTCCCGTTTCTTTAAAATACAGGGTATATATCATAGATGAGGTTCACATGCTCACTACTCAGGCCTTTAATGCCCTTTTAAAAACTCTTGAAGAACCCCCTGCTCACGTTGTTTTTATTTTGGCTACAACCGAAGTTCACAAACTTCCTGCCACTATTCTTTCGCGTTGCCAAAGGTTTGATTTTCACCGAATTGAGCTTAAAAATATTTGCGGCAGAATAAAGCAGGTAGCAAGTAGCGAAGGCTTTAACATAACCGACGAAGCAGCGCTTAAAATTGCCGCTCTTGCCGATGGCGGAATGCGTGATGCACTTTCTATTTTAGACCAGTGCTCTTCGGTTGGCTCTGACGTAACACTTCAGGTTCTTGAAGATGTTTGTGGCGTTGCAGGTGAAAGCGAGATTTTTGAGCTTGTTTGCGCTCTTGCCGATTTAGACGTTACAAAATCGCTTACGATTTTAGACAAGCTTTATAGAAATTCTATTGATATGAAGCGCCTCGTTTATGAGCTTGTTTCAGTTTTTAGAAATCTTATGGTTGTAAAAACCGTTAAAAAATGTGAAGAGCTTATTGTTTGCTCGGCAGAGGAACTAAATCAGTTTAAGACTGTATCTGAAAAGTTTAGCCTAGTGGACATTATGAGAAATCTTTCTTTGCTTCAGTCGGTTGGTGAAACGATTAGCGTTGCCGCTGCAAAGAGTGAGGTTGAACTTGCGATTGTAAAGCTTTGCACTCCTGAGCTTTTCGGCGAAACCGAAAATCTTTTATATAGAATAGAGGCTATTGAGAGAAAACTTGCGTCCGGTACTGCTTTTAAAGAAACTCTTACAACAACGGAAGACTCTAAACAACCGGAAAAAAGCGCAAAAGCAGAAGCGCCCGACATAACTAAAACTACTGTGCCCGAAGCGAATAAACCGACGGCACCTGTAAATAAAGAGCCTTTAAAAGAGGCTACGCAAAAGGTAACAAAAGCGGCAACCGATAGCGAACCTGTTTTGGTTGAAAAATGGCCCGAAATTATGGAGCTTATCAAAAAATCCTGTCCCCTTATGGCAGGTGTTTTAAAAGGCTCATCTGCCTATATAGGCGGCGGAAGGCTTTTAATTGATTCAAAGCTTGACCAATTTAAAGAGCTTATCAACTCGGACGTTAAATATAGAAACTATATTAAAAATGCCGCCGAACAGGTTTTGGGTGTTTCTTATAACCTTGGGCCTTATAAAGCAAAAAGTGTCGAGGCTAAAAAGGAAAGCGACCCCCTTGCAGATTTTGTAAACTCACTTAATAATATTAAAAATAATTGATTTTGAATGGACGGATAGATTATGAAAGTTAGAATTCCAAACCAAGGCCCCAGCAGAGCAGATATGTTAAAACAGGTTCAGCAAATGCAAGAGGATATGGCAAATCTTCAAACCGAGCTTGACGAACGCGAATATACTGCAACCTCAGGCGGCGGCGCCGTTTCGGTAACTGTAAACGGCAAGCACGAAATTACTGCACTTAAAATTTCTGCCGATGCTATTGACCCTGAAGATACCGAGATGCTTGAAGACCTTGTTACCGTTGCAGTTAACGAAGCTATCGCAACTGCGACAAAAACCAGTGAAGAAGAAATGGGCAAGATTACGGGTGGGCTTAATATTCCCGGTATGCCCGGCGGGTTGTTTTAAAAATGGCATACCACGTGACACCGCTTGAAAAGCTTATTGACCAGTTTGAGCGTCTTCCCGGTATAGGTAAAAAAACGGCGGCAAGACTTGCCTACTTCGTTCTTTCAAAAAGTGAAGAAGAAGCAAAAGCCTTTGCCACCGCAATAATTGAGGCGAAAGAAAAAATTCATTTTTGTAGCGTTTGCCAAAATCTTACCGACCTTGAGGTTTGCCCTATTTGTTCGGATAGAGGAAGAGATAGGTCGGTTATTTGTGTTGTTGAGGACCCGAAAGACGTTATTGCTTTCGAAAGGACAAGAGAGTATGACGGTCTTTACCACGTTTTACATGGCGCCATTTCTCCCCTAGACGGTATTGGGCCTGATAAACTTCATATCAAAGAACTTATGACAAGGCTTTCAAATGACGAAATAAAGGAAGTTATTATGGCGACCAACCCAACAGTTGAGGGTGAAGCTACGGCAAGTTACCTTTCCCGACTTATTAGACCTATGGGGATTAAGGTTACAAGACTCGCTTACGGTATACCGGTTGGCGGAGACTTGGAATATGCCGACGAAATTACCCTTTCTCGCGCACTGGAAGGCCGAAATGAAATTTAAACATAATGAAAGGTGGCTCTGTTTTTAAAAAACAGAGCCACCTTTTTATTTATTCTTCCATAAGCGCTTTATAAATATCGCTTTTTCTTATTCCGCTTTTTGCGGCGGCAAGTTTCGCGGCAAGGGAGGGCGGATTTCCCTCTTCGACGCTTTTTTTAGCAAGTAAAACTGCATCTTCAAGTGTCATCTCGGACTCTTTTGGCTTTTCGGCGCCCGAAACAATTAAAACATATTCGCCTTTTGGTGATACTGTTTCAAAACTCTCAAGCGCTTTAGTAAAGGTTGTGTGAATAACCGTTTCGTGAAGCTTTGTAAGCTCCTTACATAAAGCAATTTCCCTGTCCCCAAACACTTTAAGCATATCGGTAAGCGTTGATATAAGCTTATGAGGGGCTTCGTAAAAAATAAGGGTTCTTGTATCGTTTTTCAACTCGTCAAGATGCTCTTTTCGGCTAATTTTTGCTGTAGACAAAAAACCTTCAAAGCTAAATCTTCCGCTTGGCATACCCGAAATTGCAAGTGCCGTAATAACCGCGCTTGGCCCCGGAACCGAGTTTACAGTTATACCGTTTTGGTGTGCAAGACGCACAAGCTCTTCGCCCGGGTCGGATACGGCGGGCATACCCGCATCGGTAACAAGAGCACAGCTTTCACCCGAAAGTATACACGAGATAATTTGGTCGTCACGGGTTTTATGGTTATGCTCATGATAGCTCACCATTTTCGTATCAATAGAAAATTTATTAAGAAGCTTTATTGTTACTCTGGTATCCTCGGCGGCGATGAAATCTACCTCGTTTAGAATTTCTATCGCTCTCGGCGAAAAATCGCCAAGATTTCCTATAGGGGTGCCAACTACATACAAAATTCCCGACATTTCACTTTTCCTTTTATCTATAATAATTACCCCTACATTATACCTTTAAACCTTTTTAAAGTCAAGGCAGGCACTCAAGTACCATAGCCGTTCTTTGCGGCAGATATATTCTAAAGCCGTTGCCCAAACCTTTTTCATTTTTTGCGGTGTAAATAACCTCCTTTGAAACTCTTGAAAATCCGCCGAATTTTTCTTCGTCGGTGTCCAAAACCACCCTATATTTTTTGCCGCTTTTAGCATTTATAAAATATCCGTCGAAGGATTTTTCGGGATGAAAATTAAATATAAAAACTTTTTCACCTTTTGAGAATGCTAAAATTTTATCATCTTCGTGAATTTTTATAAGCTCGGGCTCTTTTTTAATTAGGGCATACCTTTTAAGCATAGAAACCATAGCTTTGTCGAACTCCAAAAGCTCACTGTAACGAAGCTCGCTGTTTTCGGCAAGGCTCCACTGCCTTCTGCAGTAGTGATAGCTAAAGCCGTTGCCCTCGCGGGGAAAGTCTATCCATTCGGGGTGACCAAACTCGTTGCCCATAAAGTTTAAATACCCCTCTCCGCCAAGAGACGCAGTTACAAGTCTTATCATTTTGTGTAGCGCCATACCCCTGTCTATAACCGCATTCCCAGAAGATTTTTTCATATCAAAATACATATCGGCATCGCAAAGTCGGAACATTATTGTTTTGTCGCCAACTAACGCTTGGTCATGCGATTCGGCATAGCAAATTGTTTTTTCCTTCGGCCTTCTAAAAGTAAGCTCGTGCCAGATGTGACCTAAATTCCAGTCTTCATCTCGCACACCTTCCAAAAGTCTCACCCACATATCAGGCACACCCATTGAAAGACGATAGTCGAAGCCTATTCCCCCTGCCGAAATAGGCAAACACATTCCGGGCATACCCGACATATCCTCGGCTATTATAACCGCATTTTTATTTACCTCGTGAACCAGTTTTGATGCTAAAGTAAGGTAGGTAACCGCATCTATATCGGTATTAAGTGAAAAATGCATATTATAATTTAAAAATGCGCTTCCAAGCCCGTGGTCGTGGTAAAGCATAGAGGTTACCCCATCAAAGCGAAAGCCGTCAAAATGAAAAACCTCTAGCCAGTATTTTAAATTGGAAAGCAAAAAGTGAATAACCTCATTTTTTCCATAATCGAAAAGCTTTGTGTCCCAAGTGGGATGATTACCTCTTCCTCCGCTATGAAAATACTGATAATCGGTACCGTCAAAGCGAAAAAGTCCCTCTCCCTCGTTTTTAACGGCGTGGGAATGAACAAGGTCTAAAAATACGGCTATGCCAATTTTGTGCGCCTCGTTTATAAGTTCCTTTAGCTCTGTACTGCTTCCAAATTTGGTAGACGGCGCAAAAAAGTTTGAAACCTGATACCCAAAAGAGCCATAGTACGGGTGCTCCATAATAGCCATTATTTGAAGAGCATTATACCCTAGCTTTTTTACCTTAGGCAACACATTATCTTTAAATTCAGTGTAGGTGTGAATCCTGCCCTCTTCGCCCGACATTCCTATATGGCACTCATAAATAAAAAGTGTTTTTGGAGGTTTAAACCCTTCGTCTTCCCAACTAAATTTTGCAAAAACATCTTCAATTTGGGCACAAAAACGGTGGGTATCTTTGTCCTGTACTACCCTTGTGGCGTAGCTTGGTACCCGCCTTAAAACCTCGTCGCCTTTAACGACTATAACCTCGGCATACTGCCCCTCTTTTAAAGCACTGCTAGTTAGTTCAAACACTCCGTTTTCAAGACGTTTCATTGGGTTTGCAAAAAGCTCCCAACCGTTAAAATCTCCGCAGAGATAAAGACTATCTGCCCCCGGCGCCCATTCTCTGAAAACAAATCCCTTTTTTTCTTTGTGAAAACCAAAATAGTGGTGCCCGTTTGCGAAATCGGTTATACTTTTGTCTGCAAAAAGCTCGGCCGACTTCCTCTTAAAAGCCTCGCTTCGAAGCCTTATATCATCTTCAAAGGGGGCTAAATATGGGTCAATTTTTATTATTCCGTATGACATAAACCTACATCCTTTCTTTTTATATTATTTGTAGGTTTTTATGTTTATTCTTTTTTGGTAAAACAGCCAAACAATTTATACATAAATAAATAAATATAGCCATATAATTAACTAGACATTTAGGAGTTGATTATATGAGAAGCTTTTCGAAAGATAGGGCAGAAATTCTAGGCGAATATATTATAGATACCGGCGCAACGGTAAGAGCTACCGCTAAGGTGTTTAAGGTTTCAAAATCTACCGTACATAAAGACGTTACCAAAAGGCTTAAATTCCAAAACAAAGACCTTTATAAAGAGGTTAAAAAGGTTTTGGAGAAAAATAAAAGCGAGCGCCACATAAGAGGCGGTCTCGCAACAAGAAAAAAATATAAAGGCATTTAAAAAACCCGTAGAAAACTACGGGTTTTTGCTTATTTGCTTTCGAGTGTATCTTCTTTGCCCCTATAAACAAAGAGTTTGCAGAACAAAAATTCCAAAACGAAATTCAAAAGCATTGTTACAATTAAAACAATATATTCGTTTATACCGCTACCCTCAGCAATATGTCCGAGATAGGTTGAAACAGGGGTGAAAACAAGGTAAAAGCCGAAAACCTTCGTCATAGCAACAGGCACATTGGCGGCAGATTTAAAGGTAAATTTTCTATTAAGAGTAAAATTCCAAACCACCGATAAAATAAGTGCAATAAGATATGCAGGCCAATATTTGAATTTTAAAAACTCATTCATTATTGCAAAGCTAATCGTTTGAATAATTCCCGCCGAAATCGAAAACAGCCCGAATTTTAAAAGCTGAATAAAATTTTTCATACTAATCACCTATCCCTTTTCTTTACAAAATTATATACTATTGAATCTTAAATTGTCAAGAAAAATACTTTTGAGCATTTTCAGTTGGTAAAATTTTGAAAACTACCTCTTGAAAAAGGAATAGGAGTTTGTTATAATGAATTTAATAAGGGAGTAGTCAGCACTTTGTGTGTGGCAGAGTCAACATCATGGATTTTTTCCTGGCTCAGTCTTGAATGACCAGACTTATCTGCCAAAAGCAGATAAGTCTGTTTTTTTATTTTGGCCTTAACAGGTTATAATAAAAAAGCACAAAGGCCTTACGTAGTGTGAAAGGATTCGGACCCTGTCACACTATCCTTTATAAAAAATTTTAGGGGGAAGTTTATGTTTTTCCACTCGAAAGAGAAAAGCGAAGTATTAACCGCTCTTTCTACCGACCTTAAAACCGGTCTTTCAGAAAAAGAGGTTGCAGCCCGTTTAGAAAAATACGGCGAAAACAAGCTTCGCGAGAAGAAAAAGAAATCTAATTTTCAACGCTTCGTGGACCAGTTTAAGGATGTTATGATTATCATTCTTATAATTGCGGCGATAATTTCCTTTGTTATTGCCTGCGTTGAAAGAAATCCAAAAGAATTTTTTGAACCTGCCTTAATTCTTTTAATTGTTGTTGTTAACGCAATTATGGGTGTTATGCAGGAAAGTAAGGCAGAAAAAGCCTTAGACGCACTTAAAAATATGTCGGCGCCTCACGCGAGGGTTATTCGCGACGGCGAAGAAAAAATTATTCAGGCCGACCGCCTTGTTCCCGGCGATATAATTAAGCTTGAAGCAGGCGACTTTGTTCCTGCCGATGCTAGACTTATCGAAAGCACAAGCCTTAAAAGTGAAGAATCTGCACTTACCGGTGAATCGGTTCCATCCGAAAAGGATGCTGCTGCCTCTATTAAAGAGGACGCCCCTATCGGCGACCGTACCAATATGGTGTTTTCGGGCTGCAGTATAACCTACGGTAACGCAGTTGCCGTTGTAACCGGTACCGGTATGGATACCGAAATGGGTAAAATTGCAGGTCTTTTAGAGGGAGAAGATGAGGGTCAAACCCCATTACAGCAAAAACTTGCACAGCTTGGTAAATATCTTGGTATTTTGGCGCTCGTTGCTTGCGCTATAGTTTTTGTTGTAGGTCTTATTGACAATATTCCTCCTATGGAAATCTTTATGGTTGCCGTATCTCTTGCTGTTTCGGCTATTCCCGAAGGTCTACCTGTTATTGTTACCATTGTTCTTTCAATAGGCGTTCAAAGAATGGTTAAGAAAAATGCTCTTATCCGTCGTCTTCCCGCCGTTGAAACCCTCGGTAGCGCATCTATCATTTGTTCCGATAAAACAGGCACCTTAACCCTTAACCAAATGACCCTTGTTAAAGCTTTTGTTGACGGCAATAAAGAGCCTGAAGATATTTGCTCTGAAAACACTGAAGAAATCAGAAAACTTTTGAATTATGGTACTCTCTGCTCAGATGGCTCTGTAATATTTTCCGCAGAGGGAGAACAACATATTGGCGACCCAACCGAAACCGCCATTGTTGTTGCTTCCCATAAAAACGGCTTTGAGAAGGACTCTTTGAACGAAGCATATCCTCGTCTTGGCGGCATTCCCTTTGACTCTGATCGTAAGCTTATGTCTACCATCAATAAAATTGACGGCAAGCTTATTGTAATTGTTAAGGGCGCCTTTGATATGATGGCAGAAAGATGTATTGCGGGCGACCTTGAAACCGCGAAACGCGTTACCGAGGAAATGAGCAGCGATGCTCTTCGCGTTTTGGCAGTAGGCTTTAAAGAAATTGACGCCGTACCCGAAACTCTTACCTCTGAAGACCTTGAAAACGGCCTTACCTTTATGGGACTTGTTGGTATGATTGACCCGCCAAGACCCGAAGCGAAGGATGCCGTTGCAGTTTGTAAAAAGGCGGGTATTAAACCCGTTATGATTACAGGCGACCACGTTGTTACCGCTTCTGCTATTGCGAAAGAGCTTGGCATTTTTGAAGACGGCGACAAGGCTATTACCGGTGTAGAGCTTGATAAGCTCACCGACGAGGAATTCGATGAAATTATAACCGACATCTCGGTTTATGCTCGTGTTTCGCCTGAGAATAAAATCCGCATAGTTAAGGCTTGGCAAAGAAAAGGTCAGGTTGTTTCTATGACGGGTGACGGTGTTAACGATGCTCCCGCACTTAAAGCGGCCGACATTGGTTGCGCTATGGGTATCACAGGTACCGACGTTGCAAAGGGCGCCGCAGATATGACCCTTACCGACGATAACTTCGCAACAATTGTTGACGCAGTTAAAGAAGGTAGAGGCATTTACGCTAATATTCGTAAGGTTGTAGGCTTTTTACTTGGTACCAACATTGGCGAAGTGTTTACTGTTTTCTTTGCGATGCTTATATTCGGTGAATCTCCGCTACTTTCTATGCAGCTTCTTTGGATAAACCTTGTTACCGACTCTCTTCCGGCTATCGCACTTGGTATGGAGCCGGTTGAAAGCGATATAATGGACAGAAAGCCTAAACCGAAGGATGAAGGTATTTTTGCTCACGGACTTGGCGTTAGGGTTGTTCTTCAAGGCGCTATGTTTGCTTTGCTCACCCTTATAGCTTACTTCCTTGGTAAAACCTTATACGTAGGCGCAAACGAATTAAAGCTTGCCGCAGGTGAAACAATGGCCTTCTTCGTACTTGCCTTCTGCCAGATTGTTCAAGCCTACAATATGCGTAGTGAACGTTCGCTATTCAAAATTGGACCGTTCAGTAACCAAAATCTTAACAGTGCGGCTCTTGTTTCCACACTTCTTATGATTTTAGTTCTGTTTGTCCCGGGTGTTAATACCATCTTTGGTCTTATCTATCTACCCTGGAAATTCTATTTGATCGCAGTTGGCCTTGTGCTTGTTCCTCTATTTGTTATGGAGATTTCAAAGGCTCTTGGCCTTATTAAGCACAAAAACCATTAATTAAAAAGATTTAACCCCCTAAAGCAATATGATTTAGGGGGTTTTCTATTACCTAAAAACAAATTCGTTATTTTCAAATTTGCAAACCGTTTTTGAGCCCTTTTTTACACTGCCGTCAAGTATCTTTTCGCTTAAGGGGTCTTCGATTTTTGACTGAATAGCGCGTCTTAGCGGTCTTGCGCCATAAACTGTGTCAAAGCCCTGTTTGGCAATTTCCTTTACTGCGCTATAATCGAATTCTACTTCGATTTGAAGTGCTTTTAGCCTTTCTTTTAAATTACAAAGCATATTTTGAGCGATTTTTTCTATATCGTCCTCCGAAAGCTTTGTAAATACTATAATGTCATCAACACGGTTTAAAAATTCGGGACGGAAATGGTTTTTAAGCTCTTTCAATACCTCATCCTTAACGTTTATATCTAAACTGCTATCTTTATTTTCTGCCGAAAATCCGAAAGACACCTTTTTATCGGTAATAAGACGTGCGCCTATATTTGAGGTCATTATAATAACCGCATTTTTAAAGTCTACCCTACGTCCTTGCGAATCTGTCAAAACGCCGTCTTCAAGTATTTGCAAAAGAACATTAAATACATCGGGATGCGCCTTTTCGATTTCATCAAAAAGAATTACCGAATATGGCTTTCTTCTAACCTTTTCGGTTAACTGTCCGCCCTCTTCGAAGCCTACATACCCGGGTGGAGAACCAACAATTTTAGATACCGTATGCTTTTCCATATACTCCGACATATCAAGACGTATCATAGCGTCTTCACTGCCAAACATAGCCTCGGCTAAGGCTTTGCAAAGCTCGGTTTTGCCTACGCCTGTAGGTCCTAAAAAGATAAACGAGCCTATTGGCCTTTTGGGGTCTTTAAGCCCAACCCTGCCTCTTCTTATTGCCTTTGAAACTGCGGTAACCGCCTCGTTTTGACCTATAATGCGGGAATGCAAAATCCCCTCCATTTTAAGCAGTCTTTCGCTTTCTTCCTCGGTAAGCTGCCCTGTAGGAATTCCCGTCCATTTGGAAATAATTTCAGCAATATCCTTTTCGGTTACGGTTTTTTGTGTCTTTTTAAGCTTTGCCTGCCAATCAGATTTCTTTTGGTCGAGCTTTAAGGTCAGTTCTTTTTCCTTATCTCTAAGCTCTGCGGCCTTTTCAAAGTTTTGAGAATTTATATATCCGTTTTTCTCCTCTAAAACCTCGTTTATAGAGTTTTCAAGCTCCTTAATTTCCTTTGGCTCGGTTGTCTTTTCAAGCCTTGCCCTAGACCCCGCCTCATCAATTAAATCTATCGCTTTGTCGGGTAAAAATCGGTCGTTTATATACCTTTTTGAGAGCTTTACTGCCGAAACCACCGCATCATCGGTAAATTTAACGTTGTGGTGAGCCTCATACTTGTCGCGAAGTCCCTTTAAAATCTTTATACTGTCCTCTTCGCTTGGCTCACCCACCGTAACGGGTTGAAATCTTCTTTCAAGTGCCGCATCCTTTTCGATATTTTTCCGATATTCTGCAAGTGTTGTAGCACCAATTACCTGTAAATCTCCTCTGGCAAGAGAAGGTTTTAGTATATTCGCCGCATCGGTAGAACCCTCTGCCGACCCTGCACCAACAATAGTATGCACCTCATCTATAAAAAGAATAATATCTTCGCTTTGGCTAACCTCATCAATGATAGCCTTTATTCTTTCTTCAAAATCGCCTCTGTATTTGGCACCCGCTACCATTCCTGTAAGGTCTAAAGAAATAATTCTTTTATCTTTTAAAAGGTCGGGTATATCGCCTTCGGCAATTCTCTCAGCCAGTCCCTCAACAACTGCCGTTTTGCCTACGCCCGGTTCGCCTATAAGGCAAGGATTGTTCTTTGTTCTTCGGCAAAGAATTTGTATAACCCTTTCTATTTCATCTTCCCTTCCTATAACGGGGTCGAGCTTTTTATTTTTTGCATCTAGAGTTAGGTCATGACCGTATTTTTCGGTTGCATCTGCTTTTGATGACTTTCCCTTGCCGCCGTTTTTTCTGCCCGATTCATTTTTAGGGGTTCCGCCCTTTTGCATTTGCTCGGAAATCCCTAAAATCTCAAGCACCTTTGTTGTGAGCACAGCTACATCAACACCAAGCTCGTTTAAAAAGCGAATGGCGTAGTTATCACCCTCGCCCAAAATGCCAATAAGAATATGCTCGGTACCAACGAACTTGTTTCCAAGCTCTCTTGTTCCCGAAATCGCATTTTCAATTATTCTTTTTGCTCTGGGAGTAAAGTTTTCGGGAGATAGCTTAGTAGGTACACCTTTACCTACAGTATCTTTTAAAAGGGCTTCTACCCCCTCTTTAGTAACACCGCTATCACTTAAAACAATATAAGCCGCGCCGCCACCCGACTGCAAAATGCCAAGTAGCAAATGCTCGCTTCCTATATAAGTATGACCAAGGTTTTCTGCCGAAGAAATTGCGGCATTAAGCGCAATATTCCCCTTGTCCGTAAACCCATTAAAATTGTATTTCATAGTTTTTCCTTTCTATCAAAGTTCTTTAAATGCTTCTCTTATAATATTCGCCCTTAATATATCCCTTTCACCTGCGGACATCTCGCCGTGGCTTTTTTGCAAAAATGATGCCTTGGTTTCAATTAAAAGTGCTATGGGAAGAGATTTGTCCTTTAAATTCAGTATGCCCGCAAAATCACCAAGTCTAACATAAGAAAGAAGTTTCATTGTTTCCTCGCTTGAAATTCTTCTCGCATACCTTAAAGTTCCAACTGCCCTGAAAACCAGGTCCTCTAGCGCCGTTTTATCAAGTTTTGAAAGGGCATTTTCTTCCCTTTTAATTATCTGATTGGTAATAGATATGAGATTTTCTATAGCCGCCTGTTCTGAAATTCCCAAGGTTACTTGGTTAGATAACTGGTAAAGCGCCGCCTTCGATTCACTTTTTTCTCCGTACATTCCCCTTACTGTAAGGCCGATTTTTGATACCGAAGAAGAGATTTCCGAAAGACCGTCAACGCTTTCTAAAACGGGGAGATGCAGCATAACCGAAGCCCTGAGCCCTGTGCCAAGATTTGTAGGGCATGAGGTTAAAAAACCAAGACTGCTATCAAAGGCAAGGGTGAGCTTTTCTGCCAAAAGGCTTTCTATACTTGTGGCAACCTCGTAGGCTTTGTATAGCTCCAAACCACCGTAAATAACCTGAATTCTTATGTGGTCCTCTTCAAGAAGCATAACACTTACGGTTTCATCCTCACTTATAACAATACCTCTGGCCCCTTTTTTCTCAACAAAATCGGGACTGACTGTGTGTCTTTCTACCATAGCAAAAAGCTCTTTTTCAGGAATGTCTGCTATATTAAAATATTTAAGCTTTAAGTTGTCTGATACCAAAGCTCCGTCAAGTATATTCTTAATACTCTCCAAAAAATCTGTCTTTTGCGTTTCGTTCATTCTTCTGGGAAAAGGCAGGCCCTTTACATTAAGCGCAAGTCTTATTCTTGAGCTTATTACAGGGGTGTTTTCTTTTTTGTTTTCTTTATACCAAACTGCCACCTTAAAAGCCCTCCTTTTCCAAAAGCTTTATTTCATCGCGAAGCTGTGCCGCTTTTTCAAACTCTTCACTTTTAACGGCAGCGCTGAGTTCGTCCTTTAGTTTAGAAATTCTTTTGTCTAAACTATCTTCTTCCCCCTTGTTGAAGCTTGGCGCTCTGCCAACGTGCTTTACCTTACCGTGAAGACGATTTAAGGTAGGCAATAACTCCTCCTTAAAGGTTTCATAACACTCGCTACAACCAACCTTGCCGCTTTCGGCGATATCCGAAAAAGAGGCTCCGCAGCATTTACAACGCCCATTAGCAAGATTTTTTTCAGTGCCCGCGTCATAAAGCATTTGAGCAAGCATATTTGATAAACTGTGCCCACCAAAAGATGAATAGCCTTCTTTAGCGGCGCAAAAGGCACAAAGATTTTTTTCATTTACTGCGCCGTTTATTACTGTTTTTATATGTGTTGTAGCAAGATTTTTGCCACATTTTTCGCACATCATAGCCTATACCTCCTGTGTTTAAATCTCTGCAAGTAACATTTGTTTTATAACCGCCGCGCGATACGCATCGCGATACTCGGGCGGAATTTGCCTTAAAACCGTTACCGATACCGCCGCTTGCATTAAAATAGCAGCCTTTTCAGAAATAAGTTCGCTTTGTAAACTGTTTTCAATTATAATGCGCGCGCTTGCTGCATCTAAAAACTCGCCCACTGAATTAATTATATGCATAAGTGCCGACGACCTATCCAAAGTAACCTTGGTAATTTTAATAAATCCGCCGCCACCCCTACGGCTTTCTATAACATAACCGTGTTCGGGAGTAAAACGTGATGCCAAAACATAGTTTATCTGGCTTGGAACACAGCCCACCAAAGAGGCCAGCTCGTTACGCTGAATTTCTGCAGTATTTATTTCCGACTCTTCTAAAAGGCTTAAAATTCTTGCCGTTATAATATCGCTCATTTTCATAATTAAAATCACCTCTAAAATTTGACTTTCATTGACCTTTAATTATATTATACACGAAAGTCAGTGAAAGTCAATATCTTTTTTCACATTTAAAAATTCGTTAACAAATTCGTTTGGAACACATCTTGCAAAAAATGAATAGTATGTATTGTAGTCGGAAAGAGAAGTTTAAAGACACCTTTAAACTTACATTCTTACTACCGAAAGGAGGACATTTTTTATGTGTAACAATTTCTTTGGTGGTAATAACTGCACTTGGATTATTATCTTAATCCTAATCCTTGTATGCTGTGGTGGCGGTAACAACGGTGGTTGTGGTTGCCAGAACACAGGCAATGATTGCTGCTGCTAAGCAGACATAAAGGCTAAAGCCTAAAAAATAACCTACCGTTTTCGCGGTAGGTTATTTTTATAACATATTTTTTACTTTTTTGAGGTTTTTGAAGTATATAAAGTGCAGGAAAGCAAACAATTACCGCTGCCTACTTAAAAATATTTCCGTCTGCGGTATAAAGCAATTTTCTGTTAATGCTACAAAACGGATTTTTACTTTCTATTTTTTCAAAATAAGCCAAAGTGATGATTTTGGGGTTCACATTGTCGCTGCCGCCTGCGGGCAGTTTTATATTAAGGCTTACCTTTGAATCTTTTTTGTGCACGGCAAAATCTATTATTTTTTCTTTCGCATTAAAAGTTTCTATATTGCCCCTTTTAGTCTTTTTGGATACCAAAATTTCCTTCTCATTTAAAAAACTATCGAGTGTTTCTGCTGTGGCACCGCTATCATCTGCGAAAATTATCTCAAATTCTGCCGACGCAATTTTACCAACCTTGTATGTAGGCTCCAAAAGGTCAATAACCTCTATGCCGTCAGGACAAACCTCTGCTATCATATCCTTAGCCTTTTGAAGAGGCATTTCGTCGTCGGTAATTCGGAAATCAACCGCCTCCCACTCACTTGTAAAGCCAAGCGACAAAGGAAGCGCAAAGGTGATATACGGGTGCTTATTAAATCCTTCGGTGTACCAGATAGGGACCTTAGAAAGCCTAAGCAATCTTGTCATAAACCTGTTCATATCAAGGTGGGACGCAAACCTAAGAGCGCCGCTTTTTTTATAAAGAAGCCTTACATTTTTCAAAGCAAACACCCTCCCCATACTTAGCCGCTCCACAACCTGCGCATTTTTCACGGCAGTTGGGCGTTGTTTTTTCTGCTAACGCTGTTTTATATTCTCTAACTAAAAATTCCTTGTTTACACCATAGTCCAGATGGTCCCAAGGGTTAACCTCATCTAAACCACGCTCTCTGTTAGCGTAAAAGGCGGGGTCAAGGCCCTTCGACTTAAAGGCTTCCATCCACCTTTCAAAATCGAAATGCTCACCCCAGCTATCCATTTTAGCACCGTTTTTAAAGGCTTCTAAAATAACCTCACCAAGTCTGCGGTCTCCTCTTGCAAATACACCCTCAAGAGAACTGGTTTTACTATCGTGCCAACTAAGTGAAATCTTTTTTGTTTTGATAGCATCAACTAAAACCTGATGCTTTCTATGAAGCTCATCTGCCGTTATTTGAGGGCAGAACTGGAAGGGTGTAAAAGGCTTTGGCACAAAGTTTGAGACGCTTACCGAAACGGTAACACCCTTTCCCTTTGGTTTGTTTGGATTTTTGTAAAAAAGGTCAACTATTTTTTGGGCAAGCTCAGCAATACCTCTTATATCGTCGTCCGTCTCGGTTGGAAGACCCACCATAAAGTACAGCTTAACCGCCGTATAGCCACCCTTAAATGCAGTTTCGCAAGAAGATAAAATATCCTCTTCAGTTATGTTTTTATTTATAACATCGCGAAGCCTTTGGGTTCCTGCTTCGGGAGCAAAGGTAAGACCGCTTTTTCTTATCATTTTCATTTTCTCTAAAAGCTCGGGAGAAAAATTATCAATTCTAAGGCTCGGCAGAGAAAGGCTTATGTTATCCTTCTCGGTCCAATCAATAAGCGTGGACAAAAGCTTTTCTATCTCCCTATAATCGCTTGTGCTTAGCGAAGAAAGAGAAAGCTCGTCATACCCTGTGTTATCGCAAAGGGTTTTTGCCTGACGATTTATAATGTCGGGCGATTTTTCTCTGACAGGACGGTATATAAACCCTGCCTGACAAAAACGGCAACCTCTTATGCAACCCCTAAAAATTTCCATAACAGCGCGGTCGTGAACTATTTCGGTAAACGGAACGGGGAAATTTTCGGGATAGGGTGACTTATCCATATCCTTCATTATTCTTTTTTCGACAATTTTTGGCGCCGAAGCTTTAGGTGTATATTCTAAAACCTTGCCCTCGGCGTCATAGGTTACATCATAAAGAGAGGGTACATAAACACCCTTTATTTTGGCGGCTTGGGTTAGAAATTCTTGTTTATCGGTTTTTCCCTCGGCTTTGAATTTTTTATAAAGGTCAATAACCTCTAAATCTACCTCTTCCCCCTCGCCTAAAAAGAAAATATCAACAAAGTCGGCAAGCGGTTCGGGATTACAAGCGCAAGGCCCACCCGCAACAACAAGCGGCGCTAAGGATTTGCGGTCTGCACTTTTTAGGGGCACTCCCGCCAAATCTAACATATTCAAAAGGTTTGTATAAGAAAGCTCATACTGAAGTGTAAAGCCAATGAAATCAAAATCCTTTACTGCGTCGCGGCTTTCAAGGGCGAAAAGCGGAATATTCTCCCTTCTCATTACCTCTTCAAAATCAGTTCCGGGTGCAAAAACCCTTTCGCACCAAATATCATCTCTACTATTAAAAATAGAATAAAGAATTTTTATTCCAAGGTGAGACATACCTATTTCATAGGTGTCGGGGAAGCAAAAAGCAAAGCGAACGTCAACATTTTCCTTATCCTTATAAACCGCACCCATTTCACCGCCGGAATATCTTCCCGGCTTTTGTACGGTTAAAAAAAGTTCTTCAAGTCTTTTTGTATCCAACATCCAGTCCCCCAATGCGCATATATATTAAGTTTACAATATTTTGAACTGGATTTCAACCAAAAAGAGAAAATTACTTATTATTTTTAAAGGTACAAACTACAAGATAAATAGCCAAAAGAAGCATTGAAGGATTTCTTTTTGATTTTATAAAAATAAAACCGCCAAAACAAAAAAGTAGGAAACAAAAAAGTGCGCTTATAACCGTTCTAACCACCCTTTGTGTTTTTGTTTTCAAAAAAAGTGATAGAAAAATAGCGGTGAGTTCACCGCCATCAGTACCCGTTACAGGCAAAAGATTAAACAGCCCGACAAGTGCCATTATAATTCCAAAAACTACGAATCGTTCGCCTTTTAAAATTAAATATAAAAGTAAAAATAAAAGCGCCATAATAAAATTTGTTAGTGGGCCAAATAAAAGCATAACGGCCGAATTTTTATTAGAAAGGACAAATCTACCCTTAACTTCTATTGTACCTATTTTAAACTCCACCCTGTCGGGCGGTGTTCTAAGACATTTAAGAGCAAGTATATGCCCCATTTCGTGAACAAAAACTGCTAAAAGACAGGGCGTCATATATCCCGTTTTGTCAACATAAAGCATAAAGGTTATAAGACATAAAAAATCCACCCCAACCAAAAAATTTATGCCGAAAAGCTTAAACCTTGCCATATCACTTTTCGCCTAAAACAAGGTTTATATCGGTTTCGACCTTAACGTTTTGGTCATAAAATTCTTTAAATGGTTTGTAGAATTCCTTAAATCCGAATTTAAGCACTAAAACAGTTAAAATAGCAATTACGCAAACAGAAATTTGCATAATTAAAATTGCAAGGTATGGGTCGAAACCTGTTTTTTCTTCTTCCTCTTCGCAAATTTCTTCTTTTTCATCGTTATATAATTTTTCATTTTCTTCCATATATTTCACCTCTATAAAATATATGACACGGGAAAAGAAAACATACAAAAAACGCATTGTAAGGGCTTCTTGTCATAAGAACGTTTAAAGCCTCGGCGAATTTTTCGCTGAGGCTTTATGTTTGTTCTCTAACTGTTAGAACTAGTATCGTATTTGTACATGCCCATGCTTTCTTGGGCTATACCCAAACCCATTACAATGGAAGAAAAAACGCATTGTGACTTTTTTACCAAAAATAAAGCCCGAATACCGCACCTACTATTCCGGCCAAATACATCGGAATCACTCTTTTTTTATTACTAGCAAGACCTGCTGTTGCAAGCGTCACAAACCCATTAAATGCAAGTGCGGATATGTAAATGATCATCGCAAATATCATTATAAAAGTGGATTCATAGGGGTCACTAGTGATATAATGAAGTCCGCGTATTAGCGAGAAAAAGAATTGTGCAAACATTAAAAACAGCGGCGGTATCGCTTTCATACTCCCCCATAATTTTGCCGCTATTATAGATCCTAAAGCCGAAAGTATGATAAACAATACCATTAATATTATATTTTCCGATATAAACGAATTTGCATTTTGACTTAACTCTCTCACTATACCCGAAATTATCATTAAAACAAAAACTGTGATAAAGACTCCGCCACCAAGTGTAAAGAATATTATCATAAACTTTTTTGGATGCTCTCAACAATTTTTTTAGCAATAACATACGGAGCAACAAACACACCCAAAAAGAAAGAAAGAGCCCCCTTTACAACAAAATAAACTATCCATCCTCCAACGGGCATAATGAGAAATACTCTCGGTGTAATTTTCGAAAGTGCTTGCCAGCCAAAATAACTAAATAAGATTGCAAAAATAACAATTATAAAAGAAGCATCTTGAAGCAATGTGATTATACCTAATAAACCGCCCATTACTACAAAATATAATATAAAAACAAGAACAACCTTACCTAAAGGACTTACAAGAAAATTTTTAAACCTATTTCCTTTGTTTTCCACAATTTCACCCCCCTTGTCAAAAATTAGTATACTATAGTATTTTAACTTTGTCAAGTGCTGCTTTTATAATTGTATTGTAATATTTGTATTTGGAGGTAAATCTATGTTTGGCGAAAGAGTTAAATCCTTACGTCTTTCTTTAGGTCTTAATCAAATTGAATTTGGCAAAAAACTGAATGTTACTAAGCAAAGTGTAAGTAATTGGGAAAACGGAAATATTCAACCCTCCATAGATATGTTAATAAAAATTGCAACTGTATTTTCTGTACAAACTGATTATTTGCTTGGTCTCGATAATACCCGCAAACTTGATGTTTCCGGACTTTCCGAATGCCAAATCTCCAATATTCAGCAACTTGTAAATGATTTAAGAAAGTAAAAGAAGTTGCTCGAAAGATAAGGGCTTTTGAGGTCAAAAAAAGATGCACGAAAATTTCGTGCATCTTTTTATTTTATGTTATGTTGTACTGTAACTGTCAGGAGAATCCAATCCCCTTTTTACTCATCTCAAAACAAGTGATATTTTCTGCTAACGCACAGAGTGATATTGCTCCCGTTGATAGTAGTAATGTTTTTTCGCCATAAACTGCCGAAGGCAATATCACTCGGCGGTAGCCGAATATAACTGCGAAGCAATACAACTCGCCAAAGGCGAATAAAACTGGGAGACTTCCCTTAGAGAAGTCTCCCTTACCCGACGCGTTTTTAAAACCTTTATAGGTAAAATTAGTACATTCCACCTGCACCGGCGGCTGCAGCTGCGGCTGCTGCTGCGGCATTTGCCTCTTCCTTCTTATCTGCTACCAAAGACTCGGTTGTGAGTACCATAGAAGCAACAGAAGCGGCATTTTGAAGAGCCGAACGTGTAACCTTTGTTGGGTCAACAATACCGCGCTCAATCATATCAACATAGGTTTCGTTGTAAAAATCGAAGCCAAAGTTGGGTTTATTGCTTGAAACAATTTTATCAATAATAACAGAGCCTTCTAGTCCTGCATTAGTAGCGATTTGACGAAGAGGTGCTTCAATAGCCTTTAATACAATGGCAACACCTGTTTTTTCGTCACCCTCTGTCTCTGCCAAAAGGGTTCTAACGGCAGGAATAGCATTTACAAGAGCAACACCGCCGCCCGCAACTATACCTTCTTCAACTGCGGCTTTTGTTGCAGCCAAAGCATCTTCAATACGAAGCTTTTTATCCTTCATTTCAATTTCGGTTGCAGCGCCAACCTTGAGCACTGCTACACCGCCGGAAAGCTTTGCAAGACGTTCTTGAAGTTTTTCCTTATCAAACTCAGAGGTTGTAACCTCAATTTGATTTTTAAGCTGGTTAATACGGCCCGAAATTTCTGCCTTATCACCTGCGCCACCAACGATAATTGTGTTTTCTTTACCAACCTTAACCTGACTTGCACGACCAAGCTGTGCAAGGGTAGTTTCCTTAAGGTCAAGACCAAGCTCTTCACTGATTACCTGACCACCGGTAAGAATCGCAATATCGCGAAGCATTTCTTTTCTTCTGTCACCAAAGCCGGGAGCCTTAACACCAACGCATACGAAGGTGCCGCGAAGCTTATTAACAATAAGGGTCGAAAGAGCTTCGCCTTCGATATCCTCAGCAATAATAACAAGCTTTTTACCGGCCTGAACAATTTGCTCTAAAAGAGGCAAAATTTCTTGAATGCTGGAAATCTTCTTGTCGGTAAGCAAAATGAAAGCGTCATCAATAATGGCCTCCATTTTGTCTGTATCGGTTGCCATATAAGGAGTAATGTAACCCCTGTCAAACTGCATACCTTCAACAACCTCAATATATGTTTCAGCAGTTTTAGATTCCTCAACAGTAATAACGCCGTCGGCAGAAACCTTATCCATAGCCTCGGAAATAAGCTTACCGATAACCTCATCACCTGCAGAAACAGTACCAACACGGGCAATATCTTCACTGCCGCTAACCTTTTTAGAGTTAGCAGTTACGGTTTCAACCGCCTTTGCAACCGCCTTTGCAATACCCTTTTTAACAATCATGGGGTTTGCGCCTGCGGCAACGTTTTTCATACCCTCGCAAATAAGGGCTTGAGCCAAAACAGTAGCGGTGGTTGTACCATCACCTGCAACATCATTTGTTCTTGTTGCAACCTCTTTTACAAGCTGAGCGCCCATATTCTCAAACGGGTCGTCAAGCTCGATTTCCTTCGCAATGGTAACACCATCATTAGTAATAAGTGGTGCACCGAACTTTTTGTCGATAACAACGTTGCGTCCCTTAGGGCCAAGAGTAACCTTAACTGCGTTTGCAAGTTGGTCAACACCTGCCTGAAGTGACTTGCGAGCATCCTCGCTAAATACAATTACCTTAGACATAATAAATTACCTCTTTTAAAAAATTAGTCGATAGTAGCAAGAATGTCAGACTGACGAACAATAGAATATTCTACACCATCAATCTTAACCTCGGTACCTGCGTATTTGCTTGTGATTACCTTGTCGCCAACCTTAACGTACATTTTAACCTCGTTGCCGTCAACAAGACCGCCGGGACCAACTGCCACAACTTCAGCCATTTGAGGCTTTTCCTGTGCGGCGGCAGTAAGAATAATACCGCTCTTGGTTGTTTCTTCTGCAGCAACCGCTTTTGTAACAACACGGTCTGCCAAAGGTTTAATAGTCATATTTAACCCTCCTATAATGCTATGCGCCAAAAATGTCGCAAATTATATGTTTTTGGCACTCAAAACCTTAGAGTGCTAATATATATTTTAACCATTTTTTAGGAAAAATCAAGACCTTATTTTAACTTTTTTGAAAGTTTAAATTTTATTAACAGATAAAGCCCGTTTTTCATACCAAAAAGGCTTATTTCCCACTTTTAAATTCACCTGTTTTAAAGGTGTTTCCGTCTTGTGTAAGCCATATTACCGAAAGGTTTGAAAAATTTTTTAAAATTTCCTCTGCTTTTTCCTTTTCGGTGCAAAAAAGTGCAGTAGAGAGAGCATCGCCTACTGCCGAATCTTCGCATATAACCGACACAAGCCTGAACCCTTTTTCGCTCGGCATAAGGGTTGCGGTGTCAATTATATGATGATAATTTTTGCCGTTTAAGGTAAAATAGCGTTGATAACTTCCGCTTGTTACTACGGATTTATTCTTTATATAAACCTTTTCCAAATAGGGCTTATTATCATCTTTCGTGTCAGGGTTTTCAATGCCCACCAAAAATTCCTCGCCTGTGGGGTGGGTGCCAACAGTTTTTATGTTTCCACCAACATTTATTATATACCCTGTGATATTTTTAGAAACAAGCAGGTCGCAAACCTTTTCCACTGCATAACCCTTTGCAATAGCGCCAACATCAAGGGTTAGCTTATCATCAGCTAAAAATATAGTAGATTTTTCTTTATTAACTACTACATCTTCTATATTTGTATGTTTTGCCGCTTTTTTTAATTCTTCATTAGATGGCAGCTTTATACTATTTATGTCTTTTTCGGCATCGGTTCTTACATTATGCCAAAGTTTAAGTACGCTTCCAAATGCGATATTAACCCTGCCGTTTGTTTTTTCGTACATCTCTTTCGAAAAAATGACAAGGTCTATTATTTCTTTGTCGACCTTTAGCTCTTTATGTTTTCCGTCATAAAGAGCGTTTACATCGGCAAGATTTGTGATACCGTCATACGTTTTATAAATATCAAAAAGCTTATGATATCTTGAAAGCTCGGCTTTTATTTCCTCAAAAATAAGAGAAAACTCTTCACTACTTTCTGCATATCCCACAACGGTTGTTACGGTATCAAAATAGTCGAAGGAATATTCGGTATATTTCTCTAAAGATTTCTTGCTGCCGCAAGAAGTTAGCGACAGCAAGAAACAAAACACTAAAATTATACCTGAAATATTCTTAGTAAAACAGTGTCTTAGCATTATTTTGTAGCGATACCTTTTTGGTCAAATTCAAATTTAACTTCGTCAGAAGCATTTGTATCAGGAAGGTCGGTTTCATCTAAAGTAAAATTAACTTTAAAGTTTATAACACCCTTTACGCCTTCGTCGGCGTCGCTTGTTTCGGTAGTCACCTGCGGAACAAGTTTTAAAACGGTATCCTTAACCGCAGTAACGTCGGTGGTTTTTGCGGCAGCATTTGTAAGAGCCTTTACAAGCTCAGAAACCATAATTGTACATCCTGCGGTTTGAAGTGTAGCGTCGCCTCTCATATCATCGGCTACCATTTTCTTTACTTCGTCAATAGTTTTACCCTTTACTGTGTTGCAGAAAATATCTGCCTGTTCAAACCATTCTTTAACTGTTCCGTCGCCATTTACGTCATAGGTAGATTTAGACATACCATACGCTTCTTTAAGCTCGTATTTAGACTTAACATCTGCGCCCTTTACAGCTTTACCTTCGGCAGTATATTCCGCCTTTGGCGCAACTGTATCCACCGCACAGCTTACAATTTTACCCTCGCTGTCAAGCAAAACTGCCGCAGCGGTAACACTTGCTTCACCTATGCCGTTTGTGTCGCCCTCGGCATCAGTTTGCTTTGTAATTTCTGTATGAGTTGCTATTCCGAATTTAAAAGTTTCGGTTTTGCCGCAACCGGCAAAAGAAATTAAAACTAAAGCAAGACAAAGGAAAACGCTAATGATTTTTTTCATAAAAAATACCTCACTTTTAAAATTTTTTAAGCTTAACTGTTTTTGTTAGATAATGCGCGGCTATGCCAACCGCTATTCCGGCCAGTGTTCCGCTGACCAAAAGAACCGCCATATAATAAACTATCTCTGATGTTTGCATAACTATAGCGGCGCACAGAACCTGCCCTAAATTATGAAAAACTCCCCCCGCAACACTAATACCAAGCAAAGAAAAGCGATTTGTTTTTTTAAAAAACCACTGCACGAAAAGGCTTAAAACTGCGCCCGATATACTGTAAGCGAGGATTAAAACATTTCCAAAAAGAAGCGCGGATAAAAAAATTCTTATGAAAGAGACCGCCGCCGCTTCTTTAACCGAAAAATTTATTAGAAGAAATATTATTATTATGTTTGGAAGTCCCAGTTTTATTCCGGGCACCGCCGAAATTATAGGCGGTAATATAAATTCAACATAGGAAAATAGCATCGCCACCGCCGTACAAAAAGAAAGGAAGGTTAGTTTTTTTGTAGATGTTCTCATAAAATCTAACCTTCCTTTCTAAAAGCCTAAGTTTAAGCCCCTGCCATATCAACATTTTCTTCTGCTGATACAATTTTTAGTACAAGCTTATGCGGCAAACAAACAATAGTTTCACTGGTCTTACTTATTTTTTTGTGCTTTTGACAAATTTTATCGGGGCAGTTTGCATAGTCTATTGCTGCAAACCCTTTTTTTATGACAAGCCTGTTTTCCTGCCCGCTTGTCTCAGAAATTGTAACCGAAATATCCTTAGCAAGAGAATATTTTGCTATTACCTTTCCGTTTGAAACAACCTCTACAAAGCTACCCTTTTTCCCTGAAAATTTAAATATAGAAAAGATACAAAGCGAAGCCGCCAAAACTATAGCTATAAGCAAAATGTCATTTTTAATTTTACGTTTTACTTTATTATTTTCCACGTCTTTATCCTATTTTGCCCTTTAAGTAGTCAAATGGTTTAATACATTTAATGGGGCATTTTTCGGTACAAATGCCGCAGCCCGTACATTTTGCGTCATCAATAGTTATGAGGTTATCCTCCAAGGTTATTGCGTTTTCGGGACAATTTTTAACACAAATTCCACAGGCAATACAGCCGTTTTTACAGTTTTTCTTAACCTCTTTGCCCTTTTCCTTATTGTTGCAAAGAACAACCGTCTTAGTTTGGTCGGTTACCATAGAAATAAGATTTTTAGGACAGGTTGCAACACACATTCCGCAACCTATACAGGTTTTTATATTAACCCTAGCAACGTCATCTACAATACAAATTGCATCTACAGGACAGTTTTTTGCACAGTCTCCCCTGCCGAGACAACCGAAATGGCAGGCAAGCGAGCCGCCATAAATCATAGATTCTGCCCTACAGGTTATTATGCCCTCGTAGATTGCCTTATGCTGGGCGGCATTACAGTTGCCGTTACAGTTAACAAATGCAACCTTTTTCTCGCATTTTTTAACCTCAATGCCCATAATTTTAGAAATTTCCCTAGCCGTATCGTCTCCGCCGGGTATACAAAGGTTTACCTCGGCCTCGCCATTTGCAACTGCCGAAGCATAATCGTCGCAACCCGCAAAACCACAAGCGCCACAGTTTACACTTGGCAAAGCCTTTCTTACCATCTTTTCCCTTTCTATAGCAATAACGCGGAAAAAATGGGTTGCAAGAGCAAGTATAACTGCAGCAATTATAGAAATCCCGGCCGCAACCAAAAAAGCCATTAAAACGTTTTCCAGCATAACCCTTCTCCTTTAGAAAATAGGTTTAATTTTTATTTGAAAAGATTTTCTACTACACCCTCAAATCCCAAAAATGCCAATGCAACAAAGGATGCCGCAATAAGCGTTACAGGAAGGCCTTTTAAATTCTCAGGAACTGCGCTTTCGTCGATACGAGCACGAATTCCCGAAAAAATTACCATTGCAAGTAAAAATCCAAGCCCCGCGCCAAGTGCACTAACCATCGCTTCCAAAAAGCTGTAGCCGTCGGAAATATTATTTATTGTAACACCCAAAACTGCACAGTTGGTTGTTATGAGCGGTAAATAAACGCCCAAGGCTTTGTGAAGTGTTGGAATAAATTTTTTAAGGAATATTTCAATAAACTGAACCAAGGTTGCAATTACTAAAATAAATACTATAGTCTGCAAATATCCAAGGCCTAGTTTTTCTAGCAAAAAGTACTGAATTGGCCAGGTTGCCGCCGAAGACATAAGCATTACAAAAATAACTGCAATACCCATACCTGTAGCGGATTTTAAATTTTTAGAAACACCTAAAAAGGGGCAAATTCCCAAAAATCTGTTAAGAACATAGTTGTTAACCAAAACCGAGGAAAGCAAAATAATTAAAAATGTTTTCATATTAGGCTTCCTCCCTTAGTTTATTTGCATCACAAATTGAGGCAGAGGGACAACTTGCACACCCAAAGCTTTTTTTCTTTGGTGCCTTTTTATTAGTAAGAGCCGATGTTACAGCAATCAAAAGGCCGTATACCATAAATCCACCCGGTGTTTTTGCAAAAAACGCAATAGGATTATCCTTCAAAAATGGTATAGGAAGTCCGGCGAAGGTGCCCTGCCCTAAAACCTCGCGCACCACCGCAATTAAAAGTAGTGCCACTGTAAAGCCAAGTCCCATACCGATTCCATCTATAACGCTTTTAGAAACTGTATTTTTGTTTGCGAACATTTCTGCCCTGCCCAAAATTATACAGTTAACCGTAATAAGCGGTAAATAAATTCCAAGTAGTTCATAAATGCTTGGCAAAAAGGCCTGCATAAGCATTTGAACAATAGTAACAAAACCTGCAATTAATACTATATATGAGGGAATTCTCACCGTTTCGGGAATTATTTTTCGAAGAAGAGAAATTACGGTGTTTGAACAAATAAGAACAAGCATAGCCGCAACACCCATACCAAGTGCGCCGACAACAGTAGTGGTGGTTGCAAGGGTGGGGCAGGTGCCTAAAACTAAAACGAAAACAGGATTTTCAAAAATAAGTCCTTTTAGAAAAATACTGCTGCTTTTTGCATTTTTCATACTACTGCCCTCCCTCTAAAACTTTTACCGCTTCAAAGGCAGATTTTATTGCCTTTAAATATCCCGTTGTTGTAACGGTTGCGCCCGAAATGGCATCAATTTGTTCATAGTTTTTTTCTGTTTTACCTTCAAACTGATTATAGAACTCAGGCTCTTTACAAGCGGCGCCATAATTTGCCGACTCGCTTTCTGAAACAGTAACACAGCTTATAATTTCTCCCTTTTTGGTTAGGGATACCTTAATTTTAATATATTCTCCCGAAGGACCGTAATAGGAATCTCCCAAAATTCCAAAACCGGCAGCACGAAGATTTAAAACATAGCTTTCATCTGTTTTTTGTGCCGATAAAACTGAAGTGGGCAGATTCGAAAAGCCCGAAATATCAATATCCTTTAGCTTTGTATTAAGATGCTTTTTGGCTTGTTTGCCTACCTCATCTATTACATCTGCGGCATAGTCACCCAAAACCTCGCCAAGAGTATTTGTTGCAACCGGTTGGTCGCGATACATAAAGATATATCCCACGTTATTTGTAGCCTTGTAAACTGCGCTAACCCCGAAAAGCTTTACAGAAATAAACTCTTTTTCAAAGCCTTCGGCATTGGGCAAAATTTCCTTAAAGCTATCGAATAGCTTTTCCTCTTCGGTTCTAAGGTCTACACTTTCACCCTTTAAAATTTTCGCCGAATTTATTGCATCCAAAATTGCATTTTTATATGCAGTTGTTGTTTTTGTAGAGTTTGCTACAGTATCAACCTCTGAAACCTTTTGACTATCAAGGCCTTTAAAGTTTTCTCCATAGCTCACCTCTGCCTTGTTGGTTTCATTACTCGAAAGGCAAGTGGCACCCGTAACTGTGCCGCTACTATCAACACCGCACATTATTAAAAGCCCCGAAGCATAGCCCGTTGTACTAAGCTCTATAACATATCCGCCACCCTCTTCAGAGTAAGCTTTTGTAACCGTTTCGGGCAAGGTATAAGATGAAAGGTCGGTAATTTCGGTAAAATTCTTACCTTCAGGCATAACCTTTAAAAGCGCCTCGTTCGAAGCCGCATTTTTTCTCTCCTCAATAATCGGGAGGGTTACTTGGTTTACTACAGAAAGCAAAACCGCAACTGTTACAGAGATAACCGTAAGAACTAAAACACTTTTTAAATATTTTTTCATTTTGTTTTACCCCCGAACAGCTTTCTCGCGGTAAACATATCAATATAAGGAGTTAAAATATTCATTAAAAGTATAGCAAATGACACACCTTCAGGGTAGTTACTGAACTGCCTTATTACTACCGTTAAAAAGGCAAGTAAAACACCATACACACATTTACCTAAAGGGGTAACAGGCGACGTTACATAATCAGTCGCCATAAAAATAGCGCCGATTAAAAGACTGCCCGAAAGTATATAAAGCAAGGCTTCATACGCGCCAAAGCCACCTATTATCATACCAAAAATATATGTTCCTACTATATAGGTTACAGGAATATGCCAGGAAATTACACCCTTTATTAAAAGATAAATTCCACCTATAATAAGGGCAATTTTACAGGTTTCACCTATTGCGCCACCCACGTTTCCAACCAAAAGGTCCAAAGCGGAAAGACTTTCGCCATTTTGTAAGGTTGCAAGGGGTGTTGCGCCACCTACCGCGTCAACACCTTTAGGGAAAGCCGAAACGGCAGTCTCGCTAAATGCAACAAGCATAAAAACCCTTGCGGTTATTGCAGGATTAACGATGTTTTTTCCTATTCCACCAAAAAAGCACTTAACAATTATAATTGCAAAAGCCGAAGCAAGTGCCACCTGCCAAAGCGGTGTTGTGGCGGGTGAGCAAAGACCTACCAAAAAACCTGTTAGCAAGGCGCTTAAATCGTCAACGGTTTGCTCTTTTTTTGTTATAACTGAAAAAAAGCACTCCGAAAGTACTGCGGCGCTTATAGAAATAGCAACCACAGTAAAGGCCTTGGCACCAAAAATAACTATACCCGCTATAAAGGTTGGTATAAGCGCAATTATAACATCAAGCATAATTTTTCTTGTTGTTATAGGACGTTTTATGTGCGGAGAACCGCTAACCTTTAATCTTGTTTCCATACTGCTTAAACTCCTAAAAAGTTATTTTCTAAGAAGACGCTTAGCTAATTTATTGGTTTGTACAAGAGGCCTGTTTGCCGGACAAACATAAGAACAACAGCCACATTCCATACAAATATTTGTACCCAGTGCTTTTAGGGCCTTTTTATCCTCTTTTTCATACGCTCTTGAAATTTCGGCAGGATTTATACCGAAAGGACAGGTATTTGTACAAGCGCCGCAGCGTATACAGTTTGTTGTTTTTATTGGGGTTATATCCTTATCTGTAAGTGCCAAAATTGCATTTGAATTTTTGAGCACAGTTTTAAAGACAGTGGGAACTGAAACACCCATCATAGGTCCACCATACAAAACCTTTTTTGGTGTATCTATAAAACCACCGCAAAACTCGAAAAGCTCATCAATAGGTGTTCCCACAGGCAGACATACATTCATTGGTTTTTTTATAGCCGAGCCATCAACCGTTACGACCTTTTCTACAAGTGGAATTCCCGTTTGCAAAAACTCACCTATTTTTGCCATAGTTGTACTGTTCGAAACTATTACACCTACGCTGCTCGGTAGTTTGCCCGCTTCCACTACCCTGCCGGTAGTATGATAGATTAAAACCTTTTCGCCGCCCTGCGGGTATACATCGGGCAAAACCTTAACCGAGATTTTTGGATTTTTATCGGCAAGCTCTCGCATTTTTTTGACTGCTGCCAAGTTGCCCTTTTCAACGCCGATTATAACCTCTTTGATTCCCAAAACTTCGGTTATAACATTTATGGCGTATAAAATATCTTGGTCGGCAGAAAGCATAACTGCCGTATCGCTTGTAATATAAGGCTCGCACTCGGCACCGTTTATTATAAGCTTATCTATCTTTACATCTTTAGGAACATCATATTTTATATGGGTTGGGAAACCCGCGCCACCAAGACCGATAATACCGGCGCTTTTAATAGCCTCTACTAAATCTTCCTTACTCTTTACCTTTGGTGGCTTTAAATCTTTGTCGTAGGTCATAAGAGAGTCAGATTCAATTTCAATTGCCGCAGCAATTGTGCCATCGGGAAGAGTTTGGTCGTAAATAGTTTTTACAGTTCCCGAAATGCTGGAATGAAGCCTTGAAGAAATAGCGGCGCTTTCCATAGCAACAACGGTGCCTATATCTACGTGGTCGCCAACCTTTACAGTTACCTCGGACGGTTTGCCAATATGCATAGCGGTTGAAAGAACCACCCTTTTTGGTGTTGGCATAGAGAAAACGGGGGTGTTCCTTGTATTTTTTCTTGCGGGAAGTTTTATACCGTGAAGAAACCTTTGCATTATATACCTTCCTTTTTTAAAAAATGTTCTAAAAAATTATTATGTCCATATATCGTCATTATACAATATTACTAAATTACTGTCAACGATTTTGCCCTCTTTTAGATTGTCTATTTTTTAACAGTTAAAGAAAAAAATAGACCGAAAAGTTGCTAAACTTTTCGGTCTTAAAACTATTTATATTCTTTTAAATATTCAGTATACTCTTCTAAACACATATCAAGCGAGTTCATTTTCTTAGCATGCTTTACACCAACATATCGATAATGCCAAGGCTCGTAAATTATTCCTGTTATATCCTCTTTATCTTTTGGATATCGAAGAACAAATCCATATTCTTCGGCATGGGTAGAAAGCCACTGGAACTGTTTTGTGTGTTCAAAGGTTTGCTCAACAGAGTTAAGGTCAACCGCAAGGCCAAGCTCATGCTCACTGGTTCCCGGATACGCAACAACGGTTGAGGCAAGATTTTTAGCCTCTTCATCACTCATATTCGGGTTTTCAGACTTGACTTCGGCAAGCTCATTCGCATAAAGCGCTTCTTGTCTTGTGTGAGGGCGATAACAAGAAATAACCAAAAGGGTAACCCCGTCGGTCGCGGCTTTCCCGCACATCTCGTTAAGCGCCGTTACTGCCCTTTCATCAAATGCCATTCCGTTGTCCCTTGCATACTGAGAAGCAATTTTTGCCGTTGGAATTTCATAGCCCTCAGGCAACGGACTTTTTTTGTTAACAAGCATTAAGTTCCAAGCATTTAAATCCTTAGCGAGAGCCGCCGCTTCTTTATCCTTTGAAGGAATTTCAGACTCGGTTTGCTCGGAATTTTGATTGCCCGAAGCCGTAGGGCTTGAAGCAGTTTCTCCACCTTTTTTTACACTGGGCTTTGTAAAATAAAGCACCGTCATTGTAATAAAAGCCACCGCTAAAACAAGGCAAATTGCCGTTAGCCTTCTTATAAGGCGAAGATACCCCATAACCTCGCGTCTTGTATAGGTGTTTTTCATTTTATATAAGTCTTACACGAATAATACCGTCGATAGCATTAAGCTCTTCTTCGATTTTTTCTTTATCGCCATCGGTGATATCCAAAAGTGTGTAAGCATATTCCTTTCTGGATTTATTAAGCATATTTTCAATGTTGATGTTGTCTTTTGCCATAGTTTGTGTAATCTGAGTAAGCATTGTAGGAATATTTTTATGAATAATGCAAACTCGAATTGCTCCACTGCGCGGCATACTGATTGTAGGAAGGTTAACCGAGTTTGTAATATTTCCGTTTTCGATATAATCGGTAAGCTCCTCTGCAGCCATTTTAGCACAGTTATCTTCAGATTCAGGTGTAGATGCACCAAGGTGAGGAATTGCAATAACACCCTCGTGTCCCAAAACCTCATCGGTCGGGAAGTCGGTAACATATTTTGCAACCTTGCCATTTTCAAGTGCGGCAAGAACTGCGGCAGAATCAACCAAATCAGCACGGGAGAAGTTAAGAATTCTAACCTCATCCTTCATAAGAGAAATTGCCTCAGCATTGATAAGGCCTTTTGTCTCGGGGGTGAGCGGAACGTGAATTGTAATGTAATCACATTTTTCGTAAATCTCTTTGATATCCATAGCGTGAATTACGTTATGTGTAAGGCTCCAAGCCGCATTAACCGAAACATACGGGTCATAGCCGTAAACCTTCATACCAAGAGCATTTGCGGCGTTAGCAACACGAACACCAATAGCGCCAAGGCCGATAACACCAAGACTTTTACCGCTAATTTCGGGTCCGGCAAATGCGCTTTTGCCCTTTTCAACCATCTTGCCTACCTCTGCGCCGTTACCCTTAAGGGTACCCGCCCACTCGATAGCATTTATGATTCTTCTTGAAGAAATCAAAAGACCTGCAATAACAAGTTCTTTAACCGCATTAGCGTTAGCGCCGGGTGTGTTGAAAACAACTATGCCCTCTTCACTGCAACGGTCAATGGGAATATTGTTGGTACCTGCACCTGCACGGGCAATAGCCAAAAGGCTTTCGGGAAACTCGGTATCATGTAAGGAAGCAGAGCGAACAACCGCACCAATGGGTGCCTCTACTTCATCACCATATACATATCCGCCCTTATCTAAAACAGAAAGTCCTGTTTTACTTATTTTGTTATATGTTTTAATAGATTTCATTGAAATACCCTCTTATTTATTGTTTTTTTCAAACTCTTTCATAAACTCTACAAGCTTTTCTACACCCTCGATAGGCATTGCGTTATAAACCGACGCACGCATACCGCCAACGCTACGGTGTCCCTTAATGTTAAGGAAGCCTGCCGCTTTGGCTTCTGCTACAAATTTGGCATCCAAATCTGCATCGCCTGTAACAAAAGGAATATTCATAAGAGAACGGTCCTCGGGTACAACTGTGCCCTTGAACATTTCGCTTTGGTCAAGAAAATCGTAAAGCACTTTTGCTTTTTTCTCGTTATATTCCTTCATTCCCTCAAGACCGCCAAAGGTCTTTTTAACCCATTTCATAACCTTTCCTGCAACGTAAATTGTGTAACAGGGAGGAGTGTTGAACATTGAGCCGTTTTCGGAATGTGTTTCATAGTTAAACATTGTAGGAGTAATATCCATAGCGTTTCCGATAAGGTCCTCACGGATAATTACAATGGTAAGACCTGCAGGAGCAACGTTTTTCTGAGCACCTGCATAAAGCATACCAAATTTTGTAACATCAATAGGCTCAGACATAATGCAGCTTGAAATGTCGGCAACAAGCGGAACATCGCCTGTGTCGGGAAGCTGATTATATTTTGTACCGTAAATTGTGTTGTTCATACAAATATGAACATAGTCGGCATCCTTATCAAAATCTGCCGCAGTGGTTTTTGGAATATAAGAGAAGGTTTTGTCTTCGCTTGAAGCAACAGCCCTTGCGGCGCCGTATCTGGCCGCCTCTTTATAGGCCTTTTTAGCCCACTGACCTGTTACTATGTAATCTGCCTTTTTGTTTTTTGTCATAAGGTTCATAGGAACCATAGTAAACTGAGAAGATGCACCACCCTGTAAGAAAAGCACCTTATAATTATCGGGAACATTCATAAGCTCACGAAGAACTGCCTCGGTCTCGTCAATAATCGCCTGATACTCTTTTGAACGGTGAGACATTTCCATTACCGACTGACCGGTAGTACCGTACTCAACCATTTCTTTTGCACATTCCTCTAAAACCTCAAGCGGAAGCATTGAGGGACCTGCGCTGAAATTATAAACTCTTGCCATCTTATTTTCCTCCAAACTTTTTTAGTTGCAATGACCTTAAACAGCAAACTCGCGCTTCTTAGCAAGAAAAATTCGGCGGCAGAAACGTTTTGCCCCAGCCAAAACAACCACTATATTATTATAAAATAAAGATTAGTCCTATTATATTCTAAACGAAATATTTTGTCAATGGGATTGTTAAAACATTAACAAAGTATTTTTAAAAAAGCAGTATTTTCCCTCTTTTTTGGCATAAAATTTGTTAAATTTTTAACAAATAGGTTGTTTTTACCCTGTGCCTTCGCCTTAAAAACACCGCATAAATGTCAAAACGGGTCATTCGTGAATGACCCCTACGATATAATTATAAAAGCGATATAATTTGTAAATGTCGTAATTGCACTTGTAGCGTGGCGGTGGCCGCATTTAGCTGCCAACTTGTTGGCTATTTAGCGTTGCGAAGTAACATTTAACTAAAAAGGGGAAGTCTCTCGACTTCCCCTTTTTCTTTATTTAATTTCTTGTTCTAATTTATCAAATTCTTCTGAAGAAAAGAATTCTCCTAAAGTTATCTCTAGCCCATCGCAAAACTTTTTAATCGTAGTTATTGAAATATCTCGCCTGTTTTTATCCAACATACTATATGCAGTTGAGGGAGTTACGCCTGAAATGTTAGCAAGTTCATTTACCTTAATATTTCTTTCCTTGCATAAATATTTAAATCTTTCTACCACAACGTCTTTAACGCCCATCACAATCACCTCAAGATTATTGTACGCAAAATAACGTCACGGCGTATACGCACTTGCGTAATTTAGGTTTTTGTGTTATATTACATTAGAGGTGATATTATGAACTGTGAAAATGTTTTTTGTATATATGAGGAAAAAGGTAGGTGTATCTTAGATAATATTAGCATAGATGTTTCGGGGGCTTGTACCGATTGCATCTATATAGATATAGATGAAGAGGTTATAAGAACCCTGAAAAACGAAAAATTACAAGTTAAGTCATAACGGTCATTCGTGAATGACCCCTACGATATAATTATAAAAGCGATATAATTTGTAAATGTCGTAATTGCACTTGTAGCGTGGCGGTGGCCGCATTTAGCTGCCAACTTGTTGGCTATTTAGCGTTGCGAAGCAACATTTAACTAAAAAGGGGAAGGCCCTCGCCTTCCCCTTTTTCATTATTCCGGTTTTTCAGTTGTGTAAACAGTTACGCTAAGGGCGGGAACCGTGTCGCAAAGCTTGTCGGTAACGTTCTTTACCTCACCGCTAGCTTTAATCATATTAGCATGTGCGTCGGGAACAACGTTAGTGGTGGTATAAACGTATTTATAGAAGTTTTTGCCGCCAAGAGATTTAGCAATATCAACATTAAGCTCAACCTCTTCATCCTCATAGTTTGTAACAAGAATTACGGTTTCGCCGTCGGCACGCTCAAGATAGGAAATATATGTATTTTCGTTATCGTCACCTTCATATGCGTTGCCTTCTTTTAGCTGCCTTGTCATCATAGCTGCAGCATACCAAGGATATGTAGGAACTCTTGTATGTCTAAGATTGTGGAGGTACCCTACAACCTGTATGCCGTCGATAAACTCGGCATTTATATTACCAAAGGTCCAACCCGGCCACTGTTGACTGTAAAGCGCCCAAATGTAAAGGGTATGTATGCCGCCCATATTGAGTATTTTATTCATCATAGCGCCGAAGGCAAGGCCTCTATAAGGATCGTCATAAGACTCCAAGGTTCTGATACAGGTGTAAACGCTGTGAAGCACTACGTTAAACTCGTCAACATAATATTCCTTGCCGCACTCTTTGGCTCTATCTCTTGGGTAGGTAAGCTTCGCATCTAAAAGGTCATAGAAAGCACGTTTATCTTTAAAATCAAAGGAACGGTCGTAGCCGTTATGTGCGCCGATTATATCAACCTGTTCACTCAAATTCTCAACGGTATATTTAACCATCCAAGAAATAGGCTCACTGGCGTCACCACTCCAGTTATCACAAGGGGCAACAATTTTAAACTGGTCTCTCTTGCCTGAATTTTTAAGACCCTGGTCAACCGCCCTAATCATACGGTCGTAAAGGGGATAAAGCCTCTCGATTTCCCTGCGCTCAAAGGTTGTAGCCTTTTTTGCGTCTTTTTCCGCTCTATTATTATAGTTAAAGCAGTTATTACACTCGGTAAAGCAGAAAATATGTTTAATGTTTGTAACGCCGTGGCGCTCGAATGCATAAACCGAATCTTCAATAAACTTCTCGAAGTTCTTAGCGGTTGCCTCTAAATCGCCCTCAACAAAACCGCCGTGGTAGTCAAGGTTAACGCTGTACTTTTTGCCTTCGGGAAGCCAGTCTTTAATAAAGCCTGAGATATGCCAGCCGGGAGTAATGCCAACCTCAATGCCTGCATCGGCAAACATTTTACAAGCCTTATAAAAAGCCATCATATATTCGCTTTCGAAGTTGTGCTCTTTTTTCTCGTCATCCCAAGTAAGAGAGCCGCCGTAGAAGCTTCTTATCATTGTGATGCCCATGTTTTTCATGTTGTTAATCTCAACCTGAATTTGTTCCTCGTTTAAAATCCTTCCCTGGTCATCCGGCATAAATTCATAAGCGTGATGAATATAGCTTATGCCGTGAAAGTTTTCAGTAACCATTTTGTTGTTGTTGATTTTCATATTTTTAATCATTTTTTCTACCCCCAAGTAGAGCGGGCCTTTCTATAAAGCCCTCAATTAAGCGAAAAATCGCCTTTTTGGCAAATACCTATAGTATTTGGTTGAATTGTACCATATAGCTTATAAAAAAGCAAGACAAAAACAAAGGTCATTTTAGCTAATTTTTCTAGCCTCTTTTTGTGCAAAATAAACCTCTTCACAAAATATATTGCAGAGATTTTTAATATATTGTTAAATTTTTTGTCAACTTACCAAAATTTTGTTGATTTTTGCCTTGTTATAGGATATAATCTATAAGGCGAAAGTTGTATTATATACAAACAAAACCAAGTATAAGGAGTGTACAAAATGACAAACAACAAATCCGTTTTAGCCTGGCTTGACGAAATTAAAGCTTTGGTAAATCCCGACCAGGTTGTTTATATTGACGGTAGCGAAGAACAAATTGAAGCTCTTCGTGCCGAGGCTTGTGCAACCGGCGAACTCGTTAAACTTAATGAGGAGCTTTTACCCGACTGTTACCTTCACAGAACAAAGGTTAACGACGTTGCCCGTGTAGAAGGCAGAACCTTCATTTGCTCAAGAGAAAAGGAAAATGCAGGTCCTACAAATAACTGGATGGACCCCGAAGAAGCATACAAAATGCTTTACGATATTGCAAGGGACAGCTACAAGGGTCGTACAATGTACGTTATCCCCTTCTCAATGGGCCCCATTGGTTCACCTCTTGCTAAAATCGGTGTTGAAGTAACCGATTCTATCTACGTTGTTCTTAATATGGTTATTATGACCCGCGTTGGCAAGGAAGTTTTCGACGTTCTTGGTGACAGTAATGACTGGGTGCGTGGTTTCCATAGCCGCTGCGATATCGACGAGGAGAAGAGATACATTTGCCAGTTCCCCGAAGATAACACAATTATCTCGGTTAACTCGGGTTACGGCGGAAACGTTCTTTTAGGTAAAAAATGCTTTGCGCTTCGCATAGCTTCTTACCAAGGTTGGAAAGAAGGCTGGATGGCTGAACATATGCTTATCCTTGGTATTGAAAACCCCAAGGGCGAGGTTAAATATGTTGCCGCTGCTTTCCCCTCTGCTTGTGGTAAAACAAACCTTGCTATGCTTATTCCTCCTAAATACCTTCGCGATAAAGGTTACAAGATTTGGACAGTTGGCGACGATATCTCCTGGATGAGAATAGGCCCTGACGGTCGCCTTTGGGCTATCAACCCCGAAAACGGTTTCTTCGGCGTTGCTCCCGGTACCAACGAAAAATCAAACTTCAACGCTTTGGAGTCGACAAAGAAGGGCACAATTTTCACAAACGTTGCTCATAATCTTGATAATAACACTGTTTGGTGGGAAGGTCTTGATAAGAATCCTCCCGAAAACGCAATTGAGTGGAAGGGCAACCCCTGGAATGGTAAAACAAGCGACGAAAAGGGTGCACATCCCAATAGCCGTTTCACCGCTCCCGCAAAGAACTGCCCCTGCATTTCTTCTGAATTTGAAAGCCAAAGCGGTGTTCCGATTTCGGCTATTATCTTCGGTGGCCGCCGTGCAAAGCTTGCTCCACTTGTTTACCAATCTAAAGATTGGGAGAATGGTGTTTTCGTAGGTTCTGCTATGGCTTCTGAAACAACTGCCGCCGCTTCGGGCGCTGTAGGTGTTGTTCGTCGCGACCCAATGGCTATGCTCCCCTTCTGTGGATATCATATGGGCGACTACTTCCGTCATTGGCTTGAAATGGGCAAAAAGCTTGGCGACAAGGCTCCCAAGATTTTCAACGTTAACTGGTTCCGCCTTGACGACGAAGGCCACTTTATTTGGCCCGGTTTTGGCGATAATATGCGCGTTCTTAACTGGATTATTGACCGTTGCGAAGATAAAGTTTCAGCTGAAGAGACCGCTATCGGTTACATCCCCAGACCTGAAGACCTTGACCTTACCGACCTTGATATGGACGTAGAGGTGCTAAAGAGCATTCTCGCCGTTGATAAAGAAGCTTGGATTAAGGAAGCTGAAGAAATTACTGAGCACTATAAGAAGTTTGGTGACAGACTTCCCGCAGAGCTTAAAAATCAGCTTGAAAACCTTAAAGCAAATCTTAAATAATTAGTTCTTTTACTGCCGCAGGATAACTTCTTGCGGCAGTTTTTTTATTTTGTAATAAAAAATTTTTTAAACTATTGTAAGATTGGTAATAATTTGGTAAAATATTAGTGTTATTATATTATAAATCCCTGTGGGTTTGGCAAAGGAAATGAAAAATTATGGAAACTTGGGATATTTTAAATTATAAGGGTGAGAAGACAGGAAAAACTGCCGTTAGGGGAAATTCGGTTCTTGGTAGCGGCGAGTTTCACCTTGTTGTTCATATATGGCCTGTAAACGAATATGGTAGCCTTTTGATTCAAAAGCGTTCAAAAACCAAAAGAATGATGCCGGGCATTTGGGCGGCTACGGGCGGTGCGGCAATTTCGGGCGAAAGCTCCTTCACTGCCGCCGCGAGAGAGCTTTATGAAGAGCTTGGCATTCCCTCTTCAGAGGAAAGCCTTAAATTTTTAAAAAGAATTAAAAGGCGCAATTCTTTTGTTGATGTGTGGACAATTATGACAAAAGCAAAGGTTCCCGAACTTAAACTGCAAAAAAGCGAGGTAACCGAGGCAAAATGGGTTAACAAATCTACCCTTATGAATATGATTCAAAACGGCGAATATCATAATTATGGTAAAGAATATTTCGATAATATTTGGAAATTTATCGACGAAATTAAGACTGAAAAGTAAGGAGTAAATATATGGCACTTTCTGTAGAAGGTCAAAAATGTCCTGTTTGTGGGGGCTATCTTTTCGATGATGACGACCTTGTTTTTTGTCCCGAATGTGGTGCGCCACACCATAGAGATTGCTATGCCTCAAACGGCAGCTGCGGTCTTTCACATCTTCACGGGACAGACAGTCAGTATACCCGTCCCGAAGAAAAGAAAACAGACGATAGAGAAGGCTTCGAAAAGGATAGCGAAAAAAATACAAATCAAGCTTCCTTTTCCGGCAATGAAATTAAAATAAAAACGGTTTGCCCAAACTGTAAAACAGTTGTAGAAAACGGCGAAGAGGTTTGTCCAAACTGTAAAACTCCAATGCCAATTGTGTTTTCTCCTTTTGGGGCGCCTATTCCTGTCGACCCGCTTGGCGGTGTTCCCGACGTGGCACGTCTTGAAAACGGGGTATCTCCTAAAGAGGTGGCTGTTTATACTGCCGTTAATACACCAAGGTATGTAAGAAAGTTTTTTAGCTTGGATAAAAAGAATAAAGCCTCTTGGAATTGGGCGGCATTTCTCTTTCCTAACGCATGGTTTTTCTATCGCAAAATTTATTTTCCGGGAATTGCATTTTTTCTTCTAACCGCTCTTTCAGGGGTTATGGCTATGGCGCTTAATTTTGCCTTTGGCGGTATGACCTTTAAAGACACAAACGAAATGGCAAACTACCTTGTCCAAAACGCCGATAAAATATCTGCTGTCCCCCTTTTGATTGCAAGTCTAGGCTCTATTTTAAATATCGTAATAAGGGTTTTGGCGGGTGTTTTTGGCGATTTTATTTATAGGCAAGATGCAAAAGAGAGAATTATTAAAGCGAAAGAGGAAACCGAAAGCGAACTCACTGAAACCGAGCGCATAAGAAAAATGGGAGGCATTAACCCATTTTTAGGCCTTTTGGGTATTATGGCTCTTTCGTGGGTACAGTATCTTATTTTCGGTATTTTGTGATGTATAAATATTTAATATTTGATTTAGACGACACTATTTTAGATTTCGCTAAGGCTGAGCATACCGCCATTAAAAAGGTTTTTGAACAAAACGGAGTTGGCTCTTCTGACGAAACGGTTGCGCTCTACTCAAAGGTGAATAAACGTTTTTGGGAAAGGTTTGAGCGCGGCGAAATAAAAAGGGAAGAAATTTTCGAGGGCAGGTTTATAGAATTTGCTAAAGAGGTTGGACAAAGCCTGCCAACAAAGTCCCTTTGCGACGGGTATTTTACCGAGCTTTCAAAATGCGGCTTTGTTTTAGATGGTGCCGAAGAGCTGCTAAGCTCTCTAAAAAATAATTACGAAATTATCGGCGCCACTAACGGCACCTTTAGTATACAAAAATCTCGCATAGAGGCAAGTAAAATTGCTCACCTTTTTGGTGGAGGGATTTATATTTCCGAGGTGATGGGCACCCAAAAACCCGAAAAAAAGTTTTTCGATATTATCTTTAATGATATTGGAAGCCCCCCTAAAAATGAGGTTTTGGTGTTGGGCGATTCGCTTACAAGCGATATTTTAGGCGCCGCAAACTACGGGCTTGATAGCTGCTTTGTAGACCTAAAAAACAAAAACCTTAAGGGTCCCTATACATACCGCGTAACAAGTCTAGGCGATATACCGTCTGTCTGCGATTTGAAATAAAGAAAGGAGATGCATAAAGTGAATAACGACTATATAGCTGAAAGCTTTGAAAAGAGTAGTGGCGAATATTATACTCCGCCCTCTCCTGCCGCCGAATTCTACGAAAAAGCGGCAATAAAAAAATCGGGCAAAAAGGTTGGCCTATCGCTTATTTTCTTTTTTGCCTCTTCTCTTTTGGTTTCGGTGGTGCTGGGCGTTGTTTTAGGTGTGCTTGGTAAACAGGCGCTTGTAAATGACAAGTTTTTCCTTCTTTTTGTTAATATTGTTGCAACCACTGTCGGCTTTTTAGGTAGCGCTCTTTTCCTTAAAAAGCAGGTTAACGAAAAAAATCTTATTTCTTTTTCGGCTCCAAAAAAGGGCTCGCTTCTCCCCCTTGTTCTTACGGGGCTTGGCTTTTGCTATGTTGCAAATATGGTAGCTTCCCTTTTGCAGACCAACCTTTCCTTTTTGGGTGAATTTAAGGGTGGGGATATTGATACGCCAAACGGTCCTCTTGGCTTTGCCTTTTCGGTTTTATCGGTTGCGGTTTTCCCTGCCTTTTTAGAAGAATTTTTCTTTAGAGGGGTTTTGCTCGGCACTCTTTCAAAGTTTGGTAAACCCTTTGCTATTTTTACTTCCTCTCTTCTTTTCGGCCTTATACACGGTAATTTGGTCCAAATTCCATTTGCCTTTTTGGTTGGTATTATCCTTGCCTTCGCAGTTTTGGAAAGCGGCTCAATTTGGACTGGAATTTTAATTCATTTCCTCAATAATTTCATTTCTATTTGCTTTAAGTATTTAAGCGGTATGTTTGGCGAAGATTCGGTAAATATTTTGTTTTCGCTTTTCGTTTTGGCTATTATGGGGCTTGGCTTTTGGGGCCTATATCTTCTTTGTATTAGAAATAATAAGGTCTTCGAGCTCCCTAAAACCAACCATACTACAACTGCTTCACAAAGGTTTTGGTGGTTTGTAAGTTCGCCAACCATCATTATTTCTATCGTTTTTGTCGCCTTTGAGATTTTGGTAAACCAACTTACCGCACAGGTGTAAAATATGAATAGAAAATTTATGGAGAAGGCTATTTTAGTAGCCAAAGAGGGCGAGAAGATGGGCGAGGTTCCCATAGGCGCGGTTGTTGTTAAGGATGGCGAGGTTTTGTCCTTTGCCCATAACCTTACCGAGTCAACAAACGACCCAACCGCCCACGCCGAAATTTTAGCTCTTAAAGCGGCGGCAGAAAAGCTTGGGGATTTCAGGCTAACAGGCTGTGAGCTTTATGTAACCCTAGAGCCCTGCCCAATGTGTGCGGGCGCGGCACTTAATGCCCGCGTAGATGAGGTTGTTTTTGGCGGATACGATAAGGTTAAAGGTGCTTTAGGCTCGGCTCTTAACCTCTATTCCTACGACCTACCAAATAAACCCCTAATTTACGGCGGCATAATGGAAAAAACCTGTACCGATATTTTGAAAAGCTTTTTTGAAAAACGAAGAAAATTTAAATAATATAATAACCCCCGCTAGATATTGTAGAAATGTTCTTAACGAACATTTCTACAGCTCTATTCGCCGTAGCGGCGAGTTATATTGCTACGCAGTGATATTCGGCTTTCTGCCGAGTGTTATTTGCTTCGCAAGTTTAAGCGAATAGAATATCACTAAACCCGCAGGGTTTAATATCACTTTCTTTTAAATATCTCGCCATAGGCGAGAAGTTTTCAAAAGAAAATATCACGCTGACTTTAGTCAGCATATCACTTAATAGACAAAAAGAAAGAGAAGACTTGTTGCAAAAAACAAATCTTCTCTTTTTTTGTTGTTAGTGGGTTTGGGCTACTGCCCAAGTGCATTTGTACATACAAATACAATGCAGGTTTTTCTAACCCGATATATTATTCTATTCTAAAACAAAAACTTCGCTAATGACATTTTCCTTTTGCTAGCGGGGGTTTATTTACCAAAACAAAAGAGCGGTCGGGTACCCGACCGCTTAAAGCTTAACACACATTAACTTTCACTTTTTTTAAAAGCACTGATAAATATACCCCAGCATATAATTGAAAGGCTGCCTAAAATTATACTCGCTATGTTGTTTTCGAAGAAGTTTTCTTTAGGTTTGGGCTCCGGTTCGCCAAGGGATACAAATTCAAAAATTTCTAAACATTCTTCAAAATTGGATACAAGCCTAAAATCTTGCCAATAACTAGGAACTATGCCTAGATTGTTCTCTTTCATATAATTTTTTAACATATTTTTAGTATAAGCATTGAGACAAAACCAGGGGCCATTCTCTTCTTCGTTCCAACCCTTAGGTTCATTGTCTAGCTGGTCCCAAGTTATTGGTTCGGTTAAATGTGAAGCGTCAAACGCCATGGGGGCAAGTTCAATCTGCAATATAAATAAATTTAAAATTGGCACCTTATCCCACCTGATTTTATCTATGTTACTCCAAAAAAGCGCACTAACTGTTGAAAGAGAAAAAAAGATAGCAATAGATAGTGGTATTATACGCAATTTCATAATTTGCCCTCTCTTTCTTGCTGCTTTGGTTATTCTTGTTTTATGGCGCTTATTACCAAACTGCCTTGCGCATACTCATAGTCAAAGTAAATGCCCGTAGCTCCACTCTTTATGCCGTTTGATGCCGAAAAGCTTTTGCCTTCGTTTGTCTTCATTCCTTTGTTATAATAGCCAAGGTTTGACGAATAAGAATCGCCTTGCTTTTGGATACTATCCTTAACCATATCAAGAGCGTAGTTGTAATCTATGTCTTTTGCAGTAATATGCATCTCTGTAAGCCTTGATTTAAAAAAGGTAAAGGTATATTCAAATTCGCCGCCGTCCGTTTTGTTAACATACACATACTCATCAAAGGGTGTGTCGTGTGCATTATTGATTTTTTCTGCCGGCTTGCCCATTACCCGCTTGACACCGACCTTAGACATACCAAAATAGCACTTATCATTACCTATAAATATGTACTCTTTTTTATTGTTATTTAAAAATATAAACAATAAAGCCAAAACAATAATAATACAAACAATTAAAATTTTTTTCTTGTTCATAAAGACACCCCATCTATCAACAATTATACCGCTTGGCACTTCGTATGTCAATGTAACACTAAGCGTATTTCTTCTCTTTTTGCCGTTGTGAATATTTTCCGCAGCGGCGTTTTTTTAAGGGTTTTCCGAGCATTCCGTTTACGCTTTTAGCACCTTGTACACGAAAAGCGGAGTTGGCATTGAGAAGAAAAGCGGAGTTGGCATTGAGAAGAAAAGCGGAGTTGGCATTGAGAAGAAAAGCGGAGTTGGCATTGAGAAGAAAAGCGGAGTTGGCATTGAGAAGAAAAGCGGTCGGTTCCCCGACCGCCCTTTTTAAAAAGGAAAAATCAATCTTCTGTAAATACAAAAAACTGTTCTCTTTGTTAGACTCCCTGTATCATTTGTTTTCTCTTTTTGTGGTCTTAACATCAAAAGCAATGGCCGAGCGTTCAGAATATATTACTGTGCCGGTATAACTTCCTGGTAATATTCCGGAATATGACTCCAATTGAGTACCGTTATCAATACGCACAAAAACAGCAGAGCCTTTTGTATATTTGTTCGAAACCTCAAAATTACCTGTATAAGTTATATATGCATTATTTTTAATATCATAAATGTATTTTGGAAAATTCTTAAAACAAAAAAAAGAAACGACAACTAAAATTACGCTTAACATAATTGACATTACTATTTTGGCTTCTTTGTCTAAATAACGAAAAGCCAAAATAACACCTATAATTGCCAGTATTAAAAAAACTAACGCGACTATAGAATACGTAACCACATATTTTAAAAGTATTTTATCGTATATTGCGTAATTCATCTTTCTACCTACCTAAAAATTGTAATTGCAATTAAGCTTAATAATTGTTGGGAAATTGGTATATATGTAGAAACTGTGATTCCCATTTTCTTGATTTTTAAATTTAATCCACTCTTGTTTTTGTTTAAACGCAAATCTTTTGGATGTTTTTTCAAATCCCTTTTAACTCTCTTTAGTTTTTTATATACTTTTTTAGACATGCGTTCGATCAAATAAGTTAGAGCCAAGGATATTATATCTCCTACTAATTTTAGCCATTCCCTACCGTTCATTTGTTTATTTAAAATTTTAGGAATGTACTTAACCAATAAAGCGGCACTTCCAACTATAAGATTTAACACAGCCTTACCTTTTTTTAGGTTTACTGTAAATTGAGCCGTAATTTCGGAAAGTATAGAACTGATATAATCACAAACCGGACTAAGTTTTATATAAGCGCTTCCATTCAATGCGAAGTTTTCATAAACAAATTCTATTATATCTGCAATAAGTTGTTTTGCGAAACCTATAAGCACTCCTACAAAAAATTTGGAAAGTATAGAACCTATTATATTGCCATAAACGTCTTTATTATTAACTGGCTCGTTTCCACAGTACACAAACAAATTATGGTATAAAACACTTTCAAATGCCACAGCCAACTCCGCTTCATCACCGCACAAAAACCTACCCATTTCAGGGTCGTAGTAGCGGGAATGGAGATAATAAAGCCCTGTTTCTTTATCGTAGTAATAACCTCTATACCTAAATGGGTTAACATCGGCAATGGGGTTAGAGCCTGCGACAATTTCGCACTTGCCCCAAGCGTCGTAGCGGTAGTTTGCAACCGTTTCGCCCTCGACGTTGGTGATTGAGATAATATCGCCGCTTTTATATATCCAATTATACCGCTTGGCACTTCGTATGTCAATGCAACACTAAGCGTTTTTCTTCTCTTTTCAACGCCGCGAATATTTTTCATAACGGCGGTTTTTTTAAGGGGTTTCCGAGCATTCCGTCTACGATTTTAACGCCTTGTACACAAAAAGTGGAGTTGGTGCCGGTAGGAAAAGCGGTCGGTTCCCCGACCGCTTAACTTGACGATTATCCCAACAAACTGCCTTTTGTCCCCAATTGCATTGAAAACTGACACTTTGGAGTTAATTCGTAAAAACAACCTAAGCGGATTGATTATCTCTTTTTAATCTACCAATACTTCTCTCCCATTAAACCATTATCCAAATAACTTTGCACCATATCATCCTCCAGCGTTCGACACTCTTTTCGTTGGGAATTCATATATGCGCGTATTTTTTCTTCTTTCGAAGATTCCCGGAGAACACGGAGAGAACGAAGATAAGATATTCCTAACAGGACAGCAGATATGCCAGAACCAATTAGAAACAATATGTTTTCAAAAAGATGAATCCCAAGCAATACCAAAGAAAACGAAGCGGCAAAAAGGAGTAAACAAATTGGTAAAAATGTCTTTATGCCACCAAACAAATAAAGCATTCGGCATTTTTTAAAAATAGCTTCCCTTTTTGGGACGAAGTATTTTGTGCATTTAATATTCGCAGAATTACAGTTAAACACAAACACATTATATGAAATGTTTTTATGAAACACGTACTCGTAACTCTTAACTTTAATCAATAAATTGCTTTCTTGTGGCTCGATGCTGTATTCGCCATCCACAGTTAACTCTATACGAGTCTGCTGGTATGATATCAAAGCGTTGGCCATATACATTATCGGGTTGTTTGAGTCAGATTTGAAATGTCTTAATCTAAAATCAAACTTATCATGCGGCGAAAATGAAACTGTCTCTCCCGGTTTAAGCAAAACTATATCGTTTTGATATTCAACGAAAATCGAATTCACATCAACGTTTACTAATTTTACCTCCATCTCCTGTCTCCTCTCCAAAAATACACATATCAGATTGATAACACATCATCAAATCTTCCATCCAAGCTATCTAGTATCGCAGCAACAAAGCTACCAATAGAAGAGAAAGCCGAAATCCACCTCCACGCAACAAATCCACCCAATATTGAGTTTTCTATTTTGCCCTTACTAACTGTTATGGCTAACTTCAAAGCAAATCTTCTTTTTAGATATTCAAGAAAAGTGCGTATGACCCAGTCTATGTTCTTCAGCATTGGCACAACGGTATTTTTGATAAAATCGCGTAATGCCGTCTCTTTTCGAATCTTCCACCACATTTTGAAAAATTTAAGCCCAAAATTAAGAGTAGCGCCTTTAACAACACCCATTATAGTACTAATAACGGCATCAACAAAATAACCGACATAAGCTGTTCTTATTTTGAGATAACCATTGTTTAATCGACTAGATGTTTTGCTGATGAAGGTTTGAAACTTCTTTTTAACAAAGTTAATGATATTTAAGAAAAATGTTTTAATATTATTCACTACATTTTTTATCGCTTTTTTCAATTGTCCAAATGATAAATAACCATCATTATCAGTATCAATAGACGGGTGATTATCGCAATATGTATATAGGTTCAAAAAGCTACCTTCTAACATCGCAGTAACATACATAGCTTCATCCCCACATATAAACCTACCCATTTCGGGGTCGTAGTAGCGGGACTGGAGATAGTAGAGTCCTGTTTCTTTATCGTAGTAGTAACCTCTATACCTAAACGGGTTAACATCGGCTATTGGGTTAGAGCCTGCGACAATTTCGCACTTGCCCCAAGCGTCGTAGCGGTAGTTTGCAACAGTTTCGCCCTCGACGTTGGTGATTGAGATAATATCGCCGCTTTTATATATCCAATTATACCGCTTGGCACTTCGTATGTCAATGTAACACTAAGCGTTTTTCTTCTCTTTTTCCGTTGTGAATATTTTCCGCAGCGGCGTTTTTTTAAGGGTTTTCCGAGCATTCCGTCTACGATTTTAACGCCTTGTACACAAAAAGTAGAGTTAGAGCCGAGAGGAAAAGCGGTCGGTCCCCCGACCGCCTATTTTAAAAAGGAAAAAATCAATCATCTCTCAAGACAAAGAGTGGTCCCCTGTCTTCTCCTGCCTTTTTTGTGCTTTGATGAAATTTTTATCAAAATAATTAAGATATTCCTTTTCTCCTTTTTGAAAAAACAAAAATAAAAGAGTAATAATACCATTTATTATGAAATATAATATTAAACTTAATATTGAGACTAATAATGCTTGTTTAAAACCTAGCCATTTCCAAAATAATATTAATAAACCTATATCAATAAAAGCAAAAGGTATAATTAGAAAATCATGTTTTAATCCTTGTTTTAGGTGTTTTTCATGTTTTTTAATGATTTCCTGAGAATCTATAATATTATATTCTTCATTAATAATTTTGCCGTCTGTTAATATAGTTGATAAAAAAACATAGGAAAAAATATAATCAATTGGTTGGGTGTTTTTATGAATTATAAGTTTAGCATCTTCACTAACATCTTCAATAAAAAGTGTTGTGTTTACCCTAAGTAAGCATATAGGAGATTTGGTAAATTTTTCGAGATGATAGCTACTTGGAATGCTATGCGATAATTCTAATGAAAAATTTTTAGAACAATTAAATTCAACTATTTCGTTAGGCGGTAAAATATTCTTATCTTTTATACCATAAAAAGTATAATATAGATTTTCATCTGTTCTATTTTCTAAAAACATGAAAAGACCTCTCTATGCAAATTTTATGATAAAATAATCATCCCAATTTCCGTCAGAACGGTCTAATGCAAAGGCAATCATGCCACCAAACGAGGAAAAAGCAGAGATGACACTATTAATTTTTTTGAATAATTCTGATGCTTCACCAAATATATTTGCTATATAATCTTCAACGATGCGGGTTGATAAACTTTCTTTCTTTTTAGCTTTTGCTACCGCTTTTTTCACTATGATAGTTAGCAAAAACTTGCCGAAAGGGGAACGGAGTTGTTATGTGCCTGCAAGCATCGCGTTTGGTCACCCAAACACAGTCTTGCTGGAATAATCCCAAACCCTTAACCCAATTTTAACTGTAACTATACATTTGTGGTTTTTCTGTTATAAGAGCAGTATGGAATTCATTTATTTTCTTCAACATTCATCTCCTCATTAGAAGATGTTTTTTCAGTAATATCATTCGGTGAATCCTCTTGTTCTTTAGAAAAAACTACAACATCTTTATCAAACAAGTAGTTATCTTTAAATTCAATTTTGATAACTATTGTTCGAATATAAAACGTCTTAGAAGTGAATCTTTTCACGGGATACCTTTGTGCAGGCAGTTCATGAATTTTGATACCATGCAATGCTAACGCTAACGCTTCTTTTGCCATTTTGCAAGCTTGACTTTTACTAAAAGCACAAGATAAACATTCTGGTATATCAGGAAATGAGATGGATATTCCATCGGAGTTGATTTCAAAAATAGCTGGATATTTTAGAGTAATCTTTTTTTTCATCACAATAGTCCTGCCTGTTTCATAATAGTTCTTAATGTTCCTATTGGTATATTTTTGGCACCATGATTAGGCACTGTAGCCGTTTTTAGTCTTATCATAAACCGAAACCATTTCGCCGCCGTCTACAAAGGTTGTAACCTTTTTGGAAAGTTCTTCATTACTATTATAGAAATAATAAACCGAGCAAACAAGGTTTTTAGAGGTTACAAACTCGTCGGAGTTAATAACAATATCCGACTCGGCCGACCTAATAAGCCTACCGTTTTCGTAGATATAATTATACTCTTTAAGGCCCAATATGTCAATGGAGCGAACAAGATTACCGTCATTATCGTAGGCGTATTTATAGTGGTCGATTAAGGCTCAGCAACTCTACTTTTTGTGTACTTCTAGGCGGGAAGAAAAGCGGTCGGTTCCCCGACCGCTTAGATAGTTGTGAAAGATTACTGTTCAAAAACTACAAGAAAGATTGGTGAATCGTCTCTTCTGTCCTCACCTGATTCACGTCTCCTGTCTTTTCTAAAATACGGAATCGTCCCCTATATTATTCGATAATATCTTTTTGGGTCTGAAACAGCTTTTATATTTTTTCACAATGTTTTTGTTGTGAAACCATTCGCCGGCGATAAATGCAGGCAGCGCTATAGGAGTAATAACAAAAGACAATAAAAATCTCACGGTAAACTCTTTTTCCGAATGGCCATTTATTAAAGCCATAAAACACACTACACCGATGATATATATAAGATTTTCTTTAAGTATTTTAAACCAATTATCTTTTAAAAAACTTTTAAAACCTTCTTTTAGTATGGAATCAGCCGCAAGGTACCCTTCATCTAGCCGTGTCCCATCAAGAAGCGACACTCCGTTTAAATACAAATTATATGTGTGAATAAGAGGATTATCATCAATAGATATAACTAACTCATTCCCCTCTACTTCTATCGGATAATAAATAATATATGCCTTACGGTTAAGGGCTAATGTATATTTTTCATTGACGAGCTCTTGACCATTTATTACAATCCTTTTCCACTCATCATGTGATGAATCAACATAAATTGTACATAATTTCTCACCAACATAAAAGTCGTGCTCAAATGTATTCATATAGCTCTCCTAAATCAATATACTTTTATTGTAAATAATTTGCTCAGATATGTAATAGTATCTTTAAAATAGTTGAATTTTTTCGATTTTATAAAAGAAGGTGATAAACTTTCACCATAACCATCAATAAACGCTCCTAATAAGCTACCAGCACTTCTTATATTGCCAAGCGTTAATTCAACAACAACATTTAAAATGCCAGAGATAATTGATTTTATAAGCTTTTTTGAAATGCTAAATAATGAATAAACCGTACAAAATCCAATAATAAAACCTTTTACGAAGGCAAGAGCAAGTTGAGCCCATTCTTTCCAAGAACGCATGACCATACCAGTATATTTTAACGTCTTACTAAGGCCGTATGCTATACCAGCTATAGTAGATATTTTAATCTTAAAAGATATATATCCATATAAATCACAGTTCCCCGCCGGCTCATTCACACAATATGTAAACAAATTATGCTGTAGGATATCTTGTGAGATTATTGCAAGCTCCGGCAAGTCCCCATTCAAAAACCTACCCATTTCAGGGTCGTAGTAGCGGGACTGGAGATAGTAGAGCCCTGTTTCGGCTGGACTTATATATGTACCCGGAGGGGTTGTCCCCCTCCGGGACATGGTTTTTCGGCTTGTACTTGCCGAAAAAGAGATTGAAGCTGCTATGTACCGGCAAGCATCGCGTTTGGTCACCCAAACGCAATCTTGTCAGAAATATTCCTGAAACATTTAAGAACATTTTGATTTAGCGATCAGCTCTCAAACCAAAAAACTTTCTCAGTAGCATCTGTATAATCATTCGTATTGTAATAAGGCTCCTCATTTTCCCATTTTTGATGGAAGCGAATGATAAGTGAATCACGAACACGCATTGAAACAAACACAACAAAGTCCTTGTGAGGAAATTTTTGCTTTAAACAACAAAGCAATAGTTTACCAAGGCTCTCTGCTATAGGCAATAACCTTTTAAACTCCTTTAAGGAGATATTATCCAAAACATGCAAATGATTCTCTAATGCTTCAAATTCAGTTTTATCACTAATCCCTGTTGCAGAATTTAACCTACTGTTTTCAAACACCACATATTCCGTATCATTTTCATCAGTAATTATTTTAAATTTGTCAAAACCATCCAAGAAAAAAAGGGGGTTAATTCGCCGCATTGTTGCCTCCTAATCAATATCCTAAAATTTGCAACAGTTTCGCCCTCGACATTGGTAATTGCAATAATATCGCCGCTTTTATATCTCCAATTATACCGCTTGGCACTTTGTATGTCAATGCAACACTAAGCGTTTTTCTTGTCTTTTTAACGCTGTGAATATTATTTAATGCGGCGGTGTTTTAAAGGGTATCGGGGTGGTTTTGTACACAAAAAGTAGAGTTAGAGCCGAGAAGAAAAGCGGTCGGTTCCCCGACCGCTTGAAGATTTAACAAGCATTATAGTTTGTTTATTTTTTGAAAGTACTTATAAATATACCCCAACATATAATTGAAAGGCTACCTAAAATTATACTCGCTATGTTGTTTTCGAAGAAGTTTTCTTTAGGTTTGGGCTCCGGTTCACCGAGAGATACAAATTTAAAAATTTCTAAACATTCTTCAAAATTGGATACAAGCCTAAAATCTTGCCAATAACTAGGAACTATGCCTAGATTGTTCTCTTTCATATAATTTTTTAACATATTTTTAGTATAAGCATTTAGACAAAACCAGGGGCCATTCTCTTCTTCGTTCCAACCCTTAGGTTCATTGTCTAGCTGGTCCCAAGTTATTGGTTCGGTTAAATGTGAAGCGTCAAACGCCATGGGGGCGAGTTCAATCTGCAATATAAATAAATTTAAAATTGGCACCTTATCCCACCTGATTTTATCTACGTTACTCCAAAAAAGCGCACTAACTGTTGAAAGAGAAAAAAAGATAGCAATAGATAGTGATATTATACGCAATTTCATATTTTGCCCTCTCTTTCTTGCTGCTTTGGTTATTCTTGTTTTATGTCGCTTATTACCGAACTGCCTTCCACATACTCAATCTTTAAAATTCTTTTAGAATGCTCTCCGTATATTATATTAGCCTCAAAAGTGTTGGTTTTAGGTTTTATTGCCCTACTAGGAGCCTCCACAATAAGTTTCTGATTGTCCTTCAACTGATATAAATCTGTGTGTCTGCCGCTTTGATTAGGCAAATATTCTACGTAACCCGAGTAATTTATATATGCTTTCTCTTTTACATCTAAAACCAAACCATATGTTTCAAAAAAGTTGATAACGAACAATCCTACTGTAAAACAAACGCCCACTATAATTGCTATTATGTTATATTTAGATTCGATTTCTAATTTTTGAAATAGTTTTATAAATAATATAGTGCTAAAAATTATCGCAAACAATAGAACTCCCGTTAATAACGAATTGATTATAATGTCTTTCCTAAGTATTGCATCATACTGTTCCATATTATATCTCCTTAAATGCCATTATCCATTTAAATATAAAATTCACAATCGCTTCTGAAATAGAAATGCAAAAAGAAATCTTTTGCCCCGCAACTTTGAAAGAATTATATATCTTAAATTTTCTGCCTTTATTTGCTTGATTTTTTGGCGTTGCGAAGAATTTTCACATTGGCAAGTTTTGGGGCTTTTGAGAATGTTCCGTTTGAGATTTTATTGCCTTATACATAAAAAGTAGAGTTGGTGTTGGTAGGGAAAGCGGTCGGTTCCCCGACCGCTTAGAATGAATAATTTTACTTATTTTTTGACTGTACGGCCACGATTAAATTGGTATTTTTTTCATAAGAAATGATATATTCTTTGCCTTTGATAAATTCTTGTCTAAATATTTTTGATTTAGAAAAAGGGTCGATATCTAAAAGAATTTTTTCTCTCCCGTTAATGAAACAATACTGCCTTCCAAAAGGACTGGCAGAACTTTTTTGATGTGGTCCATCATAATAACAAAAAATAGTTCCAACCTCAGGTTTTATCAAACCCTTTATTGTTGTGATTCCGCTCAACACAATAAAGCAAAGAGCCAAAATAGATAATATGATCTTTTCCCTTTGTTTTAACTTTTTACCAGAAACTAAAATCACTAAAACACATAATAATGCAAAAATAACAATCCAAATCGCTCTAATCCATAATGCACAATAATTATACATTAACTTTTCTCCTTTATATTGCTGAAAGTGCAGTATTTATCAGAAAACTAAACACATTTGCTGTCGTAGTGCCTGTTCTGATTAATCTTTTCATCTTTGTGCGAATTTGTTTTGGTGTAATATTTGCCTTTTTCATATACTGCGAATTTGCAAATTTAGAATAATTTTTAGGTGTTAATGACATTACTTTAGAAGAAATCACAGATGATAAAAAGTCACCTATTATACCCGCTATTGCTTGCTTTAAAAAAATCAATTAGTATGCGCCATATTGATTGCTTTGTTCCCTTTATTGCATTTTCAATAGCCTTGATTACTTGTGTAACAAAAGATGTTGCTATGTTCTTAAATCTTTTCCCGCCTTTGAAAAGCGATGTGATGGCCGCCGAAATATATTCTCCAACAGAAGAAACGGGTCTGAAAACTTTCCAACCTGTTTCACGATTGATAATATTTTTAATTATATCACCTGCATACTGAGATAAAATGCCGAGCAAAATCTTTGCCACAGTAGACCATATTGCTTTTCCCTGTCTATCAACATTGTTAATCGGATCTTGGTCACAATATGTATATAAATTATATGCAAATAACCTACTAGTATATCCTAAGTTATCAAACTCATCCCCGCACAAAAACCTACCCATTTCAGGGTCGTAGTAGCGGGACTGGAGGTAGTAAAGCCCTGTTTCTTTATCGTAGTAATAACCTCTATATCTAAATGGGTTGACGTCGGCTATTGGGTTAGAGCCTGCGACAATTTCACACTTGCCCCAAGCGTCGTAGCGGTAGCTTGCAACAGTTTCGCCCTCGACGTTGGTATTTGAGATAATATCGCCGCTTTTATATATCCAATTATACTGCTTGGCACTTCGTATGTCAATGTAACACTAAGCGTTTTTCTTCTCTTTTTCTCCGTTACGAACGTTTTTGGGGGCGGCGGCATTTTGAGGGTTTTGGCCCCTTTGTACACAAAAAGTAGAGTTGGCGTTGAGAGGAAAAGCGGTCGGTCTCCCGACCGCTTAGCTTGATACAGCTTGTTGGGTTAGCCCCAAGCCCTTATCTCAACAATTATAATAATATTGCATTAACAACACACATCCGCATAGTAATGAATCTTATGAAACACTAGTCTTTGTAAGATGAATCCATATGCCAACAAGAATGTTTCCGCATAAACTGAATATGGCATTTTCGCAGAATTGAACATTATATTCTGGAAGCATTTCCATCTTACCATCAATATAACACCATCCGCTGTTTTCATCGAAATACACATCTGCTTCATCAAACAAATATATTCCTGTTCCATTACACAAATCTGACTCGGGAATGATTTTAATTGTCCCCTGCTGTGTTGCAATAGGAAAGCAAAGATTCTTTTTTATCCACGTATCGCTTGGACAGAACCCCGAAACATTTACCACATCCATAGATGATAAATTAACATCTAAGCCTAAGTATGCGCATCCTAACATAAGAGTGAAATCAGTATATAAAGATATATCCATATCAAAAGAATGCTCTTGATTTGAATATATAACATTTCTTTTACTGTCTTGAAAATTTGGTGAAACCTCAAATTTCAAACTATTCAACCTCCTAACAAGTTAATGCTTAAACAGAAAATGAACCCCGGTTTTTGTACTGGCATCAATGACTAGCTCCCACACTCCTGTTTGAGCTTTCCCATTAATGATCACAAATCCATCCACTACCCATTTGTATCTGTTCTTCAATGATTAGTCCGTAAATTGCTATGCTAATTGCACAACATATAAATCTGTCGATAACCATCCTTGGATTCAGTGATAAATATGTTCATATGTGTTCTTTTGCCACTTATTAGGTATCTGCTTTCAACGGCATTTTTTGAGTATGCCTCCACAACCTTTTCGCCCGACATCCACTTACTGTTGTTTTCAAAACAAATGTCATACCACTCTAACGAATCGCTTGAATACTCGGCTTTTTTTATTTCTGACAGAATTTCATTATATTCGCTTTCGCTAACCTTTAATTTTGAATAACAATGTCTTTCCAAATCATTTCTCGTATTATTCTCAAAGAAAACGATTTCATAAGACTTTTTTATCGGGATATGAAACTTTTTGGTTAAAATCTCATGTTGTTCTTTGCTTGTAAAAAATAATATTAGGAGCACAGTTGCTAACAAAACAATAATTAGTAATACTATAATTAAACTTATTCTTTTTTTCATATTTTCTCACCCTTATAAACAAAGTAGATCCTTTATAGTTGGGACTAACTTTATGCTCTTGCCCCAAGCGTCGTAGCAGTAGTTTGCAACCGTTTCGCCCGCGACGTTGGTATTTGAGATAATGTCGCCGCTTTTATATCTCCAATTATACCGATTATCCCAAAATATGTCAATTAAGTGAGGCCTATTTTCCCCGTTATTTGCTTGATGTTTTGCCGTTGCGAAGAATTTTCACATTGGCGAGGTTTTTTGGGGCTTTTGAGAATGTTCCATTTGAGATTTTTGTCGCCTTGTACACAAAAAGTAGAGTTAGAACCGAGAGGAAAAGCGGTCGGTTTTCACCGACCGCTTAACGCAATGCAAAAATGTAACCATAAGAGAAAATGCTATGTGATGACCCTGTAAGCATCGCGTTTGGTCACCCAAACGCAGACTTGTCAGGAATGTTCCTGAAACCTTTAAGGGCTTGGGGTTATCCCAACAATCTGCCTTTTGTCCCCAAAAGGCGATGCTTGCTGGTTAACACATATATCCGGTCATAAATAGATTATACTACACACTCGATAGAGATCCTGCGATACTTTCCTTCTTTTTCAAAATCATCCATATGCTTATTCATATATTCTGCTATTGAATCAGCTGTAGAAGCATTATCCAAAAGTTTAAACTCGTTTATCGCACATTTTTTATAGACAGTTTTCTGAAATAAAGATTTTTCGCCTAAAATAGAATAAAACATTGTATTATTAGTAATATCGTATCCCAACAATTTAGTCTTAACACTAGTAATATCAACATTTCTATCGACTAATATTAAATCCGCCAGTATATTTTCACTGTGAAGCAAAGAAACTAAATCGTATAATTTCATAAAACTCTCTAAATTATATTCAATCGGAAAACCTTGCGTTAAATATAAGCACTCTGACCAAAGGTCCAAAGCCTTTTTCTCTTTTGGAGCACATGGAAATTTTCGATAAAGCCCTCTATATCCTCTAAGATAAGGTTCGCCCAGTAATGCAATTGTCAAAATCTCACCCCTTTAAAAAACTTTTTATAAATGAAATAATTGACTTGAGTATTGCAATATGTACTTTTCCAATGTGTAGATGTGTGAAATCCCACGCAGTACCGATATGTCTAGAATCAAGCCGAATAATCCATTCATATTTTTCAGCAATGGGCAATAATAGTTTTACCCATGCGGATGGCATGGTCACTTTAGGATTATTGAAAACAGTTTGCAAAAATCCCATTAACAACGATTTGTCCATTAAACCAATTGGATTAATCCCCAAGAAATTAAGTGCATTCACTAAAAATTTGGAACCCATTTTTGAAGATAATTTTAGTATTATTCTCGGGTTTCGAGATAGATACTTGATTAACTGTTTGGTAATTAGTCCACCTGCAAACCATCCCAATGCAGCACCGCCAACAGCAACTGCACTTCTTAACGCCCAATATTTCCATGCACCTTTTCCTGAAGGTAACAAACCACATCCTCGTGCTATATAATCACCAATTACAAATCCTACCACTCCAAAAACAGCAGCTAATAGTACTTGTAATGGCGAAGTCCCCATTGGATCAACATAATTCGGAAGACTGTTATAGCAATAAACAAAGAGATTAAAACTAAAAGAACTCCCATCTAAACCTATAAGATTCGAATCATCACTATTTAGCCACCGACCGATCTCAGGATCGTAATAACGGCTGGATACATAGTAAAATTCTGTCTCTTGGTCGTAAACATATCCGCGATACCGCAGGGGGTTCTGTACGCCGAGAGTGGATGCCATAGTGCCGGTGATGTGGATGCGCTTACCCCATGCATCGTAAGTATAATAGACAACCAATGTGTCGTCACTGTCTAAGATGCCCACTACATCGCCCTGCAGGTTAACTATGTAATAGTAATTTGTGCCGTTATAGGTCACCATCATAGGCATTCCGCTGGCATCATAGGCAAAGTTCAGCGTGTTACTACCCACGGTCATTTGGGCCAGTTGGCTACCGTTGTACACATAGTTATAAGTCTTCGTCCCGTTGGTGCGGCTGGTGCGCATGCCGTTGGCATCGTATGTGTAATTCCAGGTAGTTGATCCTTTTGACATGGATACCAGTTCTCGGCC
>JAZSOH010000019.1:0-16273 GCA_045536815.1 Acutalibacteraceae bacterium | reverse complement strand
AAATGATCAACTCCTTGGCTCACAGAACGACATGGCTACGATCCGACTTACTGTTATGTACCAGCAAGCATCGCCAATGGGTGACCATTGGCACTTGTCAGGAACATTCCTGAAACCTTTAAGGGCTTGGGATTATCCCAACAAACTGCCTTTTGTCCCCAAAAGGCGATGCTTGCTGGTATGATTCTTTTACTCCTCAAGCCAAGCTTTAATTAATGTCCCTTTATTCCCATCAATTGCAACATATAAGCACCCACAATCAATTAAGTTATCAATATTCTTGTTTCGTTGGTCTATTGAGTATTCAAAGCACCACACATTATCTTCTGTAGAATGAGTGATAGCCATCAAGGTGTATTCGGATAGTTTCCCATCCCTATGGAACTCTTCTATTATGTTTGTGCCAATATCTACCGCATTTTTGTTAGTGCCTATTGATTCTATTTCTTGCAAAACCTCTTCATTAAAATCAATAGGAAACGGAATTTGATCCCACTCAATATTAAACCGATCTATTTCCGTAATATAAATATCTTCCATAATATCATTCTCCCTTGGTATGCTGCTATTTGAAATATTACTACATCCTACAAGCAAAAATATCAAAAGTATCAAAAACGTTATTTTCCTCATTTTCTCCTCCTTCAAGGTGTTGGCCAAGTCATATGTTCACAGCCAAATGCACATGTCCCCAAATGGTTATCCCAAGATATTTGAAATTGTGAAACAAGTGCGGCTTGTTGCTGACTTGTTAGCGCGACAGGTGAAGCAACACCGACAACAGAAACAGTTCCAGAGGATATGCTATATTTTTGTAAATTCAAGTTAGGACCAATAACATAACTGTCAAGCCCTCGTCTAATAGCATTAGGAATATCTCCACTTGTAGCTCCTGGTGTTAGTCCTGAGAAATTATTGCTATTTGGATGTGTATGAGCAGTTGCTACTTTTGTTGTTCCTGATGGAATTTTAACATTCCCATACCCCACACTATGAGGACTACCTGCAACAGGCGTTGCGAAATCATATGTTGTAGTCCCATTAGTAGTGCTTGAGTATATTACAGTTCCATATTCATGACGAATATAGCTGCTTGAACTATACGTAGAATTTGCAAAAGCCATAGCGGCCTCATCTGCGGTTTTATACGGTAATGGTGCAGGATCAGGTTTGGCTGAACACCCCGAAAGAGTCACGGTACAAACCGCAACAACTGCTGTAACTATCAATGCAGTAATCCAGAATTGTCCCGTAGGGTCTTTTCTATTAACTGGATTATTTCCACAGTAGGCAAACATATTATTTCCTAATACGCCTTGACCTGTAGAAACATAACCATCTGCATTAATCCACCGACCGATCTCAGAGTCGTAATAACGGCTGGATACATAGTAGAGCCCTGTTTCTTTATCGTAGTAGTAACCGCGGTAACGGAAGGGGTTAACATCGGCAATGGGGTTAGAGCCTGCGACGATTTCGCACTTGCCCCAAGCGTCGTAGCGGTAATTTGCAACAGTTTCGCCCTCGACGTTGGTAATTGCAATAATATCGCCCTGTAGGTTTTTAAGGAAGAAGTATGACTCGCCTCTATAGACGATACCGCAAACGCTCTCTTCATTATCGTAAAGCACGTCAAGGGTTTTATCATCCCAACACTCTTTAAGTATTTTAGCACCGTCTAAGTAATAATCGTGTCGAACTGTGCCGACAAACTTCGCCGTTCTTATACCGCTTGGGTTATACTCAAAGCCGATATTATCGAAGCTCCAGAGCTGACGGCCCTTTTGCCAGGAAAGAGTATGCCCCGCATAGCTTTTGATATTACCCTGTTCGTCGCTTACTACGGGTGAATTTTTATAATAGCAAAGCTTATCTGCCCAATTATCGTCATAGATATAATACGAGCCGTTTTTACGAATTATATTACCGTAGTTATCGTAAACCATACTGTTAACTACTTCGCCGTTTACAGTTTCGGTTAAAAGCTGACCTAAAGAGTCGTAGGTATACTCGGTAACTCCGTCTTCACTGTCTATTACCTTAGTAATTCTTTCTTCCGCGTCATACTCGTACAAAATGGTTCTGCCGTCGGAAAGGGTAATACCGCTTACAAGCTGGGTAGTAGGTGAAGATTTAAGCATTTCGTTATCGATATGCTGGTCGGTAACCTCGCCCGCGTGGTAGCTAAACTGCCTAGATACAAAGCCGGTACCGAGCTGCAGCTCGTCAAAAACCTTTCGACCGAAATTATCGGTTTTTGAGGTAGAGGTAACGATTTTACCGCCTACGGTAGTTTTTGAAATTTCGGAGCCGTTTTCGGCCTGTTCAAACAGGGTTACCTGTTCACTGCCATCCGTAAAGGTTGTAACCTTTTTAGAAAGAGAGTCTTCACTGTTATAGAAATAGTTTGTTGTTAAATTAAGGGTTTTTGAGACAACAAATTCATCGTCATTTAAGGTGATATCCGACTGTGTTTCTCTTACAATTTTACCCTCTTCATAGACATAATTATACTCTTTAAGGCCCAATATGTCAATGGAGCGAACAAGATTACCGTCATTATCGTAGGCGTATTTATAGTGGTCGATTAAAGCGCCCTCTTTATTAAACCACTTTTAAGCAACAAGCTGACCGAGGCCTATTTTCCCTGTTATTTGCTTGATTTTTTGTCGTTGTGAATATTTTTCACATCGACGGGTTTTTACGGGGTTTTTCGAGCATTCCGTTTACGCTTTTGGCGCCTTGTACACAAAAAGTGGAGTTGGTGTTGGGAGAAAAAGCGGTCGGTCTCCCGACCGCTTCATTGAAAAAGATGATTTAAAAAAATAACTATTTTGCCTAATTCATTAATACAATTTCATACGGGAAAGATAATTCAGTATTTACAACACCGCCTAAATATGCTCCATCAAAGTAAAAAATTATATTTTTCTTTGTTTTTGGAGCAATTTTTTCAGATAATAGTTCACCATATTTATCATTTCCAAGGAAAAAACCATTGTTTTTTATCCATTCTTTTGTTTCTTTTTTATGGAATTTAGCCGATAAAGAAACAGCTTGCTCTTCTTGAGAATCGTTAACAAAGCAAATCGAATAACTAAATATAATCTTGTCGTCGACGATTTTATAATCCACAAACTGACTTTCTTCAGGAATCCAATATAAGATACTTTTTTCTTCTTGGGGAACAACTGACATCGAACAACCACCTACCAACAACAAGGATAATGCAGTACAAAATAATATCAAACGTTTTTTCATTATAATCTTCCTCTAATTAATTATAGAATCAACAATTTTAGCTGTATTTTTTATGTTTTTAGTATTGAAATACTCTGTATGCCCAATCCAACCTGCAAAATACGATTTATATCCCCATCCAATATTCCATGAAAGTAAATCTTTTCCACTATATAACATAGAAACTTTAGTTTTACTCTTCCATAACTTCATTACAGGAGTTCCTATTAATACAACATTATTAAACATATTTTTCATTTTTGCCATAACATTCAATGCTACCTGACCACCTCCGCTATATCCGATCAAATTCAATTGACTTCCACGAGGTATACCAGTTCTTTTTAAATCACTTTTTATTAATTCAACAATCATGTTTGTGTATACATTTATATTTAGCATTTCTAAAAAAACTTTACCCACACCATTTAATGTATTGACAATATATGATTTCCTTTTACACTTGTAAATTCCAATTGTACGAACATCTTTTACACCTAAATTCATAAGTTTCTTCTTAAAATCAGTTGCATATTGCGGAACTCCTGAAGAACTACTATTGTTTATTCCATTTATAAAATATGTCCGCTCACCATCACTGTCAATCCCGTTAATGATATTGTTATGACAATATCCATATATATTTGTTCCCAAAATACCAGAAAAGAAATTTTCATCCCCGCACAAAAACCTACCCATTTCTGGGTCGTAGTAGCGGGACTGGAGATAGTAAAGCCCTGTTTCTTTATCGTAGTAGTAGCCTCTATACCTAAACGGGTTAACATCGGCTATGGGGTTGGAGCCTGCGACAATTTCGCACTTGCCCCAAGCGTCGTAGCGGTAGTTTGCAACAGTTTCGCCCTCGACGTTGGTAATTGAGATAATATCGCCCTGTAGGTTTTTAAGGAAGAAGTATGACTCGCCTCTATAAACGATACCGCAAACGCTCTCTTCGTTATCGTAAAGAACGTCAAGGGTTTTATCATCCCAGGTTTCCCTTAGTATTTTAGCACCGTCTAAGTAATAATCGTGTCGAACTGTGCCGACAAACTTCGCCGTTCTTATACCGCTTGGGTTATACTCGAAGCCGATATTATCGAAGCTCCAAAGCTGACGGCCCTTTTGCCAGGAAAGTGTATGCCCCGCATAGCTTTTGATATTACCCTGTTCGTCGCTTACTACGGGTGAATTTTTATAGTAGCAAAGCTTATCTGCCCAATTATCGTCATAGATATAATACGAGCCGTTTTTACGAATTATATTACCGTAGTTATCGTAAACCATACTGTTAACTACTTCGCCGTTTACGGTTTCGGTTAAAAGCTGACCTAAAGAGTCGTAGGTATACTCGGTAACGCCGTCTTCACTGTCTATTACCTTAGTAATTCTTTCTTCAGCGTCATACTCGTACAAAATGGTTCTGCCGTCGGAAAGGGTAATACCGCTTACAAGCTGTGTTGTAGGTGAAGATTTAAGCATTTCGTTATCTATATGCTGGTCGGTAACCTCGCCCGCATGGTAGCTAAACTGCCTTGATACAAAGCCTGTACCAAGCTGCAGCTCGTCAAACAACTTTCGACCGAAATTATCGGTTTTTGAGGTAGAGGTAACGGTTTTACCACCTACGGTAGTTTTTGAAATTTCGGAGCCGTTTTCGGCCTGTTCAAACAGGGTTACCTGTTCACTGCCGTCTGCAAAGGTTGTAACCTTTTTGGAAAGAGAATCTTCACTATTATAGAAATAGTTTGTTGTTAAATTAAGGGTTTTTGAGACAACAAATTCATCATCATTTAAGGTGATGTCCGACTGTGTTTCTCTTACAATTTTACCCTCTTCATAGACATAATTATACTCTTTAAGGCCCAATATGTCAATGGAGCGAACGATATTACCGTCATTATCGTAGGCGTATTTATAGTGGTCGATTAAAGCGCCCTCTTTATTAGACCACTTTTCTGCAACAAGCTGACCTAGGCCGTTATAGGTAACAGCCATTTTGTCGCCGTTTGCATAGGCGATTTCTTTTAGTCTTCCGCCGTAATATTTATAGGTGTAATTCACCAAATCGCCGTCTTCTTTACCCTCGACACCGATACTTTCTAAATCGTGATGGGGGTTATATTTTAAAAGATATTTCATACCGTCGCCACGTGTGATTTCGGTAAGGTTAGAGAAGGCATCATAGCTGTACTCTACCTCGCTTTCGGTTTTACCGTCGGCGCTTTGTGAAGTAACCTTTTTTGTTCTGCCCTCATCATCATACTCATATTTTGTTTTATTGCCAAGGCGGTCGGTTACCTCTTTGTTTTTTGAGGTCGCCTCGTCTACGGTATACTCGGTTACGTTACCTCTTGCATCGGTTTCTTTTACAAGGTCGTTACCGCTTTCATTATACCCAAAGCTACGGTAGATTGTACCAAACTCGCCGTTTTCAAAGGTGGTTTCGGTAAGGGTGTTACCAAATGCATCTAAAAGCTCGGTAAATTCGGGCTCTGCCGCTTCTTCGGTTTCGGCGGGGTCTTGCGTCTCGGCTTCGTCCTCGCTGGTTTTAAAATCTTCCTCGGTTAGTCCCGTTTCTTTATAGGTTCTTACAAGCTGTATATCTTCAAAATATGCTGCGCCTGTGTTATAACCATATTCGGCATAAACAGTAACCGTCTCAACCTCGGCAAATCTTTCCTTTGCAAACTCAAGCTCGGCTTTTTGCCATCCGTTTGTTTCGCACAAGAAATCAGCAATATGAGATTCTATCTCTTCTATATCCTTATACTTAATTTCGGCGCGCAGGCGGAAAACAGGGTCTTCAAGACCCTCGCGCTCTAGCCTTGAAAGTCCGTTTGCCGAAGCGAAGCCCGAAAGCTTAAAATTTTCACGTTCTCGGTGGCGGCACCTTAAATTAAAGGTTTGGTGTGCGCTTCTTACTTTGTTTAAGTCGCCCTCAATATAAATTGAGCCTTCGTTACCAAAATTGTTATCTGAGCTATATTCTACTCCGTCGGTTGTTTTCCAAAAGTCAAGGCTATCTTCGGGGCCTGAATTTTCAAGTATGCTATATTCGTTTGCATATTCTCCCCTTTCAAGCTGAGGCGCGTTAAGGTATACCTCGCCTATACCGTTTACAAGCACCTGTAAATTTACTGCCTCACTCTCTTTAAGCTCAAAGGGAAGCACAAGGCGGGTATATTCGCCGTTTGCGGCAAATAGCCTTTCGCTTTCGGCAGTTAGTTCGCCGTTTGATTTTTCGGCGCGAAGATAAACACCGCAGTTTTCGGCGCCGCTGATGGTTTGTAGCGGTTTTAGATAGGCAGAGAAGGTATAACTTCCGCTTTTTAAACTGCCCATAGCCTGATATATACCCCTATCTCCGTAATCGGTGCTTAAGTTTTTAATTAAGATACATCTGCTACCATATTTGGCGGCTTCGTCGGTTGCAACGCTTAGGGTATATGTTTGGTTTTGTGAGCTTGTTTCTGCCCAAAACTCCATAGGGTTTCTTGCCGCAAAATTATGGTTTAAAATTAGGTTTTCTACACTTCCAAGGTGCGACATATCGCTATTTTCAAAGGGATTTATTCCGTTTTGGGGAAGGGTTGCCAAAGCGCATTTCATATTGCCTAAATTAAAATGTCCACTAGACAAATTGCCCTCGCTATCGAAAACATATTCACCGTGGCCGCAGTCTACAATAGGTGTAACCTCTTCGGGCATAACGTGATATCTAAAGGTATCAACCGTTGTTCTGTTTTCTTCGGGGAAAGCGGTGTAAAAGGTTTCAATAGTTTTAACTTTTTCACTATCGGCAAACACATATTCGTTAACAAGCGTAAGCCTTTCGCCGTTAAAATCGTAATCCACCATATAAACCGCGTTGCCGTTTTTATCACATAGGGTAACCGAATTAGGCTTTGAACCGGTATAAGAAAGTTTTGCTTTTGCGCCGTCGGGGTAGGCTACTTTTGAAAGGTACTCGCCCTCATACTCATAGGTAATGCGGGTGCCGTCGGGGGCGGAAAGGGCGGTTAAAAGGTTCTCAGCACTATATTCGAAAATAAACTCTCTGCCCGCGCCGTCAATAACCTTAATAAGCTTACCGTTTTCATAGACCATCTGCATACTGTTTTGGTGCTCATCGGTAATTTTTATAAGTCTTCCGCTCTCATCAAAAAGATACTGTTGTTCGCTTTGTGTTAAAATCTTAGTGTCGGGGTTAAAAACCATTTCGCCTGTATCAATATCTTCATAGTTCCCGTTTGGTTCGCCCGTTTCTTTATCGGTAGAAAACTTAAAATAGGTTTCTACGCCATTTTCGTCGGTATAAACATAGCCGTCGTAGACAACACCGTCAATTTCTTCACTTGCCGCCACCATACTTTGCATAAGGTTAAGCTTATAGCCCTTACCTATTTTCATTTGGCTAAAATCAGCCGCTTTTAGCTTAATATCGCTATTTGCGGTATACTGTTGCTCAGAGAGTGCGCTACTGTATAGGTGCTTAATCGTAACAGGCATACGGCTTCCGCCAAAGGAAAAATCCTCTGCCTCAAACATAAGATTTAGCCTTTCAACATCAATAGCGGCCTCTGCGAATCTGCCAAGACTGTGTGTATGTAAATTTTCGGTTCCATTTACCTCGTAATTTGTTTCATACTCTATCAAAAGAGTTGGTTTTAAGCCCTCGTTAGCATTACTGCCATAAAGGGTTATGTTTCTGTTTTGTTCCTCTTCACCCGCGGTATAAAAAGAGCGAAGCTCAAGCTTTAAATTCGAAATCGCGTTTCCCAAAGCCTTTTTAAAGGGCCTTGTTATATCAAGCTTATATGAAACTATTTCGTCGCTGTTTTCAGCGTAGGACTTCATAACCGCATAGTCAATAAGCTTTTCGTCACACTCAGGCGGTGCGCCAATGCCCTCGTTTATTTCGCCTAAAATCTCATAAAGCCCAAATTTCACAGGCTCGGCGCTTTGCACATCGCTTTCCTCTTGAAAAAGCTTAAGGGTAGCCTTTTTGATTTTTACTCCTTCGTTTATATTAGGCATACTAAGGCTTAAATACATTCGCCTAGAGGAACACGGTAACATATCTTTGGCGCCTATAATGGCACTGGTCGAGCCCAAAGTATTACCGTCTTCAAAATAATAACTCTTTAAATTTTCTTCTCCACTATATATTTTTTTATAAATTGGTTTTGTGTTCATATTTTTCATCCTTTCAATTTTTATAAATCATTTTGGTTAGAAAACAGTTCATTTACCGCCGCAATTTTGCAGTCGCCGTATTTAAAACTTGTGCAATACTTTTTTATAACCCTATTTCTTTTTTCTCTGTCAGGAAAACACTGCTTTACAAAGCTTTCGTCTGCCGACAAGCTGTCGTCGGCCGATATCCCCTCGCAAAAAAGGGTGCTTCCCATTGTTTTACGGTAATATGGGCAAATAAAATAAAATTCATCATTCGGCATTTTTCTCTCCCCCTTCTTTTTCAAAGATAAGAAGTCCCTTGCAAAACGGACAGCAAAAAATTTTTTCAAAAGGGGGTGATGAAAGCCCGTGCCTTTCAAAAAAGACAGTTGGCTCTTCAAACTCCCTAAAACATTCCGCACAATAAAACATTTTAACCTTTCTTTTCCTTTTCTTTTTTAGCGCTAGGCTTTTGGCTAAAAGCTAACTCCGCCCTATCAATACGGGCATTTAGCTCTAATATTCTTGCAAGCTGTTCGCCTATCAGACTTAATAATTTTTTAGTTGTAAGCTTCATTTTTATCACCACACTCTACTTTTTGTGTACTTTTGGTCGAAAAAATATATCATAACGAAACATATTTTTCGGTAAAGTCTTTAGCCTGTATATTTGTTGTAATTAAAACTAAAAACTACGAAAATTCCTTTATTTTAAAGCAAAATCGACATTCTTCTAAGGTTTTATATGATAAAATATTACTGAATTTTTAAAAATTTTCAGTTGATTCTCCACGTCTCCTTTAAGGCTAATCGCCTTGAAATTTATCATTTTGTCAAAAAAAATGGAATTTGGTGTGTATAGTATACACTTTTCGTGTCCTAATGTCAACCTTTTTGTGAAAATTTTTCAAATGCTATTGATTTTTTTCCACTTAAAGTGTATAATGGGCTTGTTAATCATATTTTGTGGTGGCAGGACTTAAGCTTGTCACGCCCTACAAATAATAATTATTTGTGTTTGCTTAAGGTGGTATAAAAAATGTCAATTGAAAAAAATATTAAGCGTTTAAGAGAAGAGAACAACCTAACCCAAAAGGAGCTCGCCAAAATTGCCGGTGTTACCGACAAGGCGGTTTCTATGTGGGAGCAAGGGGTAAGGGTTCCGCGTATGAATGCGTTGCAGAAAATGGCTGAAAGGCTTTGTGTTAAGGTTAGCGACATCATATCCGACGATTCTTGCCTTACAAGCGAGGCTTTTTGCTCTATTCCCCTTGTTAGAAAATTGCCCGTTTCTTATTCTAAACTGCTAAGCGCCGATATTTTGTCACATCTACCCGTATTGCAAGGCGAAATCTTCACGGGGGAAAAATATGTTTTTTACACTCTTACCGAGGACAATATGTCCCCTTTAATGCAAAAAGGCGACACTGTTTTGGTGCATCTTAAAAACTTTATAACAAGTGGTCGCTTTGCCATGCTTTCTATCGACAATAAAGAGCCTATTGCCGCTAAAATTATCTTTTCGGGGAACGAGGTAAAGGTTTTAAGCGAAAAGGAAGGTGCTGAAGACCTTATTTTTTCTGCGGAAGAATTTTCAAGACTTAAAATTTTAGGCGAAATTAAAAAACTTATAAGAAATTTTTAAATTTTATGGAACCTTTTTAACAGATTATGGGTATTAAGGGTGAGCAAATCTTTCAAAAAGGTGGGAATGTTTTGGAAAATAAAAACCTTTTAAAGCCTACTCAAAAGAGTGAAAACTACTTTGTGAGTCCCTCTGCCGCATTTATAAATTATTCAGATATGGTTTTTCGCCTTGCTTTTTTAAGAACCAAAAACAAGGCCGATGCCGAGGATATACTCTCCGACGTTTTTTTGCGGCTGGTTAAAAACTCACATAAAATTTCAGGTGAAGAGCACCTTAAAGCCTGGCTTATAAGGGCGACCTTGAACCGAACAAATTCCCTACTTAAGAATCCTTACAGAACGAGAAAAACCGATACACCTTTGGAGCTTTTTCAGGAAGATACGAGGCAAAACGAGATTTTGCCGATTGTTTTAGAGCTTTCACCTAAGCTTAAAACAGTAATATATATGTATTACTACGAAGGTTATTCGGTAAACGAAATTGGAAAAATTTGCTCTGTTTCAGTTGGTACGGTGAAATCCAGACTGTCCCGTGCCAGAGAACTTTTAAAATCCAAACTGGAAGGAGAGTTTTTTGATGTTTAAAGATTCTTTTAGGAACGAACTTGATAAAATTAAACCCAGCGAGACTACCAAAAAAGAAATTTTAGAAAAACTTGCAGAGCAGTCGGCCAAAGATAAAGGCTTTAACAAAATAAACGGCAGAAAGTTTTGGCTTTCGGCTGTGGCGGCAGCGCTTTGCATATCGGTTTTGGCAATATCAATATTTTGGGATAAGCGCCCTAATATTTCTACCGAGCTAACCCCCGCTGTGCCCGAAGCCGCCGCTATTGAGACGGTAACATACAAGGATATATACACCCTTTTCGAAAACCTTTACGATGAAGAAAATCGCGGGAACAAAGGCTCAGCATGGAACAATATTTTTTATGGTGTAACTGATTATGCCGAGGATGAAGATGCCATTGATATAGGCGGCGATTTGAAAAGCGAAGCGGATTTTGACGCAAAGCCCGACAACGCCAACGGAGCTTTAAATACACAAAGCAAAGACGATTATAGCTCTACTAACGTTCAGGTTGAAGGGGTTGACGAGGGCGACATAGTTAAAACCGACGGCAAATACATTTATGTTCATAAAGACTATGAGCGAAAAATTATTATTGCAAAAGCCGAAAACGGAAAGCTAGGTCTTACTGCCGAGATTTCATACGGACAAAAGGGTCAAAAAAAAGAAGGCTTTTTGGATATGTACGTTAAGGGTAACAGGCTTATCCTTATAACAAGTGAAATCTCTTATACCACAAAATCTTACTATCCCTCTTCAAGAATAATAGCAAGAATTTATGATATTACTGTTCCCTCTAAGGCGGAAGTTTTAAAGGTTTTCACCCAGTCGGGAAGATATGTTTCTTCAAGGCTTAGCGGCCCAAACCTGTTTGTTTTTACAACCGAAGTATTTTATGGCAAGCCGGATGAAAACGACCCTACAACCTTTGTGCCCTTTGTTGGTGAGGATTACAATGAAAGAGCCGTTGCAGAAGATAATATTTGCGCGTTTTCGGGCGAGGTTGATAGAAGCTATTTCACCGCAAGTTCTATAGATATCGAAACGGCCGAAAGGGTTGGCGAAAAAAGCGTTTTGGGCGGCGGAGATGAGGTATTTGTTAATAACTCATCAATTTATGCGGCGGCTATAATTACCGAAAACAAAGAAAACAAAGAAAATAAGATAACTACCTATGAGGTAAACACCTCTCTTATTCGATTTACTATCGACGGTGGCAAACTTTCCTATTCGGCATCGGGCAAGGTTAAAGGTAGAATTCTAAACCAGTTTTCTATGGACGAATATAACGGATATTTCAGAATTGTGACAACAACCGAAAGCCTTGTATACAAAAATAAATACGGCGACGACAGGGATATGGCCTATTCCTATCAGCTGCCCGAGGAGAAAAAGGCTAACGCGCTTTTTGTTTTAGACCTAAACCTTAAAACTGTTGGAAGTATCACCGACCTTGCAAAAGATGAGCAGGTTTACTCGGTTCGTTTTTCGGGCGATATTGGTTACTTTGTAACCTTTAGACAGGTTGACCCGCTTTTTACCGTTGACCTTTCAAATCCGAAGGAGCCTAAGGTTTTATCGGCACTTAAAATTCCCGGATTTTCAAACTATTTGCATCCTTACGGCAACGGACTGCTTCTTGGTATTGGCAAAAATGCCGACGAAAAAACCGGCTCTGTAGGAACCGCCAAATTTTCTATGTTCGATGTTTCTGACCCCAAAAACGTAACCGAAGAAAGCGTTTATGATTTGAAGTTTTCGAACGTTTCTGCAGAATATAACCACAAAGCCGTTTTGGTTAGTGTTGGCAAAAATCTTATCGGCCTTGCAGGTTATGACTATATTTCGGACAAATACTGCCTATACAAATACGAAAACAAGCAGTTTAAGAAATTAGCAGAATTCAAAATCGGTGACTATGCCGACAATATGTATGATGTTCGCGGCATATATATTGGCGAGTATTTCTACCTTTGTGGAAATAGAGGAATTGTCTCCTACACTCTTGACGGTTTTAAAGAAACTGCAAAGCTTTTATTCTAAAACCTAGTGTGACAGGTTCAAGTCCTGTCATACTAGCCAAAGCAATTAAACTTGAAGCAGCCTAAAAGGGCGGTTTTAAGGCATCTTTTGGCTCTTTGTCGCATATAGGCTGACGGATTTACGAGTATTTTAACAAAGCCACAGCGAAAAATACTTGCTTCAAAATCTGATTCAAGTTTAAATGCTTTGGCTAACTTAAAAACAAAGCCGCCCCAACGCAGATAAGCGTTGGGGCGGACCTTTTATTTCTTATACATATTATATTCGTCTATAGCAAGAATCTTATTAAAAACGGCGGTATGCTTAGGGGTTATTCGCCTATCCTCGTGAAGACTGCCAAAATACCACTGCTTATAGGTGCAGTACTTTCCAATCTCCTCTAAATACCCATTAAGCTTGTTAACGTGGTCGGCCGAGCCGCGACGAAGAAGAACCGAGCTTTTAACCAAAGAGGGCGGCTCGTGGGTTAAAATATAATCAACCTCGCCCTCAACACTGTCTAAATTTTCGGCACCCCTTGCCATTTCGGCAGGACTTGGAAGCTCATGCTTCCACCAATGATTTTCCTTGCTTCTTATCTCCTTATCTTCGCTTTCTCCACCACCGAAAACAAAGATTTTTGTGCCGTTTATATTATAAATTTCTCCGCGCTCTAAATGATAAAGATTTCCGCTAATGCGGTGAACAAAGCCGCCCTTCCAAACTGTGCGCCTCGCTTTTTTTATGAGCTCAAAATTTTCATGAGCACCATCTAAAAAGCAAACCGTAAATTTTCGGCTGCCCAGATATTTAAGGGTGCTTTGTTCTCGTTTGCTATTATCCCAAACAAAACCAAAATCGCCGCACACTATTAAAATATCATTGGCTTTAAGCTTGCGCCATTCTTTATCATACAAACGGGATTCATCACCATGCATATCGCCCGTTACGTATATCATTTTTTATCCTCCGAAAAAAATTAAAAATTCTCTTTAAAATTTACTCAGAATAATGTATACTAGTATTATACAACATATTAGGAGAAATTTCTATATGAAAAAGATTATTTCTGTTATAATTTGTCTTTTAATTATATTTTCTTTTCCTATGTCGGCGGCAGCAAGCTACACACCATCGACCTTTTCGGTCGGCGCAGAAGGTGTTTTACTTGCTAATATCGACACCAACACAGTAATATACGAAAAGAATGCAGATAAAAGGCTTTATCCCGCTTCGCTTACAAAAATTATGACGGCGGCGGTGGTTCTCGACGAATGTAAGGACCCCGCAGCCACCAAGGTTACGGTTACAGAAGGCGCGCTTATTCCCTTGCTTGGAACGGGCTCGGCGGTTTTTAACCTTGTAGACGGCGAGGTTCTTACAGTTTTAGATTTGCTTTATATTTTGCTCGTTCGTTCGGCAAACGATGCCGCTAACGTTTTGGCAATTCATTTTGGTAATGGCAGTATTTCAGATTTCATTACTAAAATGAACCAAAAAGCAACCGACCTTGGTATGTCAAGCACACATTTTGTAAACGCGCACGGTCTTCACGACGAAAGCCACTACACAACGGCGAGGGACTTTTATATCCTCACAAAACACGTACTTAAGAATGAGCTTTTTAAAAAGATTGTTGGAACAGTAAGGTATACTGTCCCCGCAAACAATAAAAATGATAGCCGAATTGTTGCAACTACCGTTTACCTTCAGGACCCCAACTCACCCGTAAGCAGTTACTACTATAAGTATGCAAGCGGTGTTAAAACGGGGTATACCGACGAAGCGGGAAGGTGCCTTGTTTCCACCGCCACTAAAGACGGCACAACCTACCTTTGCGTTTTAATGAATTCCCCGGTATTTAACTCGGCGGGGGCTATAATAAGGCAAGAATTTACCGATTCAAAGCTTCTTTACGAGTGGGCATTTGAAACCTTTAAATACCGCCAGATTTACGACACTTTTTCACCCATATACGAATGTCCCGTATCACTGGGTAAGGATGCAGACCATGTTCCGCTTGTTTTAGAAAAGCCTGTAAGCGCGGTGCTTCCCATTGAGGCAGACCTGTCAACAGTATCAATAAATGTGAATTTAGAAAATGACCCTGCTGAAGCGCCAATTTTAAAAGGACAGGTTCTTGGAACGGCGACCATCACCTATGCAGGAAACGAAATTGACACAGTAAACGTTGTGGCAATGAACGACGTTGAAAAGAGTAAGATGCTCGCCTTTGTTAAAGGGTTTACCGATATTTTTAAAAGTAAAGCCTTTAAAGCCGTTTTGGCTGTAGTTTTTGGCTCAATAGCTTTGTTTTGCCTTTATATTATGCTTATAAACAGAAAACGCAAAAAAAGAAGGCGCAGAAAAAGGCATAGATATTAAGACACATTAAAACCGCGTAGGTTATGCTACGCGGTTTTTTACTTTTACTATTTACTTTCTTCCTTTTTAGGAAGCTTTGCTTGGGCTAAAAGCACTGCCAAAAACATAAGCGCGCCGCCCAAAATTTCTTTTCCCGACATTCTTTCGCCAAACATAGCTCCCGTAAGTGCTGCAAAAACCGATTCAAGACTCATTATAACCGCCGCTACGCTTGGGTTTGTGTCCTTTTGTCCCAAAATTTGAAGAGTATATGCAACGCCTGAAGATAAAATTCCCGCATACAGAATAGGGATAGCGGCATTTAAAATATCGGTCATTTTAGGCGTTTCAAAGATAAACATACAAATAAGCGATATAATACCGCAAACTATCATTTGAATTACCGAAACTTTAAGGCCGTTTGCTTTATCTGAAAAGGCGTCGACCGTTAAAATATGAAAGGTAAATGAAAGTGCGCAAAGAAAAATTAAAATATCGGGCGCTGAAAAAGAAAATCCATCTTTAATGCAAAGCAGATACATTCCGGTTATAGCAACCGCTATTGAAACATAGGTTAAAACAGGAACCTTTTTATGCGCAAAAAGGCCAAAAAGTGGGACCAAAACTATGTAAAGCGCGGTGATGAAACCCGATTTGCCTGCCGCCGCCTCGCCGCTATCATAAAGCGAAATGCCAAACTGCTGAAAGGAGGAAGAAACAAAAAGAAGAATTCCGCAAATACTGCCACCCAAAAGTTCATTTTTTGAAAAGAACGGAGCTTTTTCTTTTGCTATTGTCCCCTTTTTTCTAGTGAAAAATACTGTTATGGGGAGCAAAAATACTGCGCCTATTATCCAGCGAGAAGCGTTAAAGGTAAATGCGCCAACCAACGCGCCGCCTTTATCCTGCGCAACAAAAGCGGCACCCCAAATTATTGCCGCCAAAAGAAGTATTAAACTTCCCCTTAAATTTTTACTCATTATTATTTCTCCTTAAATCCGAACCTGCTACACTAAACAAGATATTACGAGTATACCACAACGCTGACCTTAAAACAAGTTTTTCTTTATTATTCGCGGTTGCTTAGTGTGACAGGTTCAAGTCCTGTCACACTTGTTGGTTTGTCAATGATGTGTTACAAAATTAGAAAACTTCGCCGTTAGAGATAAAAGCTTTGATGTAATCGGCAGGAGATTTCCAATTAAGAGGACGCATAGGAAAATTATTGTATCTTCTGTTGTGAACAGAAAGTTG
>JAZSOH010000022.1:0-34320 GCA_045536815.1 Acutalibacteraceae bacterium | reverse complement strand
GGCATCGACCGCTGTGTGATGCTCCTCACCGGCGCCGATACCATCCGCGAAGTTATCCTGTTCCCCACGATGAAACCCCTGGACTAAATAACAAGTTATAAGAACGTATAAGAAGATATAAGAACTTTCAAAAATCTTCTTACCACAGTTTTACCAAAAGATAACGGACTATGGAAAATCCATAGACCGTTTTTGTTGTATTTTTGTGACAATTGGCTTATAATGGAGAAAATCTCAAAAAGGAGGAATATTAATGAGTGATTTTAGATGCCCCAGATATTGGTGGGATGGAAGTCAATGGCGTTGCCAAAATCTGCCTAACGATTATTTAAGCAGTTATGATTTTGATACATATTGTACAAACAAAAACCGTTGCTTAGAATGCCCCTATATGGATAGTGAAGTTCGAGAAAAGGTGGCAGCATATAAAAAAGATGTTGATGAACGCGTTGAAGAACATGTAGAAGAGCAGCGGCGTGAGTATGAAGAAGAGCAAAGGAATAAAGAAAACGATTATTCCTATAGAGAAAACAATAATACTTCAAGCACAACTACATATTCCTCAAGCGACAGTTCTGATACGGGCTGTTTGTCTACTCTGTTTAGTTTGGTCTTTGTTGTCATTGGTGCGATATTTGCATTGTTGTGGCCAATTTTAAAGATTTTTATCAATGCTTTTTGGTTAACTCCGCTTATTGGAGCGTCTTGGATTGGTTTTGGATGCTGTTTCTTGGTTATACTTTCAGCACCGGTTGGTGTGATTCCACTTGTGGTTGTGTTAGTGACGATATGCTGTGTTATCGAAATAGCATTTTTCCCTTACTGGTTAATACTAATGTGGCAAAAGATAAAGAAATACCTTAATTGGAAAGAAGTATGGTCTTATTATGTAAAATGGTTTTTCAAAGGTCCGGTTGCTTACGTTGAATTGGCCAACCTGTTGAATGAAACAAACACGATGCCAAAGGTTGCAAATCTGTTGGGTATAATCATTGGCTGGTTTAAAAAGGTATTTAAGAAAAAGTAATTTACCACAATTCTACCACAGATTTCAACCAAATTATAAGAAATTATAAGAAGATATAAGAAAAATGATTTTGGGCGATTGCAAAAGAGAAGTTATAAAAAGTTATAAGAACTTATAAAGCAGAAAATTCTTTAGTTTTTACCATTCCCCACAATGAAGCCGTTGGACTAAGAAAGTCCAGTAATACCAACGTTTTTCAGGGTTATCAAAGCGGTAAAACAGACATTTTACCCACGATCTACCCACAGTGCCCGAAGTTTTCCTGACGGCGCATGACAGTTAAACAAAGTTTTAGCAGGTATCAAAGTGATTTGATACCTGCTTTTTCTTTCTACCTGCCCGTCCATCTATGTGTGATTACTTACAAATCAAGTTGCGAGGTTATCTTCTGATTCGGGAAAAATGACGCATTTCTCTTTCTGCAAGTGTATCTGCGGCGGCAAGGCAGAAGGGACCGGCTCGGCGCTTTGCGGGTGCTAAAGGGGCTGTACATACCGCCGGCAGACCATAAATTTGAATTTTATGAAAATTTGTGATTGCAGAGGATGGCCTGAGAAGCTATAATGAATTTGTTCGAGAAAAAATCACATAAATCCGATACAAATTCGCAAGAAAAGTTTGCGTGTTATCGAGTACAATTTGGAGGAACACCATATGACTGAGATGTTAAACAAAATGAATGAAAGCTTGGCGGAATACCAAAGTGTACCATTTTGGTCTTGGAATGACAAGCTCGATAAAAATATACTGACCCGGCAGATCCTTTGGATGAAGGAGCAGGGCATCGGCGGCTTTTTTATGCACGCCAGAGGTGGCTTACAAACCGAATATATGTCGGAGGAATGGTTTGAAAATATAAAGGCTTCCTCCTCACTTGCAAAAAGTAAAGGTATGCTCGCTTGGGGATATGACGAAAACGGTTGGCCAAGCGGCTTTGGCGCTGGTGCCGTAAACGGCCTTGGGGAAGAGTACTGGCAAAAGTATCTCCGCGGTGAGATTGTATCTGCTCCTAAGCAAACCGAAAGAACTATTACCAACATAAATTATGACGGCAAAATTTACCATATGTACTATGACGTTAATCAGTTTTATGTTGACGTTTTAGATAAAAAGGTAATTAAAGAATTCATTCGCAGTACCCACGAAAAATACACATCTGTTTTGGGTGAAGATATGGGCGGTATGACGGGTTTTTTCACCGACGAGCCTCAGGTTTCTCGTAATGGTTGCCCTTGGTCTTTTGTAATTGAGAAAGAGTACCTTGCAAGGTACAATGAACCCCTTACAAATAATTTACACTGCCTTTTGTTTGATATAAAGGGCGGCGAAAAAGTAAGATACCGCTTTTGGAAGCTTGTTCGCGACCTTTTTGCCGAAAGCTACAACAAACAGCTTAACGATTGGCACAAAGAACACGGTTTTCTTTACACTGGTCATATGGCCTGTGAGGAAAACGACGTTATTCCGCGAAACTATTCTGACCAAATTAAGTCGAACGGCAGCGTAATGGCACAGTATGAATATATGGACATTCCGGGTATGGACCACCTTAACCGTACTCTTGCATCAATTCTTACCGAGATGCAGCTTTCCTCGGTTGCAAATCAGCTTGGGAAAAAGCAAATTATGTCTGAAACCTTTGCCCTTTCGGGTTGGAATGTAAGCTTTGAAGATTTACGTTGGATTTATGAATCTCAAATGGTGCACGGCATTAACTTTCTTTGCCAACACCTTGAAGGATATAGCCTAAGGGGTATAAGAAAACGCGACTATCCCGCTTCACTTTTTGTTCATCAACCCTGGTGGAAAAACTACCGCTCGTTTAATGATATGGTTAGCCGTATAGGTTACCTTATTGCCGAGGGCAAGGTTGACCACAAGGTTTTGCTTCTTAGCAACATTGAAAGCGGTTGGACCTCTTATCTTTGCAACGAAGAAACCGAAGAATATACTAAATTTTATTGCCAAAGTCTTATGAGGGCTATGCAAAATCTTGAGCATAACCAAATTCAGTATCACCTTGGCGACGAAAGAATAATAAAACGTTACGGCAAAATAGAGGGCGACACCTTTACCGTTGGCACACAAAACTATAAAGCGGTTGTTGTTCCCCCATCAAACTGTATTGGCAGCAACACCTTAAAGCTACTGAAAGAGTTCAAAGCAAACGGCGGCACCGTTATTTTTGCAGGCGAAATCCCAAGCTTTGTTGACGGCGAAGAAAATAATGAGGTAATAGGCCTTTCAAAAGCTTCGATTGTAACCGATATTGATGGTATCTACAAGGCTATTCCAAACGAGCTTATCAGCATAAGCCTTGAATATGACGGTGATAAAAACGAATGCCCCGTTTTAACGGCGGTCAGAAGGTTTAACGAGGATAATATGACAATGTATTACCTCGTTAACCCGAACGAAAAAAGGCTTAATATCACCGCCACTGTCAAGGGTGGCAGCGCCGAAATCTTCGATGCTGCTAAGGGCGACACTCTACCCGTTTATTTCGAGAAAACAAATGAAGGACTTAAAATAAGTGAAACCCTTTTTGAGCGTGGTTCTTTAGTTATTTTCGTATATGATGAAGAAGTGAAGCCTTCGAAAGAGCTCTGCAAAGAGGAACTTTTGCCCATAAATAGCCTTTTAAAAGACGCTTGGGAGCTTAAAAAATGTGACCTTAATTCTCTCACACTTGATTACTGCGACCTTTATTTTGAGGGCAAAAAATATGCTGAAAATCTTCCCGTAAACGATGTACAGGAGATTGCTTGTGACTTCTTCAAAAAGGTTAAAACCGATATTTTATTTAACTTTGAGGTTAGGGAAAAAGACTTTAGCACCTGTATGCTTTGCATAGAAACTCCCGAAATATTTGATATATCGGTAAACGGAAAAACCGTGAATAGCGGTGACCTTGGATATTTTCACGACATGGCCTTCAGGCTTATTGACATAAAAGAATATGTTACTCTCGGCAAAAACGAGATTAAGCTTTCGTGCGATTTTGAGCAAAGCGAAGCCGTTTACGAAAACATTCGCAAAGCAAAGGTATTTGAAACCGAGAAAAATAAGCTTACCTACGATATGGAAATTGAAGCGATTTACATCGTTGGCGATTTTGCGGTTAAAACCGACAAGCCGTTTGAAAAGCTGCCTAAACGTGCAGTAAGGGTAGATGGCGGTTTCTATATTGCAAACACCCCCAAGACCCTTTCCGGCGGAAGCGTTGCCGGGCAAGGCTTCCCCTTCTTTGCGGGTAATATGACCTTTGAGCAAACAATAACCCTTAAAGAAGACGAGCTTAAAAACCGTAGCATAAGGCTTAAAAATCTTTCTTCAAATGTCACTAAGGTTACGGTAAACGGCACCGATGCAGGCGAAATTATGTGGCAGCCATACGAAACTGATATTTCCAGCCTATTAAAAGAGGGTGAAAATAAAATTTCACTCACCGTTACAGGAAACCTTAGAAATCTGCTTGGCCCCTTCCACCTAAGCGGCGGCGAGATTTTTGAGGTGGGACCCTTCTCGTTTTTCCACAATTCTCCTCTTTGGTCGGGCGGAGAAAATAAAGACTGGACCGATTCTTACTGCTTTGTGGAATATGGCCTTTTCCTATAATCTAAATACTTTAAAAGGGTTGCAATGCAACCCTTTTTTGTTTTTAAAAATTCCCTTGATATATTTATGAATATAGTGTAAAATTATAGTGTGTATAGTTTAGTAGACGAAAGGACAGTGAAATTTTGAAAATAAAAACAAAAGCCCTTTCTTACGATAAGGTTTTAAGGCTTAAAAAACCAAAACATATGCGCCCCTTGAGGCCATTTTTTATACTACCCCTTGTTATAAAAGTCATATCTATTTTCGACCTTTGGTCTGCTAAATTTAAATTTACAGGTAATGTGCCCAAAAATTTAGGCCCCTGCCTTGTTCTTATGAATCACTCCAGCTTTATAGATTTAAAAATTGCATACCGCATTTTATGGCCAAAGCCATTTGGTATAGTTTGCACTTCTGACGGGTTTATAGGCAAAAATCTTCTTATGCGTCTTTTGGGTTGTATCCCTACCAAAAAATTTGTTAGCGACATTACCCTTATAAGCGATATGAAACACCTTTTACATAATAAAAAGGTTAGTGTTTTAATGTACCCCGAAGCCAGTTATAGCTTTGACGGAACCGAAACCAAGCTGCCACGAAAAATGGGCATACTTTTAAAGAAGCTGGGGGTTCCCGTTTTAATGATTAAAACCGAGGGTGCCTTTACCAGAGACCCCCTTTATAATGGCCTTCAAATAAGGAAAAAGGTTCCGGTTAGCGCTAATATTAGTCTTCTTTTTTCTAAGGAAAATCTTAAAGACCTTACCGTGCCCGAAATCGATAAAGCTTTGGATGAAGCCTTTAGCTTTGATAACTTTTTATGGCAAAAAGAAAATGGTATAACGGTAGATGAACCCTTCAGAGCAGACGGGCTTCACCGAATTTTGTATCACTGCCCAAACTGCAATGCGGAGGGAAAAACTAAAGGTAGCGGCATACACCTTGTTTGCGAAAACTGTAAAAAGAAATACGCCCTTTTAGAAGATGGCAGTATGAAAGCTCTTTCGGGCGAGACAAGGTTTAGCCATATACCTGACTGGTACGCATACCAAAGAGAAAAGGTGAAAGAGGAAGTTGAAAACGGCAACTATCTGCTTGATGCTGAGGTAGAAATTGGCGTTATGGTAGATTTTAAGGCTATTTATAAAATAGGAAGCGGAAGGCTTACCCACACAAAAGATGGCTTTACTTTAAAAAGCGATGACGGAAGTCTTTATTATACCCAAAGCTCCAACCGCAGTTATAGCCTTTATGCCGACTATTTTTGGTACGAAATCGGTGATGTTATTTGTATAGGCGATAACGATATGTTGTATTACTGTTTCCCAAAAGGTGATACCCCTGTTGCAAAGGTGCGCCTTGCCACCGAGGAAATATATAAAATTTGCAAAAAACGAAAAGCAAAAATATAAAAAAGTGTTTATAAAAAAATCAGAGGTTTCTTATGCTAGAAAATATTACCCTTGTTGCCACACAAGTTTTTGTTTTATTTATTCTTATGGGTGTTGGCTTTGTTTCAAACAAAATTAAACTTTTAAGCGAAAAAACTGTTAGTGAGGTTACAAGCTTCGTACTTTACATAGTAACCCCTTGCGTAATTATCAATTCCTTTTCCCGCACCTTTGACAAAGCCTATCTTAAAGGGCTTATAATAACCTTTTTTGCCGCCTTTGCCTCCTTCTTTTTAAATATTATAATAACAAGGCTTGTTATTAGGGATAAAATAAAAGAGAAGGAGAAAATAGCAAGGTACGGCGCAGTTTTTTCGAACGCAGCTTATATGGCTATTCCGCTTCAACAGGCACTTTTAGGTGATGACGGCGTTTTTTACGGCGCTATATACGTTGCAGTTTTTAATATAATAAACTGGACATACGGCGTCTCACTTATTAGCTCAGATAAGAAATATATTTCTCTCAAAAAGGCTATTTTTAACCCGGGAATAGTTGGCACGTTTTTCGGTATTTTGGTGTTCGTAATGCCCTTTACACTTCCAAACATTATAGGAAGGCCTATTGAATATTTAGCGGCTCTTAACACACCTCTGCCAATGGTTATTATAGGGTATCATTTAGCCGAATCTGATTTTAAAATTAAAGGTCTATCAATTTATTTTAGTATAGCTTATAGACTTATAATCTCGCCGCTTTTAATTATGTTGCTTCTTTATCTGATTGGTGTAGAAAAAATAACTATGCTTTCTATTACAATCGCCCTTTCGGCGCCTTTTGCAGCAACAACATCAATGTTTTCGGAAAAATTCGGTGGCGATACAAAACTTGCCGCCACCACTGTATCTCTCACAACACTTTTAACAATTATAACAATGCCACTGATTATCGGCCTTGCTATGAATTTATAAACTTAAAAAATATAAAGGAGGCAAAAAGATGGTTTGGAAAATTCTTTTAGGTGTTGCGTCACTCGCTCTTCTTTGTGTCCTTACATTTGTGTTTGCCTCTTTAAAAATCAGAATTTTTTATGACAATGGCGGAAAACCTAATATTAAAATATACCTTCTTTGCTTTAGGTTCACTCTGAAAGAAAAGAAAAAAGATGAAAAAGAAAAGAAAGAAAATAGTGAGGAAAAAAATGTTCCTTTTTTAGAAAAGCTTAAAAGCACGGTTAATACAATAAAAATGGTTGTAAAAGAAATTATTAAGTTTTACCCAAAAATAAAAATAGAAAAACTTAAAATTGACGTAACCGTCTGTGCAAAGGACGCGGCGCTTACAGCCATAGAATATGGTACAGCAAGCGCAATTATTTACCCGCTTGTTGGGTTTCTTTCCTCTTCGGCCACCTTTAAAGACGGCGCAGAAGACGTTAACATTTTTTGCGACTATAATAAAGATAAGCCTAGCATATTTTTTGATATAATTTTATCAGCAAAATTACGTCACATTATTTCGGCTCTACTAAACTTCGTTTTAAAGGAGAAAACAAAATGAACGAAAAAGAAAACAAAAACACTCTTATAAAGGTTATGGATTCAACCATTGAAAATCTTCTCGCGGTTAAAAATGCTTCGTCGGTTCTAGGTGAAAAAATTGTGGCCGACGGTATGACAATTATCCCCGTTTCAAAGGTTACTGTTGGATTTGCAGGTGGCGGCGCCGACATTTTGGATAGAACTAAAAACAGCACCAAAAACCCAACCGGAACAGGCGCCAGTGTTTCCGACACGCCCCTTGTTTTTCTTGTTATTAAAGACGGAAACGTAAGTGTTTTGAGAATTAACGAGGATAGAATTGTTGGCCTTACTAAAGATATTTTAAATACTGTTATTACCGAGGCCAAAAAGCTTATAGCCAAAAAGAAAAGCGGAGAGGAAAATAACTCCCCTAAATAAGCGAGGTTTTTAAAATGGAAAAAATTTCTGTTATTATACCTATTTATAATGTTGAAGCTTTTTTGCCGCGTTGTCTTGACTCTATTTTGGGCGGCACTTATGAAAATCTTGAGGTTATATGCGTTAACGACGAAAGCCCCGACTCTTGTGGTGAGATTTTAAAATCATACTCGCAAAAAGATGAAAGAATTAAGGTTGTCGACAAGAAAAACGGCGGAGTTTCAAGTGCTAGAAATCTAGGGCTAAGCCTTGCTACAGGCGAATATATTAGCTTTATTGATTCTGACGACTTTGTTCACCCCGAATATTTTGAAGTTCTAATGAAGGCTTTAAAAGCTCATAACGCTGACATTTCGCTTTGCAGTTATGCTAAAAGTTTTGAGGGTAAGGAAGAAATAAATAGCGCGTCATACCTTAATACACCGATAGAAATATTAAAAATTAACCCCCTAGACCCGCCACACATGTTCCGCAGTTTTATTTGGGGCAGGCTTTATAAAAGGGAGATTTTAAGGGGTAAAGCCTTTAACGAAAAGGTAAGCTATATGGAGGATAAGGACCTTTCTCTTTCCCTTATTTGCGAGAAAGAAAATTTAAAGGTTGCCACAGTAGACGCCCCTCTTTATTACTATTTTATAAGAGAGGGTTCGCTTAGCAATAATGTTAACATAGAAAAAACAGTCGCCTCGCTATATTACCTTTTAAACAGAGCAGATGATTATGAAAAGACTATTCAAAAAGCAGTTTATATAAATGAGGCGCTTCGTTATTCCTTTATAATTTTAAACCGCGCAAAAGAACAAAAAGATACAAAAGAAAATATTCTTTTAGCGAAAAGGCTTACAAAAGACTGCGTTAAAAAGATGAAAACTGTTTCGGCCTTTTCTTTTAAACACCGATTTGTTTACTCTGTGTTCGCCACTTTCCCCTTTTTACATAAGCTTTTAAGAGATATAAAGATTTCTTTAAGTAAGTAAATAAACAATAAAAAACACCTGACTTAAGACCTTTAAGTCAGGTGTTTTTTGGCGACCATTTTGCGCCAATATAAAGACGACCTTTAAATGAAATCTATCCTTTATTTTAATTTATAAAGCGGGAATTTCTACCTTGAACTCTACAAAACCATTATAGCACTTCACCTCAATTAGCCCTTTATGAGAATTTACTATAGACTTTGCGATAGCAAGGCCAAGCCCATAATGCTTATTAGAACATTACGGGCTTTTGCTCTGCCTATACACCTTAAAGCGTTTTTTATAATATACATAATTTGATTTCCTTTCTTACCTTTTGTTTATGTTATAACATTATACAAAGTAAGATTGAAGAAAGATTGAAAGTAACAAAAAAGTTCCTGACGAATTGTCAGGAACTTTTTCATTTTACAACTAATATTTCTTTTATCCCATAATATTCAAATAGCGAAATTGCGTTTTGGTCAACCCTTTCACCGCACACCAAAATAGGAACTGCAGGTGGGCATGAAACCGAAACTGATGCTAAAACTCTACCCCTTGCGTTTTTAACAGCCACCTTTTCAAAGGGAAGCGAAATTGCCTTTTTAGGCGACATTTTTGCAATAGGCTTATTAAGGATAGGCGGCTTTTTATGGATTTTTTCCTTTTTGGGAACATCTGAAAGCAATGAGACAAGCTTTGTTATATCGCTTTTTTTGTTTTCTCCCGAAAACATTAAAACCAAAAAGTCTTTATCATAAAACTCAGGATATATTCCGTTATTTTCAAGTAGCTGCCCGAGTTTTTCGCCCGTATAACCATATTCTTTGGCGGAAATCGAAATTTTTAACGGCTCACCCTTTAAAAGCGTATAACCGATTTTTTCAAGCTGAATTTTTGCGGCAGAGATTTTTTCTTCCACATCCGAAAGCTTCTCTTCTATAGAGTTTTCCAAAAAATCGTTCGCCAAATCAAGCGACTGAAGGATTAAATAAGAGGGGCTTGTGGAAGCAAAAAGCGAAAGAGCGGTTCTGGCATTTTCGGCGAAAAATCCGTCTGCATTTTTTGAAAAATGAAGATATGCGCCCCCTGTTAAAACAGGTAATGTTTTGTGAGCCGAATCTATACAAATATCCGCCCCCAAATCTATTGGGTGAAGTGATTTTTTAAGAAATTTAAGGTATGCACCATGAGCATTGTCAACCATCAAAACTGTGCCGTATTTATGGCAAATCCCGGCTATTTTTTCTATATCTGCCATATTGCCCAAATAATCGGGACTTGTAAGATAAAATGCAGTTGGTTCTACCTTTTTTATGGTTTTTTCCAGCATAGTTAAATCTAATTCGCAGGAAAGAAAACCCTCCCCACTGCCGAAAAACCAATTAACCTTTGTATCGGTAAGCGCCAGGGCAGAAACAAACGATTTATGTACATTTCTAGCCGCTAAAACAAGCGGTTTTTTACCCTTCTCATTAGCGAAAAGCTTTATAAGATAAACCGCCGCTTTAATGCTTAGCGAAGAGCCTTCGGTGCTATAAAAGGTTTTACCTGTACCAAAAAGCTTTGCGCAGTTTTCTTCGCTTTGATTTATAATACCGCTCGCGCCGTAAAGAACATCTGCGCCCTTTATTTCGGTAATATCTAAAGCTTCAGGTCCCAAGGCTTTTATACCTTTATGCCCAGGCATATGCAGTCGTACCGCTTTTTTATTGACATACTCTTTAACAAAATCGCAAATAGGCGTTTTCATATCAGTCTCCCAGTTTTTTTGAAACTTCTAAGAATATTGCGCACTCCATACGCTTTTTAAAAAGCTCACAACCGCTCCCATAAACACCGGTTATCTTGCCGGTTGCGTGATAGGCGTTAGCGGCGCAGCCGCCCGAACAATAAAGCCTTGCCCAACAGTCCTTACATTCCTCGTGGGCATAAACATTACACGCTTTAAATTCGTTTTGAACGGCTATATTTGTAACACCCTTCCAAATATCACCGAGTTTAAACTTTTCGTCGCCTACAAATTGGTGACAAGGGTAGAGGTCGCCCCAAGGGGTAACCGCCATATATTCGGTGCCCGAGCCACAACCCGAAATTCGTTTATAAATGCAAGGGCCTTCGGTTAAATCTATCATATAATGATAGAAGGTAAAAGGCCTACCCTCTTTTTCCTTTAAAAGCATAAGCTCAGCAAGTTTTTCATACTGCGACATAACAACGCTTATATCCTCTTTAGTAAGGCAAGCGGGGTCGCTTTCGCTACAAACCACCGGCTCCATACTAAGCTCGTTAAAGCCTAGGTCGAGCATTGTTTTAATGTCCTCTAAAAAATCGGGGTTTTGGTGAGTAAAGGTGCCTCTCATATAATAACCTTTGCCTCCACGCGCCTTTACAAGCTTTTGAAATTTTGGGACAATTTGGTCAAAACTGCCCTTTCCCGCATAGTCGACACGGTATTTATCGTGAATTTCTTTTCGTCCATCAAGGCTAAGCACAACATTGCTCATTTCCTTATTTGCAAAATCAATAACCTCGTCGTCAATGAGCATTCCGTTGGTTGTAAGGGTAAAGCGGAAATTTTTGTTCGCCTTTTTTTCTATGCTTCTGGCGTACTCAACCAAACCCTTCAAAACATCAAAATTCATAAGCGGTTCGCCGCCGAAAAAATCGACCTCCAAATTATAACGGTCGCCTGAATTTTCTACCAAAAAGTCAAGAGCGCGTTTTCCCGTTTCGAGACTCATTACCGCGCGCTCGCCCGAATATTTGCCCTGACTTGCAAAGCAATATTCACAGTTTAAGTTACAGGTGTGGGCTACATGAAGGCAAAGCGCCTTAATAACACCTGCAGTTTTTTCCTTAAGGCTACCGGCAATATCCTCAAAATTATCCGAAGAAAAAAGCTTGCCCTTTTCCTTTAGATACTCTATCTGCTCGAAGCATTCCATTACCTCTTGCTCGGTTACTTCGGCATTTCCACTATATTTTTCTAAAATCTCTTTTAATATTATCTCTTTGGGTTTAGTTTCAAAATCACCAATAATATCAAAGGCTACATCATCAACAACATGAATTGAAAGTGAGCAAACGTCTAATACAATGTTTTTGCCGCCCATTTTATATCTATGTACCATACTCATCCCCGCAAAATTAAAATATCGGTTATAAAAAATGCCGCCCAAGGCGGCATTTTTTAATTATTTTTCGTTTTTGCTTTCGCACTTTTGATTTGCGATACCGCAGCTTGTTTTACAAGCAGATTGGCAAGAAGTTTGGCACTCACCGCAGCCACCGTTTTTAGCGCTCTTACACAAATCGCGAGTTTCTAAAGTTTTAATATGTTTCATCGCTTATATCCTCCGAACAAGTTTATTAACAAAAATATTATAGCATGCCATCACTTAAAAGTCAACATTTCGCAGAACAAATTTACGCTTAGCCAAAAGACACCTTAAAACCGCCCTTTTAGGCTGGTTCAGTTTTAAATGCTTTGGCCAAAACTATTTTGTCTTTTTATATTTCGCAGTTGACCAATTTGAATAATATTTAGTGCCACTTACAGTTTTATAAGTGCGTACCCTTACATAATAAGTGGTGTTTTTCTTAAGCCCTGTCAGTGTTTTTGAACTAGTCTTATAGCTTGTTACCGAAACAGTTTTTGCTCCTTTAAAGCTTTTGTTTGTTGCATACTGAATTTGGTAACCGGTGCTTTCTGTCAAAGTGCGGTTGAGCTTAACTGTAAGGCTACCTTTTTTCGCAGTAAGCGAGCTTACACTAGCTGCTTTTGGGTTAATTTTATAGGTTAAAACCTTGGTGCCTTCATAGTTGCCCTTCATTTTAACCGTAACCTTATATGTACCAACCTTTTTTCTTCCCGAAGAATAGGTTAATGTATAATCGGTTTTGTTTTTAAGGGTCTTGCCCGAAGTATTTTTTACTGTAACTGTAGGAGTTTTAACCTTTCCGTTGTAAGCGAAGCTTGTTGCAGAAAGTTTTAGTGAGCACTTTGAAACATTTGCGGGTTTAATCTTAAAGGAAAGTGTCTTAGTTCCGTCATAATTACCCTTCATCTTTATAGTAACCTTATAGGTGCCTGCCTTTATTCTTCCGCTTGCATAAGTTACTGTATAGTCGGTGTTTTTCTTAAGGGTTTTACCTGCACTGTCTTTTACAGTTACACTAGGTGTTTTAACCTTGCCGTCGTAGGTGTAGGCTACAGTAGAAAGGCTAAAGCTTGTTGCCTTTCTTATAACTTTCGCCGTGCTTGTTATATATCCACAAGTGCTACACTTATATCTATATGCTCCGTTTGCAGATAGAGTTGCTTTTCTTGTTACATAAAGCTTATAGGTATGTGCCTTTACTGTACGTTTAGTGCCACAACGGTTACAGTTCTTGTCGCAGTTATTCGAATAGGTATGGCCGAGTTTTGCCAAAGGGGTAGTCTTAACCGTTGACTTACAAACTGTACACTTATAGGTTTTTGTTCCCGCTGCGGTACAAGTTGCCTTCTTGGTTACTGTTCCCTTATCTGACTTATGACCCAAAGCTTTTCCGCTTATAGCGCCGCACGACTTACAGGTTTTAGCCTTTGTACAGGTTGCCGCTGCATAAACGTGTGCTTTTACTGTACGCTTTGCGCCGCAACGGTCACAGGTGCTATCACAGTCGTTTTTATAGTTATGACCAAGCGCATCGCCCAGCTTCATATTACACACCTTACAGGTTTGAGGTGTAGTACAGGTGGCAGCATTAAAACTGTGAACTACCGGTCTATACTTATAACACCTATTACATTCGCTATCGCAGTCATTGTCGTAAATATGGCCTGCATCTCTTAAAAATCCGCACCTATCACAACTGTTATCACAGGCGTTTGTATACGAGTGGTTTACATTTCTTATGGTGCCACAATTGTTGCAATCTCTGTCGCAAGAATTATCATAATCATGGGATAAGGTATCACGAATAAATCCACAAAGGTTGCACTTATTATCGCAAATATTGTCGTAGCTGTGGTCTACTGTCTCTGCTCTTTCCCAATCACAAACATTACAGGTTTCGTCGCAATCAGCAGTATATTCGTGTTCATCCATACAGGTATTATAATACCAATTAGCATAGCCTAAAAACTGATTTCCCGATGCTATAGTGATGTTTTCTTTATCTGACTGAGATTTTCCATACCAAACATTCCAAATAACCGGACAATTATCAAAGGCCCTCTCACCAATTGTTTCTACCTTACCGTCCAAAATAATCTCACTAAGAGCGTTTGATGCGAAGAAAGCATATTCTCCTATACTGATAACACCGCTACCGATTTTCAGCTTTTCAAGATGGTAGCAATATGCAAAAGCATACTCTTCAATGTATTTAACGGAATTGGGTATAATAATTTCTTTAATACTTGCGCTACTACTAAAAGCACCGCTTCCAATTTTTGTTACAGGGTAACCGCCAAGGGTACCAGGAATTACAACCTTGCCGCTTACTGAATAATCTACATCTGTAATGGTTGCCTGACCGCCCGAAAGGGTATAGGTATAAATGTCTTCGGTCTTAGGTCCGTCGCTATCGCCGCCCGGAATTATAACCTCGCCACCGCCTATATCGGCACCGCCGCCACTATATGTACAACCGTCGCGGTTACAACTTCCACCGTGCATATCGTGCCCTAAAGCATCACACTCGGTTATACCACACTCAGAGCAGGTATTTACAACCCCGTCAGACTCTTCAGGGAAACTGTGTTTTACAGTAAAGGAAAGATTATTTTCTTCTACATAACTGTTTCCTTCAGAGCCACAGGTAACGTAGAACATCGAGTCTGCGCAGTTTAAAAAGGCACCGCTTTCAATAGTAGTTATCGACTCAGGTATTGTAATTGAGGTAAGAAGTGAACAATCACCAAACGCATTGGAAGTAATTTTTACAATAGTTCTTGAGCCGTAAGAGTCGGGAATTTCTAAATCGTAAGTATAAGGGTTGCACCAAATAAACTTTGTTATAGCAAGGCTTTCGCCGTCAACAATTGTTGTAAAATTGCCAAAGGTTACCTCTTCGGGCGCGTCTAAATCTACAAACTCAATATCAAACTTTTTAGCGTAGCTTTCAGCCGCAGTGTTTAAATGGCCTTCAATAACAGTATCCGAAATTTTGGAATATGCCTCTTCTTCTTTGATGTAATCATAGTATTTATTATATCCAATAGCATAATCGCCGATTTCTAAAACACCTTCGGGCACTGTTAGCTCACCAACATTTGTATTAACAAATGCCTCGGCGCCTATATATTTAAGGCTTTCGGGTAAACTTACGTTGTGAAGCTTATAAATATAGGCATCTTCCTTAGAAAGCGCACCGTCTGCAATAAGGGTTGTGCCTTCTTTTACTGTAATATTTGTAGGCAAATCTTCCTTATAATCTAAGAGATAGTCATCTTTGTACAAAAGGCCATCTATATAATACAAATCGCTTTTTACAAAGGCTGTCTCGTCAAAAACGTAGCGGCCAATTCTTTTAATATTCGAACCAAGATAAATGTTAGCAAGGTTTTCGCAATTCGAAAATGCACCATCATCTATCCATTCTACATTACTGCCAAGGTCAATTTCGGTAATACCCAAGCCGTAAAATGCGTACTCGTTTATATATCTAAGACTTGCAGGGAACGAAATCGAAGTGATTTGAGAGCCCCTGTTAAACCAAGAAAAAGCATCAGAAGCAATAAGCTCAGTACCTTCTTTTATAACTACTGCGCCTTCAATATAGCTTGATTCAATAACACCCCAAAGGCCCGATTCAAAAGACTCTTCGGTAAGACAATATTCGCCCGTTAAGAGATACTTGCCAACATAAAGCATATTGTTTTCCCAGTTTTCAAGGTTATTGTAAAACCCTGTATCATAAAAAGCAAGTGGGCGAATTTTGGTAATAGTTGAAGGGAGTTTTACCTCCTCTATAAGGGCGCAATGCTGAAATGCGCCGCCGCCAATAAACTCTAACCCTTCGTTAAAGTTTACCCTACCAAGTTTAACACAGTTAAAGAAACATTCGTCGCCAATGCTTTTAACGTTTTCGCCTAAAGTAACCTGGGAAAGATTATTGGCTCTTGAAAAGGCATAGCCTTCAACAGTAACAACCTCGTTCGGAATAACGTAACTTTCCTCTTCCTCTACCTTTCCTAAAGGGTAGGAAATAAGAGTAGACATATCTTTACTAAATAGTACGTCATCTTTGCTTAGATAATTTTCATTTTCGGGGTCAACCTTGTAGCTTTGCATAAGGTCGCAGTTTACAAAGGTCATATAACTGATATCGGTAACGTATTTAGAAATATTAATTTCTTTGAGTCCGCTACCGCTAAAACTATGCATATCAAAACAGGTAACTGTGTCGGGAATTTCAATTTCCTCAAGGGTTACAAAATCGTAAAAGGCACACTCGCCAATACTTGTAATACCCTCGCTTATTATCGCCTTTTTAGCGGTTTTTGCATAAGCACACCAAGGCGCATCTGAGACGCTGTAATTTTCCATATCACCGCTGCCCTCTATGGTAAGGGTGTGGGTTTCTTCGTCGTAGGAGAATGTGATTTCACTTTCCTCTATAAACTCATAAGCCGAAACCGAAAGACCGGAAAAAGTGGTTAATAACATACATACCGAAAGTAAAATTGCTAATAACTTTTTCATTTTTAAAACCCCTTAAAATAATTTCAAAAATACGAATTTATTTTACCACCTTATACCATATATTGTCAAACAAAAAATGTAGATTTTTCTGCGTTTTAAAATTTTTTCTCATAATTAAAACCCGAACACAAAAGTTCGGGTTTTAACCTAAATTTTTATTCAAATTTTATATTTCCTGTGTTGGTAATAATCTCACATCTGCCGCCTTTTGTTGTTTTAGGAACGCTCACCCTGCCCGTGTCAGTTTTTGTTATATACACCTTTTCGCTAAGAAGCTTGCCCGAAACATCACCAGTATCAGTTTGTATAAAAATTTCATCTGCATCGCAACAGTCAAGGCTTATATCCCCTGTATCTGCACTGGCTGTAAGCTTTTTACATTCAAGGTTTGAAAGCTTTGTTTTACCTGTAGAAACCTTAATACTTAAATCGTTTTTGCAGTCAACATCAAAAACTGAAATATCGCCTGTAGAGGTCGTAAGGCCGATGCTCCCCGCCGATGTGTCTTTAATATTAACCTTTCCTGTGTGCGTTTTTATTTTGAGAAGATTTTTAACCGATGAACAAAAACTAACGTCGCCTGTACTAAGCGATATGTCAGTACTTTCAAAAACATAACCGCTCGGCACCACTATATTGCTCGTATCGGCTTTCACAAAAAGCGTCTCATATTCAGCCTTTGGCAAAGAAACAGTTATATTTGGCGAAGTAAAGTTAAAGCCAATATAATCATGCCATTGTTTTTTCTCATCTAACTCAATAACAAGCGTATCTTCTTTTACAAAAGCTTTGTGCTTTGCTTTTTCTTCCTCATAACACTCCACGTTACATTTTCCATCTTCAGATATCAAAAACTTTATATCTGCCGTATCGGTCTTTATGGATATTTTTTTAAATTCTTCACTTATTTTGTGTTTATTTGTTTCGAATTTTGCCGTTGACAGCTTATTAAAATCCCAATTGAGCCTTGACATAACAAAGGCAAAAATTATACATCCAAGCAAAACGAAAACGGTGCCCATAATAAGCCAATTTTTAGTTTTCTTACTCACAAAGCTACCCCCTTTTAATAAAGCAGCTTTTAATACATACTGCTAGTTTTTTTGTTAGAGCTAATATTCCTTTTGTGGCGGCTTTGCATACGTAAAACATAAAAATTGAAAGCCCCGCTAATACAAGTCCTGCGCCAATTGAGGCAACACCCGTCAAAAGAGCTTCCCCAAAAGAAAGGGCAAAACCAAATACTATTATACCAAAAGCCGAGGCTACAAACGAAGCAAATACTGCCCATAGGGAAATTATTACAGACCAAAAAGTGATATAAACCGATAAAATAACTGCAAAAACCGATACTAAAAGCGAAAACCAAATAGGAAAGCCAAGCACTATAAGAAAAGTTTCGAATGCCGTTAAACGTCTTTTTGGCTTTATTCTTTCACCGGCAATTTTTCTAAGAGGAATATCGGCCATAATTTGTGCAACGATGTTTTCGATAGGGCCCATTTCTAAAACTGCTTCTTTTTCCGAAAGACCATCTTCAACTCGGTCATCTATCATTTCGCTATAAAAGGCTAGTCTTTCTTCTACTTCCTTAGTCGGCAAACCCGCCAGACGTTTTTTAAGTTCTAAAAGATAGTCGCTTTTACTCATCCTCTTCATCCCCCTTTGTTACAAATTTATATATTGATAAAATTTCCTTCCACTCGCTCTTAAACTCTTCGATACGTTTTATCCCCTCATTAGTAATATGGTAATATTTTCTAAGTCTACCGCCGTGCTCGGCAGTTTTAACGGTTAACATATTAGCCGATTCCAAGCGCTTTAAAATGGTATATAAGGTCGATTCGGAAAGTTCAATATACGGCTTTAAATCTTTAATAATCTTATAGCCGTAGGATTCTTCATTTTTTATTGCCGCTAGTACACAAACATCTAAAATCCCACGTTTTAGCTGAATATCCATACTATACCTCCTTTAACGTAATACATCATATCACGAAGTATTAAGTTTGTCAAGGCCCTAAAGTAAAAAGCAAAAATCACCTAAGATATTTAGGTTGACGGAAAGGTTAAGAGGTAAGAGGTAAAAAGTAAAAATCCCCTGCTGTCAGAGGATTTTTTAGGTTAATGTGTTATCTTGTGTTATGCCGTTACCGTTAATTCTATGCTGTTTGACTGCGTTTGATTAGCAAGAGATTAGCAAAATAGTGTTTTTGGGGTAAAGGTAATTGTTTTGGAGTAACTACTGTTCACTTTATTTTAGAGGTGTACTCTCGAATCTTTCCTTTGATTTCCATTTTCTTGAAAAAGCCTTGGGAATCCATATACGCGTTCATGTATGCATTTCCCATCTTCCATAAATCTGCAGAGGCTTCGTGTGCGTTATTGCCAAATGTTCTTTCAAATGTGTCACCGAGATCATATAGCAACTGACCAAGTTCATAAAGAGTGGGGTTGTAGATATTATTTGAGAATCCCACCGGCGAAAGCCTTTGGAAAGTAGAACGTGTTGCGACTAGCATATCAAATGTATCGGTCAAAACCGTATGTATTGCGCTGACACAATTAATTGTTGTAAGTGCGATCATTTTACAAATCATTTTTGTGTCCGATATAGACGAAAAATTCTTTAACGATCTTATATTATTTTCCGCTATAACCCTTTTGATATTGCTTAACTTTTGCGAATAGTTGTCAATAGTGCTTTCGTCGTTTTCTAACAATCCACATAATATTATTGCTTCTGCATTTTGTGGTTCGACTGAAATAATACTTCTATAAAGTTGTATCGCAACAGAGTAATTCTTGTTATATATGGCATTTCTTGCACTAGTCAATTGTTCGACGATTTTGTTATTACTAGTATTTTTGATTGCTTGCGCTTTTTCATTTTTTGCAAGAAAAATATTGATTTCATTTTTGACTATAAGGTATGTTTCATGAATATCTGAATAATTCGACAAATCTTGACTGTTTCGGTCGATTTCTTCTATTGTATCGATGTAACTTTGCACTAATTGTATAATCGAAGAAGCAGAAGAACATCCAAAAGGATTGTGCTTAAGATGTAATGATATGATTTCTTGCGCATAGTATGCTTTTGCCGAAGCATTATCAGTTAATGAAAATGCCGTCTCAAACCATTTGTGAGCGTCTTTGTAAAGTCCAAGTTCTTCTAATAATTGACCATACTCGTGTGCGAAAAACTCATCATTATTTGCAAATTCAGTACTTTCTATAGTATTAAATAAAGTTTTCGATATTTCTAAGTTGGGTTCGACTCCTCTTCCGTATCTATAGCATTTTGCGAGATAAAAATAGCCTTCTTCATCTTTTGGTTCTAATTTATTATATTGTCTATAGCAGTCATAAGCATCTTCAAGTTTATCTATGTGTTCATATAACTGTCCTAAACGAATAAAAATATAATTATTTTCGTAACGATTATTAATTAGTTTTTTGTAAACGGCTATAGCCTGCTCTATACTACCAAACTCAAGAGAATCCAATGCGGCAACGGTATAACATTTAGCTAACAAATAGCCGGCGTCATCATTATCTTCTTGAAATAAACGATAACTAAGATTAATAGCTTCTCTTAATACTGTTTCATTGCCGGTTTCCAAATAAATATCCAGGCGTTCTTGCAATTGGTTCAGTTGTTCATTTGTGGTCACTTTACATCCTCCTAAAAATAAAAAGTGCGGCTACCGAAGTAACCGCACAAAAAACGCAAACCCCGATAGTCGCCAAACCAATTCAATATAAAGGGCAATAAGCACAATCACATTGACGGAATTTGCATTTTTATCAAATTCGCAATATGATTATGCACAAAAATGGTATAGATATCCCCATAAAAAGAGAAATTGCCCATAATTTTATATTCAATTGGTTTGGCAATTATTAGTTTACCACATTTTTTGCTTTAATTCAATAAAAAATGAGAAAAAGTCTATGGATGGAACATACGCCTGCGCAAATTAGCAGATTTTTGCGAAAAATCCGATTAGCAAGCGATTAGCAAAACGGCCATTTTCTGCTAATTTCTTGCTAATCGGGATATGGTGAAAGTTTGATTCTGTTTTGCTACCATAAAAGCAAAAAACTCACCCAATCGAATGAGTGAGAAATAAAAAGTAAAAGTGCCGCCAACTGGCGCTCCGCTTGTGGCACGCACCCGGGCACCAAAACAGTCCACCGGACTGTTTTTATTGCTTCCCAATTGCCCTTTTCGATTCTCTTGAAAAAAATGAAAAACCAACCTCCACAAAATGCGAAGGCTGGTTTTTGGCACCCCCTGCGAGAATCGAACTCACAACTAACCCTTAGGAGGGGTTTATTATATCCATTTAACTAAGGAGGCATATACCCCAATATTACTTGGGGCGTTTTTAATTTTTACAGCTATTATATATTAACCCAAATACACTATTTTGTCAATTATAAATTTAACTGTTTTTAATATTATACGAAAGCTTTGCAAGGCTATCGCCCAGATGGACATTTTCAACCTTGGCGTCGGGGTGAGAAACTTTTAAATCGCAGTGTGAAAAATTCCAAAAGCCTCTTATTCCCCTTTTAATAAGGGTTGAGCAAATTTCATCTGCCTCGCCTTTTGGTATACAGAGCACAGCGCAAACAGGCAGATTTTCGCGGCAAAAGTCGTCCAAATCGTCGATATGCCTTACAGGAATTCCCTTAATTATTTGACCCTTAAGAGCTTCCTTCTTATCGAAAATGCCGATAAGCCTAAAGCCCTTGCTTTCAAAGGACATATGGGTCGCTATAGCGCGACCAAGATTGCCCGCGCCTATTAAAATGGCTTTTTTATGGGTATCAAACCCTAAAATTTTACCTATTTCTGCGTGAAGCTGTTCGATATTATAACCATATCCCTGTTGCCCAAAGCCGCCGAAACAGTTTAAGTCTTGCCTAATTTGACTTGCCGTAATGCCCATTCTTTCAGAAAGCTCTCTTGAAGATGTACGGGTTACTCCCTCGCCCATAAGTTCCCCCAAAAAGCGATAATACCTTGGGAGTCGGCTTATAACGAGTTCTGAAATACCACTTGAAGCGTTCATAAACGTTTCTCCTTTAAATGAGTTTTTCCAGGCGTTTGCGGATTTCTCTAAGGAAGGTTTCGGTATCAACTGTTTGTTTATTCTCAAGGGTTGAAAGCGCGGCTAAATCGCCCGTCATTACACCCTGTTCAATAGTTTCTATTGTTGCCTTTTCAAGTTTGTCGGCAAATTCACAAAGGTCGGGGGTTTTATCTAACTCGCCGCGTTTTCTAAGCGCACCTGTCCAAGCGAAAAGGGTTGCAACGCTGTTTGTTGAGGTTTTTTCACCCTTAAGATGTTTATAATAGTGGCGCTGAACTGTGCCGTGAGCCGCCTCATACTCGTAAACTCCTTCAGGAGATACCAAAACAGAGGTCATCATTGCAAGGCTACCGTAAGCTGTCGCAACCATATCCGACATAACGTCGCCGTCGTAGTTTTTACAAGCCCAAATATATCCGCCGTTTGAACGTACAACACGGGCAACTGCGTCATCAATAAGGGTATAAAAATATTCAATGCCCTTTTTCTCAAATTTCTCTTTATATTCTGCCTCATAAATCTCGGCAAAAATATCCTTAAAGCGATGGTCGTACTTTTTAGAGATAGTATCCTTTGTTGCAAACCAAAGGTCCTGATTTAAATCGAGTGCATAGTTAAAACAGCTTCTTGCAAAGCTTTCAATAGATTTGTCGGTATTGTGAAGGCCTTGAATAATGCCGTTTGTTCCGTCAAAATCGTGAATAAGCTGTCTTGTCTCATTACCGTCTTTATCGGTGCAAACAAGCTCACACTTAGAGCCTTCTTTAACCTGCATTTCAGTATTTTTATAAACATCTCCGTAGGCATGACGTGCAATAGTAATAGGCTTTGTCCAGGTAGGAATAAAGGGTGTGATACCCTTAACGATAATAGGAGTACGGAAAACTGTTCCGTCTAAAATTGCACGTATAGTGCCGTTAGGAGATTTCCACATTTCCTTTAAATTATATTCTGTCATTCGAGCCGCATTGGGTGTGATTGTGGCGCATTTAACCGCAACACCGTATTTTAAGGTCGCTTTCGCAGAATCGAAGGTAACCTGGTCATTTGTTTCGTTACGGTGCTCTAGACCCAAATCGTAATATTCTGTATTAAGCTCAACAAAGGGTTCGAGCAAAATCTCTTTAATCATTTTCCAGATAATTCTGGTCATTTCGTCCCCGTCCATCTCGACAAGGGGGGTTAGCATTTTAATTTTTTCGCTCATTATATCTTCCTCCTACTTGGAATTTTCTTTAGTATAGCGTAGAAGTCCGCCGCTAAGAAGTATATCGGCAGAACGTTTTGAAACAGCCGCAGAAAGAGTATAGGTTTTTCCCTTTGTTTTATTTATAAGAGTAACCTTACTTCCGCTACTAATTTCTTCCCTAATATTTGGAAGCTCTAGCTCGTCGAAACGGTCGATAGTATCATAATCATCAGCGTTATCAAAGGTGAGCGGAACAATACCCGCATTTACAAGGTTTGCAACGTGAATTCGCGCAAAGCTTTTTGTTATAACAGCCTTAATTCCAAGATGAAGCGGTGCCAAAGCGGCATGCTCTCTCGACGAGCCCTGACCATAGTTTTCGCCACCAATAATGATACCTTTGCCCTCTTTTCTGCAGTTCTCGGGGAAGTTTTCATCGCACCTTGTAAAGCAGTAGTTGGAAATCATAGGTATATTTGAACGAAGTGGCAAAATTTTTGCGCCGGCAGGCATAATGTGGTCGGTTGTAATATTGTCGCCCACCTTAAGTATAGCCTTTGCCGAAATACTGTCGGCAAGTGCTTCGGTTTTGGGGAAGGGCTTAATATTGGGACCGCGAAGAATCTCGACATCCTTTGCCTCTTCTATAGAAGCAGGTGCGTCAATAGAATTATCGTTGATAACAAAACTTTCGGGAAGCTTAATATCTGTAATATTAGCATTAAGCTCCATAGGGTTTGTTAAAACGCCTGTGAGAGCCGCAGCAGCCGCAGTTTCGGGGCTTACAAGGTAAACGCCCGCATCGGCAGTACCTGAACGGCCTTCAAAATTTCGGTTAAAGGTTCTAAGCGAAACACCCGCAGAATTCGGGGCCTGACCCATACCAATACAAGGACCGCAAGCACACTCTAAAATTCTGGCACCTGCGGCAATTAGCTTAGCCAAAGCGCCGCACTGTGATAGCATATAAAGAACCTGCTTTGAGCCGGGAGCTATACCAACGCTAACGTTAGGATTAACTGTTTTGCCGTCAAAAATTTCGGCAACCTTAAGCATATCCAAAAGAGAAGAGTTTGTGCAGCTTCCGATAAGCACCTGGTCAACCTTAATCTCGCCGATTTCACTAACCTTTTTAACGTTATCGGGGGAATGAGGCATAGCGGCAAGTGGCTCTAGAGCGCTTAAATCAACCGTAATTTCTTTATCATAAACTGCATCGGGGTCGCTCTCAAGCGGAGTAAAATCTTCTTCTCTGCCCTGAGCTTTTAAAAACTGTCTTGTAATTTCGTCAGACGGGAAAATCGAGGTAGAAGCGCCAAGCTCAGCACCCATATTTGTAATTGTTGCGCGTTCGGGAACCGAAAGGGTTTTAACACCCTCGCCTGCATATTCAACAATATATCCAACGCCGCCCTTAACCGACAAAATTCTAAGTACCTCTAAGATAACATCCTTAGCCGAAACAAAGGGACGAAGCTTACCTAAAAGATTAACCCTTAACATTTTAGGGGTTGAAATATAATATGCGCCGCCACCCATAGCAACAGCAACGTCCATACCGCCTGCACCCATAGCAAGCATACCCATACCGCCGCAAGTGGGGGTATGAGAGTCAGAGCCGATAAGTGTCTTACCGGGCTTTGAAAAACGCTCTAAATGAATTTGATGGCAAATACCGTTGCCGGGATGAGAATAATAGATACCGTGCTTTTTACAGATAGACTGAATAAAGCGGTGGTCATCGGCATTCTCAAAGCCTGTTTGAAGGGTATTATGGTCTATGTAGGCAACAGAGCGCTCGGTTTTAACCCTCGAAACACCCATTGCCTCAAACTCTAAATACGCCATTGTGCCGGTAGCGTCTTGTGTTAAGGTTTGGTCAATTTTAATACCAATATCCTGCCCAACCTTCATTTCACCATCAACAAGGTGAGCGGATAAAATCTTTTGTGCTATTGTAAGTCCCATTTTATATCTCCTAAACTTTTGCCTTTATTCTTCGCTTTTTATGACTGCAATTTGTAAATCATCAAGCTGCGCTTTGTCAACATTTGCGGGAGCGCCGCTCATAAGCTCGCTAGCGTTTGCCACCTTCGGAAAAGCGATAACCTCGCGTATGCTTTCGCTTTTTGCCATAAGCATAACAAGTCTGTCAAATCCAATTCCCATACCACCGTGTGGCGGTGCACCATAGCGGAAAGCGTCGGTTAAAAAGCCGAATTTTTCTTGCGCCTGCTCATCCGAAAGGCCAAGGGCTGCAAACATTTTCTTTTGTAAAGTGGGGTCGGTAATACGAATAGAGCCGGAAGAAAGCTCAACACCATTCAAAACAAGGTCATAAGCCTTTGCGAAAACCTTTTCAGGCTCGGTTTCAAGATAAGGTATACACTCCTCAAGTGGCGAAGTGAACGGATGGTGCATAGCATCATAATTTCCTGTTTCCTCATTATACTCAAAGAAGGGGAATTCGGTAATCCATAAAAACTCGAAGGTGTCGGGTACAATTTGTAGCTTTTCGGCAACCTGAAGACGAATTGCGCCTAAAATGCTAAGCGCCGCACTCTTACGGTCGGCAACTATCAAAGCTACGTCACCCTTTTGAACATCAAGCTTTTCACAAACTGCTTTAAACTCTTCCTCGCTTAAGAATTTACTGAAAGCGCAGGTAGGTGCCTCGGCATCTTCGGGGAAGCGGATAAAAGCAAGACCCTTTGCGCCGATACCCTTAGCAGCTTCGGTAAGCTTATCAATTTCTTTTCTTGTAAGAGTTTTTGCGCCGCCCTTTGCGGTAATACCCCTTACTGTGCCGCCGCTTTTAACTGTGTCGGCAAAAACAGAAAAGCCTGAATTCTCTACTATATCAGAAATATCGGTTATTTCCATACCAAAACGGGTATCAGGCTTGTCCGAACCAAAGCGATTTAAAGCTTCGGTATATGTTAGCCTTTTAATAGGTGTTTTAATATCAACATCTAAAACTGTTTTGAAAAGATATTTAACATAGCTTTCGCCAAGCGCCAAAACATCTTCCATATCCACAAAGGACATTTCAAGGTCAATTTGAGTAAACTCGGGTTGACGGTCGGCGCGAAGGTCCTCATCGCGATAGCACCTTGCGAGCTGCATATAGCGGTCAAACCCCGAAAGCATTAAAAGCTGCTTATACATTTGTGGCGACTGCGGAAGCGCATAGAAGCTACCCTTATGAATTCTTGAAGGAACTAAATAGTCCCTTGCACCCTCGGGGGTAGATTTAATAAGGGTTGGTGTTTCAATTTCAATAAAGCCCTCGCTATCGAAAAAGTCGCGGGTAGCCTTAGCCACTTTGTGCCTTAACATAATGTTATTTTGCAAACTGGGGCGGCGAAGGTCAAGATATCGGTATTTAAGGCGAAGCTCTTCCTTTGCCGATGTGTCGTCTAAAATCTCAAAAGGCGATGTTTCAGCCTTGCCTAAAACTCGAAGGTCACTAACCTCAATTTCGATTTCGCCCGTAGGAATTTCGGTATTAATCGAAGAGCGTTTTCTAACCACACCTTTTGCCATTAAAACAAACTCGCTTCTAACCTTAAAAGCTTTATCAAAAATAGCTCTGTCGGTTGAATCGTCAAAGGCAAGTTGTATAATTCCCGTACGGTCACGAAGGTCTATAAAAATAAGCTGACCTAAATCACGTTGGCGGCCTGTCCAACCGCAAACAGTAACCTCTTTGCCTATATCATCGGTTTTAAGGGTACCGCAGTAGTGGGTACGACTCAGACCGTTCATTGTATCTAACACTAAAAGCACATCCTTTTAAATAAATATAGGTTTTAAAAAGTATACCCTAACTGAACCTTAATTTGTCTTTACAATGTCGCGCCAGTCAAGGTCGCCACGCTCAAGACCGTGAATTAAAACCTCGGCAGTGGCTATATTGGTTGCAACGGGGATATTATGAACATCGCAAAGGTTTAAAAGCACCCTTTCGTCAGGCTCGCTCGGTTTTGGGTTAAGCGGGTCGCGGAAAAGTAAAACAAGGTCGATTTCATCACAACTAATGCGCGAACCAATTTGCTGTGCGCCACCTTGAGCACCGCTTAAAAACTTTGTGATTTCAAGACCTGTTGCCTCTGCAACAAGCTTACCGGTTGTACCTGTGGCAAATATATTATGACGGCTTAGCACACCGCAATATGCAATGCAAAACTGTACCATAAGTTCCTTCTTCGCGTCATGTGCAATAATTGCAATATTCATTTTGTTTTACCTCTCTTTATATTTTTTTAATCTCAAGCGGAATATCATAGCCCAAAACCCTTTTTGAAAGTCGGTCAAAGGCCTTTGCCGCCTTGCTTTTCTTTTTCAACCTTTCCCCTGTGCAAGAGGCGTAGTATATATCTAGGCTTTGCGGAATAACCGCAATTAGTCCTATTCCTGAACGGTCAATAACCTCATCAATATTTGCGTTTACGCCGCTTTTAATATGTTCAAAATCTGCCCTGTTAAGCACAAGACGAACAGAAAGAAGGTCTAAAGACCTAAGGTCGCTACCAATAAGCGCTGCATCTCTTATAGAAACGGCATCGGCGTTGCAAACAACAAGCGCCTCAGTATATTTTGGAAGAGCTTTATAAAGTTCGTCTACACCACCGGCAGGAAAATCAAGAATAACAAAATCAAACTCTTCGGGAAGCTTTTTTAAAAATGAAGAAAGCTTATCGGAGTCAATTCCTTTTGAAAGTGGTGCCGCAAGAAGATAAACGCCGTGCTTTTCGCTTTTTAATAGCGCCTCGTTTATATCGTGCTCACCCGAAAGTACATCTCCAAGGTCGAAAACAAGGGAGCCCGAAACCCCTAAAAGAAGGTCGAGACAACGCATACCTGCATCAAGGTCAATAAGAAGTACTTTACTTCCTTTTTCGCTAAGCGCAGCTGCTAAATGGACGGAAACATTACTTTTACCAACGCCGCCTTTGCCCGAGGTAATCGCAATAAGCCTGCTCATATCACCGCTCCTTCAAAAGAGATTTGCACTAATTATCCATATTACAAATCATTTTATCACAATTTCCCTTTTTTGTAAACACTTAAAGGCTGGTATTTTTATATTTTTTTCAAGTTTTTTATCTTGTTTACTAATACCTAAATATCTATTTTTTAATTTTTAAAAAAGTAGTTAAAATTCAAAGTAAATGTTGATTTTACCTTAAGTATGTAGTAATATAATGGTATGATAAAAACTAGATATACTCCTTAAGAAAGAGGTTTTGTTATGTTCGATAAAATCAGAGTTATTCTTCCCAAAAAATATGATTTAGTTGTGGGTGATACCTTCCAGCTTTTTTATAGAGGTATTGTTGAGGCCCCCAATCCCTTTATTTTTGATATTGCTCCCCACTGTGTAAAGGGCAAGGCTTTTCCAAGGTACTTTGAGTTTACACCCGAAGCTCCCGGAAGATATGACCTTACTATTGATGTTTGCGGTCCCGACAAAACCATTTTAGGACAAGGCAAAACCGTTCTTAATGTTGTAGAGGCGAAGGCCCCTGCAAAGCCTGTTAACATTCTTTGCGTTGGTGATTCGCTTACCGAAAGCGGAACCTGGATAAACGAGGTTAACCGCCGTTTAACAGAAAATGGTGGCACTCCCGAAGGTCTTGGCTATGAAAACAAATTTAACTTTGTTGGTAACTGCAAAGTGGACAAGGTTGGTTTTGAAGCCTTTGGCGGTTGGGCTTGGGAATGCTTTGCGACACATAGACGTTCTAATATATGGGTTTACTGCAACCACGATAAAGATAAAACCGACCAACATTCTATTTGGTTAGACGAAAACGGTGCCGCTTGGCGACTTGAAACAATTGAAGAAGATAGGCTTAAATTCACCCGCCACCTTCTTCACGCTGCAGATAGGCCCGATTTTGGCAAATTAACCCACAAAGAAGGTGCAACTCACACCGCACCTGTTGAAATTATTTCGGCCAACAATGAAGCTAGTAACCCCTTTGTTAACCCCGAAACCGAGGAACTCGATTTTAACTATTATGCCAAGAAAATCGGCATAGAGAAAATTGATGCGGCATACTTCTTCCTCGGTGCTAACGGCTGGCAGTTTTGGAACACCGAGGGCTTTGCACCTTGCATCGAGAAATTCCTTGGTTACGGAAAGAAAATTGTGAGAAAACTAAAAGAAGCCTTCCCCGATATAAAGGTTAAGGTGTTTATGGCGCCTCTTTCTTCGCAGCATGGTGGCATTGGCACAAACTACGGCGCTATTTTACCTTGGGGTGATACCTATTTGTGCCATCTTTTTGTAGACGAGCTTAATATCGCTTATGAAAACTGGGCAAACGAAGAAGAGTTTAGCGATTTTCTTGAAGCAATTAACCTTGCGGGGCAGTTTGATTCCGACCACGGCTATCCCTATATACAAAAACCCGTTAATGCAAGAAGCTCTACTACCGAAAGGTTTGATATTAACGGCGCTCACCCCACAAATGAGGGCTATATGCAAATTGCCGATGCAGTTTATAGAAACGTGGTTGCATCGTTTTGTAAAGAATAATTTATAAAAGGACGTATTTTTTTGGCAGATTTAAAGAACGAAATAAATAGGCGAAGAACCTTCGCAATCATCTCCCATCCCGACGCGGGTAAAACAACCCTTACTGAAAAGTTTTTGCTTTACGGCGGTGCGATACAGCTTGCCGGCTCGGTTAAGGGCAAAGCAACGGCCAGACACGCCGTTTCCGACTGGATGGAGCTTGAAAAACAAAGAGGTATCTCAATCACCTCTTCGGTAATGCAGTTTGAATTCGGTGGATATTGCATAAATATTCTTGACACCCCCGGACATCAGGACTTTTCAGAGGATACCTATCGTACTCTTATGGCGGCAGACAGTGCCGTTATGGTTATTGATGCCGCAAAGGGTATTGAGCCGCAAACAAGAAAGCTTTTCAAGGTTTGCGCCATGAGGGATATACCCATTTTTACCTTTATAAATAAACTCGACCGTGAAGCTCGAGACCCGTTTGAACTTTTAGACCAGCTTGAAACCGAATTTGGTATCGGCACCTATCCTGTAAACTGGCCTATCGGCTGCGGTGTTGATTTTAAGGGCGTTTTTGATAGAGAAAAACGTAGAATTTTAACCTTTAACGAATTTCATAAGGGTCAAAATAAGCTTACGGCAATAGAATGTGATATTACCGACACCGAAAAACTTGACGAGCTTATAGGCCCCTATCAAAGAAAAGATTTGGTTGACCAAATTGAACTTCTCGACGGCGCTAGTTTTGAGTTTGACCTTGAAAAAGTACGCCACGGAAAGCTAAGCCCTGTATTTTTTGGCTCGGCTCTTACAAACTTTGGTGTTGAGCCTTTTCTTGAAAGCTTTTTGGAAATGACTACCGCGCCCCTTAGCCGTAAAACCAAAACCGAGGAAGTCGACCCATTTTCAGAAAATTTCTCTGCCTTTGTTTTTAAAATTCAGGCTAATATGAATAAGGCGCATAGAGATAGAATTGCCTTTATGAGAATCTGTTCAGGCAAATTCGAAAGGGGCAAGGAATATTATCATCTTCAGGGCGGTAAGAAAATTAAACTTTCTCAACCCCAGCAAATGATGGCGCAGGATAGAGAGATTATCGACGAGGCATATGCAGGTGATATTATTGGCGTTTTTGACCCCGGCATTTTCTCGATAGGCGACACCGTCTGCGATGATAAAAAGAAGATAGAGTTTGAGGGGATTCCAACCTTCGCACCCGAACATTTTGCCGAGATTGAGCAAATTGATACCCTAAAAAGAAAACAGTTTGTAAAGGGTATGACACAAATTGCGCAAGAGGGTGCAATTCAAATTTTCCACGAGCCCGACAGTGGTATGGAGCGAGTAATCGTGGGCGTTGTCGGTGTTCTTCAGTTTGAGGTTTTGGAATATCGTCTTAAAAACGAATATAACGTTGATATAAGGCGCAGACCCCTTTCATATCAGCACATTCGTTGGGTAAAAAATAAGGATATAGATATAAAAGCTCTTAGCCTTACTTCAGATACAAAATGGGTAAAGGACGTAAGGGAAAACGACCTTTTAATTTTTACAAGCGAATGGAATATTCGTTGGGCGCTTGAGAAAAACGAAGGACTTATTTTAGAAGAATTTTCTAAGGAATAAATATAAACTTAAAATTTAAAGGAGGTGTAGCATTTGGAGATTATTTATACCTATTATTTTGCGGTTTCCAGATGGCTTATACCTCTTTTTTCTTTGCTGCTTATGTTTTTGTGGTTTAAATACTTCCATAAAATAAAGTCAAAGCCTTTCCCCCTTGCAGAGCTTACCACTAAAGATGGGCTTTCTATTTCAGTTTACGGCAAAGAAAATCTTATAGGCAGAACAAAAAGGGCAGATATAGTTATCCCTCTTGAAAATGTTCACACAAAACATGCTATTTTGTTCATAAAAAAACACAGATGGTGGCTTGCGCCGCTTGACGGCAAGGTATCAGTAAATCTTCAAAATCTCACCGCACCCGCGCCGCTCGACTACGGCGATAAGGTTGAAATTTGTAAGCAGACTCTTACTTTTAAAAGAAAAGAGGTTCCAAAAGCCTCATCTCTTGCCACTAGTGCAGGTCTTCCAATGGTAACCTTAATCGCCATTCAGCTTATGGTTTTTATCGCCATTATGCTAAAATTTAACACCGCTCTTCCACTTATTGCGGTTGTTTGCTTCGCATTACTTCTTGTTGGCGAGTGGCTTTATTTTATAGTGGGCCTTTTTATTAAAAACTTTACTATGCTTACCGAAATTCCCGTTTTGTTTATGACAACCTTTGGCCTAGCAATCACCTGTTCTATTTCTCCCGAAAATCTGACAAAGCACCTTGTTTGCTATGTGGCGGGGTTTTTAGGATATATTCTTTTAACAGTTTTTCTCAAATCGCCCGAGCTTTGTACAAAGCTTCAAAGGCCCGTAATGTTTTTAACCCTTTTTGTGCTTTATTACACTGCATTTTTTGGCACTGTTGCGGGTGGGGCAAGAAACTGGCTTAGCTTTGGAAGCTTTTCCTTCCAACCGTCAGAGCTATGCAAACCGCTTTTTGTTTTTTGTGGCGGTAAAATGCTTTATGATATTGTTAAAAAATCCGCTCTTAAAATAGAGTTTTTTATATTTGCAATGCTATCAGTAGGCGCACTTGCAATTATGTTTGACTTTGGAGCCGCGGCAATTTTCTTTGCGGGAATGCTTATAATTTTAACTGTAAGGCTCTATAGTCCCATATTTGTTTTTGGAATCACAGGCGGTGCCGTTTTGGGCATTTTGCTTGTTTCGTTGCTTGTGCCCTACGTTGCAAGAAGGTTTGGGGTTTGGCTTCACGCTTGGGAATATCCCGACAGCTTGGGATATCAACAAACCCGAACAATGATAGCCTTCGCAAGCGGAGGACTGCTTGGGGTCGGTCCGGGTGAGGGATTTTTATCCTATATTTCGGCGGCGGATACCGACCTTGTTTTTGGTATTTTGGGTGAAGAATGGGGCGCTATTGTGGCCGTTTGTGTTGCATTTTGTGTTGCTCTTGTCGCAATTTACGCAGTTAGACTCGCAAAACAAGCAGACAGCACCTTCTACTCTATAACCGCGCTTAGTGCAGCGGTGATGCTTATAATACAATCGGCACTTAATATCTTTGGCTCGCTTGATTTGTTGCCCCTTACGGGCGTTACCCTTATATTTGTGAGTAAGGGCGGCTCAAGTATTATTTCGGCTCTGCTTTTTATGGCATTTTTCAAGGCTGCCGAGCTTCATAAAAAGCCTGTGAGCGATTGGAGGTATGAAGATGAAGTGGATTAAGCATAGATTTTTCATCGTTTACCTCACTGTTATTTTCTTTGTGTTTGGGCTTTCTCTTTCTTTGGTAAGGCTTTCTATTCACGGCAAAAAATGGGCTTCCTACCCCACCAATAAGCATATTTTCGATGAGGGTGTTTTGCTTAAAGCGGGGGATATCACCGATAGAAACGGCCTTGTTTTGGCTACAACCAAAAATGGCGAGCGAGTATATAACGAAAACAAAGAAATCAGACGTGCAACCGTTCATACTGTTGGTGATTTGAAAGGCTTCGTGTCAACCGGCGTTCAGTCGGCATACCTTAAAGAGCTTTCTGGTTATGACCTAATAAACGGCACCTATAACCTAAGCGGCAAGGGAAATAATGTTGAACTCACCTTAGATAGTGAGCTTTGCACTAAAGCCCTTAGGCTTCTTGGCGGTTATTCGGGCTCAGTTGGTATTTATAACTATAAAACAGGTGAAATTGTTTGTATGGTTAGCACCCCAACCTTTGACCCCGCCAGTGCAACTGCGCCAAGGGGCGATGGTGTTTACGTTAACCGCTTTATTTCGGGCGTTTATGCTCCGGGTTCTATCTTTAAGCTTGTTACAACCCTTTCGGCTCTTGAAAATATAAATAAGGTAGATTCACTGCGTTTTAGCTGTAATCACGGCGTTACCATTATGGACGAATGGCTAAGCTGTATGGGAAGGCACGGCGAAACAAATATAGGAAATGCCTTAACCCATTCCTGTAATGCGTTTTTCGCCCAGACTGCACTAAAGCTTGGCAGAAATAAGCTAACAAAAACCGCAGAAAATGTTGGGTTTAATAAAGCTCTTAAGATGGATAAAATCACCTGTGCGGAAAGTGTTTATCAGGTTAAAAATTCAAACGATATTGATTTTGGCTGGTCAGGAATAGGTCAACATAACGACCTTGTTAATCCCTATCATTACCTAAGCTTTATGGGTGCTATTGCCAATGATGGTGTTTCGGTTTCGCCCTTTGTCGTAAATAAAGTTACAAACGCTAACGGCATAAGAATAAGAGGCTCTAAGATGGCAAAAACCCGTATGATGAGCGACGAAAACGCCAAGGCGCTTACCGAAATGATGAGAAATAACGTAAAGAAAAATTATGGTGATTATTACTTTGGCGGACTTGCCGTTTGCGGAAAAACAGGCACTGCTGAAGTCGGCGATAAAGCAACACCACACTCTTGGTTTACGGGGTTTGTTAATGAAGAGGATAAGCCCTATGCCTTTGCCGTTGTGGTTGAAAACGCAGGCTCGGGTAACGGCGTTGCTCTTAGAATTGCGGCAAATATGATTAAAAATATAAAGTAAATATATGTTAAAAGCGGTCTGATACCTTTGTGTTAGACCGCTTTTGGTAAGAAAAGTTCGAAAAATGTAGAAAACTTTTTAAAATATTTTTAAAAAAGGGTTGCAATTTAAAAGCAATAGGTGTATAATACCTTTACGCTAAAAAATTAAATATCGCGGGGTAGAGCAGTTGGTAGCTCGTCGGGCTCATAACCCGGAGGTCGCAGGTTCAAGTCCTGTC
>JAZSOH010000002.1:0-32197 GCA_045536815.1 Acutalibacteraceae bacterium | reverse complement strand
TAGTGTGACAGGATTCGAACCCTGTCGTAGTTTCGCACGCCGCCTTTATCCGTACGGCTTTGTGCTAGTTTTTGCAAGGCGACAGCCTTGCGGCAAACTCGCGCTTCTCCGCACGAAAAATTCGGCGGCAGAAACGCTTTGCCCTTACAAAAAGAGAAATTTTCGTTTCGCCTAAGCCGCGAAGCGCCGTTATCCTAACGGATTACAAGCGACAAGGCAACGGCAAACGGGAATTTAACTTTTGTAAGGTATGACAGGTTCAAGTCCTGTCACACTAGAAAAAAGAGAGCAGAGAAAGCCGCTCTGTTTCGGCAATATGCGAAATAACAAACTTAATTTGCTCGGCAGATTCGAAAATTTCTTCTCTATCCTTGTTTTTTCCTGCCGAGTTCATTTTTGCCGAAAGGTTGCCTATTTCTTCAATATCTTCGCGGTTAACAAAAAAGGAAAGAGATAGGCTTTTGTTCGTCCAATATTTTTCGAAGCTTTCAATTTTTTCACTATCAGGCGCGAGGAGTATTTCTTCGCACCTTTTTAAAATCTCTTTTTCGGTTTTCTCTACGACAGTGCCACCCGAAATACTTAGAACTGAAATTGCAAGTAAAATAACACCTGCCGCAATAAGCCTTCTCATACAAGCTTCTCCTTATTTATGATTATAACCTCATCATTCTTATTTAGCGTCATAACAAAAACATCCTTGGTGTGCATACCTTTTTTATTTAAAAATTTCTCTAACCAAATTCTGTTCTTTCCAAAAAAAGAGAGCGATGAATCAATAACTTTCCCGTCGCTTATTATGGGCATTGCGACACCTTCGTCCTTGGGGCGAAGCCCTAAATCGTTTGCGCTTGGTGGCTTGTATGGGCTTTTTTGACAAACGCTTAGATTTCCGTTTACCTCCAAAATGGCGGTTTCAACCTCGTCTATAGAAAAAATACCTTGCATTCTAAGCATTTCGATTAAATCGAAAACGGTTAATCGTACGCTTTTCATGGCTTTTTGGTCAAGCTTTCCGTCTTTGACGATAGTTATCGCTTTGCCCGAAAAAATTCTTCTTATTCTGAGGCTTTTTAAAATCAAAACAGAGCAAACTATCTCTAAAAACACCAGAGTAAAAATGGCAACAACACCTACACTTACAGGTTGTGAAAAATCCTGCAAAGGAATTGCCGCTATTTCAGATATTAAAAGGGTAATCACAAGCTCAGAGGGTTGCATATCTCCGATTTGCCGTTTGCCCATAAGGCGCACCCCTAAAATGACAAAAATATACATTAGAGTTGTGCGAACAATAACCTTAACCATAAAAAAATCACCAACCTTATTGTTACTCGGTTGGTGATTTTTTATACTTTTTTCAGTTTATAATACGTTATATTTTCTTATAACCTTTATTAGCTCTTCCTTATTTTGAAGGTTTGCTGTCGTAAGCATTTTCTTAATGCGGTACTTAACGGCGCTCACAGATATAAAAAGGTCCTCAGCAATAGACACAATAGTTTTATCCTTTAAAAGACCTTTAATAATTTTTCGGTCAACATCGTCCCACATACGAAGAAGCTCTTCGGTTTGCAAAATCATTAAAACGTCGTTATCGGTATCGTAAAGTGGCATACTGCCTTCGTGCTTGCTTTGCGGATGCATTTTTTTGAACCTAAGCGAGCCGGTTGATTGCCTTTCAATTATTTCGCAGTCAACAGAAACGGAACAGCTTTTAACGTCGGTGTTTTTTTGTAAGAATTGGTGGAGCTTTACCGCCTGTTTGCCTAAAAGCGAAAAATCGCTTTCTACCGTTGTTATTGAGGGTGAAATAAACTGGGCAGCGGCAGAGTTGCCAAAGCCTATAAGGTATATATCTTTCGGGACCTTAACCTGCCTTTCCTCAAGCCATTTTAAAAGATAAATTGCGGCAGTATCGCTTGTGCAAACAACGGCATTATATCTTTTAAGGCTAAGCTCAAAGCTTTTTGCACAGTCTAAAAGAGAGGTGTCTTTATAAATATCATTAACCGTTGTGGGCAGACCAAAGTAGTGAGAAACCTCTAAAAATTCGGCGGCCTTAACGTTATCGGAATGCGTTTCTTCATTTCCGCCGAAAAGGGCAACCTTGCTTCTTCTCGCGCCAACAAGACAGTTCAAAACGTTGTACATAGATTTTTTAATACCAAATGAAACAGAACCCGTAGCGCCAAGCATTTCGGTTGTACTGTCATAGGCGGCATTAACAAGTATCGGCTCTATCCCCTTAGCCTTTAGATTTATACAGGTGCTTTCCATCCACTGCGACGAATAGCCAACAGCTAAAACTAGACGACGGGAAAAATCGCCCTGAGTATCGGGAAGACGTCCGTTATAATCTAAAACGGTAAGGTTTTTTCTTGCCGCTTCCTTGTCTATTCCGGCAAGAATGTCCGACATCCAATAACCTTCTAATCCAACCTGTTCACATGTAACGTAAATGTTCATAAAACCATTCCTTTTTCACTGCAAAAGAAATTTTAAAATTAACACATTATTTCTAGTTATTATCTTAATTATACACCTATTTTTTGGGAAATACTATACCTAACACAAAAAAAGGAGTGCTTTTTTTGAAAAAATCTAAAGATTTTACCAAAGCTTTGTTTGGCGGTGCCGCCGTGGGAGCGCTTAACGGAATGTTTGGGGCAGGTGGCGGAATAGCCTGCGTTATACTTTTGCTCAGTATGGGTTTTGAAAGAAAAATGGCTCATAAAAACGCTATTGCCGTTATGCTACCTATAACAGTAGTTAGCGCTACTTTATATCTTCTTTTAGGTAGAGTAAGCCTTTTAGATGCGGCAAAATACATTCCCGGAGGCCTTTTAGGCGCGGCGGTTGGGAGCATTTTGATGAATAAGCTTCCGCAAAAATGGATAAGGCGAATTTCGGGAGCATTTATGATTTGGGCGGGATGGAGGCTTTTGTTTTGAAGGAATTTTTAATAATATTTTTAATATCATTTTTGTCGGGAACGGTAAGCGCAATGGGAATTGGCGGAGGAGGAATTTTAATTCTTTATCTTACAATTTTTGCTGGGATGTCGCAGATAACCGCACAGGGGATAAATCTAATATTTTTCGTACCGACCGCCCTTGCGGCAGTAATAATTTATTCGATAAAAAAACAAATAGACTATAAAATGGTTTTGCCACTTATTTTAGGTGGAGTACCGGCATCTCTTTTAACAGGATATTTAATAAAGTTTATAAATGTTGATATTTTGGGAAAGCTTTTCGGCGCTTTTGTTTTAGCCTTTGGTGTATGGCAGCTTTTTAGGAAGGAGAAAAGGCAAGAAAAGGCAGAAAAGAGCGGGATTTAAAAGCGGTTGACGGCGCATTTTTGGTGTGTTATAATTACCTTATGAAATGTTTAGTACGATAGGCTTTGAACCCTGTCGTGCTAGATTTTAAAAGGTGGTGGCGCATTTAATGGAAAAGAAACAAGTAGAAAATTTTAGCCTCGCGCCTATAACCTTGCCCCAAGGGGTTAAAAAAGTTTTATCTCGTTTTTATGAAAATAAGGCTGAGGCATACCTTGTAGGTGGGTGTGTTAGGGACTATATTTTAAAAAGAAAAACGGATGACTTTGATATTACTACTGCTCTCACACCTCAAGAGGTTAAAGCCCTTTTTTCTGATATGCGGGTTTTGGAAACCGGCATAAAGCACGGAACGGTTACAGTTGTTGCCGAAGGGCTTCCCATAGAGATTACCACATACCGTGTAGACGGGGGATATTTAGATAGTCGCCATCCAAACGAGGTTTTATTTTCGTCTAGTCTTATAGAGGATTTAAAGAGAAGAGATTTTACGATAAATACCATTTGCTATAATGAAAACGAAGGCTTTTTAGACCATTTCGGCGGCAAAGAAGATATAAAAAATAAAATAATAAAAACAGTTGGAGCGCCAGAAAAAAGGCTTAGCGAGGATGCGCTTAGAATTTTAAGAGGCATACGTTTTGCTTCGGTTTTAGGTTTTTCTATTGAAAAAGAAACCAAAGAGGCAATTTTTTCAAAGGCGTATTTAGTTAAAAAAATTTCGGTTGAGCGAGTTTTTGTCGAAATTAAAAAGCTTTTATTGGGCGATTTTGCAACAAAGGTTTTAGAAGAATATTTTTCTGTTTTAAAAAGGGCAATTTTACCACTTTCTAAAATAGAAAGCGAAAAAATAGATTTTTCGGCAGTATCCAAGGTGGAAAAGAATTTGCCGCTACGAATATCTTCTTTCATAATTTGTCTTGGCGGCGACAAGTCTTTCGCAAAGCAGTTTTTAGAACACCTTAAAAGCGACAACAAAACAAAACAAGCAGTCTTATTTTTGACCGATAGCTTTTACAAAAATGTCCCAAAAACAAAATTTGACATTAAAAGTATTTTAAACAAAGCTGAAGAGCAGGATTTTTTAAATCTGGTTTCGCTTCTTTATGCATTTGAAAGAATCACCGACGAAGAAAAGAAAAAGATTTTAAAGCTATTAAATGAAATTATAGAAAATAAGGAATGTTATTCCCTTAAAAGCCTTAACATAAACGGTGAAGAGCTTTTAAGACTTGGCGTTAGGGACAAACAGATTGGCGAAATTTTGAATAGTCTACTAACAAGTGTTATGGCGGATGAAATAAAAAACACAAAAAGTGAGCTTGAAGAGAAAGCACAAAATATTCTAGGGGGGAATGTATTAAGATGAGAAAAAAACTAATTTTAGCAGAAAATGCTAATCTTTTTGCCGAAGTAGAAAGAAGACAAATTGAAGTAAACACCTTAAAAATAAAACTTGCCGAGAAAGAGCAAACAACCTTAAAGCTTGAAAATGAGGTGGCAGAGCTTACGGAAAAAACAATGGCCCTAGAGCAGGAGCTTTTACATAAAGAGAGGGAGATAGAAGCCCTTAAAAAGATAAAAATTAAAGAAGAAGCTTTTGAAGAAAAAGAAAATTCAAAGCCTTTAGAAGAAAAGCCCCCAAAACCCAAAGTAGACAGTGGTAGAGAAAAGCCGACCCTTAGCGATGAGGAAAAAGCCGCTCTTAGAGAACTTGCGGCGCTTTCGATTTCAAGGCTTACTAAGGCGGTGGCAAGACTTTCTTTGGTAGATGCTGGGACAGATGAAAAAAATACGGAAGAGCTTTATAGTCTTGCGCTTGGTAAAAATGAAAGCTTTAAAATAAAGGTTTCAAAGCTACTCGACGAGGGCGAAGGCTTTGAGGAGATAAAAACAAAAATAGAAAGACTAACCGAAAAGTCTGAAGAGGAAATAAAAGAGCTTATAAAATAGAAAAACACCGTAGGTCTGAATATGAACCTACGGTGTTTTATTATGCTAATTTGTGTATTTGCCAAGCGTAATGCCAGTATAATAATGCTTTAAAATTTGTTTATAGGTGAGGCCGTTTCCGGCATAGTAGTTTGCGCCAACCTGACTCATACCAACGCCATGACCATAGCCTTTTACAACAATTTTGAACTTATCATCATACTTGCTATAAGAAATTGTGTAGGCGCTTGAGCGAATAGAGTAGTTCAAAATATCGGTCCTGAGAAATGTGCCTTTATGAACAATGCCGCCAATAGTTATGGTTTTAACATAAACCCCGCCCGAATCGTAGGTGCATTTAAACCAACTGTTTTTATCGGCGATTTTTGTAAGGTCAATTCCCGAACAATCTTTAACCAGCTTTGCAAGTTCTGCCGCCGAATAGGTTTTTATTGTTTGGAACTTATCGGCGTTTTTATCAACCGAAGAATCAACGCTTTTAAGGTATGGTAGGTTACTGGACCAAATGCTACCGCTATCGGCGGTTTTTCCTGCGGAAATCGGGAAATAAGGGGTGAAAGCAACATTCCCTTCATAAAGGGCAACCTCGCCCGCAACACTTTCGGTAGCGCTTTTTGCTTTAGCCCCTGCCGGCTTCATTGGAACGCTAGGAGTAGTGCCTTGGGCGGCACCGCTTGAAATTAGCCAAGAATATGCCGCAACAGCCTGAGCTTTAAGGGCTTCCTCGTGGAAGTGTGAGCCCATTTCGGCCTCAACAACCTGCGCAACAATTTCATTTGCAGGCAGGGTTACCGTTTCGCCGTTTAGGGAGTTTTTAACGGTAAGCTCGGGAAGTGCTAACGTCTCTTTTTCGCCTGAAGAGGTTTTGCTTTCTGTGTCAATGCTTGTATCCTCATCGGAAGAGGTTTTATCAGAAGAAACAGGTGGCTTAGAGGATACAGGCTCTTTAGAAGAACTTGACGAGCTCGGTTTTATTGTGGTAGAAGTGGTAGGTTCTTGTTGTTCAACCCTGTCTTCGCCGATTACAATATTGCTGCTTGGCTTTTTAACTGAAGAGGTGGGTTTTTCAGAAGAGGTTTCCACATTTGAGGAGCTTTCCACAATTTCCTCTAAAGGAGTATCAGACACCACAGGCTTTTTAGAAGAGGTGTCGTTTGTTGACGAGTCAAAGGTTACAAGGGGAGATTCACCCTCCCTAACCTTTCTTGCAACCAAAATAATATTTTCTTTTTTATCCTCGCAAACGAGGGTTAAAAGCTCATCATTTGGGTTAAGGTCAATATTTGTTTTAATAATAGATTTTGCCGCTGTGTCATTTGCGAATGCCAAAAAATCGCTATCATCAAAAAAGCTGTTTTTCGCCCATTGATTTCGGTGCCCTTTTTCTTCGCTATAAATCGAAAAAATCTTATAGCGCTGTTCAAGATATACCGAATCAAAGGTTAAAACGGGAACGGCACGGTATTTTTCTTGGTTTAAAAATTCCTTTATTTCAGAAAAGGCGTTATTTTTACCCTCGCCTTTTCCATATATTACAACATTTCTCGCATAAGTATCTTCGGCAATATTTGAATAGGTGAAGGGGGTCCCGAAATTACTCATACTTCCTTCAAAAAGGTGAGACCTATAGTAACTGTCGGTTCTGCCGACAGAGGAAACAACAGGCAGATTTATTTCGGTGTCAGGAATGCTTATCCACCCAACGATATCGCTATTTATTTTATAAAGCTTGCCGAATTTATAATTCATGTTTTCGGGAAGCCCCGACCATGACTGACCGTAAAGCTCTAAGGTGTCCTTTAAAACTGCCGAGTAGTGCATGGGCTGATAAACAAACTCGTAGCCAAAATAAGCCGAAAGCATAACCGCAAAAACAAGAATAACCGAGACAACACTTTTAATAATGGTTTTTTTGTTTTTAGAAGGCTGCTCTATAGTATTTGTGTCAAAAGAAATTTCTCTTTTTTCAAGCTGTGAATTTTCGGGTTGCTCAATAACCACAAACCCGTCTTCTTCGTGAGCGATAGGCTCGGGCGAAAAGTCAAAAAGGTCTTTTTCCCATTGTGAAGTTTTTATCTGGATTTCGGGCTCCTCTAAAAGCTCTTCGGCTAAAGCTAAGCCTGTGTTTGAAGAAGAGTCCTTTTCTTCAAACGGCGAAGCCCCTTCTAAAGTTTTGGGCTCACTGCGGTCTGGAGAAGGGCTTTTTTGTGTTTTTATTTTTTCTAAGCTATCATTAGCTTTCCCCGCGAGCATTTTAAGATAGGGGCAAACAAGGTCGTGAACAATCTCGTGCCTTATCTCGCGGTCTGCGGTTAGCATAATAATTGCTTGGTCGTTGCTTTCCAAAACCGCGCCGCCCAAAACACCGCTGCAGGTTATAAGCTCAATAGCGCCTTCGGGCAAGGAATATTCTAAAGAAGTCTTTAAAAGATTATTTTCAAGAACATTTAGCTTATATCCTGTAGCGGATGCAATAATTTTGGGGATATAAAGCTCGTCAAGGGGGTTAAAACTGCCTACAGTAACAATAACACGGCTACGCGAAGCACTTTTTCCAAGGGTTGAAAGAAAGGTGGATTTTGAGTGGGTAAGATGGCTTAAAAACCTTATATTAGAAGTACCGCATATATCAAACTCCATTTTAAAATCGGTAGATTCGTTAAGATATATAACTTCTAGAGTTAAATCGGGAACCATTTTAAATATACTCCTTTCTCAAGTCCTGTCACACTAAATTCGAAAAGACCACGAAAAAGTTAGTTCATTTCAAGAAAAGTGTCTTCTTCGGATTCCTGCGAGGAGGGCAGGTCAACAAATGTGCCTGCGCTACCCGAATCAGAAATATAAGAGCTGCTTTCCTCTCCGCCTAACGCTTGGTCAGAATCGCCAAGATTACTTTCGGTGCCACTTTCTATAGAAGAATCGTCTCCCACAGCGCTATTGTCGGAAGAGGAATTTAAGTCTTCAGAAGATAAAGACTCATCGCTTTCGCCGTCTTCAAGACCGCTTTCTAAGGAGCTTTCGTTCCCGTCGGTCAAGGGTTCGCTCTCGGTATTGTCGTTTACATTAAGCGAGGGTTTGCTGCCGCCATTTTTTTCGTACCATATTTCAGGATAAAGGGGAGCAGGGTTTATTGAGGCAGTAATGGGAAGGTAGTAGTCGGCATCGTTTCTAACCTTTCTTGCCATAACAACTAGTTTTGCGCCGTCGAAATCGTCAGCGTCTGTCGAAAGGGTTAAAATCTCATCATCAAATGTGAGGTCTATATTTGTTGTAAGCGCGCTTCTAAGCCTTATAGAATTAACCCAGTTATTAAATTCGGTTTCGCTTATGAATGCCGATTTAGTGTAGTCGAAAACCTCGCCATTATCGTGCTCGGGTAAGGAGTTTGTAACAAAAACTGCAAAAACCTTATAATAGCCTTTATTATAAAGGCAGGCAAACTCAAGGGTTGGGTGAGCTTTATAAAACTCAAAATCTAAATATTTTTTAAGTTCGCCAAACTTAGTGCCGTCAGCGGCATTTTTGCCGTAAAGGACAACGTTTCTGCCGTTTTTGGCTACACCTATCTGCGAGGCGCTATCCATAAAGATTGCGCCGTTTTTGTTATTTTTCTTATTAAGGCCGTGGGCAAGGTAAAATTCGTTATTATCTGTTTTTAGAACAGGATAATCAATTTTTGTATCTTCAATTTTAATCCAGCCAGAGATATCGGCATTTTCTTTTCTAAGCTCGGTGAAAGCGTTATAGTAACCGGTTACGCTATCCTTCGCCTCGCCGTTAACCGAGTTGGTAATGCTCCAAACATCTCTAAGGAGAGTATATTTCTCCTCTTCTTTTTCGCCGCCGTTGACAAATAAAACAACAAGCACAAGCGATACAATTAAAACAAGGGTAGCAAGAAGGAAAGAAAGCTTTTTAACCTTCTCTTTTTTGCCGTCGGTTTTTATGGGTAAAAGAGAACAAAGCAAATCTTTAAAAGATTTTTTCTCGCCCTTTTCTTTTTTGCTTATTTTCTTTTTAAAGGTTTCTCCACTGTGTGATTTCATAGCTTTTTTCACCTTTTTGTTCGGTTTATAAACTTCTTCTTTCAAAATGGGGAAATCCTCTTCGGTGAGGGATTTATATCCTTCTTCAGATTCTTCTATGGTGGAAGCTGTATCTTCCAAAGCAGTTTCTAAAGAAGCTGTCTCTTCAAAGAGAGTTTTTTGCTCCGGAACCTCTTCAACTTCAACAGGCTCATCTATTTTTTCTTCGGTTTCAAAGCTAAACTCTGTGGCGGCAGGCTCGTTTTTGGGCTCTGTAAAGGGGGAAAGTTCGTCCTTTTCCATAAGCTCTACAAGGCGAAGCATTTCTTTGTCGCCAAAATTGAGTTTCTTTTGAAGCTCTTTGAATTTTTCGGGAACCTTACCGCCCAAAGATATAGGCTCATTATTAGGAAGATTATAACCCTCCATAAGATTTAGCGGGTCGCCAAGGAAGGTGCCGTAGGAAAGAAGGTCGTCTGCCTTTTCAAGATACCTTCTAACCATATCAAGAGCGGTTGATGTTGCAACGGTGCGGGTGTTTTCCCTGTCTGCACCACGGCACATGATTTTCCTTACATAAACGTTAATGCCGTCGGAAATCGCGATATAAACAAGGCCTGCGGGCTTGCCCTCGCTCTCTCCCGGCCCGGCAACACCTGTAATACCAACGCCGATATCTGCACCGCTTAACTGACGGATACCAACCGCCATTTCGGCAGCCACTTCTTTCGAAACGGCGCCAAGCTGTTTAATGTTTTTCTCACTCACGCCAAGAGCATCAACCTTAACGCGATTTGCGTAGGCGCTCATACCCATTTCAAAAACATCGGAAGAGCCGGCAACCTCGGTAATTCTGCTTGAAAGCATACCCGCAGTGCAGGATTCTGCCGTAGCAACCTTTTTACCCTTGGATTTTAAAAGCTCGACAACAGTTTGCTGAAGATTTTCGTTTTTAATTGTGTATATGTTCGTGCCAAACTGTGCAATAAGCTTTTCGGTGAAAGGCCTTAAAAGAGCCTCGGCGGCCCTTTCGTTTTCGGCTTTTGCAGTTACTCTAACCAAAACCTCACCTGCAGAGGCATAGGTTGCAACGGTTGGGTTCTCGCTTTTTAAAAGGTCGCCACACTGCGTTGCTACAAGTGATTCGCCAATGCCGAAAATGCGGATATTTTTAGAATAAATAGTTTCGTTTGAAAGGGAGCTTAGATAGGGGAAAACATAATCTTCAAACATAGGAATAAGCTCGTTTGGTGGGCCGGGAAGCAAAATGATTTTTCTTTCTTCCCACTCTAAAATATAGCCCGGTGCAGTGCCGAACTTGTTATCCAAAACCTTTGCGCCGCTAATGGTAAGAGCTTGTTTTCTGTTATTTTCGCTCATAACCTTTCCTACGCGGGCAAAAAAGCTTTCAATACTGTTTAGAGATTTTGTATGAAGCTCTAGGGAAAGGCCTGTAACCTCGGCAACAATCTCTTTAGTTATATCGTCCTCGGTAGGACCAAGACCGCCGCTAAGAATTATTACATCGCTTCTTTTAAGTGAGGTAACAAGTTGATTTTTAAGGCGCTCTTTATTGTCGCCAACAACAGACTGCAAATAAACATTAAGCCCGCTTTCTGCCAAGCGGCGAGAAAGAAACTGCGAGTTTGTGTTTAAAATATCTCCCAAAAGCAACTCGGTACCTACGCAAATAATTTCAGCATTCATAAATAAAAACTCCTCTTATGCTTCTATGGTTTCAAAAATTGTGCCCTCTACCGCTCTTTCAATCATTTCGTTAAAATCGAAAGAGGCTTCTACCTTTTCTACCGCCTCAAGCTTAGGATTAGTTCTTGGGTGCTTGGGGGTAAATACCGTACAACAATCCTCATAAGGCTCAATAGAGGTTTCGAAGGTATCAATCTTCCTTGAAATTAAAATAATTTCATCCTTGTCCATACCGATAAGGGGGCGGAAAACGGGAAGATTTACAACCGCATCGGTGGTAACAAGAGCGGGTAAAGTCTGACTTGCAACCTGACCAACGCTCTCCCCTGTTATAAGGGCAAGGCTTCCGCTTTTTCTTGCTAAACGTTCGCTTATGCGCATCATCATACGGCGCATAATAATTGTAAAATATTCTTCGGGACAGTTTTCAGAAATCGCTTCCTGAATTTCGGTAAACGGAACAACGCCTACGGGGATAGGCCCCGAATATTTTGCAACCTTTGACAAAAGCTTTTTAACCTTTTGCTCGGCGCGAAGACTTGTATATGGCGGACTTGCAAAGTGAATTGCGTTTAGTTTAATTCCTCTTTTTGCCATCATCCAAGCGGCAACGGGGCTATCAATTCCGCCCGAAATCAAAATTGAAGCACGTCCTCCTGTGCCAACAGGCATACCTCCTGCGCCGTGAATCTGCCCTGCGCGAATGTATGCGCCAAAATCCCTCACCTCTACGGTAACAACTATGTCGGGGTTGTGAACATCAACCTTAAGGTGATGATAATGTTTTAGAAGCTCACCACCAACAAGTCGGGAAATCTCGGGTGAGGTTAGTGGGAATTTTTTATCAGAACGCTTTGCCTCAACCTTGAAGGTTTTAACCTTTTTAAGAGGCTCTTCAAGATACTGGGCGGCTTTGCTTAAAATATCGTTAATATCTTTTTCGCAAACGGCGGCGCGGCAAAACGCAGCGATACCGAAAACCTTTTCAATAGCCAAAAGAGCCTTGTTAAAGGGGAAATCATCATCCCTTGGGGTGATAATAATCGTAGACTGCGCACGAGTAACATCTATAGCACCAAGACTTCTAAGACTGTTTTTTATGTTTTTAATAAGTATATCCTCAAAGGTCATACGGTTAAGACCTTTAAGAGCAAGCTCGCCGTTTTTAATAAGTATAATTTCTTTCATATTAGACCTCTATTTATTTTTTCGATTTTCTAAGCTTTAAAGCGCTTTTAAGAGCGCAGTAAAGAGCCTCGATGTCATCTTCGGTGTTAAATCTGCTAAAGCTTATCCTAAGTGCGCTATCGACCACATTTTGCGGCAGCCCCATTTCTAAAAGAACATAGCTACCCTTTCCTTTACTACAAGCGCTTCCGCTTGAAACCAAAACGCCAAAAGACTCTAAATGGTGAAGCAGGGTTTCCGAACGGTAACCCGTAAAGGAAAAATTAAGAATATAGGGCAAACTGTCTTCGGGTGAGTTCAATGAAACATTATCAAATTCCTTCAAAAGTGAAAGACATTTTTGCTTTAAAGACAAAGCAAGTTTTTTTGTTTCGGTTAGATTTGGCAGAGCCTTTACCGCCGCGCCAAAAGCGGCAATAGCGGGAACAGCTTCGGTACCTGAACGAAGCCCTTTTTCTTGACCTCCGCCCACGATAAAAGGGGGAAGCGACAAGCCCTTTTTAACATAAAGGGCACCTGCGCCCTTAACCCCGTGAATTTTATGGGCGCTTATTGAAACAAGGTCGGTCGAAAGCTCGTTTGGTAAAACAGGAATTTTGCCAAATGCCTGAACACAGTCGGTGTGAAGAAGCGCGGGGGAGCCGACATTTTTAATTATTTGTTTTATTTCGCCAATCGGCAGAACCGAGCCAACCTCATTGTTTACAAGCATAGCGCTTACAAGAATGGTATCTTTCCTTATAGCCTTTTCAAAGGCCGAAATCGGCACAACACCGTTTTTGTCGGGCTTTAAATAGTCAACCTCGAAGCCCTCTTTTTCAAGAGCGCGAATAGGCTCTAAAACCGAGGGGTGTTCAATACTTGTTGTAACGATATGGTTACCCCTTCTTTTTAGAAGCTTTACCGAAGAAAATATGGCGGTGTTGTTGCTTTCTGTGCCGCCCGAAGTAAAGAAAACTTCGTCCTCGCGGCAGTCAAGCCTTTCGGCGATAGTCGCCCTCGCATCGCTAAGAATTTTTTCGGCATTCATACCGAAAATATAAAGGGAAGAGGGGTTGCCAAAGTCTTTGGTGACGGCGGCAGAAAGGGCTGCAACCGCCTCGTCACAAGGCCTTGTTGTAGCGCTGTTATCAAGATAAAAAAGTCTTTCCAAAATCACCCCTCCTTTTCATATAATTATACACATACATTTTACCACAAATCGACCGCTTACACAAGAGTATTTTATAAATTTTGAGGTAGTAAAATTTACAACTTTTACTTTTTAAAAAAAGAAAACCGACAAGACAAAAATGCCTTGTCGGTCAAAAAGCAAGAGAATTATTTTTCTATAAAATCTTCCACATTTACACCTCTATGCTCTAAGGCGGTGGAAAATACTATTTGTGTTTCGGTATTTCCAAAGGTTTGAAGCTTTCCTATAAAGCTGTCAAGACTTTCGGTTGAGTCAAAAGCCACCTTAATAAGCATAGAATAATGCCCCGTAACACAGCTACACTCTAAAACGTTAGGGTGCTTTGTGATAAAGGGGTAAAACTCGGGCTTTTGAACGGGCTGAATTTCTAAATTTATATAGGCTATAATGGGGAAGCCGAGTTTTTTGTTATCAATGGTTGCAGAATAACCGGTAATTATGCCTTCTTTTTCCAATCTTTCAATTCTCGCGGCTACGCCGGGGGAAGAAAGAAAAACCTCGTTTGCAAGCGCCTTTAGCGGCATTCTTGCATTCTTTTGAAGCAAGGAAATAATTTTCAAATCAATATTATCCATCTAAAGACCCCCAAAATCTAAAGTGTAGACATCAAAAATATTATAATATAAATCGTTTATAATTGCAACAAGACCTTTGGAAATTAGTAATATTTGTAAAAAAGTTAAATTGGGATATTGATTTTTGACCTCAAAGGTAATATAATATAGGTGTATTATTATGTAACTAGGGAGATAAGAAGGAAGATGTTAGATCTAAATCGTTTTGAAACCTGTTGTTTTTCGGGATATAGGCCACACAAGTTTTCCTTCCCGCTTAGAAGAAACAACGATAAGTTCATAGAGCTTGAGAATCATATAACCAACGCCATTTTAGATGCTTACGAAAAGGGATATAGGAATTTCCTTTGCGGTGGTGCAATGGGCTTTGACCTTGTTTGTGGCGAAGTGGTTGTTCTTTTAAAAGAAAAATTTCCTGATATAAAGCTTATAATGGTTTTGCCTTACAAAAATCAGCCCAAACGCTTCATCCCCGATTGGCGACAAAGGTATGATTTTGTACTTTCTTCTGCAGACCATACTTATTATTTCAGTGAAAGGTACAATAAAAACGCTTTTGTTGCGAGAAACGCAAAAATGGTTGCCCATTCTTCGATGATAATCACATATTATAACGGTAAACCCGGTGGCACTGCAAACACTATTGCTATGGCGCAAAGGGACAGGCTTCACATTGTAAATATACACGAAGATAGTAAAAAGCCGTATGAAAAGCTTTCATATTATATCGGCGGCAAAAAATAAACACAAATTAAGACCTCAGCTTTTGCTGAGGTCTTTTTTTATTTTCCGTGATAAAGTTTTTTGGTTTGATATCTAGGCTCGTAGGTTATATTAACACCAAGCTTTCTAAAAACATTCTCATCAACTGAAGAGAGAATAACCGAAGAGTGAGCCTCTGTTCCCTTTAAAGCAGAAAGCTTTTCAACTGCCTTTGCAGCAAGGGGACTTGTTGCGCCGCAAATAGAAAGAGCAATTAAAACCTCGTCGGTATGAAGCCTGGGGTTATGGTTGCCCATATAAACGGTTTTAAGTGTTTGAATAGGCTCGATTATAACGTGAGAAATAAGGTCAAGCTCGTCGGGAATTTCGGCGAGAACCTTTAAAGAGTTAAGCAAAACTGCCGCCGAAGAGCCAAGAAGAGAAGAGGTTTTTCCTGTAACAATCGTTCCGTCAGAAAGCTCTAACGCAACGGCAGGAGCGCCCGTTTCCTCTGCCTTTTGTTTTGCGGCCCTTACAACAGGGCGGTCGTTTGCGGTAATGCCAAGCTGACCCATTAAAATCTCAAGCTTGTTAACCTCGCTTTGTTCGCTTGTGCCCTGTCTTACACCGCAACAAGCGGCGTAGTATCTACGAAGTATTTCCTGCTTAGAAGCGTCTTCAACCGCTTTGTCATCAAAAATACAGTACCCTGCCATATTAACACCCATATCGGTAGGGCTTTTGTAAGGGGATTTGCCCATAATACGCTCCATCATAGCGTTTAAAACAGGGAAAATCTCAATATCGCGGTTATAATTTACGGTTGTTTCGCCGTACGCCTCGAGATGATAAAAGTCAATCATATTAACATCGTTAAGGTCGGCGGTGGCGGCTTCATAAGCCAAATTTATAGGGGATTTAAGCGGAATATTCCAAATAGGGAAGGTTTCAAATTTTGCATAGCCCGCTTTTATGCCGCGCTTGTTTTCGTGATAAAGCTGAGAAAGGCAAACCGCCATTTTGCCACTGCCGGGACCGGGGGCGGTAACAACAACCAAGCTTCTTTCGGTTTCGATAAAATCGTTTTTGCCAAACCCGTCTTCACTAACAATAAGTGGAATATTTGCGGGATAATCTTCAATAGGATAGTGCTTATAGCATTTAACGCCAAGGGCTTCAAGCCTTTTTTCAAACTTGTCCGCAGCCGACTGGCCGTTATAACAGGTTATAACAACGCTACCAACAAAAAGACCAATTCCCCTGAAAGCGTCTATAAGGCGAAGAGTGTCCATATCATAGGTTATGCCAAGGTCGCCTCGGCGTTTATTTTGCTCAATAGCATCGGCATTTATTACAATAACAATTTCGGCCTGGTCCTTAAGCTGCATAAGCATACGAACCTTACTGTCGGGCTTAAAACCTGGCAAAACACGGGCAGCATGATAGTCATCAAACAACTTTCCGCCAAACTCCATATAAAGCTTTCCGCCAAATTGCGAAATGCGGTCACGGATTTTTTGGGATTGTAGTTTAATGTATTTATCATTATCAAACCCGATTTTGCTCATGAGAAAATCTCCTTTATGTTTCTTAGCCTTACACAGTTAACAGTATACTACAAAAATCGACCTCTTGCAACAAAAAATTAACAAAATGTTTATAATTTTTGCTTATTTATAAGAGTGCTTTTTAAGAAGAGCAAGACGTTCGTTCCAAAGCTGTTCGGAAAGGTCAACATAGTATTTATGAGGCTTTTCAAAACGTTTAACCTCGTCCCAAAGCGAGTCAACCTGCTCTTTACAGTAATTAGCAATAGTTTCAAGGTCGGGACTTTCGTAAATAGCTTCGCCTTTTTCAAAAATCTTAACAAGTAGCGGCTTTGCGGTAAAGTTTGTAACGGTTTTTCTTTTCCAGGTATGGTCGGGGTCGAAAATTTCATAAGGCTTTGTATCGTCGATAACCTCGTGATGAAGTGTTATAACGTCGGCAATTGCTTTATTTGTATCATTATCAAAAAGGCGCCAAACCTTTTTAAATGAAGGAATGGTGATTTTTGCGGTATTTTCGCTAACCTTGATTTTAGGAACTATATTGCCTTGTTTTGTCTGGGTTGCGGTAAGCTTATAAACTCCGCCGAAAACTGCTTCAGAAGAGGCGGTGATAAGCCTTTCGCCAACACCAAAAGAATCAATCTGCGCACCCTGTGCCAAAACGTCTCTGATAAGATGCTCGTCAAGTGAATTAGAAACGCAAATTTTACAGTCGGGGTAGCCTGCATCGTCAAGCATTTTTCTAACTTTTTTTGTGAGATAGGCGATATCGCCGCTATCAATTCTAACACCAAGAGGTCTGGCGCCTAAAGGCTTTAACACCTCGTCGAAAACCTTTATGGCGTTGGGGATACCCGATTTTATAACATTATATGTGTCAACCAAAAGAAGACAGCTTTCGGGATATTTAAGGGCATAAGCCTTAAAGGCTTCATATTCGCTATCAAACATTTGAACCCAGCTATGCGCCATAGTTCCCGACGATTTTGCACCATAGTCTTTTGCCGATTTTACGCAGGAGGTACCTGCGCAACCGCCTATAATGGCAGAACGTGCGCCTAAAATCGCGGCATCGTAGCCATGCGCTCTGCGAGCGCCAAATTCCAAAACCACCCTGCCCTTTGCCGCCCTGACAATACGGTTTGCCTTTGTGGCTATAAGGGATTGATGGTTTACGGTTAGCAGCACCATAGTTTCAATTATAAAGGCTTCAAGAGCGGGGCCGCGAACCGTTACTATAGGCTCATGCGGGAAAATGGGTGTTCCTTCGGGGACTGCCCAAACATCGCAAGAAAATTTAAAGTTTCTAAGATAATCTAAAAACTCTTTACCAAAAAGGTTAAGGCCTTCAAGATATTTAATATCGTCCTCTTCAAACCTAAGATTTTTAAGATAATCTATAAGCCCGTCCACACCTGCCATAATGGCATAGCCGCCCTCGTCGGGCACACGCCTGAAGAACATATCAAAATAGCAAATGGTATCTTTTTCGCCTGAATAGAAAAGGCCGTTTGCCATTGTAAGCTCATAAAGGTCTAGCAGCATGGTTAAATTTTCTTTCATAAAAACACTTCCCACCCAAAAGAGTTAAAACTTAATAAAAAGCGGACTGTTTATACTAAAAACAGTCCGTTTGTTGCCAACTTAAATTTAAAAGGAATTATTTTTCTTCCTCGTCTAAAACCTCTTCTTCAAAAACAACGTCGGCAACAACAACATTAACGCGGGTGACCGCGCTTCCCGTCATGCCTTGGAGTTTTTCTTTTATGCTAAGCTGCACCTTTTCGGCAACCTCGCTAACCTTCTTAGCTTCAGACACTTTAATATAAACGGTAATGTTTATAACGTCGTGCTCGGTGCTTACCAGAACAGATTTTGTACTACCGTTTTTGTTTATAAGCGATTTAAGGGTAGTGGGCCTTAAACCCATCGAGGCAACACCCGAGGTTTCAAGGGCTGCCATTTCTGCCATACGGGCAATAACATCGTTATTTATAGCCAAGCCAAAATTATTATCGTTCATAATGTGCCTCCTGATAAATATATAAATTAATAAATTATATACTATTATTATAACACAATTTCAAAAAAGTACAACTACTTAACGGCAACAATTTTAATTTTTTCCAAAGAAATTTCGGTTTGAGACAAAACTGCATCCTGAATTTGAAGGGTTTGACTAGCCAAAAGCTCCTCGCCTTTTACAATTACCGTAACACTCTCGTCAGAGATAATAACAACCGCCTCTTCGAAGCCTTTAGATTTGATTAGGGTTTCTATGGAAGACTCTTTTTCTATTCTTAGAGCAATTTCATTTATTTTTTCCTCAGCCTGTTTTTTTGCCTCGTCACTTGATTTAACATTATCCACCGTTTCTTTCAAAAGGCTAACTGCCTCTTTTCTACTACTCTCGCGTTCGCTTTTGGCGGTGGTAAAGTAATCAGCCTCGCCTGTATCTGACTTTTCGGTTGTTTCGTTCATAACATACTGTGTGTCGCCGAGATTTTTTATGGAAGAGGTAGGCTCATTACCAACAAATCCACCCGCATCGGACGAGTACTGCATATTAAGCCAAACGGCGCCCGCAAGCGCGACCACAAGTCCCGCCATTACAACCTGTTTTTTGCCGAAAATTTTCTTCTTTTTCATACTAAAACCCCTTAAGATTTATTTGTTATACTGATTTTTCGGGAAGATATCCCCAAAACAGAACTAACGGCATTTAAAATACCCGCTTCCGTTTCTTCGGTTATTCCACCGCTTACAATGGCAACACCCCTGACTGATGGCTTCTTTTCGGTTACAATAAGAGGCTCCTCACCTCCGTCGCCCGATTTTACAATTATATATTCCTGCGTACTTTTTTCGCTTTCCTTGACCTTTTCGCCATCTGCACCCTCTTTCGAAAGGTCGGTGTCGGTGGATTTTTGGTCTGCATAGATATATTCGCAAGACGTTTCTAAGGTTACGGCAACAATACAGTCCTTATCCGAGGTTATTGCCGTAACGATGCTTTTGACCTTTTCTTCCAGCTCGGCACAATAGTCGCTGTCTGAATATGTTACCTCTTTGGCGGTTTTTTCTGCCTTTTTCTCGGTCGGAAGAAAGACCAAAGCGGCTCCTACCACTACCAAAAGAATAACAGCCGACATTTTTTTGTTAGAAAAAACAGCGCTTTTAAGTTTTTCAAGATAGTTATTCATTTTGCTTCCACCAAAAGTCCGGTTTGAGACCGAATTATCTCTACCGCTTTTTCTTTATCCTTTTCGTTTTCTAAGTCGAGGGTTACCTTAGTAATACTTATGCCGTCGCCGTCTTTAATATCCGTATCGAAATAAATTTCTCTAACACCAATTCCAAAATCGTTTAGGGTAGACTTAATTGCAATTTTAAGGTTTTCTTCTTTAAGACTCTCGCCAACATTAGTAGCTTCAAAATCATAAAGCTCGGGGAAGGAAAAATGGGTCTTGCCCGAAGCAGATATTATACTGACAATTAAAAAAAGACCCATAGAATATTTTAAAAGGTTTTCATTTTTGCCACTTGGCATTAAAATTTTAAAGGCGGCAAGCATAACGGCCATACCGCAAAGACTTAAAATCAAATCCTTCATACAGAGCCTCCTGTTTTTAAAACCGTTCCAAATGAGATTATGTAAACAAGAAGTATAAAAACCGAAGACCCAATAAGTACGCTAAGGCAAAAATCTATTATTCGAAAGAGACCGGCCGCTTCATTTATACAAAAAAGCTCTGCCACCGAAAGAGATATAAGCATCGCCCCTTTAAAGCAAACAAGGGTGGTTAGTATCGGCAAAACCGAAAGTAACAGGGCTAAAATTCCGTATATTCCAACCCCCGTTTTTAAAACGTTTAAACACCCACCCGCTACCGAGAGGCTTTCTGAAATAAGTGGTCCCATAACCGGAATAAGACCGCCTACAATAGACTTTGAGGTTCTAAGAGCGGTGCTGTCGGTTGCGGCCGAAACGGCGGTTTGCATACTTATAATGCTTAAAAATATTGCCGAGGCAGTACCAAAGCACCATAATATCCCATTTTTTATAAGGGCACAAAATTTTTCCAGTCCGACAAGGGAGGAAAGGCTTCCACATAGGCCCAAACAGGTTATTGCCTTTGTAACGGGAACAAGCAAAAGAGATACAAAGTGCGACATAAACTGACTTACCGCAAGTACGGCGGTTTGCATACCACCCGCCGTTAGAGTATAGCCCTTTGCTGACAAAATACCCGCCAAAACGGGAACGAAGATAGTTAAAAACGAAGAAAGTCCCTTTAAAACCTCGGCGGTTAGGTCTATAACCGAGGAAAGAGGGATAATGACAATTGCAGATAAAATGAGTGTTAAAAATATATTATAGCCGCCAAAAAAATTAGAGGAGGGCAGACCTGCATTTATAAGGGAGAAAATTAAAATTATTCCAACCGAGGAGACTAAAACCTTAAAAGGCTCGTGAATTCCGTTTAAAATGCAGTTTAAAACAACCTTAAAAAAACCCTTAATGCTTGGGGCGGTTAGATTTTGGTAGGAGGAGGGGTCAATCCCAAGCTCATTTAAAAGACTTTTGGTTTCTTCACTTAGCGCACCCTCCATATCGCTCGCACCGCTGACCTCAAACTGTTTTTCGTATATATAACCTTCTTTATTTAAAGCTTCCCCTTCTGCCAAAGCCTTTGGACAAAAAATAAAAACGAGAAGAGAAAGGGTTATAATAATTTTAAAAGCCTTCATTTCATACACATCCTAAACAAGCGACGTAGCAATTTCCAATACGGAGCTAAGAAGAGGTAGCGACAAAATCAAAACTGTAGCCCTACCCGCAAAATCAATTTTACCTGAAAGAGAGGTTTGACCGAAATCTTCACAAAGCTCGGCGGCAAACCTTGTTATATAGCAAATTCCAAAAACCTTAAAAAGATATTTCGTAAGGTACGAATTGACACCAAAATCTGAAAGTCTGTCCTGCAGTTCTTTTAAATGAGGATAGATTTCGCCTGTTATGAAAATCAGCGCAAGACTACCTGCCAAAACCGAAAGCAGCAAGGCGTACCCCGACGAGTGATTTCTTAGAATAAGCACCAAAAAAAGCGTGATTAACGAAAAAGCAATAACCTTAAACATTTTAAAGACCAAAAAGCTCCTTTATGGTTTCAAAAAGGTCGGCTATAACCCCCACAACCATAAAAAGAACCACAACAAGTCCCGCAAGGGTGGTAAGCATAGCCTGGTCCTCACGTCCCGAACGTATAAGAAGCTGATTTAAAACCGAAACGATAATACCTATTGCGGCAATTTTAAAAATAAAGTCTATATCCATTTTATTTTCCTCTTTTATTATATTAAGCAAACACGAAAATCCTACCCAAAAAACAGGTTCGTATTATTCGCGTTTGCTTAGTGTGACAGGACTTGAACCTGTCATACCAAAAGTACAAAAAGGGCGGCGCCAAGCGCAAAGGAAAGGGAAATGTATAGGCGGCCTTTGTTTTTGGACTGTTCCTTAAGGTCATTTTCCTTACTTTCGAAAAGGGCAGAAAAGTAGTTCAGTCGTGCAATTTCTGCCTCTAAATCACTTTTTCCAACTCCGAAAAACATATCACTAAGTATGCCGATTTGGTCTTTTGGAAGGCTAGGCGGGGCGGCAGCCTCTAATGACGAAAAAGTTTCGCCAAAATCTCCTTTTGTTTTTGTTGTTTCAACAATTTTTTTAATATCATCTGAAAAGGTTGGCGAGACTAAAACCTCTTCAAAAAGGCGGTCTGGCTCTTTTAAAGAAAAGCGCATCTCTGAAATTAAAAAACCGCAAAGCTTTTTAAGCTCGGCTAAAAGCAGTTGGCTTTTAACTAGCTTTCGATAGGACAAAAAACCCACAACAACGGGCGAGAGGGAAATAAGTATAATTCCTAATAGTCGCATATTAAACCTTTCCTTTTTGTGTCTATGAAAAATGTTTTAAAATTAAATCCGTTTTTTCTGTCGCAGAAAACCAGCTTGTCAATGGCCCCCGAGGATATTAGTTTTTCGGTTTGGCTTCTTTTATAAAGGTCTTCTCGTCGGCTAAGGTGGGCAGTTGTTATAATTTTTACACCCGAATTAACCGAGGATAAAACTCCACTGACCTCTTTTTCGTTTCCTATTTCATCAAAAACAATTACGTCGGGGAAAAGAGTGCGCAGTGCAATTTCTATACCTTTTTCTTTAGGGTAGGCGGTCAGAATGTCGGTGGCTGCACCCAAATCGGCAGAGGGAACGCCCTTTACTGCCCCCGCAATTTCTCCGCGACTATCAATAACCGCAACCCGCTTTGGCTTTCCAAATTCCCCTGAAGAAAGGCTTCTGGCAAGATTTCTTATAAGGGTTGTTTTGCCGCTACCGGGCGGTCCGCATACTAAAATTCCTTTTTCAAAACCCTTTAAAATATCCTCGCAGGGAATAAAAATCTCTTTGGCGAGTCTTATGTTTAAAGAAGAAATCTCTTTAACCGAGGTTATCTTGCCTTCTTTAAGCACAGCTCTGCCGCAGACTCCGGCACGGTGTCCGTTTGGCAAAATTATGTACCCTTCGCAAAGCTCTTCTATATGAGAATAAACCGAGCCACTGCAAAGACTGAAAAAGCTTTCCTCTATATCCTTTTCAGACAGGAAAAATATTTTATCATCAAAAACCTTTGGGTTTTTGCAAAGAGTGTGGGCAAAAACCGTTTCGCCTGAAATAGTAAGCGCCAAAGGTCTTCCCGCCCTAAGCCTTATTTCTTCGGTTTTAAGTTTTATTTCGTCAGAAAAACGAAAAAGAGTTTCTGCAATTTTCGGCGGTAAAAAGGCAAGGACCTCATCAAACCGCTTTATAAGTTCTGCGTTTTTCATAAAAGCTCCTTAAAAACTGTTTGTTAATCTATATGAGGCTTTGTCCATTTATAGAACAAAAAAACACCCGATAGCGCCTAAGCGTTATCGGATGTTTAGGGAATTAACAAATATTTACTTTTTAAAGTTCTTCGAATTTTGCCCTCATTGTTGGGTTATTTGCGGTAAGCTTTTTTATAGAAAGGTCTTCAACCTTGTTGTTTGCAAGGCGTAGATTATTTTCCGAAGAAAGAAGAGCGTCTTTAGTTTTTTGAAGATGGTCAATAGTCTTGTCTATTTCTTCAATGGCCTTTTTGAATTTTTCACTTGCAAGACGGTAGTTTCGGCCGAATTTTTCTTTAAAATCGTTCATATCCTCTTCAAAGTGGGCGATATCAATGTTCTGGCTACGAACCAAAGCAAGCTCGTTTCTATATTCCAAAGAACTAAGAGCCGCGTTACGAAGAAGAGTAATCATGGGGATAAAAAACTGTGGGCGAATTACATACATTTTTGGGTATTTGTGCGAAACGTCAACAATACCGGTGTTGTAAAGCTCACTATCGCTTTCAAGAAGCGAAACCAAAACAGCGTATTCGCAGCCTTTTTCTCTTCTATCCTTGTCGAGCTCTTTTAAAAAGTCTTCGTTTTTGTGCTTGGTGACGGTGGTTTCCATCTCATTTTTCATTTCAAACATAATGGAAATAAACTCGGTTTTGTTTTCGTCAAACTCTCTGAAAATGTAGTCACCCTTGCTACCGCTTCGCGCGTCGTTATCCTTTTCAAAATAGGCATTTTTAAAGCCTGTTGAACGAAGACGGTTAAACTCGGTTTCACAGTGCTGTTCAAGAGTTTCGCCAACCATTTTTGTTGACATTTTGGTCTTTAAATCTTTATAATATGCAATTTGTTCGTCCTTGGCTTTAAGCCTTTCTTCAAAGCCCTCTTTAAGAGTTTTCTCTTTTAACTCGGCTTCCTGTTTTGACGAAAAAATTTCGCCTTTTAGCACTAAAATCTCTTTATCCTTTGCATTTAACTTTTCGGCAGTTTCCTTTTCGGCTTGCATAACCGCCATTTTTTTATCGTTTTCACCAAGGGAAAGCTTATTGGTTAGCTCGGCAATTTGCCTGTCCTTTTCGGCCAGGGCTGCGGCCAAGTCTTTTTCTTTTTCCATATTTAAAACCTTAAGGGCGCTTTGCTTTTCGCTTTCAAATGAGCGGCGATTGTTTTCAACCTCGGTCAAAAACTCCCTATCGCGCACCTGTTTTACTATGGCGGCATAGCCCGAGCCATCAACCTTAAAAACCTCGCCACATTTTGGACATTTAATTTCTTCCACCAAAATCCCTCCAAAATTCTTTTTATATCTTTTCATATATTTTAACATATAACCCTTAATCTTTCAAGGAAAATTCCATAAGAAAAAACTCCTCGCTCAAAAATAGAGGGAGGAGTTTTTGAATATTATTTCTGAATAAGTATCGACCAAGATATCAATTATTTTCCTCAGGTGGTAGATACTCTAAAAGGTCTTCAATTTTGCAATCAAGAGCAAAGCAAATACGGGCGAGAACATCAGTATCAAGCCTGGTTATATTATTGTTGCAGTAGTTATTTATTTGTGTGCGCTGCATTTCAGCGCGGTGGCTCAATTTGTTTTTGCTGATGCCGGATTTTTCTATTAATTCATTAAGTTTGATTTTTATTGTTCCGTATTTTTTCATAAAACCACCTCAATTTCTTCTTGACAAGTATAGTTTACACAAATTAGAATAGAGATATAAGTTCTAATAAGTCTAATATGACTTCTTACACATATAGGCAGATAAAAGCAAAGGAGAAGGTTATGGAAACAAGAGTAGTAATAGCGGGTTGTAGATATTTTGACGATTATAATAAAGCAAAAACAAGAATAGATGATTTATTATCTAAAATCCAAAAGGAAGAAAAAATTATTATTCTTTCCGGAGGGTGCAAGGGAGCCGATTTGCTTGGAGAAAGGTATGCAAAAGAAAAGGGATACGATATTGAATATCACCCTGCGAATTGGAAGAGATACGGAAGAGCGGCGGGTCAAAAAAGAAACGAAGATATGGCAAAAGAGTGCGACATTGTAATTTGTTTTTGGGACAACGAAAGCAAAGGCACTAAAGGATTAATAGAATATGCAAAAAAATATAATAAGCAGATTATAATAAAGAACATATGATAAAAGCAAAAAGAGGAGGTCGAGCGACCTCCTCTTTTTAGTTAAATGCGGCAGAGCCACGCTAAATAGCCCTTACGTGCAGCTAAATAACACGCAAAGCGTGTAGCTAAATAGCCAACAAGTTGGCAGCTAAATGTGGCTTTGCCACGCTAAATAGTCGCTTTCGCGACAGCTAAATACATTTGCGGTGCGGGGGCTATTCTTCGCTATAAATTACAGTAACGTTTTTATGCAGCTGCAAAATTGATGCGGGAACTTTTGGGGTTATGGGGCCGAAAAACGATTTTTCTAAAATGTCTTTTTTGCCCTTGCCGTTTGCAATAAGCAGTACCTTTTTTGCCGACATAACGCCGCCAATACCAAGTGTAATTGCTTTTTTGGGCACCTCGTCTTTTGAAGAGAAGAATCTTGCATTTGCCTCGATGGTCGAGGGGTCAAGGTCTACTACGTGTGTATCCTTTACAAAAACCTCGTCGGGCTCGTTAAAGCCGATATGCCCATCAAAGCCTATGCCTAGTAGCTGTAGGTCAATACCGCCCTTTTCCTTGATAAGCTTCTCATACGCCTCACAGTCGGCTTTTGGATTTTGTCCATTACCCTTTGGAACAAAGGTGTTTTCTTTATTTATATTTATTTTATTGAACAAGTTTTCGTTCATAAAATATCGGTAGCTTTGCTCGTTTTCACCGTCAAGGCCTAAATATTCGTCAAGATTTATTGAGGTAACTTTCGAAAAGTCCACCTCACCCGAAGCGTATCTTTTTGCCATTTCGGTATAGGTGCCAACAGGGGTTGAGCCGGTTGCAAGGCCCAAAACACAGTTTGGCTTACAAAGTACCTGACCGCAAATTATTCCTGCAGCCTTTAGACTTAGTTCATTATAGTTTTTAACAGTTATAAAGTTCATAATTTTCTCCTTTTAAATTCTTTTAACTACATTATTATTAGATTTTACTATGCAGTCGGCGGGGTATACGCCACGCAAAAACGAAAGAGGATAAACGCTGGTGTTTTTTCCGATTACGGTACCTGGGTTTAAAACAGTTCCACAACCTATATCGGCGCCATCACCCAAAATTCCGCCTAGCTTTTTAAGGTTTGTATTTATATCAATTTTGCCGTGAATAACTACATCTTTTTTGTCTGCTTTAAGGTTTGACAATATAACCCCTGCGCCTGTGTGGGCTTTATTTCCCAAAATAGAATCGCCTATATAATTATAGTGCGGAGCCTGAACAGAGTTTAGCAAAACACAGTTTTTAAGCTCGGTAGAGTTGCCTATAACACAGTTTTCGCCCGTAATTACATTTCCTCTTATAAAAGCGCCGGGGCGAATTTCGGTGCCTTTTCCGATAATGGTGGGGCCTATTATAGTCGCGGTTTTGTGGATTTTAACATCGGGGCCTATCATAACGTTTTCGGACAAAAGTGTATAGCCTGTAATTCCCTTTTTTATTAGGTCTATAGCATATTCTTTAATTTTGGGGAGTATTTCGAAAGGGTACTTTGTACCCGAAAAAAGCTCTTTAAGATACTCGGTTTCAATCGAAAAAAGGTCGGTTGTTTTTATTAAATCACTCAATATTATGCCCTCCTGAAATTATTTTGTCGGCAATAAGGCTCGCGTACTCTTTACAAAGCTCTTTGGTTTTCGCCTCGACCATAACCCTTACAACAGGTTCGGTACCGCTTTCTCTAAGAAGAACTCTTCCATCGCCGCCAATTAGCGCTTCAACCTCAGTTTTTTTATCCAAAACCGCCTTATCAGAAAGGGCGGCTTTTTTGTCCTTAACTTTTATATTTACGGTGTGTTGGGGAAAGGGCTTTACAGGGGCGGCAAGTTCAGAAAGAGAGGTTTTTCTATCGCAAACCTCTTCGGTTATCATAATTGCGGTTAAAAGACCGTCGCCCGTTGTTGCATACTTTTTAAGAATAATGTGTCCCGACTGTTCGCCGCCTATAGAATAGTCGTTTTCCTGCATACACTCCCAAACAAAGCGGTCGCCCACCTTGGTTGTTTGAACCTTTATACCCTCTTTTTCAAGACTTGCAAAAAAGCCGCTGTTTGACATAACCGTCGCTACCACCGTGTTTTTTGTGAGTCTGTTTTTTTCTTTTAGACGTTTGGCGAGAACATACATCATAGCGTCGCCATCGACCACCTTGCCGTTTTCGTCAACTGCAATACATCTGTCGCAGTCGCCATCGAAAGCAAAGCCTAAATCAAGGTGATTTTCTTTAACAAGTCTGCAAAGGTTTTCTATGTGTGTTGAGCCACAACCGTTATTTATATTAAGCCCGTCGGGAGAGTTGCCTACAATAAAGGTGTTGGCGCCAAGAGCATTAAAAACATTTTTTGCAATCTGCCAAGCGGCTCCGTTAGCGCAGTCAAGCCCGATTTTAAGATTTTTATAGGAATGAGAAGCAAGGGAAATAAGGTAGCCGATATATCTGTTTCTGCCCGACACAAAATCTACAATTTTGCCTATTTGTTCTCTTTTTGCAAAGGGCAGGTCGTCGCCCTCTACCGAAAGAGCCGACAAATTCCCATCAAGATAGGCCTCAATCAAGGCGGCTTCGTTATCGTCCAATTTTTCTCCATAGCGGTTTATAACTTTAATTCCGTTATCGTAAAACGGGTTGTGGGAGGCGGTTATCATAACTCCGCAGTCGAAGCCTTCGGTTCTCGTTACGTATGAAACACTGGGGGTTGTTGTAACGTGAAGCATATATGCATCGGCGCCCGAGGCGGTTATTCCCGCCACAACCGAATATTCAAGCATATAGCTTGAAAGCCTGGTATCCTTGCCGATTATAATTTTCGGCTTTCCACCGGCGTGCGACTCCTTTGAAAGCTTTGTTTTATAGTACCAACCCAAAAATCTGCCTACCTTGTAGGCCTGAAGCGAGGTAAGGCTATCATTCGCCTGGCCTCTAAAACCATCGGTTCCAAAATACTTTCCGGCAGTAAGCGGAAGACTGTTTAACATATTTTCGCTGCTCATACAAAACTCCTTTAAAAATAAATCTGTAATTTATTTATATGTGGATATTTTATCCCAAATTTCAAAAATAAAACATATTACTTGAAATTAGGTAGGGTTTGATATATAATTATTTGAAGAGATTTTTTGATAGGAGAATTAAAATGAGTTTTGTTAAAACCCCCGTAAAGGGCATGAATGATTTTTTGCCTTCCGATATGCGTCTTAGAGAGTATGTTTTGTCGGTTATTAAGGATACATATAAATCCTTTGGCTTTGCGCATATTGAGACTCCTGTTTTAGAGCATATTGAAAATTTACAAAGTAATCAGGGCGGCGAAAACGAAAAACTTATTTTTAAAATTTTAAAACGCGGCGAAAAGCTTGATTTGGCAGGCGCAAAAGGTGAGGCAGACCTTGTTGATAGCGGTCTTAGATACGACCTGACCTTGCCTCTTGCAAGGTATTATGCGAACAATGCCGAAAATCTTTTTACACCCTTTAAAGCACTTCAAATTGGTAGCGTTTTCAGAGCAGACCGTCCCCAAAAGGGAAGGTTTAGGCAGTTTACCCAGTGCGATATTGATATTTTGGGCGACGACAGTATGCTTGCCGAAACCGAGCTTGTCAGCGCAACATCAACACTTCTTCTTAAACTCGGCTTTGAAAACTTCCGCGTAAGAATTAATGATAGAAGAATTTTAAAGGCTATGGCAAAAAGCTGTGATATTTCGGACGATATGCTGTCATCGGTTTATATTTCGCTTGACAAGCTTGATAAAATCGGTGAAGACGGTGTCAGAAAAGAGCTTTTGGCAATAGGCCTCACCGAAAGTGCCGCTGAAAAGTATCTTTCAATGTTTTTAAACCGCGAAGGCAAAACCGCGAGGGAAATTTGCGGCAGTCTTGAGGGCTTTATAGACGAGAGCATTCCCGAGGGTATTGACGACCTTATTAAAAATGTTTCGGCATCCTTGGGCGGAGGTTGTGAGCTTTGCTTTGACCCAACACTTGTTCGCGGAATGGGGTATTATACCGGAACAATTTTTGAAATTGAGATGAAAGAGCTGAACTCTTCTGTTGCGGGCGGCGGCCGATATGATGAGATGATTGGCAAATTTGGCTCAAACCCCACCCCTGCTTGCGGTTTTTCTATAGGCTTTGAAAGAATTATTACAATATTAAAGGATAAAGGCTTTACCGCTCCTGAGAAGAAAATAAGCGTAGCTATTTTGGTTGACAAAAAAGCCTCTGCTGACGAGGTTTCTAAGGCTTTTGCCGACGCCGCAAAGCTTAGAGGCGAGGGCAAAAGGGTTATGGTTACAAAGCGCAATAAAAATACAAAGCGCCAAAAAGATATGTTAACAGCAGAAGGCTATACCGAAATTCGCGAGGTATTTTAAGTGATAGAAAAAACCTTTAAGGGAATAATTTTTGATTTTAACGGAACCCTTTTTCTTGATTCGCCTTTGCACGAAACGGCATGGCTATTATATGTAAAAGAAAAGCTTGGGCGCGATTTGACGAAGGAAGAGTATTATAAAAATATGCATGGGCGCCCTAATCCGCTTATATGTGAGTATCTTTTTGGCGAAAAGCCGAGTGAGGAAATAACCGAAACCTACGGCAGAGAAAAGGAAGAATATTATAGGCTTCTTTGCGAAAAAGAAAAAGAGAAAAATGGCAAAATCGAACTTTGTCCCGGTGCCGAGGAGCTTCTTGATTTTTTAAATGAAAAAGAGATTCCCCACGCTATTGCAACCTCATCAGAAAGGGTAAACGTAAAGTTTTTCAGAGAAATTTTTAGCCTTGATAAATGGTTTAAGGATAGAATTGTTTTTGATGATGGTACAGTAAAGGGTAAGCCACATCCCGATATTTATCTTAAAACGGGGGAGCTTCTTAATATAGATATGTCGGACCTTGTTATTGTTGAGGATTCTGCTTCGGGTGTGCAGGCCGCAAGGTCGGCAGGTGCAGGGCTTGTTGTTGGAATCGCCCCTTACGGCAAGGAAAATTTTGTAGGAAAAGAATATACCGACCTAATTATTTCTGACTTTAACGAGCTTTCAAAAGAAATTTTCGAATAATTAAAAATCCTTATGAGAGGTAAGCGTTCGCTACTTCTCATAAGGATTTTTTAGTGTAAGGCGGAGATTTGTTTTTTGACAGACTTATTTTTTATTCTTTTTACCACGGCGCTGATAATCGGCATTGATATCCTCGCTCCAATCTGCGCTCAGCGGCGCGCTCGCTCTAACATTGCAAACCGCTTTTGCAACCGATTCGTACAATATATGAGTGCCCTCGCCGTCGGCATTGTAGTTCACTGCACGGTCAGCACCTATACCATAACGAGCTGCCGTTTCAACCGCATCGATGTTAGCACCAATGAAAAGGAACTCCCAACCGTATTTTTCTTTTTGGCGCTCAATCATCTTTTTAACCTGTTCGCTTGTGTATCGGTGGCTTGCGTTCTCCTGACCGTCGGTTGTGATTACAAACATTGTGTGTTCCGGTACATCTTCAGGACGAGCATATTTATGAATGTTGCCGATGTGGTGAATAGCGCCTCCAATAGCATCAATAAGCGCTGTGCAACCACGAACTGTGTAATCCTTGTCGGTCATCTTTGGAATGTTGCCGAGCTTTACTCGGTCGTGCAGAACTTCACTTTCATCATCAAAAAGTACAGTCGATACATAACAACCGCCGTCCCCTTTCTTCTGCTTTTCAATCATTGAGTTGAAACCGCCGATGGTGTCGCTTTCAAGTCCTGCCATCGAGCCACTCCTGTCCAAAATAAATACGAGTTCAGTAATGTTGTTTTTCATGAGTAGAAAACCTCTCTTTCATTTGATGTCTACATTGTACACCAAAAAAAGAGAGGTTAGGTCGCATGACAAGCGACAAATTATTTCCAATGATAAAGTAATTCTTTTGCCATATCTTTTATTACTTCAGCGCTAAGGTCTATTGTGTTTTTATTCAAATTGTTTGGGTTCATATTTATTACTTCTAATAACCATTTTTTATGAAAAGCCCTGCTTTTATTATATTTTGAAACCCTAACACTTGCTGTACCAATATTATTCCAATTTTTATGTGTTCTATCAATTTTCTCATAGTATGCATACGACACAAACCAAGAAGCGCCTATTTTAGCCAGTTGCTCGCCACCAACAAAAGAAAAATTATGCGTAGCCATATAGTTCACCTCCTACCTTGCAATTTTATAATAACATAAAAAGTGCAATAAGTATTTAGCCGAACTAAAAATCAAGAGTTATTACATTCTATCTTTCCATTCTGCTTCTTTAAACCCAACAAGCACAAAGTCATCGCCTATTAGCAAAGGTCTCTTTACAAGCATGCCGTCGGTTGCGAGAAGTTTTAGCATCTCATCCTCGGTCATTTCAGGCAGTTTGTTCTTAAGGTCTAATGATTTATACAGCAGACCGCTTGTATTAAAGAACTTCTTAATCGTCAATCCGCTTTTGTTATACCAGTCGGTCAATTCTTCAAATGTGGGATTGTCGAGTTTAATATCCCTAAGTTCATATTCGATTTTATTATCATCTAACCACTTTTTTGCTCTCTGGCAAGTGGTACATTTTGGGTAGCAGATAAATTTTAGCATAATAATCTCCTTATTCAACAACCTCAATTAAAAAACTTACGGGGCGAAAACCGTCATTGCAGGAAATCATTGCAGATTTCGGGTTCTTCATCCATCCGTCATAGAAATTTTCTCCGCCGTGAGCAAGTGTCATTACAAACGGCGAAACACTCTCCCACGCACTATCATAAAATCCTTCAGGCTTTTGCCATCCGTCGCATATAAACACTTGTCCTTCTTGTAAATCGCAAGCGTGTTCTATCGGATTTTCATACTTTTCA
>JAZSOH010000007.1:0-12989 GCA_045536815.1 Acutalibacteraceae bacterium | reverse complement strand
ATTAAAGCCTTTGTATACTCTAAACAAGACAAAGGCTTGCCCAACCTCTTCGCGATTAATGCAAATCAAAGCTTTGAATATGGATGGTATCTCTACCAGTCCTAACGCAATACCAACAACTGCAACCGGAATCTGCATCCATTTTATCCAAGAGAAAATAAAAGTAAAAAGAAAAACCGATAGGCAGATCAAAAACAGATAATTTAAGTAATAGAAACTACCGAGATTCTTTTGCTGGTGGAGCTGCTTATATAGCCAATAATTTAATGCCCCTTTTTTATTCTTTTTAATAAAAGTTTTGCTCATCTTCATCAGACTACAGTAGGCAGAAATACCGCTTCTAAAATATCCGTATGCCCAAAAGCTAATAAACAGAAACATAAGATTAACTAGGAAAAATTCCACCGCAATCACCACCTTTTCTAAATTCTAATACAAAATATCTTCTAATACAACGACTTTCTATAGTTAACGATATTAATATAGTATTTGCGGCTTTTTTTGATTCCTCAACTGTAAAGGTTCGCAAATTACCGTTTTTAGACATAAAATAGCCATCATTCCGTTGAATAAGAGTGATGGATATTCTTTGGTGGACCCGAAGAGGATTGAACTCTCGACCTTTCGGATGCGAACCGAACACTCTCCCAGCTGAGCTACGGGCCCATTTTTAAAAAAGTATACCACCCAAAACAAAAAATAGCAAGTACCTACTTGCTATTTTTTATATCTATTTATAATCCTGTCACACTATATTTTTGATATTCTAAAAAAACAATTTTCTTTCCATAATTTCTCTCGCCACATTATTTATGGCAAAATAAATAAGCAAGCCGCCGAAAAGAAGCAGTACTACCAAAGGATATATTGACCAACCAATAAAACGTAGTCCAAAGGTAAGTCCCAACAAAAACTCTATTAGCAGCATAAATGCACCCAAAGCCATAAAAGCGCCGCCAAGAATATACAACCTTCCTCTACGCAAATAATAAAAAAGCGTAACAACTGTGCAAGTAATAATACTTACTCCAACAATTACAGGCAAGGCAAAGGGTAAAAACCAATTACCTGCTGTTGCTAAATTGATATATAGTGCATAAATGCCAATTGAAGCGAAACTACACGGCACAAATATTACCGGATTTGGTTTAGTAAACCATAAAGGCAGCGCGAAAGTAACATATGCAACCACCAATGCACCGGCGACATAACCAAACCATTCAAGTTTTCCGCCAAGAGATATGTCAGCAAAAAAACAAACAAGAAGCGGAATTAAAAATAAAATGATAACCGCGCCGTTTAAAGCTTTAGAGCCCGAACCATTTTTTGGCATTTTATTGCTTGGATATAATGGTTGCTTTACCGTTTGATTAAACTCCGGATGACAAACAACTGTATTGCAAAGAGGACATTTCTTTTCGGTATCAGCAAGTTTTACACCACATTTTATACAGTACATAGCTTACCTCTCATTCTGATTGCTCTCCACCATAGCGGAAAGGCCTAATTCTTGCAGAACTGCAAAAAAGTGCCGTTCTAACTCTGCGTTTTTTATATTGCGGATAAAATTTATATAAATGGTGTCTCCAAAGGACAGCATACCGCAATTATAAGGGGCCGCCGCCTGAACGCCAAGGATAAAGTCGAATCTTTTTATGTAATTTTCCATTACCTTCGGTACCTTTACCTGACCAATATTGGACAAAGTAAGGCAGGATTTTTTCTCACCAACACTATCGAAAATCGCCTTCATAACTGCATTCTTTATTGGAAGCGGGATAAGTCGTACCAAGGGATTTCTTTCATCGTTTACGTTAGTCGCAATAACACTGCTCATATGTTTGCTTGTAATTTCTGCTCCCATTTTGTGCTTAATTACATTGCAAATTTCATCAAAAGTATATTCCCCAAGCCGTGGGTCTAATTCCGGAATCGTATACATTGCAAAGTTTCGCAATGTATTGCTGGGAAATAATTGGCGCAAATTAACAGGTATTAGTAGTTTTATTTTCTTTTGACGTTTAATGTTTGGATTCTTTTCATTTTGTAAATTAAGTAACGCCTTCATCATAACAGCGCTCATAAATACTGTTAAGGTTGCATCAAATTTGTGTGCCATATCGAGCGCCTTTTTAACAGGTACAGAAAAACAAGTGAGGCTCAAAAAACCGTCTCTTTGCGGTTCGCCGTACATATGCCATGCATTCGTATCCCTACGACTTGCAGGTACCATTCCGGCATTTTTAGGGAAGCAGTCCTCAATCTCTTCTTCGGTAGGAAACGCTCTTCGATCTAAAATTCCATTTTCGTAAGGAATGTTGATTTTATATTTTTGTTCTATGTACTCCGCGACCAAATTTTTCAAAAATATTAAGGCTCCAGTACCGTCAGTTAAGGAGTGAAAAAACTCAACCGCTATGCGACTGTGAAAAACTATTACGCGAAAAGCGCATTTTCGCATTTCCTCATTACTCATATAGGTAAGCGGATAACTATATTCTTCCATTATTTTCGGAGCAAACTCAACCTGTTGCAAATAGTACCAAAAAACACCTTTTCTTAGGCGCGCTGCTATAGACGGAAAGCGCTTAACGGTTATATCTAAAGCCGACTTTAATACACCCGTATCCACATCATCAAAAAGGGTCACAGATTGCCTGAAAACATTACTCCAATTTTTACGTCTTGCCGCAGGGTAGATTTTCGCCGCATTGTCAAGACGAACCCACCTAAGCGTTCTTTTTGCTTTCTTTGCCATAAAGTTTATTCCTTTAAAATTAATTCTTAAAAAATGCTACAACAACGGCACCCGGCCCCGCATGAGTGCCAATAACACTGCCAACTGTTGTGTACCTAACCTCTTCAAGATTACCTTCCCAAATATGTCTACTATCTTCTATATATTTTAACAAAAGCGCATCGGAAATTCCACTATAACCAAGTAAAACAGGTTTATCAAAATCAATGCCACCAGCCTTGTCAATTTCCTGCACCAGCAAATTATTGCCCATTTTAGAGCCACGTGCTTTACCTAGCATCTCAATTTCCCCGCCGATAACCGAAAGCACAGGTTTAATATTTAATACCCCACCTGCAAATGCTACTGCCTTAGAGATGCGACCGCCCTTTTTTAAATATTCAAGTGTATCTACCAAAGCAACGATAACAATCTTTTTCTTATGTTCTTCCAAAATATTTGCGATTTCTTCCGCGGTTTTGCCTTCATCAAGTAGCCTGAATGCAAGTTCCACCAAAATACCACTGCCCATAGCGGCACTACCGCTATCGACCACATATATATTTTCATAATCATTTGCAGCGATAATCGCGCTTTGATATGTGCCGGAAAACTGAGAAGCAAGAGTAATAACAACTGCGGCTTCACCCGTCTCTTTTGCTTTTTCGAACTCTTTTATAAAACTGTCGGGAGTTGCTTGACTCGTAGCAGGAAGCACATCACTCTCTATAAGTTTTTCATAAAAAGCCTTATGGTCAATTGTAATACCATCAACAAACTCCTCATCTCCAAAACGAACAGTGAGCGGTACAATATGTACTCGGTTTTTAAATTCGGGCATTAAATCTGCTGTGGAATCTACAATAATTCTTGTCTTCATAAATAACTACTCCTTTTCGCCACCTTTGGAAATGGCCTCTAAACTGTCACTTATAATAGAAAGACTGCGGTAGAACGCGACCCTTTCTTCCTCTGTAAGACCTAGACTAACAGTGTCAAGAACCCCGTTAATTTTATCAGCAATTTTTTTACCAACCTTTCTTCCTTTGTCGGTTAATAAAAGAGGGCTCTTATATCTTTTTGCACTTTTTGAAGAGCAGGTCAAATATCCGTTTGTTTCAAGATAATCTAGCGCGCGTGAAATAGTGGCTTTATCCTCCTCACAACGCTCGCAAAGCTCGGTTGCCGCCAAGCCATTATTCGTATAAAGATAATAAAGACAAGAAACATGAGCGCTTCTTAAATTATATTCCGCCATCTCCTGATTTTTAATCTTGCGAATATTACGACTGATTCTGTTAATTAGCACTGTAAAAGTTTCAAATCTTTCTTGCATAAGACTACCTCCTTTACACTTGTTGAAACCTCAACAAGTATATCATAATCTTGTTGAAATGTCAACAAGTTTGTTCAATGGTTATGAATAAATTTCACCACTGTTTTGTTTGGAAAGGTTACGTAAATTCGATGTCATTTGAATTTTTGACCTATGCGTTCTAACTCCTACATATTAAATCACACCATAGGTGTGAATGTAATCAATGCGAAGCATTGTATATCATCAATTCCGCAAGGAATTGCATATCATCAAAGCAACGCTTTGTATATCATCATTGCGAAAGAATTTTTGATACACACCTAAAGGTGTGATGAGATACAAGCGCGGTTTTGCCGCCCTTGATGATATACGGCCTAAAGGCTGATGATATGCCATTGCTTTCGCAATGGATAAAAAAATTCGACTTGTCGAAACAAGTCGAATTTTTTGGCCCGCTCGAAGGGATGAAGTCGCCTTTGGCGTCTTCCCTGCTTGACGACCCAATGCTTCGCATTCGGTACCCGTCTACGCACCGCAAATCTACAAAACAGTCCACAGGACTATTTTGTTTTACGCTTTGCGCCCTCTTGAGAGTAAAATCCCTTCTAACTAACACCAAAAACAAACCTCTCACCTTGCGGTGAGAGGTTTGTTTTTGGTCCGCTCGAAGGGATTTGAACCCCCGTCCTTCAGAATCGGAATCTGCTGCGATATCCAGCTTCGCTACGAGCGGAAATACTATTATTTAATATTTTAACATTCTAAGTAAAAAATTTCAAGTATAACGACAAAAAGACACCCTTTTTTACCTATATTTTTCCTACACGACATATTTCAAAAAACTATTGACTTTTTGATGTATTTTTTATATGATTATAATAGTAAAATATTTATATATTTATGCATCTGTGCTTTAGTTTTAAAGCGGTTTCGAGTTTTATTGCCGTAGCTCCTGAAATCTTTTCAAGAGAGCTATGAAAAACCCTTTGCGGAGGGCATTTAACAGAGAAATCGCGGGTATCGCGCAGAACTTTATTGAAGAGGGTTATTTATACCCTTTCTTTAGTTTTCGCGGCACTTTGTGTCCGCAAAGGGGGATGCTTAATTTGAAAAACGACATTATTGTAGAACTTAAAAACATTTCTGTCACTTTCGATGAGGAGAAAATTCTGGATAAAATCAATCTCAGAATTAAAGACAAAGAGTTTGTTACCTTACTTGGCCCTTCGGGTTGCGGTAAGACTACAACGCTACGCTGTATAGCGGGTTTTGTCTCTCCCGACGAGGGTGATATTTTGTTTGACGGGCAGGTTGTAAACGAACTTCCCGCACACAAAAGGCAGGTTAACACCATTTTTCAGCGTTATGCACTTTTTCCGCACCTTAACGTTTTTGAAAACGTTGCTTTTGGGCTTAGGGTTAAGAAAACTCCTGAGAACGAGGTTAAAGAGCGCGTAGCAGAAATTCTTAAAATGGTTAACCTTACCGGTTATGAAAAGCGTAATATTGAAAAGCTTTCGGGCGGTCAACAACAACGTGTTGCCATTGCCAGAGCTATTATAAACCATCCTAAAGTTTTACTTTTGGATGAACCACTTGCTGCGCTTGACCTTAAACTTCGTAAAGATATGCAGGTCGAGCTTAAAAACATTCAAAAGAGCCTTGGAATAACCTTTATTTTCGTTACTCACGACCAGGAAGAAGCCCTTTCTATGTCTGATACAGTTGTGGTTATGAATGAGGGCGTTATTCAGCAAATTGGTTCACCTCAGGATATATATAACGAGCCTGAAAATGCATTCGTTGCCGACTTTATTGGTGAAAGCAATATTCTAGACGGCGTTATGAAAAAGGACTTTTTAACCTCATTTTCGGGCAAAGATTTCACCTGCCTTGACAAAGGTTTTGAAGAAAACGAGCACGTTGACGTGGTTGTAAGACCCGAAGATGTTGATATTGTTCCGCCCGAGGCAGGAATGCTCACAGGTACAGTTACCTCGGTTACATTCCTTGGTGTACATTATGAAATTATTGTTGATATTGGCGGTTTCAAATGGATGATTCAAACCACCGACGAACAGAAGGTTAACGATAGGGTTGGTCTTTATATTGAGCCTGACGCCATACACGTTATGAAGAAATCGAAATACTCGGGTATGTACGGCGACTACAGTACCTTTAGTGATGAAATTGAACACCTTTCTGATATTGGGGAGGGCGAGAATTGAACAAAAAATCTTCACTTACAAACAAACTCGTTTCCGCCCCTTACATAGTTTGGTCTGCGATATTTATAATTGTACCGCTTTTTATGGTTGCGTATTACGCCTTTACCGACAAAACGGGCGCATTTACTTTAGACAATATCACCTCGCTAACAAGGTATACAAAAACCTTTGGTATTTCCCTTTTATATGCCTTTGAGGCTACGGTTATTTGTCTAATAGTTGCCTATCCTCTTGCTTATTTTATGTCGAATATGAAAGCCTCGGCAAAAAGAATGCTAAGTATGCTTATAATGCTTCCTATGTGGATGAACTTTCTTATAAGAACATATTCCTGGATAACCATTTTAGCAAGAACAGGCATTATAAACACCCTTTTGGGCAAAATCGGTCTCGGTCCATTTCGCCTTATAAACACACCTGCCGCAGTTATTTTGGGTATGGTTTACAATTTTCTTCCTTATATGATTTTACCAATTTATACCGTTATGGTTAAAATTGATAAAAGCCTTTTGGAAGCGGCGGCCGACCTTGGTTCGTCCCCTATTTCAAGGCTTAGAAGGGTTATAATTCCACTAAGTATGCCCGGTGTTATTTCGGGCATAACTATGGTTTTTGTACCTAGTGTTAGTACGTTCTATATTTCACAAAAGCTTGGCGGTGGCAAAACAATGCTTATAGGTGACGTTATTGAGATGCAATTCCAGTCATCCTATAACTACAACCTTGGCGCCGCAATATCCCTTGTTCTTATGGTGCTTATACTTATAAGCCTTGCCGTAATGAACCGCTTTGCAGACGATGATGACGGAGGTATTTTAATATGAAAACTATCTCCAAAATATATACCGCTTTGGTACTTCTTTTCTTATACGCGCCGATTTTTGTTATGATTGTTTTTTCATTCAACTCAGCAAGAAGCACTTCTCATTTCGGCGGTTTTTCGCTTAAATGGTACGGCGAACTTATAAATGACAGTTCAACTATCGACGCCCTTAAAAACACCCTTATTCTAGCAATTCTTTCTTCCCTAATCGCTACCGTTTTCGGTACGCTTAGCGCCGTTGGCATTTATGGAATGAAATCGAAATGGGCACGTTCTGCCACAATGACAACAACTAATATTCCTATGATGAACCCCGATATTGTGACGGGTATATCACTTATGCTTTTATTTGTTTTTGTTGGCACATTTGTTGGCAGTAAAAACTCCCTTGGATTTGGCACAATGCTTATTTCCCATATCACCTTTAACCTGCCCTACGTTATTCTTTCGGTTTTACCTAAATTAAAACAAACCGACAATAACCTTTCGGAAGCGGCTAGGGATTTGGGCTGTACACCCTTACAAGCATTTTTTAAAGTAGTGCTTCCTTCAATTATGCCCGGCGTGGTTACCGGTCTTATGATGGCATTTACGCTTTCTCTTGATGATTTTGTAATAAGTTATTTTACAACAGGACCTAATTTCCAAACTCTGCCAATTAAAATTTTCTCTATGACAAAGCGTAGGGTTACACCTGATATGTATGCCCTTTCAACCCTTATGTTCCTTTCAGTTTTAATCCTCCTTATTCTTATTAACATAGCGCAGTCGAGAGCTGAAAAGAAAAAGGAGGAAAAGATATGAAAAATATAAAGAAACTCCTTTGCCTTTTAACTGTTTTTTCGTTTTTGCTTTGCTTTAGCGGTTGTGTCGAAGATACCTCGGATGCAGAACTTCCCGCAGACTATGAGTTAAACCTTGAAGGAAATTACGATATTGAAGAACTTAAAGGCACCACTCTTAACGTTTTTAACTGGGGAGAATATATTCCCGACGGTACCGAAGGCTCTATGGATATAAACAAAAAGTTTACTGAGCTTACAGGCATAAAAATCAATTACACCACCTACGAAAATAACGAAGCGATGTATGCAAAGCTTAAAAGCGGTGGCGTTTCTTATGATATTATAATTCCATCGGATTATATGATTGAACGTCTTATAAAGGAAGATATGCTTATTAAATTTGATGCCGAAACCATACCAAATTATAAGTATATTGACAAAAAATATAAAGACCTTTATTTTGATAAAGGAAATGAATATTCAGTTCCCTACTGTGTTGGTATGGTTGGTCTTATCTATAATAGTAAAATAATAAGCGAAAAACCTGACAGTTGGCAAACCATGTGGGACCCAAAATATGAAGATGATATTTTAACTTTTAACAACCCACGAGATGCTTTTGCTATTGCACAGCTCCTTTTAGGGCAAGACCTTAACAGTACCGACAAAAAGACTTGGGACAAGGCGGCCGAAAAACTTATTGAGCAAAAAGAAATTCTACAGTCTTACGTTATGGACGAAATTTTTCAAAAGCTTGAAGACGGTGATGCGGCAATTGCCCCCTACTATGCAGGTGACTTTTTACTTATGCAGGAAAACAACCCTGATTTAGAGTTTGTTTATCCAAAAGAGGGCACCAATATTTTTGTTGATTCAATTTGTATCCCCAAAGGCGCTAAGAATGTAGAAGCAGCTAAACTTTATATGAATTTTCTCTTGGAACCCGAGGTTGCTCTTGAGGTTGCAGAATATATTTACTATGCCTCCCCCAACACTTCGGTTGTAGAAAATGAAGATTATTCACTTAAAGGCAACGAATATTTATATCCAAAGGTTTATCCAAAGGTTCAGTATTTTCACGATATTGACCCCGATATAAGAGCATATTATGAATTTCTTTGGGAATCGGTTAAACTTTCATAACAAAACAAAAAGCGGCTTAGGAAAACCTAAGCCACTTTTATTATTCTTTTCTACAGCGAATTCAAATCGCTTGAAATTTTGTGAAGATACTTTTTAAGAAGATGTATGCAGTCTCTTTTACTTGCCACACCCCTTATAACATCTTCTGCAAGAGCCCTACAAGTAGGCGCCCCGCAAGAGCCACAGTCGAGGCCTGGAAGCTCCTCTAAAAGCTCATCAATTTTTGCCATAAGTTCAAGGCTTTCCCTGGTGTTTGAGCCTAAACGGAAAACAGGCATAAATTCTATTTCTTTTTTCCAGAACATATCCTCGGGATTTTTGCCGTCAAGATGAGTTCTTGCAACAGGCATATACTTTCTAAGCAATGTAAGTTTTGTTTTTGCAATATAAGGATTTTCAACCTGCAAAACACCGCCAACACAACCGCCAATGCAGGAATTAAGTTCAACGAAGTCAAGGTCGGCAATCTTGCCGTCTTCCAAATCTTCAAGCACCTTAATTACATTTTCAATGCCATCAGCGGCAATATACCTATCAATTAAAAGGCCGCTAACCTCACCGCCGCTTTTGCCCCAGCTAATACCAATTCGTCCCGCTCTTTTAAGCTCACTATCGCCTGCATCAGCCTCATCCATTAAGGGCAAAAGTTTTGTGTAAACCTTTTTAATTGCCAATACCCTGTCAATTTCGCTTTTTTCTATTCCAAGAGGGTTATGTACCGCAGTTATCTTTGCGGGGCAGGGCGAAAGGAAAAATACACCAATATCTTTTCTTTCAAGGCCGGTTTTTTCCATAGCCTCTTTGACAGCTAAAGAAGCCGCTAAATCGGCGGGCGTAATTATTGGAAGAAGCTTTTCTATAAGGGACGGAAACCTAACCCTTATAAGCCTTACAATAGAGGGACAAGCCGTGCTTATATACGGTTTACCCTCGGGGTGCTTTTCAATATATTCCCTAGTAAGCTCTGAAACCATTTCGGCCGCAGCAGCAACCTCAAAAACATCGTCAAAACCAAGTTTTATAAGCGCTTTTAAGATAATACTAGTATCGGTAACGTTATTAAACTGGGCATAAAACGAGGGCGCAGGCAAAGCAATTTTATACTTAAAGTCGTTCATTGTATCCAAAGAATCGTACTTTGTTTTTTTTGCGTGATGTGGGCACACCCTTACACATTCGCCGCAGTCAATACAAAATTCTTTTATAATGTGCGCCTTTCCGCCCCTAACCCTTATGGCACCGGTTGGACAACGTTTAATACAGTTTATACACCCTTTGCATTTGTCGGGGTCGAGATAAACAGAATGAATAAAATCAAACATTATGTCACTCCTAAAGATTTACTCTCATATAAATTGTTGTACCCTTACCAAGTTCGGTTTCAATTTTCATCTCATCAGTATATTTTTTCATATTAGGAAGACCCATACCCGCGCCAAAGCCTAAAGAACGAATATTCTCTGTGGCAGTTGAATAACCCGCAGTCATAGCCTTTTCTACATCGGCAATACCGGGCCCTTCATCCTTTAATATCATACCTATCTCCTCAGGCGAAATTTCAACAAAAATTTCACCGCCGCCGGCATGGATAACCAGGTTGATTTCGCCTTCATAAAGGGCAATAGCAACCTTTCTTACAACATCGGGGTCAATACCAATTTGCCTTAGCTTAGATTTCACCTTTGCAGAAGCTTCACCTGCTCTTGTAAAATCCTCACCCGATACTTCAAAATGCAGTTTCATGGTAGCGCTCATTTTATTTCGCGCCTCCCCTTAGTCCACTTTCATAAAGTTTACCGCAAGCCGAGAACATTCTTTTTTCGGTTGCCATTAAAACAATACCATACTCTTCGGCAAGTTCTATCATAGTTTCATCGGGCATTTTGCCGCGAACGAAGCAAACACAAATCATATCCATCATTTCGGCAGTACGTATAACCTGAGAATTGCAAAGGCCTGTTATTAAAACAGATTGGTCCTTAACAAAGGCCAAAACGTCGCTCATCATATCCGAGCCGCAAGCGGTATGCACCTCTTTGTCCAAATACTCCTCACCGCAAATTACTGTGGCAGAAAGAATGTTTTTAACATCTAAAATAGTCACAAAAAGCACCTCACTTCTAGTATATATTTTAATTATAACAAAGATACTGTCTTTTTTCAAGGAAAATTAAAACTGACGTAGTGCTTTAAACAACTCTACGCCAGTTTTATTCTATTTATTCAAATTAAATTTTTCTCCACAACCATATTTCTCATAAACATAGTCGATATCCTTATCGCCTCTACCCGAAAGACAAACTAAAATAGAGCCGCTCTTATGCTCTTTTGCATATTTTATAGCATAAGCAAGTGCGTGAGCGCTTTCTATAGCCGGAATAATTCCCTCATATCTGCAAAGAAGGAAGAATGCCTCCATAGCTTCTTCGTCCGAAGCGGTAACATAATTTACTCTTCCGGCATCCCTTAAATATGCGTGTTCGGGACCAACACCGGGATAATCAAGTCCGCTTGCTATTGAATAAACCGGAAGCGGCTCGCCATTTTCATCTTGAAGCAAATAGCTTTTAAATCCGTGAAGCTGACCCTTGGTGCCAAACTGCATAGTTGCCGCGTGGTCACCAACATTACTTCCCTTTCCAAGCGGCTCAACACCGTAAATTTCAACCGGGTCGGAAAGGAAGGGTGTAAACATACCAAGAGAGTTAGAACCACCGCCTACCGAGGCACAAACAGCGTCAGGCATAATGCCTGTCATATCGAAAAACTGTTCCCTTGCCTCTATACCGATAACAGACTGAAAATCCCTTACCATTTTAGGAAACGGATGAGGGCCAAGAGCAGAGCCAATACAGTAAATCGCATTATCATATTCATTAAGATAGGCTTCAAAAGCTGCGTCAACAGCTTCTTTAAGAGTTTTAAGCCCCTTTGTTACCGGTATAACATTAGCGCCTAACATCTTCATTCTGATAACGTTGGGGTGCTGCTTTTCGATATCAACCTCACCCATATAAATGTCGCACTCCATACCAAAATATGCGGCGGCTGTTGCAAGGGCAACACCGTGTTGTCCTGCGCCTGTTTCAGCAATAAGCTTTTTCTTGCCCATATATTTTGCCAAAAGGCCTTCGCCCATACAGTGATTAAGCTTATGTGCGCCTGTATGGTTAAGGTCTTCACGCTTTAAATAAATTTGGCAATTACCAAAAAGTTTCGAAAGCCTTTCGCAGTGGTAAACAGGAGTAGGCCTACCCTGAAACTCTTTTCTAATTCTTCTAAGCTCATTTATAAACTGAGCTGAATGGCAAATTGCTTCATAAGCATCGTTAGCCTCCTTAAATGCAGGTTCAAGTTCCTTAGGCAAAAAGGCGCCACCATATTCACCAAAATAGCCATCCTCGCTTGGAAATTCCTTTAAATAATTATCAAAATCTTTATACTTGTTCATCAAAATAAACCCCTTAAATTAAATTTAATTTTATATAAGTTATTTATTTTCGCCATCGTATAAGTCCCAAAAAAATCTTCCCCTTTATCAAAAAACAAACTCCTGCCCCAATATGGGACAAGAGTTATAATTCCTGCGGTACCACCCAAATTCATTCCAAACGGAATGCACCTTTTCGTATACATTTATATACGTTCCCTTTATAACGGGTGGAAAACCCGTCGCCCCTACTAAGCCCTACGCTTTTCGGTTTGCCCTCATAAGTCCATTGAGAAAGATTTCTTTGCCGGCTTCCACCAACCGCGGCTCTCTTTAAAAGAAACTGCCTTTCCTACTACTCTTAATCACAGGTTTAATTTAATATTTTTTGTATTATACACCCATTTTAAAGATTTGTCAACACATAGTGAAAATTTAATCCTTTTACAAAACTGCGAAGCGCCGTTATCCTAACGGATTACAAGCGACAAGGCAACGGCAAACGGAAATTTACCTTTTGTAAGG